>CAVVLH010000128.1:0-21651 GCA_963748805.1 uncultured Alphaproteobacteria bacterium | reverse complement strand
GATTCGTCGCATCAGCGATCGGCGTAAAAGCGCTGCAGTCCACCCCCTTCCCCCCTTCGTCACACACCCCCTTCCCCCCTTCGTCACACTCCCCCACGCCTCCACACGCCAAATCCTCTCTTGACCCCAAACCTTCTTTGGCTGTCCGACCATCACTCGCGCTGCCAACAGTCTCGGCCACCCCCGGCAGTCGCGATGACGTCATTACTGCGTACGATTATTATAGCCCCGTCTTCGTTGTGTTTGGCGAACCCCTTTAGACATCCGTTGGACGGTTCACCCTCGCCATCAACAGGCCGCAGGCGGCGGCCGCGACCGAAGCAAACGTTGCAATCATCTTCCTGACCGGCATGGCCGCACCTTTTCGAACTGACGAAAGCCACTATGCCTGATGAACTCATCTCAATGATGGCGAGAAAATGCGCGCGCCAAAAAACGAGCGGTTGTGGCAGTGCTGCAACATGAACCTCATCCTGCCCGCAAAAACCCTCATTCGAAAGGCGTAGTGGGGCGAATCGGAACCGGCTTGTCGACGTTCGCCCCGGCCCGTGACATCACGGCGTTTTTGCGAACTTCCGATAAGCAGGGTGCCGGTATTGGGTGGGGTCTGGTATTGCTATCGTCCTGGAAGGAACCGCTGATGCTGGCGGGGCCGGCTGGATTTCGGATCGGCGGTGCTGCGGGGAACCGAGGCAATGTTTCGTTTAGGGATTGGCACACGCGGGTGGACGCTCTCGGTTGCCGCCGCAGCGTTGGTGGCGCTGGGAATCGCGTTGACTCAATATGGCGGGTGGTCGTCGGTCGAATCGGCGCGCGACTACGAAGATTGTATCGATCGCGTGCAATCGCGAAGCCTCGCCAGCGAGGAAGCCAGTGGCCTCGTCGCCGGCTGCGGCGCGCGGTTTGCCGGACGGCGCAAGGCGGAGGGCGGCTACAGCTATTACGATTTCATGCAGGACAAGAAGTTCGACATCGCCGGCCCCAATCCGAGCCCGGACGAACGCAAGGCGATCGATCGCGAATATATCGGTTACCTCGAGGCGCAACGGCGCGAAGCGATTTCGGCCGCGCTTGCCACCCAGCAGAACGAGAAACTCCGCGTCGATATCGAAACCGCGCGTCAGCCGGCCGGCCCGCCGCTGGCGCTGGTCCCCGCCAACGTGCCGTTGCCCGTTCCGCGCCGTGTGGCCGAGCAGCGGGAGAAGGCGCGGCATTGCGCCGAAGACGCGCTGTTCTGCACGATCTCGAAACTCTCGAGCGCGGTGAAGGAGGCTTTCGCCTCGTCGTCGAAGACCAAGAGCACGCCGCACGAGTAACGCGTGCGCCGACAACTCTCGACGTTCATGCCCGACACGAAATCGACAAAGCCTGAAGGCCGCTCTAAAGCGCGATGAGATTTGGTTAAATCGTCATCGCGCTTTAGTTCTTTGATGAAGCATGATCTCCGCGCAAACGCGTTCCGCGTTTGTCGCGAGGAAAAACCGCTTCACACTTTTCCGGATCA
The DNA here is from genome assembly GCA_963748805.1 of uncultured Alphaproteobacteria bacterium. Lineage (GTDB taxonomy): Bacteria > Pseudomonadota > Alphaproteobacteria > Rhizobiales > Xanthobacteraceae > Bradyrhizobium. Next base: position 20,147 of record CAVVLH010000128.1, on the reverse strand, counting down.
TGCTTTAGGTTGCCGGTTGATCGGGTGAGGTGATTGGCCGTGCCGGAAACGGTCGCAGAGAAAATAGTAACGTGTCTGATTGGTGGGCTGCTGCTGGGTCTGGCCGCGTTCATCATGTGGCCCGCTGTTGAGCACTTCAGGGGCGAGGCGACGGTCTACCGGATGTTCTGCGCGTCCAACCGCAGCGATGACGGTCCTTGTATTCTCAAGGACGAACTCACCTCGGTCACCGAGACCTATAAGGCGTTTCCCGACCAGCAAAGCATCATCGTCTGGATCGGTAGCGACGCGCCCTCGAAGCTGAGCAATTGCGCCGTCCGCGACGCGCTCAATTGGCGTTGCACGAAGAGCGACAAGAAGGGCGGCACCATCGAGCTGTCGATGGCGAGCGGGCAACTGTCCGAGACTGTCGATGGATACCCTTCGCCAAGCCTGACACTTTTTTATCAAGCGCCGCGCTGGCGCTGGTGGCTGGTGAAGATGCTGGAGACGTCAGGCCTGAGAAAACAGGTGTGAAGCGGATTTAATAGCTCAACAGGAAACCGTCGCCATGACAAACCGGCTTGCTGCGGCAATACGGGCCGCGCCGTGGCCAGCCGCAACGGAAGCGTCATCAATCTTGCGCTGATATGTGGGAAAAGTTGCGCCTGATTGAAACATTTCGCTCGCAACCGCGTTTGCTAGTGGATTTGACATTCGCTAACCCGTAGCCGGGAATGCGCAAGGCGAATGTCAAATCCAAAACTCCACTAGAAAACTATATCTGCTAGTGGTCCTTCGCTTCCAACATTTGCAAAAGTGCCAGCCAGATCGGTATGCAAATGTTGGAATCGGAACACTAGTGTGGCGGTTCAGAAGTCCGCATCATGATCGCCGCGAGTTCGTCATGCGGACTTCTGAACCAAAGCCACACTAGATCAATAGGTTTGCTCGTGTCCTTTCGATTCCGAAGTTCGAAACGTGGCTCCGTGAAATGATACGAACTTCAGAATCGGGACACGAGCTGGCTGCGCAACGATGCGCCTGGGGGACTTCAATGACTGACTTCGCGATCGAAGAGGGATTGCCGTATCCGCTGGGCGCCCATTGGAGCGGCAAGGGCACCAATTTCGCTCTCTTCTCGGCCAATGCCACCAAGGTGGAGATTTGCCTGTTCGACGGCGAGCGCGAGACGCATCGGTTTGAATTGCCGGAATACACCGATCAGGTCTTCCACGGCTATATTTCGGGCGTCGGCCCCGGCACATATTACGGTTATCGCGTGCACGGGCCCTATGAGCCAAACAACGGACACCGGTTCAATCCGAACAAGCTGCTGCTCGATCCCTATGCCCGCGCCCATGTCGGCGCGCTGACCTGGAATCCGGCGCTGTTCGGTTACAAGATGGAGAGCGGCGACGACCTGACATTCGACGAGCGCGACAGCGCGGCCTTCATGCCGAAATGCGTCGTCGTCGATCCCGATTTCGACTGGCAGGCCGACGCGCAGCGGCAAAACGTGCACTGGGACGAAACCATCGTCTACGAAACGCACGTCAAGGGCTTCACCAAGAAACATCCCGGCGTGCCCGAGCATCTGCGCGGCACCTATGCCGGCTTCGGCGCGCCGGAGGTCGTCGATTATCTGAAATCGCTCGGCATCACCTCGGTCGAATTGTTGCCGATCCACTCCTTCATCAATGACAGCAATCTGCTTGAGAAGAAGCTGACGAACTACTGGGGCTACAACACCATCGGCTTCTTTGCGCCCGATCCGCGTTACGCCGCCGACGTCGCCAACAGCCTTCGCGAGTTCAAGGAGATGGTGGCGAAGCTTCACGCCGCAGGTCTCGAAGTGATCCTGGACGTCGTTTACAACCACACCGCCGAAGGCAACGAGCGCGGGCCGACCCTGTCCTACAAGGGCATCGACAATGCCAGCTACTATCGTTTGCTGCCCGACAAGAAGCGCTTCTACATCAACGATACCGGCACCGGCAACACGGTGAACCTGTCGCATCCGCGGGTGATCCAGATGGTGATGGACAGTCTTCGCTACTGGGCCGGGCACATGCATGTCGACGGTTTTCGGTTTGACCTCGGCACCATCCTGGCGCGTGAAGTCTACGGCTTCGACGAGCAGAGCGGTTTCCTCAAAGCCATGGACCAGGATCCGTTGCTGGCGAGCGTCAAGCTGATCGCCGAACCCTGGGATTGCGGTCCCGGCGGCTACCAGGTCGGCGGCTTCCCGCCGGGCTGGGCGGAATGGAACGACAAGTTTCGCGACACTGCGCGCGACTTCTGGCGCGCCGAAGTGCCGCCATCGGCGCTGGCGCCGCGACTGCTCGGGTCCGGTGACATCTTCAACCGCGAGGGACGGCGGAGCTGGGAAAGCGTCAATTTCATCACCGCCCATGACGGCTTCACGCTGAACGACTGGGCGAGCTACAACGACAAACACAACGAGGCCAACGGCGAGGACAATCGCGACGGCTCTTCCGACAACCGGTCCTGGAATTGCGGCGCGGAGGGTCCGACCGACGACGCCGACATCCTGGCTTTGCGCGAACGCCAGAAGCGCAACATGCTGGCGACGCTGCTGTTGTCGCAGGGCACGCCGATGCTGCTCGGCGGCGACGAGTTCGGCCGTACCCAACAGGGCAACAACAACGCCTATTGTCAGGACAGCGACATCTCGTGGTTCGACTGGAGCATGAGCGAGGCCGCGCAGAAACAGCTCGCCTTCACCAAACGCCTGATCCAGTTGCGGCGCGATTATCCGATCCTGCGCCGCAGCCGCTTCCTGACCGGTGAACACGACACCCAGCTCGACATTCGCGACGTGACCTGGATAGCCGCCGGCGGCGGCGAAATGACGCCGGAGGAATGGAACACGGGCTGGATCAGGTGCTTCGGCGCGATGCTGGACGGCCGCTGCCGCAAAACCGCGATCGCGCGGCACGGTGAGGACGACAGCGTGCTGATCATCATGAATGCTTCCGAAGACGAAGTCGAATTCAAGCTGCCGCACACCTCGGCCGGCCCGCAATGGACCTTGCTGCTCGATACCGTCTTCGCTGACGGCGCATCCGCCGCGACGTTCGCGTTCGACAGCGCCTACAAGGTTGCCGGGCGGTCGTTCTCGCTTTTCGTCGCCGCGGAATTGGCGCCGTCGGTTTGAGCGGTTCGAGAAAAAAGGCCCTGCGCTCTTACCGAGATCGCAGAGCCTGGGTCACCACTCTCTATTTGTTGAACCGGCGGCCTCGATCGGCGCTCGTTCCCAAACCACCTGCGACTGTCCAGATTTGACCACTCGCGATCGTGAATGAGGTCCCGCGAAACCTAACGCGATATCGCCCGTAGTTTTCAGGACGGCGGACCTTTCCTCCTCGGGTGCCCCCGCCGTCGGCGGCTCCGCCTTTATGCCCGTACAGGCGGGGCCGTTTTTGTCGCAGGTTGTTGCGGGAACGAACAAGCGAGCTTGCGCTTGGTTTGATACCGGAGGGCTTCTGTACCCCATCAGCGCTCCGGTCAAATATCGGCCCCGGCTTTCCCCCGAAGCTGGGGCCGTTTCGTCTCTGAACGATTCCAGGAAGCCGCCCATGACTGAAGAGACTGAAAAGGCTGAAGAGACTGAAAAGGCCGAAGAGACCGAGATCCAGTGGCACATCGAGCAGATCGCGAAGAACCGCGCGATCCTCGAACAGCTCGAAAATGGAAATACTGCCGGCGGTGAGGTCTTCCCCGAAACCCAATCGGAAATCGAGCGCGTCAAGGCGCAGATCGCCCAATCGGAGCTGATCGTGGCTTCATATGAGAAGAAGCATTAGGTGCTTGCGCGCAAAGTCGAAGACGAAATCATGATAGTTCACTTCGCCGCGCGCTTGTCCGCCGTAGCTCGAAGGCGGGGAGGTTAGCGACAGGCGGGAAGAGGTCAAGCTGACGAGATCAGCCGCAATTCCAGACCGGTCCGATCGGGGTTCGCGTCCAGCACGGACCGAAGGTGCCGCCATTGTAGTGGCCGTTGTAAAAGCCGGGCCGGCCGGGATAGTGCAATTCGTCGTCCCAGCCGTAATATCGAGGGGTGGGGTCGATATACCAGGGCCGCCGGTTCTGGCGTGCGTAACGCCGTAACCCGTTTTTCTGGGCATAGATCGGCTGGCTGTTGCTCAGCGGCTGCTGATAGCCGGGCAGGAAACCGTAGCCATGCCAGACCGGCTTGGCCTTCTTGGGAGCCGGCGCGGCCTGGGCTGCGACCGACAGCAGCGAAACAGCCACAGCAATGGATAGACACAGGAGGCGCGACATCGGTTCACCCTAAAGCATGATCCGGAAAAGTGTGAAGCGGTTTTTCCTCGCGGCCAACGCGGAACGCGTTTGCGCGGAGATCATGCTTTATCAAATATCTAAAGCGCGATGACGATTTAACCAAATCTCATCGCGCTTTGGATATTCGGCGGCGGCAACGCCATTCAAATTCAGGTGCAAAGTTACCCGTCACCTCATATCATGAGCGGCGATGCCTGTGTTCGATAGCGTCAGAAAAAATCATGGAAATCAATTGTTGTCAGGTCTGATAGTCTCGCGCCGCAAAAGGTTCTGGCTTCTCGCAAGCCTGATAGCCTGGCTTGCGACCCAACTTCCCGCGGTTGCGGAGGAGCCGGTTCGCGTGTTGGCGACCGGCGTTTTTGCCAGCGCCTTGCGGGCGTCGGCGCCGGCCTTCGAGCAGGCGACGGGCGCCAAAATTCAGGTGTCGATTGCCAACGCCGGTGAAGTCGCCACGCGCGCGGCGGCGGGCGAGGCCGCCGATCTCGTGATGACGTCGTCGGCCGGCGTCAAGGCGCTCGCCAAACAAGGCGCGCTCCTCGCCGATGAAGCCGTGATTGGCAAGATGCGGCTTGGCGTCGCCGTCCGCCCGGGCGCAACGATGCCTGACCTCACATCGGCCGAGATGTTCCGGGCGCTGGTTCTTTCCGCGGACAAGATCGCCTATATCGATCCGAACGGCGGCGGCACCTCGGGACCGTTTTTCGAGAAGATGTTTGCTTCGCTTGGCGTGGCCGACGCCGTGCATGCCAAGGCCGTGCTCTGCAAGACCGGCGCTGAAATCGTCAAGGCGGTTTCATCCGGCAGCGCTACCATCGGCATGACGCAGGCGAGCGAGATCATCGGCGGCGACGGCGTTGCCTTCGCGGGCTATCTGCCTGACACGCTGAATCTCACAACGGTTTATTCAGCCTCGATTGCCGCGCGATCGACCAATCCATACACCGCTTCCGAATTTCTGGCGTTTGTGGTCGGTCCAGGCGGATCCGATCATCTTCGCCGGGCCGGCTGGGATATCGATCGATAGCAGCCGCCGATAGCAGCCAACAATGTGGCCGCTATCGGCGCGCAGACTCGATGTTCACCTCGATGCTCACCTCAATGTCATTGGCCCGCATTCACTTCGCGGATCAGCTCGATCGCATAAAACGGTTTGGCGAAGAACGTCACGCCCTCCGGCAGTGTTTTTGCCGGCGGCTGCCCGGACATCACGATGACGCGGAGCGCCGGATCGACCTCGCGGGCGCGCTCGGCCAGCTCGATGCCGGTCATGTCGCCGACGAGCGTGACGTCGGTAACCAGCAGCGCAGGGCGCCGGCTCAAGGCCAGCTCGGCGGTCTCCGCGTCCTCGCACTGGATGACGTCGTAGTCGGTTTGTTCCAGCAACAGGGCAATCATCTCGCGCTGGATCGGATCGTCTTCGACGACTACGGCGGTCGGGCGGAATGATCTTGATTGTCCCATCGTTGTTTCTCCCTTTCTGACATCACGTCAATCAAGAGAGGTGCCGATGGTTTCGCGGAATGGTTGCTGAAAATTCGTACAGTTCCGGGAACCGGAACTTGCATCTTCAGGATCCGGCGTCCGCGGGCCGCGACCTTACTCGACTGGCCCGAAAGCTTCTGCTCCACACCTCCGGCATTCATAAATCACCAGATCGTATCCCCTGAACAGGGAGGGCCGGATCGTCTTGATGTTCATGACCCTCGACGGATTGCAGTTGGGGCAGTGGCGTATCCACACGGATATGTTCGCCGGATATGGCGGTGGGAATGGAATTTGACGCATGGGATGCACTCGCGTCGTCGGCGGGAGCCCAACACTCTCAATCACCGGTGGAAGCCGTACGGGGGCGGTGACGGGCCATCATCCTGCGTCGCAACCTCGAGCTGCTGTTCAATTTTGCTCAACCATCGAAAAATGATCCGCAGAGAATTAACGAATTAGGACCCCGCACGATTCAAATTAGGACAATTGCGCTCAATACGGGCTGTACCAAAAGAGATGCGATCCAGCCGAAGCTCTGCTTCGGCGTATGGATCGTCCCCGCGCAAGCGGGGACGACGTCATGGTTCGCATACCGCTCAAGCGTTCGCGCCGCCGTCCACCGTCAGCGTCGTGCCGGTGATGTATTTCGCCTTGTCGCTCGCCAGGAACGCGACCGCGTTCGCAATGTCGTCCGGCTTGCCGTAATGACCGAGCGCCATGAACTGCCGCAGCGTGTCGCCGAACGGGCCGTGCGCCGGATTCATGTCGGTGTCGATCGAGCCGGGTTGAACGAGATTGACGGTGATCTCACTTGGACCGAGCTCGCGCGCCAGTCCCTTGGTGAAGGCGACCATCGCCGACTTCGTGGCCGAATAAACCGTCAGCACGGGGGCGGGCACGCGATCGGCAAAGTAGCTGCCGATGGTGATGATGCGACCGCCTTTGGTCAGATGCGCCAGCGCCGCCTGGCTCGCGACGATCGGCGAACGCACATTGACGTCGAGCAGCGCGTCGATGTCGGCGATTGAATTGTCTTTCAATCCGCCGACCCGCAAGATTCCGGCATTGTTGACGAGGATGTCGAGCCCGCCGAGCTCTCTGACCGTCTTCTCGACCGAAGCCTGAACCGCTGTGACATCGGCGCCGTCGGCCTGGATCGCGACGCCTTTGCGCCCGTGTTCGCGGATGGCGCGGACGACCTCGTTGGCGCGATCGGCCGACTTTTCATAGGTGATCGCGACATCGGCGCCCTCGGCCGCCAGCGCTTTTGCGATTGAAGCGCCAATTCCCCGGCTTGCGCCCGTTACCAGCGCCCGTTTTCCTTGCAATGACATGATCTTGCTCCATATTTGTAATGATCAACACAGAACTATTTAAACCATTGAAGGGCGAGTTCAAATGACTTATGTGTTACTCATTACAGAAAGGGCGGGAAAAGTGGTGATCGGACGGCCCAGGGAATTTGATCGCGAAACCGCGCTTGCCGCCGCGATGCTGGTGTTCTGGCGCAAGGGTTTTTCGGCGGCCTCAATGAACGATCTCTGCGACGCCATGGGCATCCGCTCGCCGAGCCTCTATGCGGCGTTCGGCAGCAAGGAAGCGCTCTATCTCGAAGCCATCGAGCATTACGTCAAGACGGTCGGGCCCACGATCTGGGACAGACTGGCGGCGACAAGCGCGCGTGACGGCGTCGAGAAGATGCTGGGGGCTGCGACCGAGATCCTGCCTGAAACCGGGCCGATCCCGGCAGGCTGCATGGCGGTGTTGGGCGGTGTCGGCGACGAATGGCCGGCCGCGGTCGCCGAGGTCGTCAAAGGAGTCCGGCAAGCGATGTTGCGTGATTTGCGCGCGCGGCTGGAGGTGGCCGTGACCGATGGCGAACTGCCGGCATCAACCGACATCGATCGCTTGAGCCGGTTCTATCTCAGCGTCTTTCAGGGCATGGCGCTTCAGGCACGCGACGGCGCCACTTCAGCGGAGCTGAAAGGCGTGGCGGCTTCCGCGATGCTGGCCTGGCCGGGGAAGGGGTGAGGCCCTCGCCCCGACACTTACCGAAACAAATCGCCACACCCGCTCATCAAATTGAGCGCTAACGTCTGCTTCGATTCGTTTGGACAGTCCCCTAAACGCCCGGCGGATCAAACCGGCTCCAGCGTCATTTTGCCCGCTGGAGCCGGTTATTATTTCGAATGGGAGGACGCAGTCTTCCGCGCGTTACGTCAGCGCCATTTCGCGGCGAAGGGCTGCTGCGGCCGGATGCAGCGGCACGATGTCGGTGGGAAGATCCGGCGTCGCGCTGATGCGATCCTTTTCCACGATCCGATAGCCGCATTCGTCGAGTTGGGCGATCGCCTGATCGGCCAGGTTGCGATCATGCGTCGGCAGGATGTGAGCGATGGCCTCGCTCGGCGAAATCTTCGGCATTTCAGCGGTCTCCGAATGAATTGATGCACCGCAATAACCCGCCGGCGGCGGCGAAGTTCCTCACCGTCACGTGGGTGTCAGCAGAGGTCTTTCGCCGTGTTTGTGGTCCCGGCGGTTATGGCTGCTGCGGCTTGGTGCAGAGGATCACAGCCTGCGGCGGATCGCTTTGGCCCGGCTTGGCATCGCAGCTCGCGCCGCTGTCGCCGAGCGTTCGCGGCGCCAGCGCCGCATCGCCTGACTTCGTGATGCAGGTGGCGCTGATCATGACCTCGTTGGTGCCGCACATCGCCGGCTTTGAAATGCCGCCGTCGGCTTCCGAGCGCACCACTCTAAACGGCAGCGGAGGCGAAACGCCGTCGCGCCCGTCCTTGCCGGGAGGGCCCGCCGCGCCCTGGGGGCCGGCCGGCCCGGTCTGTCCCGCCGGGCCTGCGTCGCCCTTGTCGCCCTTGTCACCTTTATCGCCCTTGACGCCGCAGCCGCTCAAGGCGAGAGCGGAAAGCAGGACGCAAATCAGGACTGTCGGCTGTTTCATGACTGGAACCCGCAAGAGGAGAGCGAGCGCTAACCCGCGACCGGCCTTTAAGTTCCGCGGTGACCGTTGAAGGTCCGGCACGCATCTTGCGTGGCTGTGCCCGGTGGGACGATCGGTCATTTCGGGAAGTTGTCGAATGTTTCGAAGCTTGCGTTGTCGATGTCGCTTTCGCCGGTCAGACTTCGCGTTGGCCTTGGCGCTGCTGTTTGCGGGGCTGCCGACGCCTCACGCCTTCGCGGCCGGCAAGACCATCACCGCGGTGATGCATTCCGATCTGCGGGTGATCGATCCCGGCTTCACCACCGCCTACATCACCCGCGACCACGGCTACATGGTCTACGACACGCTGCTGGCGATGGATGCCCATTTCAAAATCCAGCCGCAGATGGCGGACTGGAAAATCTCCGACGACAAACTGACCTACACCTTCACGCTGCGCGATGGCTTGAAGTGGCATGACGGTCTGCCTGTCACCGCGGAGGATTGCGTCGCTTCGCTGAAGCGCTGGGGCCGCAACGACGGCATGGGCCAGAAGCTGATGGATTTTACCGCCAGCCTCGAGGCATCAGACGAAAGGACCATCACGCTGAGGCTGAAGGAGCCCTACGCGCTGGTGCTGGAAGCGATCGGAAAGCCGTCGGCGGTGGTGCCGTTCATGATGCCCAAGCGCATGGCCGAGACCCCGCCGGGTCAGCAGATCAAGGAGCAGATCGGCTCCGGTCCGTTCAAGTTCGTGGCGTCCGAATTCCAGCCCGGCGTCAAGGCGGTCTATGTCAAGAACACCGACTACGTGCCGCGCAAGGAAGCGCCGAGCTGGACCGCCGGGGCCAAGGTGGTGAAGGTCGATCGCGTCGAATGGATCACGATGCCGGACGCGCAGACCGCGGTGAATGCGCTGCAATCCGGCGATATCGATTTCATGGAAGTGACGCCCTACGACCTGGTGCCGGTGTTATCCGCCAACCCCGATCTGCACATCGAGACCTTGAACAAGCTCGGTTTCCACACCATCGGACGCATGAACTTTTTGTATCCGCCGTTCGACAACGTCAAGATCCGCCGCGCGGCGTTTCTGGCGATGAACCAGAAGGACGTGCTCGAGGCGCTGATCGGTAATCCCGACTATTACACCGTCTGCGGCGCGGTCTTTGTCTGTGGCGGACCGTTCGAAACCGCGGAAGGCTCGGATTCGCTGGTGAAGGGCACCGGCATGGCGGAAGCGAAAAAGCTGCTGGCTGAATCCGGCTATGACGGAACGCCGGTGGTGCTGCTCGCGCCCACCGATGTGGTGACCTTGAAGGCGCAACCGATCGTCGCGGCGCAGCTTTTGCGTCAAGCCGGCTTCAAGGTCGATGTGCAGGCGACCGACTGGCAGACCGTGGTCAGCCGCCGCAACAGCCAGAAGCCACCGAGGGAAGGCGGCTGGAATCTGTTCTTCACCGGATTTACCGGCGCCGATCTGGTCAATCCGGTCGGCAACCTCCTGATCAACGGCAAGGGCAAGGACGGCGGCTGGTATGGCTGGCCGGAAGACGCGAAGATCGAAGCGCTGCGCGATCGCTTCGCGCGTTCATCCTCGCGCGAAGAGCAAAACAAGATCGCAACCGAGATCCAGCAGGAAGTCTACGACCAGGTGCTCTACATCCCGGCCGGGCAATATCGCGTGGCCAATGCCTGGCGGAATTCGTTGTCCGGCGTGCTGGATGGCCCCGCGACGCCGGTGTTCTGGAATATCGAGAAAGCGGAGTGACGGAGATCCGTCAGGCGGAAAGCCGTCTTCCGGGAGTGGCTTGGGCCGCCGTTATTTAGACGTCTCCGTTACCAGTTCTAAATTTTCACAAGCAAATTCAATGGTATGTTCGAAAACGCGATACAATCTAGATATATCTTGATTTGAGATATATCTTGTCCTATATCGTGAACGTGAAATTCAAACAGAGATTGGAAATGCATATGAGATTTGGACACAGATTTGGTCGCCACCGCGACCACAGCGACGGCGATGAGCACTCAGGCCATGACAGACATCGCGATCATCACGATCGCCACCACCGTCATCATCGCCGCGGCAGACATGGCGGGCGGCTGTTCGATTACGGCGAACTGCGCGTTCTGCTGCTCGCGATGATCGCGGAGCGGCCGCGTCACGGCTACGAGCTCATCAAGGCGATCGAGGAGCGCATGGGCGGCAGCTACACGCCGAGCCCCGGCGTGATCTATCCGACGCTCTCCTGGCTCGAAGACATGGGCTATGTCGCGCTCGACACCGAGGAGGCCGGCCGCAAGCGCTACAGCATCACCTCCGAAGGCGAAGCCTTTCTCGTCGCCAACCGTGCGGCGGCGGACGATCTGCTCGCGCGTGGCACCTCACCGCAAGCCGACGGGCCGGACCGCGTGCCGGCGCCGGTCGTGCGGGCGATGGAAAACCTGAAGATGGCGATGCGGCTGCGGCTGCGTCAGGGGCCGATCAATCCGGAGGCGGCCGAGAACATCGCCGCCGCGCTCGATGAGGCCGTCAAGAAAGTGGAGCGCAGTTGACGCGACGCGCCGTTGCGGCTCGGCAAAATCCGAGCCGCACGTAAGGTTCTTGAAGCGTCAGTCCGTATCGGTCTTCGTCGTATCCTTGGGCGCCGTATCCTTCGGCGTCGCGTCCTTGTCCTTCTTCATGACGCTCCTGGTGTCGTTCTTTCTGGCGTTCCTGTTCGCAGCTTTGCGCGTGCCGTCCGTGGCCATGCCGCGGGTCGTGGCCGAGCTCGGCAAATGCGAAGTGTCGTTGTCGGCATCGCCCTTTCCGAACGGCGGATCGCGCGGGGGAATTTGATTCCCCGAGCCGTAGCCATATTTGCTGCCGGCCGAGTTCGGCTCATGCATGCTGTCGTTGCTCGCATCGCCCTTGCCAAAAGGCGGGTCCCGCGGCGCAAGGCCCGAGGTTTGCGCGATCGCGCCCGCCGTCAGCGCGGAAGCAAAGGCAATTGCCAGAACAAATTTCTTCACGATCTTCTCCGTTGGTCTCGTGGCAGAGGAACAGGCCATGCATGGACGCTATGGTCCCTACCACCGTTCAAGCCCGGCGAAGGCGAGAGTTTTGTTGCTCTTTATTGCCGCTGCGTCGGGGCGGCCTGATGGCCAAATAAAAATCCGCCGGCCTTTCGGGCCGGCGGAGGGTTGATGTGGCCAAATGCCGTCAGCGGCTACTACGGAAACAATCCGCCGAACGGACCGCCGAAGTCGAAGAAGTCGAACAGGTCGGAGATCGCCGGGCTGTTGACCGGAACGTAGGGGTTATCCCACTCGGTGATCGGGTTCGGGATAGTTGTCGCGGCTGCGGTGGCTGATCGGTCTGAAGACCCCAATTGCGCTCGATGAATTTGACGATCGAAACGTGATCGGCATATTCGTGCGAAATGTGGCCAGGCTTCAGGTAGCGGCGCGACCACGATCAGCGGAATTCGCGTGCCGTCGCCGAAGAAGTCGAGCGGCTGCACGTAGCCTGAGTCGTAGTAGCCACCGCCTTCGTCGAAGGTGATGAAGATCGCCGTATCCTTGGCGTAGGGCGAGGCCTGAACCTGGTCGACGATCTTCTTGGCGAAGCCTTCGAACAGATTGAGCTTGGACGAGGCGGGTGACCGTCGACGTATCCGCTCGGCTTGACGATCGAGACCGCGGGCAGCTTGTTGCTCGAGATGTCGCTATACAGGTTCAAGGTATCCTGGATGTGCGCTGCGACCTGCTCCGGGTGCGACATGATCGAGGTGTCGTACTGGAACGGATTGCAGATGTTGCAGTACTCGTCGGCCGTTCGGCCCGTTGGTGCCGTAGTTGAGCTGATAGGGATCGTTGACGTAGTTGTTCCACTGATCGCCGTAGTACTTCCACGAGATGTTGCTCGCGTTAAGCACGTCGCCGATGCTCGGCGTCGAGGACGGCGGAATCGTGAACGGCGTGTTGGCCGGATTCTGGTCGGTATAGGCGCGCTTGCCGTTGCCGAAGTAGCCGGGGTTGTAGTTGTTCAAGAGATAATAGTGGCCTGCTTCGCAGCGCGGATTGATCGGACGCGGCAGCGACTTGAGATACTGCACGATCGGCTTGACGCCGGGCTGCGAGGGATCCGAACAGTCGCTGTAGGAACCGCCGCCGGAAACCGGGCTGCGGCGTAGGGCGGCGGATAGCCGGCGTTGTAGCTGTTGCCGTAACCGTCCTCGGTGTACCAGTTGTTGGTGCCGGGCGCCGGATTCGGATTTTCGATTTCGCTGACGACGCCGGCGTCGGGATTCGGGCCTTCCATGTAAGGCGCGGTGAAGACTTCCTTGCCGTTCGGCGGAACAGCCGCATGGCCGTTGCCGTCGCTGTACCAGATCATGTCGGCATGGCCGAACATGATGTGGTTGGCACCGGTGCCGCCGTTGACCGACTGATGGAAGTTGTCGCTCATCGCGTAGTTGTCGGCGAGGCTGGTGAAGTAGGGCACGTCGCCCTTCTGCACGTTGTAGAAGCCGAGCGCCGTCGAGCCTTCGCCCGTGGTCGTCCCGGTCGGCGAATATTCGGTGCTGAAGTTCGCGGGCTGCGCGGCGCCGTTGGTGCCGGCGCCGACGGTCACTTCGACCCAGGCGAACAGCTTGCCGTTGCAGCCCGAGGGATTGTCGCGGCTGGCCGCCGACACGTTGCAGTTCAACTGCTGCCACATCTGATAGAAGCGATGCACCGGGCTCGCCGCATAGGAGTCGTAGGGCATGCTGCTGCCGGTGAGCTGGAACGGCCCGGCCGGCAGCGCGTTGACGTTGGTGATGCGCTGGTCCGGCGTCTTCGAGGTCTGGCCGGTGCCGCCGGTCAGCAGATACTGATAATAATCCGGTCGCAGTCCGGTTTCCGACTGCTTCGCAGCGCCAGCTCGCGCGCATTGGTGATCGGCGTCGACTGCCGCATTGTTGGGAATGTAGGAGACCTTGGGGCCGCCGACCAGCGGGGCCGGCAGCTGCTCGTTGGGGAATGCCTGCTTCGGCGGGCTCAGCAGGAACGCGTCGTTGCGGACCGAGGTCCTGGGCTGCCAGCTGGTGCGCCTTCTCGAAGTTCGGTCCGGGGACCGCGTTCTTGTTTGGATCGAGCGTGATGATGCCCTTGGAGAGCAGGTTGTCGACGGTCTGGCCGGACTCTTCGGCACGTAGGTGGCGAACACGTGGTCGAAGCTGCGGTTCTCGCCGATGATGACGATGACGTGCTTGATCGGCGTGCGGGCTTCGTTGCCGCCCGGGAAGGGGAAGCCGGGGAAGCCGACGGGAATGCCGGGGAATCCCGGCAGGCCGGGGAAGCCCGGGAACGGATCGGCGAGGACGGGGGTGGCGATGAATTGACCCAGCGCCATGACGCTGAGGGCAAGGCGGCAACCTTGCAGCCAACGTGACTTACGTTTGTCGCGCATTAAAGCTCTCCTTTGTGTTGCAGATTGGATGGCGTCGTCGAAGTCGCAGTTTTCCCCGGCACGACCCTGATCTTGCCCATCATGCCGCCGTCCTCGTGCTCGAGAACGTGGCAGTGATAGACGAACGTGCCGACGATGTTGGGATCGCGAAAATCCATGCGCAGCCGCACGCTGGGATAGGTCAGCATCCGGCCGTTGAAGTAGGGGACGTTCACGGTATCGCGCAGGAACGGCTCGTTGACGGCAATGCCGGACCACTCGCGCAATTGAAAGTGGAGCTGGTGGATGTGGAAATCGTGCAGCTCCATCGAGCGGTTCTCGATGATCCAGTCTTCGACGTCGCCTTGCCTGACCACGATATCCGCGGCGTCCGATTGCGGATCGAACGGCTTTGGCGTGTCGCCGTCGTTGGTCAGAAAAAATTTGGTGGGGCTATTGGGATCGTTCGGGTTCTCCTGTTGCTCGGAAAAGAAAAGTTTTCGCACCCGTACGGGAGCAACGTCGCCGACCCATGGCCGCAGCGGTTTGGGCAGCGGCGCGGCCTGCGCGGGCAGCGAGGCCTGCGGTTCGGTTGCGTCGGTTGACGCCGTGATCGCGACCAGCGCGCGGTTGGGATCGTTCTCGCCGGCGGGGCCGGTGTCGACCGCGCGCGTCACCAGCAAGGCGCCGCTACCTGCCGGCGGTCCCTCGACGATGAATTCGGCGCGCGAGCCCGGCGGCACGCCGATATGTTCGACCCATTGCACCGGCGGCGACGGGCTGCCGTCGAATTGCAGCGGCACGCCGTCGAGCGCGACGACGCCGAGCTTCTGCGGCGCGCGGCGAACCAGCACCGCGAGATTGAGATAGGTGATCGCCGAGGCGTTGAGCACGCGCCAGAGCTGCTTTTCGCCGGGCTTCATCGTCAGCGTTGCCGGCGGATAGTTCGGATAGGGCACCGGGACAAAGTTGACCGACAGGTCCTTCGACGGCTTGCCGAAACCGGTGCCGGTATTGACGGCGTCGCCGTCGCTGTCGAGCTGGCTCTTCGACAACACCGGCTCGGACCGCGAGGGCGCAGCGTCCGGATTGATCAGATCCTGATCGCGGATCACGATCACGCGCTCGGGCAGGCCTGCCAGCGCGGGATCGGCGCGCTCGATGCCCTCGATGATCAGGGCGCCGGAAGCGCCGCCCAGCACCTGCGTCTTGCTGAAGCCGTGGATATGCGGGTGGTACCAGTAGAGGCCGGGGGCGGCGTCCTCGGGGATGCGCAGGCGATATTCGAAGGCCGCGTCGTCGGGCTGGATCGAGGTCTTCAGCACGTCGTCCTGGTGGCAGACCGGCGGCACGGTGAGCCCGTGGAAATGCAGGTTGGTCGACACCGGCGTCATCGCGCCGCTCTCGCAAGGGTCGGCAGCTTTTTTCGCCGTGCAGATCGGCGCCCCGGCGAGCGGCCGGTCGATCGCGGGCGTTGTCGTGTCGAGGGCTTTCGCATCGAGATCGACGAGGTCATTCTTGAAATGGATGACCAGTTGATCGCCCGGCTTGAGCCGCAAGGTCGGCGACGGCTTGCCGTCCGGCGTCAAATAGCAGTAGCGGCTGGTGCCGTTCGCCAGCCTCTCGTCGAGGATGCGCAAATCAGTCTCGAGGACGCCGTCGTGGCTGCGCAGCTCGGCCGGCTCTGCGACCGTGCTTCCGGGCTCAGGCCGGACGCAAACGTCCGGCAGCGCCTGCGCTACGCTTGCTGGCGCCTGAGCCACGCTCGTTTGCGCCTGCAACGCGGTCGCGGCGAGCCACGCTGTCAAGCCGCCCGCGGAAAGACCCAGCAGAATCCCAAAGGAATTCCCACCGCAAACCGCGACGATGAGACGAGAAATGGCCGAAAACCGTCGTACCAAGCCGCACCTGCCCATGCGCAAGCGTCCGCTGCGGCGGCGCCGCCAGCCCGCACGTTGCGATCGCGATCACGAATTTTTTTATTCAGAGAGGGAATATGTTGTTCGACATGGCGAACCTACCCGCGCGTTGTTGCGGTAATCTGGCAGGTTTCTAACAGCGCAATGACAGTTCTTTGCGGCGCTTTGACACAACATACGAACATAACGAGCAAAGCTGTTGCCCGATCAACCGGATGGAAGGGCAGGTGACCGCAATCCGGGCGGATGTAGCGCGAGAGATTCTTTTCCGGTTTGTTTCGAAGCCCGCCAGGAAAGCGAACCGCTTGCCTTAATTCAATGAGCGTTGGCTTCAGGTCGCTGCTGCACTGCGACGGTGAAATGGAATCCAAGGCCTGGCTGCGCCGTCACCAGCTGCGCCCGCTCGGCCTGAACTGTAACTGAACATCCGTTCATAATTCTTGTGTTGGCGGCAATGGACGCGTTTGTTATTCCTTGTTTCGTGCCTGCATCAGCATGCACCAAGAGGGCGAGAGGGATTCCATGAAACATTTTTCTTATGCGCTAGCCGCGCTGGTTGCTGTTGCGTTCGCCATGCCGTCGATCGCAAGCGCTAAAGAGAAGATGGTGATGCATCATCATATGCACCATCACATGCACCACCATCATCACATGCATCATCACATGATGAAGAAGCCGATGATGGACAAGAAGATGTAATTAGCAAAATGGCCCCTTCATCGGGGCCATTTTTTTAATCCGCGTCGGGACGAAACCCTGCTTCACCATGTTCTCGCCGGAGGCACGCGTCGAACCCGCGTGCCTTGCGATGTCTCATTGTTGTTCACGCTGGGGCCGGAAACGCCCCAGGTATCGACCGGGCCCCAGAGATCGGTCTGGCTCGGCCGGTGATAGGTGTCGTTGCCGGGGTTACCCTTGCCGAACGGCGGGTCCCGCGGCGAGGGATCGTAATAGGTCTGCGCTGTCGCGCCCGTGACAACCGCGGCGGTCAAAGCAGCAGCTAAAAGAAATTTCTTCACAATCGCCTCCGTCATTATGCATCGTTCCATCTCCATGTGAGGTGGCTTCCCCGGCGCTTCAAGGGGACCTATACCAAGGCGTGGGGTCGCTCTCAAAATGGTGAAGCGGTAAAGCCGAGCGGCTGCGTCACGTCATAGGAGGCCTTGGTGATCGGCGCGGCATAGGTCACGGTGAGCCCGCCGAACGGCGAGGCCCAGGTCAGCCCGGCGCCGACCGAAGAGCGCAGCACATTGGAATTGGCAAGTTGCAGCGACTGGCTTGAGCCCGGAAACGTCGTCGGCCCGTTGTAGCGGAACACGCTGCCGGCATCAACAAACGCAATGGCCTTGAGGCCATATTCCGCCGGCACGCCGGGAATATTGCTCTGGAGTTCGGCCGTCGTCGCAAAGTACATGCTGCCGCCGACATTATCCATGGTGGTGCCGGGCGTCAGGTCGCGCGGCCCGAAACCATAGGGCGCAAAACCACGCACCATCGACGGGCCGCCGAAGAAGTTGTCGATCAAGGGCACCTGGCTGCCGCCCCATCCGGTGATGTAGCCGCCCTGCGCGCGCGCCAGCGCCACCACGTCGTCGTTGAGCGCATGGTAATATCTGAAATCTTCCGTGGTGCGCAGGAAGCGGACGTCACCGCCCAGACCTGCGAGATCCTGGCTCAGTTGCGACGTGAAGCCGTTGGTCGGCGCTTTCGGATTGTCGAGCGTCGAATAGGTCGCGGTGTCGCCGACCGCCGAGACCCATTGCGGCCCGGTCGCGGCTGCCTGCTGCACCACGATCGAGGGCGGAGCCGCGAGCGAGGCGGGATCGACGGTGATGTCCTGCCGCGAGATCGAATAGCGCCACTTCACGCCGAGCTGTTCGGAGATCGGCGTGCCGATCAGCAGGGTCGCGCCGTAATTTTCGGTGCCGTAGGACACATAGGGACTGGCGTCGGTCTGCTTGGCCGAAAGGTCGATGCCGGCCGAGGCGCGGTTGCCGAAAAAGCCGGGATCGGTGGCCGAGACGTCGAAGCCGCGGGCGTATTGGCCGTAGCTGAAGGTCGAGTTGAGCGCCACGCCGGTGCCGCCGACACTCCGGTCGCCGAGTTTGATTTCGGCGAGCCAGCCGTCGGTGGTCGAATAGCCGCCGGAGATGTTGAAATCGCCGGTGTCTTTCTCCTGCAACCCGACGTCGAGAATGACACGGTCCGCCGCCGAGCCCGGTCTGGTCGTGATCTTGACGGTCTTGAAGTAATCCAGCGCCTTTAGCCTTCGCTCAGCGCGGTCGATCAGTCCCTTGTTGAAGGCGTCGCCTTCGGCAATATCGAATTCGCGGCGGATCACGTAATCGCGGGTGCGGGTGTTGCCGTGGATGTCGATGCGCTCGAGATAGGCGTGCGGACCCTGTTCGATCGCAAAGCTCACGTCGATGCGGCGCGCGTTGACATCGCGCCAGCTGCGCGGCAGCGCGCGGGCAAAGGGATAGCCGAGCCTGGCGAGTTCGGTCGAAATCTTGTCGTTGCTGTTGTCGAGCGCGGTGCCGTTGAATGGCGCGCCGGCCTGCACGTTGAGCAGGCGGCGCAGTTTTTCCGGATCGACGCCGTCGACATGGCAGTCGATCGTGATCTCGCCGAAATGATACAGCGGGCCTTCCTCGATCGCATAAGTCAGCGTGAAGCCTTTCGTCGCGGGATCGTATTCGGGCGTCACGCTGCGCACATTGGCGTCGGCATAACCCTTGGCGCGATAGTAGGTGCGGATCAGCTCGCGGTCGGCGTTGACGACATCCGGATCGTAGACGTCGCCGCCGAGCAGAAAGCTGAGCATGTTGGTGGCGGAGGTCTTGATGACGGCGGCGAGCTGGCGCTTGCCAAAGACGGTGTTGCCGGTGAAGTTGATCTGCCGGACCGGCGTCTTGGCGCCTTCGGTGACCTCGAAGATGAGATCGACGCGGTCGCTGCCGCGGTCGATGACCACGGGTTTCACCGTGACGTCGTCGCGTCCGAGATGCTTGTAGGTATCGATGATGTGGTTGACGTCGGCCTGCACGGTTGAGCGTTGCAGGCTGCCGCGCGGCTTGGATTCCAGGGCAGGCGTAAGCTCGGTGTCCTTGACGCGCTTGTTGCCCTCGAAGATGATTTTATCCAGCACCGGCGCCTCGTGCAGATGCACGATCAGTTTTTCACCGCTGCGTTCGATCGACACGGTTTCGAACAGATGCGTTCCGATCAGCGCCTTCAGCGCCGCATCCCGCGCGGTTTCATCGAAGCGACCGTCGGCGGACGGGTGAAAGTAGGAGCGCACGGTCGCGACATCGACGCGCTTGTTGCCCTCGACGGAAATCGCGGCGCGAGCCTTTTCCTCGACATCGCTGGGCTTGGTATCTTCGGCTCGAGATGACGCTGCGCTGAGCGTCATACTCATTGCGAGGGCCAAACCAAAGCCCAACGCCGTCCACGATCTCACACTACCTGTCACGCCTGAACCCGATATCCCGCGCGCCCTAGTGTGGCGGCTCAGAAGTCCGCATCATTATCGCCGCGAGTTCGTCATGCGGACTTCTGAACCAAAGCCACACTAGGGCAATAGGTTTGCTAGTGTCCTTTCGATTCCGAAGTTCGAAACGTGGCTCCGGAGAAGGATACGAACTTCGGAATTGGGACACTAGCCCGGTTTCATCCAAATTTGCAGGGAGGGCGAAACAATGTCTGCGGCGGGGAGAGTTGGTGCCTTAAAGCTTGACGGTCGCCACAATTTCGACGTGAGGCGTGGTGCGCCATCCAGAAAATGTCCTTATGCCGGCCCAAATGTTTTTTAGCCTGTTGCCCAAATGGCGCTCTCTGCATCGAGGCTGCAATGTGAGCGAGCGCTTGTCGGGAGCATCACATGCGTCGCGTCGCCTTCATCCTAGCCGTCCTGTTATTCGTCGAACCTGCGTTTGCCGTCTCCACGCAGGAGATCGATCCGCGCGCCTCGCTCGGCGTGGTGCAGCAATGGATCTACAACTATCGCGCCAAGCCGGATTACGGACATATCCCGGCGGCGGTGCGCGTGCTGTTTCACGCGCAGACCTTCAAGGAGCCGGAG
>CAVVLH010000127.1:0-113607 GCA_963748805.1 uncultured Alphaproteobacteria bacterium | reverse complement strand
ATGTGTGGCGGCCGCTTCGTTCAGCAACTACGTATTGCTGCCGATATCGGATGGCTGATCGGGCTCTATTTCGCGCCCGGCCTGGTCCTCGCGCTGCCGGGCGGCGCGATCGGAAGACGGTTTGGTGACAGACCTACCGTGATGACATCGCTTCTCTTGATGCTGATCGGCGAGCTGGCAATGGCGCTGTCGTCTTCGTGGGTCATGCAGGTCGCGGGCAGGCTCGTCAGCGGCGCCGGCGGCGTCATGTTCAATGTCCAGATGACGAAGATGGTCGCCGACTGGTTTGCCGGCAGGGAGATCGCCACCGCGATGGCGATCTTCGTCAATTCGTGGCCGGCGGGTATTGCGCTTTCGCTGGTCTTTCTCCCTCTGGTTGCAACCGCGCTCGGCGTCGAGGCGGTCTATCTCACGGTCGCGGCCACAATCGCACTGGGGATCGCGCTTTTCGCAGCCGCCTATCCGTCACCGCCGAAGACCACGACGACGGCGAACGCCGGATCGTCGTGGCCCGATCGCATGACGTTCACAGCCTTGACTGCCGCCGGCCTGATCTGGGGCCTTTTCAATGTCGGCTTTGCCATGATCTTCAGCTTTGGGCCCTCGATGCTGGGCGAGCGCGGCTGGTCGATATCGGCGGCGGGCTCCGCCATCAGCCTCGTGCTGTGGTTGGCGGTGATATCCGTTCCGCTCGGCGGCTATCTCGCCGATCGTACCCAACGGCCGAATCTGGTTCTGGTCGCAGGCTGCATCATCTTCGCCGTGCTGATGACCACCCTGCCACGCAGCGGCGCGGTGATCTCGGTCGTCACGGCGATCGGTCTGCTCAGTGGCCTGCCGGTCGGACCGATCATGAGCCTGCCTGCGCAAGTCCTGAAGCCGGAGACACGCGCAATCGGCATGGGCATTTTCTACACCCTCTATTACGCCACGATGATGCTGGGCCCGGTTGTGGCGGGCGCCCTGGCCAAATCGACCGGCAGTGCGGCCGCTGCCTTGGATTTCGGAGCCATCGTCATTCTGGCGTGTCCTGTACTGCTGTGGGCCTTCAATCACCTGCCCGAAGCGCGACCAAAAGTGGCATGAACGGGTTCCCTCCATCTTGCTAACGGCTCATTAACCTTGCCGGCCGTAGGGTCGATAAGCAGATGCTCTGGCGGCGACGATGGCGTTAGCAAACAAGAAATCAATTTTGCCGTCCGCCGAAGAGCGGCGGCGCTTCCAGCGGGTGAAGGTTCATCTTCTGGGCCGTTACATGCTGCCGGACCGGCGCGAATTTCCTTGCCAGATCATTAATATGTCGCCGGGTGGACTGGCGCTGCTGGCGCCCGGCATCGGCAATGTCGGCGACCGCGTGATCGCCTATCTCGATCACATCGGACGGGTCGAAGGCAAGATCACCCGCATCATCGACAACGGCTTTGCGATGACGGTGGGCGCGACCGCGCGCAAGCGCGACAAGCTCGCCGCACAACTGACCTGGCTCGCCAACCGCGACATCCTCAATCTGCCGGAAGATCGCCGCCACGACCGTATCATTCCACGCAACCCGATCTCGCTGCTCACGCTCGAAGACGGCACCAAGATGACCTGCCGCATCATCGACATGTCGCGCTCCGGCGCGGCGATCGCGGCCGAGAACCGCCCGCCGCTGAAATCGCTGGTGCTGCTCGGCAAGGTCCAGTCGCGCGTGGTGCGCAATCTCGAGGAAGGCTTTGCGCTCGAATTCGTCCACGAACAGGTGGCCGAGACGCTCGAGGACGCCGTCACCGCGCGTTGATAAAAGGCTTACTCGCCTTTGGTAGCGGCTTTCGACAGATATTCCATCGACTGCGCTTCGCCCTTGAGCGGCGTCACCTTGTCCGGGTCGATCCGGATCATCAGGTAGTCGACGTGGTCCTCGATCCTGGTGAACCAGTGGCCGGTGCCGGCCGGAATCACCACGACGTCGCCGGCCTTGATCTCATAGGCTATGCCGTCTTTTACGTCGGATCCATTATTGCCGGGACCGTTGAACTCCCTCACCGTACGCATGGTCGAAGGCCGCCGCTGCCGGTTGACGATATCGGGACCGAGCACGAGCGTCGCAGCGCCTGAAATCACGTGGTAGACCTCGCTGATCTGGTCGTGCTCGGCGACTGAATCGGGCGCCGGCTTCTCCAGCCGGCCGCGATGAACCATGCCGATGCCGATCCGCGCCTTGCCGATGTCGATGTCGCGCACCTGCTGATCGATCAGTTTCTCGGCGATGGCTTTCTGCGTGTAGCGCTCGAGCTCGGCCGCCGGGATATAGGTCCCCGGACACAGGGTGCAGGTCGGCTGCGGATCGGTCGGATTGATGCGGACGGCGTCCTCGGCAACCGCCACCGGGCCGGTCGCAAGGCATAGTACGGCCGCAAGGCCCCAAAACATTTTCTTCATTGTCGCTCCCTTTCTTGGTTTTTCTTGTGCGGCATGCATGCATGGCGCTAGCGGAGTGGATTTGACATTCGCTACCCGTTACCGCGAATTCGCGATGCGAATGTCAAATCCAGAACTCCACTAGCAAACCTACGTTTGCTGGTGGTCCTTTGATTCTAACATTTGCAAAAGCGCCAACCGCACCGGGATGCAAATGTTAGAATTGGACCACTAGGCGCCTTGCCAAGGTTTTCCGATCCATCTCCAACAGCGTTACCGCGGGGTAAAGCCCCAAATGGCCGGATTCCCGGCTTTTCGCCGCCAGAACCGGCCGCCTGGCGCCTTGGAGAGCCGGCGATACCCTCGCGGTCTCGGTTAATGGGGGCGGACTTTGCGGCGCCAAACCTGCCTTTCGGCAGGGCGCCAGCGGTTAATTGATAAAATTTGAATCAATTGCAGGTGTCTAAAATTCTATTCAAATACAGATCGAATTATCGGAAGTATTGATGAGTATTCGCCTCAATTGTACTCGGCGTACTTAGCCGCAGCGCAAAACCTTTGTGAGAAACGTGGTCCCAACAAAAAGACGGGGGCCACAATGTTTGGTTGCAGGGAGCGGAAGGGATTGGCGGTTGCCGCCATCCTGTTGGGATTGAGTGCATCGGCGCGAGCGGCCGATGAGCGGACGCTTTACGCAAGCCTCGGCGATACCACGCGCGCGCCGATCGGCTGGGTCGAGTTTTGCACCGAGAATCCGGTTGAGTGCAAAGGCGGCCCGTCGCAGCCACGCGACATCGTGATGACGCAGGCGGCCTGGCGCGATCTCTTGAAGGTCAACCGATGGGTCAACGACACCGTCAAGCCGATGACCGACATGGATCATTGGGGCGTGGTTGAAAAATGGTCGTTGCCGACCGACGGCTACGGCGACTGCGAAGACTACGTGCTGATGAAGCGCAAGATGCTGATCGACGCGGGATGGCCGCGTGAGGCGCTTCTGATCACGGTGGTGCGCGACAAGATGGGCGAGGGTCATGCGGTTTTGACCGTCAAGTCCGACAAGGGCGAGTTCATTCTGGACAACCAGAACGAAAGCGTCGTGGCCTGGACCGAGACTGGTTACCGCTTCGTCAAACGCCAATCGCAGAGCGACCCGAACGTATGGGTTTCCCTCGGCGACCCCAGGCCTGCGGTTTCGACCGCCAGCGCCCGGGATCACTGACAACAGGTTTAGGAGCTACGCGAGCCGGTCACATCCCCACCCCTCCCCGTCCCCGACCGGACCGCGCGCGGCCAGCCTTCCCCCAAGGGCTGGCCGCACCTTTTTTATCCGCTTTGTGAACTAGCTCACACCGGCGCCGGTCCGACTGAGGCAAGGTGTCGGTGCCGGATGGCGCAAGCCAATTTAATATCCGGGGCTGGCAAGGCCGTGGGCGTCAATACTCCGCCGACGGCCTTGTTCATTTTGCGCTGCCCACATTCCCTTATCACCCCTCCTTTCTCCCCGTGGCAATGCCTCGCGCCCCGGTGACCTGGGTGTGACTTGCGTCCGTCGTGGAATATCGGCTGGATGGTGGTGTCTCATTTGCCACCATCCCTGAGGAATCCCACATGAACGTCCACACCCAGCAGACGCCCGATGTCATCGGACTGACCAAGGTTGCCCCGTTCTCCCGCCGTGGCTTTATGACCGCATCCGCCGCTGTCGCGGCGGGCTATACGCTCGCCGCCGGCCCCGTCCGGGCCGACGTGATCACGACCTCGACCGACGGCCTCGATGCCGGCGACATCAAGATCAAGGTCGCCGATGGCGAGATGCCCGGCTATTTCGCGCGCCCGAAGGGCGTCGCCAATCCCCCGGTCATTCTGGTCGCGATGGAGATCTTCGGCCTGCACGAATACATCAAGGACGTGACCCGGCGTCTGGCCAAGCTCGGCGCGCTCGCCGTTGCGCCCGACTATTATTACCGCAAGGGCGTCGACCTCACCAAGATCACCGACATTCCGCAGCTTCTGCCGATCGTCAACGCCAAGCCTGACGCCGAACTGCTGTCCGATCTCGACAGCACGGTGGCCTGGGCCAAGGCGCAAGGCGGCAACACCGACCGGCTCGGCATCATCGGCTTTTGCCGCGGTGGCCGTACGGTGTGGGAATATGCCGCCCACAGCCCAGCGTTGAAGGCCGGCGTCTCCTTCTACGGGCCTCCGGTTGACCCGGCGAACCCGCTGTGGCCGAAGAGTCCGACCCAGCTTGCGCCCGACATGAAGGCGCCGGTGCTCGGACTTTACGGCGGGAAAGACACCGGCATTCCCGTCGCCGACGTCGAGGCGCTGAAGGCAGCGCTCGCGAAAGCCAACAAGCCCGCCGAGTTCAAGATCTATCCCGAAGCCCCGCACGGCTTCCACGCCGACTATCGCGCCAGTTACCGCAAGGAAGCGGCGGAAGACGGCTGGAACAAGATGCAGGACTGGTTCAAGAAGTACAAAGTACTCGGCTGACCCCTCACGACATCGAAAGGCGCGCGGTGTTTTTGGCCGCGCGCCTTTTTCGTCTGACGTTTCGCCACGGTCGACCGGCCGAGACCTTATCCGCAGACCTTATCCGCAAACCTGGACCGGCCGCACGCGCCATCCATATGACGTATGCACACGCCGCCGCACCACATAGCAGCTGCCGTTGTCGTAGTAAAAGTCATCGCCATAGTAGGAATCGTCGTAGGCGTAGTCCGGATAATCCCAGTAGCCGCCGTCGTAGTAGCCAAAGCCGCCGGCGAAGAACCGGTGGCCGTGATGGAAGCCATGGTTGAAGCCACCGTGGTTGAATCCGCCGTTTGCAAAGCGGCCAGCTTGAACAGCGGCTACGCCACCGACAGCGCCAACCGCGGCACCGCGCGCAAAGCTGCCGCCGAAGTTACCGCCGCCGCCAAAACCTCGCGCGGCAAAACCGCCTCCGCCAAAGCCGCCGGCATGGCCGCCGAAACCACCGCCACCGAAACCACCGGCATGGCCGCCGCCAAAGCCGCCGCCTCCGCCACCGTGGCCACCTCCGCCTCCACCACCGCGGGCCAAAGCGACGCCTGGCGTCAGCGCGGCGATGGACGCCACCGTACAGAGCGCGATCATTGTTTTACGCAACATGTCATCCCTCCTAGATGAGAACCCAGCCCCGCAAGCGAAGACTTGCTTGCGACGATCCCGTTCCTTGATGTGGTGATGACCGCGACGAAATGCCCGAGCGAAACCCTCACTTCTCCGCGACCGGCGCGCGAGCGCCGTGGTGCACAATGAAAGCTTCGGAGATTGCGGGGTGAAAAATAAAATGCGCTTTAATGAAACGGATCGACGTCAGAACCGGGACGGATAAAAATGCGCAAATTGATCGCCTTCGACGACGACACGTTCAACAAGCTCAAACAGCTGGCGCGCGACCGGATGGCGACATTCCAGGAACTAGTGGAGTGGATTTGACATTCGCTACCCGCCTAGCCGCGAATTCGGAAAGCGAATGTCAAATCCCAAACTCCACTAGAAACCTATATTTGCTAGTGGTCCTTTGATTCTAACATTCGCAAAAGTGTCGGCTGAGAAGGGATGCGAATGTTAGAATTGGACCGCTAGCGGACGAGGCCTTTGCCGATCTGCTCAAAAAGCACGGCATCCCCATCGACCTGAAAGACGCCTTGCGTAAAAGTGCAAAGCTTGCGGCGGAGCCGGGCAAGGAAAACAAACCGTCAAAGGCATCACGAAAAGCCGGACCGTGATGCCGAGAACTCGGCGCGTGCTTCAGCCGATTTTCTTGCACCCGGCTTTGAAGCGCGGCCCGTTGCGCTGATATGACTTCGCCGCGCGCCCCATAGCGGTGGCTTGCTCGGGCGTCAGCGTACGGATCACGCGTGCGGGCGAGCCGATGATCAGGGAGTTTTCAGGAAACTCCTTACCCTCGGTAATGACAGAGCCGGCGCCAACCACGCTGCCACGGCCAATTCTCGCGCCATTCATCACGATCGACCCCATGCCGACCAGCGCGCCGTCCTCCAGGATACAGCCGTGCAGGATGACATTGTGTCCGACGGTACAATCCTTGCCGATGACGAGCGGGAATCCAGGATCGGTGTGGCAGGTCGAGTTGTCCTGCACGTTGGAACCCTCACCGACCTCGATCCACTCGTTGTCGCCGCGCAGCACCGCGCCGAACCAGACGCTCGCGCCTTCCAGCAAGCGGACCTTGCCGATCACGGTAGCGGTATCGGCGATGAAATAATTGCCGCTTTTGGGAAGGTCGGGCCCCTGCCCGTCGAGTTCATAGATCGCCATAAAAAGCTGGTCTCCCTTTAAGGAGACCATGGCACAGCCATCAAAGCGTTTTCAAGCGAAGCGAGCCTCAGGCCAGCACGCCGGCGGCGCGGAGCGTCATGACAAAAAACGTGCCCGACATCAGGCTCCAGAACCCTGCCAGCACGGTCGCCATCATCACGAATTCGAAACGGCGGCGCTCGATCTGCACACCGCGCAGCGTGTTGCGCATGATGATGAAG
The DNA here is from genome assembly GCA_963748805.1 of uncultured Alphaproteobacteria bacterium. Taxonomy (GTDB): domain Bacteria; phylum Pseudomonadota; class Alphaproteobacteria; order Rhizobiales; family Xanthobacteraceae; genus Bradyrhizobium. The sequence goes on along the minus strand of CAVVLH010000127.1, from coordinate 106,672 downwards.
GGGGCGGCGAACACCAGAAACGGCACGGCGGCAAAGGTGCTCGGCGCGACGCCCTCCTGGAGCAGCCCGAAGCCGGCGGGCCGATGCACAATCGCCTGATATCCTGACGTCAGCGCGCCCGCGAGCGCAAAACCGATGCAGAGGGAAAACAGCGAGTTCAACGCATCCGGCGACATTTTGGGGCTCATCCACGCAACAACTGAAAGCACCCTCCCCTTCGCAAAATTGGCGCGGCACCGCTACAACATCCTTAATTAAGGGTTAACCGCACGATCGGGAACCGCGGCACAGACATGGCTCGCGCCATCTGCCGCGCCGTAAAGCCATGCGGAAGCACGGGGCCGCGTGGCATATTTGACGTTGATTCGTTCGTTCTCTTCCAACTCACGCTTGCTGCGTTCATGACATTCATCACCTCAGCCCAGACCTTCGCGCGCACCACCGGCAAGGACTGGCGCCACCATCTGCTTCCGATCCTGTTGGGCGGCGCCCTTGCTGTGGCTGCGCTGGGGCTCGTCGCGTATCTGCTGTGGCCGACCTGGGAGATAGACCCGGCCAGCGGCCCGGCGCGGCTGCCGGTCAGCGTCGGCTCGACGCTGTTCAACGTCCCCTCCGGATCGATCCGGATGAAGATCCAGCACCACACCGGACCGCAGGAGCGCATCGATCTTAACTTCGCCTACCCGTCGCTGGAGCCTCCGGAAGCCCCAAAGCACGTCAGCGCGGCCAACGTGGATGAGGCCATGCAGCCGATCGACCGGATTTTCGTGTCGATCTCAGCCCATCATGACGCGCTGGCGCCCGACATCCGCGCTCGCACCATTTTTCCACGCTATCTCGACCAAGCCACCACGGTCGGGGAAGACGGTTTGACGATACGCGCCTTTCGCGAGGGATCGCCCTATAGCGGGGAAGATTTGTTCTCGGCGGGCTCGCCTGGCTTTATCGCGCGCTGTAGCCGCGAGACGTCCACGCCCGGCATGTGCCTGAGCGAACGCCGCGTCGAAGGAGCCGACCTGACGTTTCGCTTTCCACGCAGCTGGCTCGCGCACTGGCAGCAGGTCGCGGATGCGATGGATCGGCTGACCCAGCAATTGCACAGCCAGAAATAGCGCCCGGTTCTGATTCCATCAGAATCGAACAGGATCCAAAAACGTTCGCGATCGGCCTTGTCAGCCCTGCTCGACGAGATCGTCTTCCAGGATTGCCATCTGGAACTGGAACGAGCGATCCTCGTCCTCGTCATCGACAAAGAGAACGCCGATGAACTCCTCGCCGATATAGACCTCGGCCGAGTCGTCCTTCTTGGGCCGCGGCACCACACGGATTTTGGGGTTGCCGAACAGGCGCTTGAGGTAGGTGTCGAGTTTCCTGACTTCCTGAACGTCCACGGCGGTCTCCGGATGCAAAGGTCTTTGGAAATTTTAGGATGATATGGCGAGAACTGCCAGCCCTATGACAGGTCAGTTCCCGGCGCGCTTATAGCCGCGCATCGCGCCAACTGCAAAACCGCTGCCCCGTTGCCCACGAAATCCACTGGGCACATGCCGTGCCCGGCAATAAGGGCTCAAATTCCGATCGCATTAAGCATCTGATCCATGGTGCGCGAGGGCTCGGCGCAGCCGGCTTCACCCACGATCTTGGCCGGAACGCCTGCCACCGTCACATTGTGCGGGACCGGCTTTACGACCACCGAGCCGGCTGCAATCCTGGCGCAATGGCCGATCTCGATATTGCCGAGGATTTTGGCCCCCGCGCCGATCAGGACGCCGTGGCGGATCTTGGGATGGCGATCCTCGTTCTCCTTGCCGGTGCCCCCCAACGTAACGCCGTGCAGGATCGAGACATCGTCCTCGATCACAGCGGTCTCGCCGCATACGAAGCCGGTGGCGTGGTCGAGGAAGATGCCGCGGCCGATGACCGCGGCCGGATTGATGTCGGTCTGGAACACCGCCGACGAGCGGCTTTGCAGATAATAGGCAAAATCCTTGCGGCCGCGCTTGAGCAGCCAATGCGCCAGCCGATGGGTCTGCAAGGCGTGGAAACCCTTGAAATACAGCAAGGGGTCGATGAAGCGCGAGGTCGCGGGATCGCGGTCATAAACCGCGACCAGGTCGGCGCGGAAGGCATTGCCGAGATCTGGATCGTCGCGCAGCGCCTCGTCATAGGTCTGGCGGATCAGATCGCCTGACAGAGCCGAATGGTCGAGACGCTCAGCAATCCGGTGTACCACCGCCTGCTCCAGCCGATCGTGGTGCAGCACGGTCGAATAGATGAACGAGGCCAGTTCCGGCTCGCGGCGGACGATGTCCTCGGCCTCGGTCCGCACCCGTTCCCAGATCGGATCGAGCGCGGCAAGCTTCGTGCCGCCTTGCGGATTGGTTTGATGCTTCATCATAGGCGCCGCCCACAAATTGTTCTGTGACCACGATAATCGGCTAATTGACCGGTCCATTCTAGTGACACTAGCATGGCTTCCCCCGCGCTGTCCTGTTGCCCTCACACCAAGGTGAATGCCAGGTTGGTTGATCCGGTTCGGCCTACTTGGTTGGTCGCTGTCATAAATCAAGCCGACTATTGGCTGATTTCCGGCATGGTGTGTCTTTGGGCATGGTCGGGGCACAATGGCAGATATCATGACCCCATCCTCGCCTGCCCGCGCTGCAAACCCGCCATGGGTTTGGGTGATCGCCGCCGCGATCCCTCTGATGCTGCTGACCCCGGCATTCTGGAACGGCTACCCGCTGCTTCAGTCGGATACCGGCGGCTATCTGGCGCGCTGGTATGAAGGCTATCTGGTCCCCAGCCGATCGACCGTTTTCGGTCTCTACCTGCATTACGGCGAACCAACCTCTTTTTGGCTGAACCTGGCGATCCAGGCGCTGGCGACGATGTGGATCCTGCAACTCACGCTGCGCGTCTTTGGCCTCGCCAAACCGTGGCGGCTGTTCGGCGTAAGCCTGGCGCTGACGCTGGCCACGGCGCTGCCCTGGCTCGCCAGCATGCTGCTCACCGACATCTTCGCCGGTCTCTCGATCCTTTCGCTGTTTATACTCGTGCTTCACGGCGACAAGATTTCCCGAAGCGAAAAAGCCGCGCTGTTCGTCTTTACGGCGTTTGCGGCGGCGACCCATAGCGCGACGATGGCCGTGCTTTTGGGACTGTGCTGCGTCGGATGGATCGCGCGCCCGTTTTTGCGCCAGCGGATTGCAATCAGATCTCTCGCGCAAGGCACGCTGACGATTGCGGTCGGCGCCGTCATGCTGGTATCGGCCAATTTTGCCTTGTCCGGACAGGTGGCCTGGACGCCCGGCGGCTTTGCGATTGCCTTCGCCCGCATGCTTCAGGACGGCATCGTGACCCGCTACCTGAACGACCACTGCGCCACGCAGCATTTCAAGCTTTGTCCCTATCGCAACAACTTGCCGGAAACCGCGGATGATTTTCTCTGGAGCCGCGAGACCGTGTTCAACAAGCTTGGCCGTTTCCCCGGCATGAGCGATGAAATGGGATATATCGCCGTCCACGCGCTGGCCGAATATCCGCTGTGGCAGGCCGAGGAAGCGCTGCTGGCCACCGGCGAGCAGATGCTCAAGGTCGCGACCGGCGAAAATACCGACCATCCGACCCTGATGCATACCTACGGCATCTTCCGGGAATATCTGCCGCAGCAACTGAAATTCGTGGACGTGGCTCGCGAGCAGAAGAGCCACCTCACCTTCGGCCCGGTCAACCTGATCCACGTGCCGGTGGCGCTGATCTCGACCGCGCTGGCGTTTGCCATGCTGATGGCCGCGATCTTCCGGCGCCGGGCCGATGAGGTGACGCTGTTGACGGCCACCGTGGTTCTGGCGTTGCTCGGCAACGCGGTCATTTGCGGCGTGATATCGGGGCCGCACGATCGTTATGGCTCGCGCCTGGTCTGGATCGCAACTTTCACCGTCATGATCGCGGTCATGAAGCGATCAAAACCGCCGAAATCGTTACCGGCGGCGTGACAGAAAGTCCAGTACGCCCGCCTTGTAAACCTTGTCGCCGACCGCGCGCATATGATCGCGATTGGGAATGTCGAGAACTTCCGCGCCCGGAATGATGTTGCCGAGCGCATGCGCCGAGCCCGCGATCTCGTCTGAGGTGCCGACCGCGATCAGCACGGGGACGGCGATTTCGGCCGCCTGCTCCCGCGTCATCAGGCCGCGCGACCCGCGCAAGCACGCCGCCAGCGCCTTGCGGTCGGACCGGGTCTGGTCGGCAAAGGCGCGGAACGTCCGGCCGACCGGATCGGTGACTTCATCGAGGGAATCGGCCTCTAACGCGCTCGCGACATTCTCGCCCGGACCGCCACCCTGGATCAGGCCGATCCCGATCCCGCCCAGGATGGCCGAGCGCAGACGATGCGGCGCGCTTCGCGCCAGGTTCGCGGTCATCCGGCCGCCCAGCGAATACCCCATCACGTCGGCGCGATCGAGCTTGAGATGGTCCATCAAGGCCGCGATGTCGCTTGCCATGATGGTGATTTCATAGTCGGCGGAATCGTAGAGCTTGCCGGAATCGCCGTGGCCGCGGTTGTCGAACGCAATCACACGCCGGCCGCTCTTCTTCAGATCCGACACCCAGGCCGGATAGACCCAGTTCACATTCTTGGTGGAGGCAAAGCCGTGCACCAAAACGATCGGATCGCCCTCGCCTTCGTCAAGATAGGAAATTTCAACACCGCCGTGATGAAAACTCGGCATCGCTTGTTCCGTGTTTATGAGAATGAGTCGGAAATTAGCCGTTTACGGCGGCGCTGGCCACCGCCGGACTTGCAGAGGCGAGTTGCCGCCGCAGCCGGCGGCGTTTGCCGTGATCGATGACCGACTGCGTCACCCGCTCGGTCGTGGCCTTGATCGAGGCCAGGAATGAAACCAGCGCGAACAGCGCGCCGAACACCCACCAGGACAGATTGAAGGCGCCAGCCGCCAAAAGAAGCGCACCGCGGCCGAAAAGTTTAAGGATCGCGCGCGTCTTGCCGCCGCTTGATTCCGCGAGCCGTGCCGCCCGCGCGACATCCTCCGGGCCCTCGGCGATCTTCAGCGTGTCGAGCGCGCCGCGCGCACCGGCCTTTTCGCTGATCCGCCCGACATCCTTGGCGAGCCGAACCAGCCCGCCGGCCTTCTCGGCGCGGAAGGCGGCGGTGATCGCGCTGACGGTCTGCGTGGGGCGCGTCACGGCGGCGGATGAAACGGCATCCCCGATCGCCGAGGTGTCGACCACCTCGCGTGCGGATCGGCCGGCCCATTCGGTAAGCCCCTCGCCCAGCCGTCCGACCTTGCGGGCATCCTTGACCAGCGTAAGCCCGGCCCGCAACGGCGCCACGCCGCCGACGGAAACATAGGTTGCCGCCGTCACCGCAAGACCCGCGGTCGCAAGGCCCAGCACCAGGCGGTCGGTGTCCTCGCCCATGACCAGATGCTTGCCCTCGCGCACCACGTCGCGGATATCGCCGAAGACAAAGAGATCGCCGGCCACCGTACCGGACAGGCTGCCGGCATCGTCGGCATTTCCCGTCACAAGGCCAGAAGCAAAGCGGCGGGCAAAATGCGACGTGGTGTTCTCTTCGGCGACAGCCTCGTTCACCCGTCGCACCAGATCGTCCGGAAGCGAGATATCCTTGGCCTTGGCGAGTTCGACGAAGCTTGAGGCCAGGCCCGTATCATGCGCGGCCAATGCGGTTTCGATCTGACCCTCGGCAATATCCGGGCTATTCCGCAAAGCAGAATTGACCTGAAGATCGGACAGTTCCGCCGGATCGTCCTGCGCCGCCAATATCGCACCGGCCTCGCGCGCATGCGGCCACAGCCCGGCAAGCGCGGCGCCGCTCACCGTCATCGCCGCCAAAGCCAATGCAATCCGTCGCCGTTTCATCGAAACTACCCGATCACCGCACCGAGGAGACATAGTATGCCGCTTTTACGACACAACCGCCCCGACGAAAGAAGGGCTTCTCGGGACAACAAGATTGTGTCGAATTTGTAAGAATGCAGCAGCGGCCGGGGCGCCAAATCCACTCCACCAGTCCTGCGGAAAGTGGGCTAGGAATTGGCGGGTTCCATCTCTATGGTGACGCCACTTTGAAGTGGCAGAGCTTGATGCTGGCGTCGTCTGCTGCTGTTGCTACCCGAGGTAAATCCAATGTCTGACCATGTCGTCCCGCACTTTCATAACGATGCCGGCGTTGCCGTGATTGAGATCGGCTCGCAGGAATTCATGTGCGTCGGCGCCAATCCGCCTTTCGATCACCCGCACGTCTTTCTCGATCTCGGCAACGACAACGAGATCATCTGCCCCTATTGCTCGACGCTCTATCGTTACGCCGCCGACCTGAAGGCCGGCGAAGCCCGCCCGCCGGAATGCGTGCTGATCGACAAGGTCGCCTGATCGGGAAGTGGCGGCTTCACGCACGATTATCGTCGCGGGCGCCGGTATCGGGGGACTGACGGCTTCGCTGGCGCTGGCGAAGCAAGGTTTCCGCATCATCCTTCTGGAAAAAGCCGAGCGGCTCGAGGAAGCAGGCGCCGGCCTTCAGTTGTCGCCCAACGCAAGCCGCGTGCTGATCGATGTCGGCCTGCAACCGCGCCTTTCCGGCGCCGTGACGCCCGAGGCCATCTGTCTGATGAGTGCCACGAGCGGCAGCGAAATCGCCCGCCTCCCGCTCGATCAGATAGCGCAATCCGACGCGCCCTATTGGGTAATTCACCGCGCCGATCTGCAAACCGCGTTGCGGGAAAAGGTCGAAAGCTGTTCCGACATCGAGCTGCGGCTTGGCTGCCAGTTCGAGGATGTCAGCTCCCACGCCAAGGGATTGACCGTGATCCAGCGCAGCGGCGCGATGCGCCGGGAGGAACTCGCACTCGCGCTGATCGGCGCCGACGGAATCTGGTCGTCGGTCCGCCATCATCTGGTGCCCGACCTGCAACCGCGTTTCTCCGGGCTGATCGCCTGGCGCGGCACGCTGGATACCACGCAGTTGCCGCGCGAATATACCTCGCGCCGCGTTCAGCTCTGGATGGGGCCTAAGGCCCATCTCGTGACCTATCCGATTTCCGCAGGCCGCAAGGTCAACGTGGTCGCGGTCGTTCCCGGACAATGGAACAGGCCCGGCTGGAGCGAGCCGGGCGACGGCAACGAGATCAAGACCGCATTCGTCGCGGCGGGATGGCATGCGATTCCGCGGATGCTGATCAGCGCCGTCGACGGCTGGCGAAAATGGGCGCTGTTCACGGTGCCCGGCGGTGGTCAATGGACCGATGGTGCGGTTGCTTTGTTGGGAGACGCGGCGCATGCGATGCTGCCCTTTGCCGCGCAAGGCGCGGCGATGGCGATCGAGGATGCGGCCGTACTCGCCAAATGCATCGGTGAGCGGCAAAACGAGAGCCCGGCGGCGTTGGCAGCGTCACTGCAACGCTATGCGCGGCTGCGCCGGCCGCGGGTGATGCGGCTGCAACGCAGTGCGCGGCAGTCGGGCCGGATCTATCATCTGGCAGGTCCGCTGGCGTTGGCGCGCGACCTCGTCATCAAGGCGATGGGGCCAAGACGGATGCTGTCGCGGCAGGACTGGATCTATAACTGGCAGGCCTGAGGCGGCGCTTGCGGCCGGCCTCAGTAAACTGCGCTACCCGATTTCTGTGAATGGCCGGACTTCGCGGCGGACGCAGGCGCGGAAGACGGCGTCTCCGCCGTTTTGGCCGGCGGGCTCTCGCGGCATTTGTTGAGCGCCCATGCTTCATCGGCGTTCTTCTTCTGGCCGCGTATCGCGATGTAATCGTTGCGATAGGCGATCTCCGCAATCGCGGGCCCCGCAAAACCGTCCTGCGCCTTGCTGATCAGACCTTGCAACTCCGCCAGTCGGACCGACAGATTCTTGCGCTCGGCCTCCAGCTGCTTGCAGTCATAGAGGTTGTACTTGGCCGGATCGGCAAACGCCGAGGTCATGCCATCGCTCATGTCGGCACAGCCGGACAGAAGCGTGCCGCAGACGAGCAGTACGGCTCCGGCAAGGGCCTGGAGCGGCGCACGGAAACGAGCGGGGGAAGCAAGCATGTAACCCTGTTAATCCCTCAATGTTGAGGTTGCGTAAAGCAGGGACTGGTAGGCGGCACTGGTGTCCGGAATGAGGCTTTGCCTTGGCGGGCCTGGTCGCTTAAAGGTTAGGCGGCGCGGCCCGACCCGGCTCATTTCACGGGTCCAAAAACTGCGCTAACTATTTGATCCCATGATCAAAGCGGACGTGGCGGAATTGGTAGACGCAAGGGACTTAAAATCCCTCGATGGCAACGTCGTGTGGGTTCGAGTCCCACCGCCCGCACCAGGGATCGGAACACTCAAGATCGCCTGTTCCCGATTTTCGCTAGCTCAAGCCATCGCGCCGGAGACTGGTCTATTGGTTCGGACATTTGGCTCAAACAGCTTCGTGCACATCACACCCCGCAGCTGATCGCACGTGACTGTCTGGCAAAGGTGGCCGCCGCCGCGTCCGCAAAATCACCGACACTGTTTGTTCGATCTCTTTTTCGCAATGCGCGCCAATTCCGTCACGGAAGCGCCAATTAACCTACACGATAACGGACTAGTATCCACCCGTTTTAATTGTCTCATTCCTTTTTGCAATTTCTCGTCATTTGCGCGGTGTCAAAAATCGCCGCCGATTTGAGCCGACGCGCCAATAGAGATCAGCCAACAGAGGTCAGCCATGAGCAAGCACAAACTCGCCAAGGGACGCGGCGCGGGCAATCGCCGACAGTTTCCGTCCGCTGTATCGACTTCATCGTCGACCGCGCATTCGTCCTCCAGTTTCAAATCGCACGCCGAAAACAGCAAGATGCAAGTACAGTCGAAGCATTTCGTCGACCCGCATTTTCCCTTTCAGCCGCTGCCGGCGCCACTTGGCAAATCGCCGTTCCGCTTCGATCTCACCGAGTTGCTGCATCAGGACGAGGTCGACAAGATCGCGAAAAGCAAACTGGTCTTCCACACCGTCGGCGATACCGGCGACGAGCGCGGCAAGGAAATGGATTTCGTCGCCACCATGCTGACACAGGACTACGACGACAGCGCGGATGGCGAGGTGCCGGCATTCTTCTACCATCTTGGCGACGTCGTGTATTTCGCCGGCGACATCCAGACTTATGGCGAAACCTTCTATGAAACCTACGCTGAATATCCGGGCTTGATCGTCTCGATCCCCGGCAATCACGACTGCCAGCCGGACGATCCGCAGGACGGCCCGGTCGATCCGAACAAGAAGCCGCTCGACGGCTGGGTGCAAAACTTCATGTCACCCGATCCGGCCCGGCTCGGCTCGCTGAAAACGACCTCCTCGCGCACCCAGATGGATCTGCCGAACGTCTACTGGACCTTCACCACGCCACTCGCCACCATCATCGGCCTGTTTTCCAATGTCGGCGAGACCGAAGCCGAAATACACCAGGACCAGATCGACTGGTTCAAGGGCGAACTCAAGGCCGCCGATGCCGGCAAGGCGCTGATCGTCACCATTCATCACCCGCCGTTTTCCGGCGACACCGAGCACTCCGGCAGCACGGTGGCGGAAAAGGTGCTGTTCGAAAGTTTCGCCGCGACCGGAAAATACCCGCATCTGGTCCTCTCCGGTCATGTCCACAATTATCAGCGCTTCACGGTGCAACAGAGCGTCAAGAGCAAGTCGGTCGAAATACCCTGCGTCGTCGCCGGCGCCGGCGGCTATTCCAAACTCGGCACCTTGCACAAGATCAAGGGCAAGGCCGCGGTCGCGCCGCTGCAACTCTCCGACACTTTGCGGCTGGAAAGCTACGACGATCAGGATTTCGGTTTCTTGCGGCTGGAAGTCACCAAGGACGAGATCGTCGGCAGCTATTTTTCAGCGCCTTTTGTCGAAGGCGAAACGCCGAAGCCGAGGGCGGCGGATGGCTTCACGATCAATCTGGCAGCACACACGGTCCGGTGAGGCGGTTTTGAACTGCCAGCTTGAACTATCCTGCGGGCGTTTGCGAACAAGTGAGCGGCCCCGAATTTAAGTTGCGCGTCTTCCGGCATAGGCTACGCTTGCTGCCAATGCCGGCCGGACGAACGGCCGCGCCGTCAGCGCGCCACCGGCATTGGCGCGTGACTGAAAAGGCCGGAGCATACTGATGTCCACCGATCTCTCCTTTGAGGCTGCGGTCCAGTCGCGCGTCGGCGAGATGGTCGATGCCTGCACCCGCTGCGGCAAATGCGTCGAAGCCTGCCCGAGCGTGAAGCCCGCCGGCATTGCCGACGCCCCGCCAAAAGATGTCATCGGCGGCATTCTCGATATCCTTCGCGACGGTCACGGCCCGGACACCTCGATAAAATGGGCGCAGGCTTGCACGCTCAGCGGTGAATGCATCACGGCCTGCGACGAAGGCGTCAATCCGCGCTTTCTTCTGGCCATGGCGCGTGTCGAAATGGCCAAAGCCAGCCACGATCTGCCGGCGCGGCGGCGCCAGGGACTGGAAAAATACCGCGATCTCGGCCGTGACGTCTCGGTACTCTCGCAGCTTCAAGTCAACGACGAAGTGCTGGAGCGGCTCGGCCAGAAATCGGCCGCGGTCGCCACAGCGGACGAACCGCCCGATTTTGTGTTCTACACCGGCTGCAATGTCCTGAAGACGCCGCATATCGCGCTACTCGCCCTCGACATCATGGATGCGCTCGGCATCCGCTATCAGGTGATGGGCGGCCCCAGCCATTGCTGCGGCGTCGTGCAGATGCGGCCGGGCGATCTCGAAATGTCCGGACGGATGGGAACCAACAGCATCGAGAAACTCTCGCATTCGAAATCGGGCGAGGTGATTTCCTGGTGTCCGAGCTGCTACGTCCAGTTCACCGAAACGACGCTCCCCGCGCTCGAACGTCAGCGCCGCGCGCGCCCGTTCGAGATGACGCCGTTCATGCGCTTTCTCGGGCAACGGATCGACCAGCTCGCGCCGCATTTGCGAGAGGCCGTTCCGATGCGCCTCGCCTTGCACCGTCATCCCGGCGTGAGCGGCGTGATGGAGGCGGCAGAGAAAATTCTTGGCGCCATTCCCGGCGTCACCCTCGTCGACCTGAAACAACCCGCGCTCGGTCTGCAAGGCGTCAATCTCGGCGTTTTGCCCGAATTCAAGCGCGAGCTGACGCGGAACGAATTTGAAGCCGCCCGCGATGCCGGCATCGATGCGCTCGTCACCGTCTATCATTCCGAACATCGCGAACTCTGCGCGCATGAGCGCGACTGGCCATTCCGCATTGTCAACCTGTTGGAGCTCGTCGGCGAGAGCATGGGATTGAAGCGCCACGATCGCTACAAGGAACTGAAGATGATGCAGGACGCCGAACAGATCGTCGCCGACTGCGCCGACCTGCTCGCGCATCATTCGCTCGACGCCGCCAAGGCGCGCGACGTTGTCGTCAAGGGAATGCTCGCCGACCAGCCCTTGCCGTTGCAGGCAGGAGAGCGATTGACCTGACGGCTAGTGTGGCGACACTGACGTTCCTTTCAGTTTCGCGAGCCGCCTTTTCGAAGGAACGTCAGAGTCAAAGCCACACTAGAATCATATCGTTGCTGGTGTCCCTTTGGTTCTGACATTCGTAAAATTGCCCGCCGCGATATGATACGAATGTCAGAACCGGGACACTAGCGATATCCGACATCAAGACGCGCGGGCGCGCAGCATGTAGCCAATCCCGCGCACATTGGCGATCCGCGAGGGCAAGCCGTGGTCGTCGATCTTCCTGCGCAAATTGCTGATGTGAGCATCGACAACATTGGTCTCAATTCCGGGATCATGCTGCCACAAGTCCTTCAGCAGCATCTCCCGTGTGACGACCTGGCCGGCGTGGCGAAGGAAATATTCCAGAAGCTTGAGCTCACGCGGCAGCAGATCGATTTTCTTGCCTCCGCGAAAAGCCCTCTGCTCGATCAGATCCACTTCCAGATCGTCGACGCTTAATCTCGTTGTGCGAACGTCGCCAAGCCGGCGCAGCAGCGCCTCTATCCTGGCGACAAGCTCCACCATATAGAACGGCTTGGCGAGATAGTCGTCCGCTCCCGCCTTCAGGCCCTGGGCAATTTCATCGACAGACGACAGCACCGAGATCACCAGCACCGGAATCTTGATGCCCTGCCTGCGCAGATCTTCCAGCGTGCGCAGGCTGTCCACGCCGTGAAGCATCCGGTCGAGGATCAGCACCGCGCCGCCGTTCGTCCGGGCGATATCCGCCACATCGGCCATCGAAACCGGGCGCACGAGATAGCCGTTTCGCTCGAGTTCCGCATGGATCTCGTTCGCCAGGTCGATCTCGTCCTCGACAAGCAGAACAGTCCAGGCGGGGACCGAAGGTCGCTTGCTCAAGTGACTTCCTCCCCCTCAGGACAAAGCGCCCGGAAAGGATGGAGTTTTGCTCACATGACTAACACTTAAGAATTTTTTAGACGACGGACCGAGCGTCTAGCAAAAGCCCGCTCGCACGCTCCGCATTCATTGCCGCGACGGAGCGCGAGTTCAGGGGCACGGCAACGCTCGCCGACCAACCCTTCCCGCTGCTCGGCGGTTGATCGTTCTCACTCCTTCTTGTCGATATTCCAGAAGATCGGCGTCGCCGGACCGTCGAGCACGCCGGTCAGCGAGGTGCGCCAGGCGCTCGGGGTGAGAAACTGGCCAAGCGGAATGTAGATCGCCTGGTCGTAATTCTCCTTCTGGATTTCATCGGCAAGTTTCTTTTGTTCTTCGGGCGAAGATGCGCGCGCAAACGCATCGCGCATCGCTTCCATCTTGGGATCGTCCGGCCAGCCGAACCAGCCGCCGCTCTTGCCCTTGCCGCTGATCGAGACATTGACGACGGGATTGACGACGTCGGCGCCCACCCAGTTAGTGAAGAACATATTCCAGCCGCCCTCCTTCGGCGATTTCTGGCTGGCGCGGCGGGTCACAACGGTCTGCCAGTCGGTGGCCTGCACGTCGACCTTGAAGCCGGCATCGCGCAGCAACTGCGCCGCCACGATCGGCTGGGCCTTCAGCGTCACCACATCGCCCGGCGCCATCACCACCACCGGCGTGCCGTCATAGCCGGATTTGGCCAACAGCTTTTTCGCTTCCGCCATGCCGTCGCCCTTCACCAGTGTCCCGGCGCCTATATCGGAGGCGAGCGGCGTGCCGCAAACGAACACCGCGCCGCAAATCCGGTAGTATTCGGGATTGCCGACCAGTGCGTCGAGCACGTCCTTCTGGTTCATCGCCAGAAACGCCGCGCGGCGGATCTTGGGATTGTCAAACGGCGGATACAAAAAATTCATGCGGCCGAGCGTCTGAAAGCCGAGCTTGTTCAGCGTCTCGATCTTCAGTTCGCTGTTGGTGGCGAGAATTGGCAGCAGATCCCAGGGCGGGTTTTCCATGAAATCGATATCGCCCGACTGCAACGCGTTCACCGCGGTCTGCGCGTCCGGCATCGTGATCCACTCGACGCGATCGACCTTCACCACCTTGGCCCCCGAGGTCCAGCTCGGCGGCTCCTTGCGCGGCACGTAGTCGGTATTCTTGACATAGACCGCCTTGACGCCGGGCTGGAATTCGGACGCCACGAACTTGAACGGGCCAGAGCCGATCTGCTCCTTGATCTGCTGTCCGGGCGGTGTCTCCGCCATGCGCTTGGGCATCATGAAGGGCACGAGCGAGGATGGCTTGCCGATCAATTCCAGCACGAGGCCGTAAGATTCCTTGAGCTTCAGCGTGATGGTCTTTTCGTCGGTCGCTTCCAGACTGGCGGTGAAATCCATCAACTTCTGGCCCATGCCGTCGTTACGGCCCCAGCGCTTCAGCGAAGCGACGCAATCCTCCGCCGTCACCGGGGTTCCGTCATGCCACTTCAAGCCGTCGCGCAGCGTGAAGGTGTAGGTCAGTTTGTCGTCGGAGACTTTCCAGTCCGCCATCTGCGGCTGGATCTTGAAGTTGGAGTTTTCGGCCAAGAGCGTGTCATAGACCATGTAGCCGTGATCGCGGGTGATGTAGGCGGTGGTGAAGCCGGGATCGATCACCCGCAGGTCGGAATGCATCACCGCCGTGATGGTCTTGGCGGATGCAGGCGTCGCGGCGAAGGCGAGCACCAGCGCCGTCATCACGGAACGTTTCACGCGCGGCCTGCGAAACAACTGCAAATGAAACAGCTGCAAATTCCGGAACATGGTGTGTCTCCTGACGTGAAATCGGGCACGGCTGGCCGGTCGCTGTGCACGCACTGCGTGATTTGGCGGAAGTAACGTGCTGTAACTCCTCTATTATTTTGAGACTTGCACCGACGGCACGGCGCGTCAATTGGATTTCGCGCTGATAGCCCTTGGCGAAACGCAAACGGCAACGGACGTCTCACGTCCGCTGCCGTTCGCTTGATGCCGCCAGCTTACTGTTCCGGCTGATAGCCGTCGTTCAGGGTTTTCAGGAATGCGATGATGTCGGTCTCGTCCTGCGCCGTCATCGCCGGCGTTTCGCCGGGATGGCGGTTGAACGGCGGATCGGTGACATCGACATTGGCGTGATACTGCGCCGGGATGTCGTTGTACTTCTGCACTTTCCCGTCGGCGCCGACCGGATAGACCTTCTCCGGGTTTGTGTCGCGGAAATTGTAGAAGTCCATCACCTCCTGCAAGGTGTGGAACACGCCGTTGTGCAGGAAGGTGCGGCGCACGGCGGTGTTGCGCAAGGTCGGCGTCTTGAACATGCCGCAGAATTGCGTCTGGTCGGCAATGTCCTTGCGAATGGGTCCGCAAACCCCGAGGTCGAAATAGTTCGGGTCCTTGGTGTCGACGAGCGCAGGATTACGCGGCGCCCCCAGCGCTTCGTACTGGGTGTCGGTGAACATTGGCGGCCGTCCATCCCGACTTGGCTCAGCGGTATGGCAGCCGGCGCAATTGGCTTTCTGGGGATCGTTGAACAGGCGAAGGCCGCGCATTTCAGCCTCGCTCAGGCGCGCTTTACCTTCCAGCCAGTAATCATACTTGCTGGTATAGGGATGGAAGCTCGGTTCCTCCATCTGATAACGCCCGACCGCGAACAACGCCTCGGCCGCGAGCAGCTTTGTGTCCTTGAAAATTCTCTCGCCGAACAAGGCCGCAAACTTCTTCGCGTATGGCGCCTGACGCAGCTTCTCGGCAATGATCTCGAGGCTGCCGCCGTCCATCTCGCGCGGATCGAGCAGCGGACCTTCCGCTTGGATTTGAAGGGTGTGGGCCCGGCCGTCCCAGAACAGGCCGCCTTGCGGAACGATATTGGCGCTTTGCGCGGTCTGGGTCGCGATCTTGTCGGCGCGCGCCGCGGTCTTGCCGGCCTCGGCCTGCTGCGCCAGATCCACGTTCTCGTTCGACGTATCATCGGGGCCGATGCTGAATTCGGGCTGGTGTTCCAGATAGGTCAGCGACGGAACAGCGCGCATGCCCGGCGAGGTCAACGTGGGGCCACCGAGCATCACGGGCCCATCGTTCGGCGGACCATAGGCATGGTCCGGACTGTGACACGAGGCGCAAGCGATCTTGCCCGACGACGACAGGGTGGTGTCGAAGAATATGTCCTTCCCCAGCCTCGCCATCCCGGAGAGCGGCTGGACGGAGGGGCGAACCAGGTGAATCGGTTTCGGATTTTCACCGGGCGGGCTTTGCGGCTCGGCAGCGAAGACGGCGCCGGCCATAAGGCCGGCGCCGAGGAACCACACGATTGTGCGATTGAACATCTCACTCACTCTCGGTTTCAGTTGGTCTTGCTGTCCACGGTGCCGAAAGTCGGATCGAGAACCAGCTTCCGCGTCGGCTTCTGAGTGAAGTCGAACATGTCCATGATCGAACCGGCCGTGGCATCGAAGGAGCCACCGCCGAGACGCGTGCCGTTCAACCAGTTGTCCTCGATGAATTGCGGGATCGAGGCCTGCGTGGTCAGCACGTGGCTGACGTAGTTCTTCTTGGCGTAAGGCGAGATCACGATGAACGGCTGACGCATGCCCGGGCCGCAACGTCCGTTGACAGGCTGACCGCTGAGGCCGTTGGGCACGGGGGTTTGACCTGGTGTGCCGCAGTTGCCGTTGCCGTTCAGCGCGTCAATATCGATCGCCGGAGTGCCCGTGCCCGGGATCGGGGTCGCCGAGAACGACCCCTGCGTGATCTTGGCCGCGGCGTGGTCATACCAGCCGTCGGAGTCGTCATAGGCAAGGATCACAGCGGTCGAATTCCAGTCGGGCTGCTGCTGAAGGAAGTTGATCAGATTGACCAGTCCCGCCTGCGCATCCAGCGGATTGGAGTTACCGGGGTGATCATCCTGGAACGAGGCCATCTTGACGAAGGACACCGCCGGGAAATTGCCGGATCCGACCGCCGCCGTGAAGTCGTTCAGGTCATAGGCATGGTTGGCGGGATCGACGGTCTTCTTGCCGGGCACATTGGTGTAGCCGATCGCCTTGGTCGAGGTCGGACGGGCATGGGTCGGGTTGGCGGTCGAGGCGTAGTACTGGAACCAGATGTGGTGCGGAACGTAATCGCCGTGCCCGCCGCCGGTGACAGCCGAAATGCTGCTGCGCTTGCAACCGGTCGAGCCGTTGTCGTTGATGGTTTGCAGGTTGAAACCGCCGACGAACGAGCCCCAGGGGATGTTGGCCGCGTTGAGCAGGTCGCCGATGTTCTTGCTCGTCATCCGGACTTGAGCACTCGGGCTTGAGCAGACGTCGCCGAACGGATCGATATCGCCGGTCAACGTGAAGCTGCCATCGCTGTTCAGAACCCCGGCGTCGGCCGCCGCCAGTTCCGCAGCGATAACCGAGGCAGGAGTGCCGGCAGGAACAGCAGGGAATGTCGCGCCGTTGGTCTGGCCCGAGAACATGTGGATCGCGCCTGGGGTCGACGGACCGAATGTGTCGCTCCAGGAATTGTCGCTCATCGCAAAATTCTGGGCGTAGTTCCACAGACCGGTGACGGTGTTGCCGTCGAAGTAGCCCATCACCTGGGCCTTGGTGCCGAAGCCACCGGCGCCGCCCGAGGTGCCCGCGCCCGTATCATTCGGGAAGAGGTCGAGCTTGCCGCCGTCAAAGGCCAGCTGCTCGGGCGTATAGCCGTGATTCTGGTCGGCGGTGTTGGCTTGCGTGCGATCCAGACGGAACGGGTTGGAAGCGCCGGTGCCGTTGGCGGGATTGAGATTCGGGTTGTTGTCGAGCAGCGCCGGGCTGGTCAAAAGATTATTGATGACGGCCGGCGTGTTCTTGGCGGGCTCGAAGACCGGCTCGCCTTCCGGATTGATGGCGTTCGGATAGGTGCCGAAATAATGGTCGAACGAGCGGTTCTCGTTGAAAACGACGACGAGGTGCTTGATCGGGGTCTTGGTCGGGAGCGTGTCCGCGGTGACGGCCGGCGTCTTGCCGGAACTAGAGGCCACATTGTCGATCAGGCCGAGAACCGGAGCGAGTTCGCTCGCGAGGCTGTCGCCGGCGACCGAACCGGTTGACGTGAACGTGGCGGCGACGACGATCAGCGCAGCCGTCGATAGCAAAGCTGACTTTAGCTTCAGATTTCTCATCTTCTTCCCCATTGCCTCTCAAAACCATTTTGAGCCGTGCGCGGCGACAGATAGGGAGCCTCGGTGACAGGTATGTGTAGGTTTGACTTCAAAACCGCTTCTTCCACGGTTGCCGGACAACGTTTGCGGCTGGGCGACGCAAACGGCGCCGGCCAAAGGCCGGCGCCGAAGTGTCACACGATCGTGTGACGTAACGTCTGGTTGGCTTAGTTCGTAACCGACTTCGAGCTATCGACGGTGCCCGAGGTCGGATCGAGGATCAGCTTGACCGACTTCTTCTTCGTGAAGTCGAACATGTCCGTGATCGAACCGGTGGTGGCATCGAACGAGCCCTCGCCGATACGTGTGCTGTTCAGCCAGTTGTCCTCGATGAATTGCGGGATCGAGGCCTGCGAGATCAGCACGTGGCTGACATAGTTCTTCTTGGCGAAAGGCGAGATCACCAGGAACGGGGTGCGCGTGCCCGGACCGCAGCGACCCGCGACCGGCAGACCCTTGACGCCGTTCGGCACGGGGGTGGAGCCGGGGACGCCGCACTGACCGGGAGCCGTTATCCCATCGGCGGTTGAGAACGACCCCTGCGTGATTTTAGCGGCAGCGTGGTCGTACCAGCCGTCGGAGTCGTCATAGGCCAGGATCACAGCGGTCGAATCCCAGTCCGGCTGCTGCTGAAGGAAGTTGACCAGATTGACGAAGCCGGTCTGCGCATCGAGCGAGTTCGAGTTGCCCGGATGCTCGTCCTGGTAGGCTTCCATCTTGATGAAGGAAACCGCCGGGAAGTTGCCGGAGCTGACGGCTGCCGTGAAGTCGTTCAGGTCATAGCCATGGTTGGCCGGATCGACGGTCTTCTTGCCGGGCACAGTGGTGTAGCCGATCGCCGCCGTCGATGTCGGACGGAGGTGGGTCGGATTGGCCGTCGAGGTGTAATACTGGAACCAGATGTGATGCGGAGTATAGTCAGTGACGGTTCGGCCGGTCACCTCGCTGATGTGGCTGCGCTTGCAACCGGTCGAGCCGTTGTCGTTGATGGTCTGAAGGTTGAAACCACCGACGAACGAACCCCAGGGAATATTGGCCGCATTGAGCAGGTCGCCGATGTTCTTGCTGGTCATCTGGACCGTTGACGTGGTGCTTGAGCAGACGTCACCAGCCGGATCGGTATCGTTGATCAGCGTGAGGCCGCCCTGCCCGTCGGCAATGGTGGCGGTGGGGCTCGTTGTAATTACATTCACCGCGCCGTTGGTGGTGCCGGCGAACATGTTGAGAGCGCCGGGGGTCGACGGACCAAAGTCGTCGGTCCAGGCATTGTCGCTCATCGCGAAATTCTGGGCGTAGTTCCAGTACGCGGTGACCGTGTTGCCGTCGAAATAGCCCATGACCTGGCCCTTGGTGCCGAAAGCGCCGGCGCCGCCCGCGGTGCCGTTGCCCGTATCCAGCGGGAACAGGTCGTTCTTGCCGTTGTCGTAGGCCAGTTGTTCCGCCGAATAGGCGTGATTCTGACCGGCCGTGTCGGCCTGCGTACGGTCGATGCGGAACGGATTGGCCGCGTTTGTGCCGTTGGAGGGCTCGGTGACGGTTGCGCCGTTGGAGGGCACCTCGTTCGGGTTGGCGTTCGGATTGTTGTCCAGCAGGGTCGGGCTCGACAACAGGTTGTTGATGACCGCCGGGGTATTCTTGGCGGGCTCGAAGCGCGGCTCGCCTTCGACGTTCAGCGCGTTCGGATAAGTGCCGAAATAGTGATCGAACGAACGGTTTTCGTTGAACACGATCACGAGGTGCTTGATCGGCGTCTTGGTCGGCAGCGTGTTCGGATTGACGCCCGACGTCTTCTTGGAATTGGAAGCGACGCTGTCAACGAGGCTCATGACCGGCGCGAGCTCGGAAGCCAGGTTGTTGCCGGCGACCGAACCAGTTGATGTGAAAGTAGCGGCGACCGCGATCAGCGCAGCCGAAGATAGCAAAACGGATTTGAGTTTCGGATTTTTCATCTTTTCCCCAGAGCAAAGAAGGAGTGGTAGAGCGCCGGGACCGATAAGCAGCGTCAATGACGGGCATGTGTCGGTTTGACGTCAAACCAAACAGGTTTGCGTCTGCTTCGACACCGATAATCCCGGCACATCACGCGCCGCCGCGTCGCCTCCTCGTCGCATCGCCTGCTAAGCCACGAGCGGGAAAAGTTATTTTTCTCCGCTATGAAAGCGCCTCAGGTTTGCTTTTCAGCAACGATCCGATCATCTGCACGTAACTCCAAAAAAATTTTCCACATCAATCGCAGGCCTTCTGCTGCGAGCTTTTATTCTGTCGGTCGCTCAGCTGGACCGAACAAAAGACCGGAGTGCCGCCACCGGCCTCCCCGCGTCTTTGCTTCAACCGGGAAACAAGATGACACTTCCTTTGCAAAAATTTGACTTTGCAAATTTGTCATCGATCCTTCTTGTCGGAGAGCCTGTTGTCGGAGAGCCTGACGACGCCGGCCAGAAGGCCGGCGCCGAGGGATCTGCATCCAGGTCAGTCTAGTTCTTGATCTTGGACGAGCTATCGACAGTGCCGAAGGTCGGATCGAGGATCAACTTGACCGACTTCTTCTGCGTAAAGTCGAACATGTCCATGATCGAACCGGTCGTGGCGTCGAACGAGCCGCCACCGAGACGCTCGCTGCCCAGCCAGTTGTCCTCGATGAATTGCGGGATCGAGGCCTGCGTGATGAACACGTGGCTGACGTAGTTCCGTTTGGCGTACGGCGAGATCACCAGGAACGGCAGCCTCGTACCCGGACCGCAACGGCCTGCAACCGGCAGACCCTTGACGCCGTTCGGCACGGGGGTGACGCCGGGGACGCCGCACTGACCGGGGGCGGTCAACGCATCCTGCGCCGAGAACGAACCCTGCGTCGTCCTGGCGAAGGCGTGGTCGTACCAGCCGTCGGAGTTGTCATAGGCCAGGATCACAGCGGTCGAATCCCAATCCGGCTGCTGCTGAAGGAAGTTGAGCAAGGTGACGAAGCCGGTCTGCGCATCGAGCGAGTTCGAGTTGCCCGGATGCTCGTCCTGGTAAGCTTCCATCTTGATGAAGGACACGGCCGGATAATTGCCAGAGCCGACCGCAGTGAAGAAGTCGTTCAGGTCATAGGCATGGTTGGCCGGGTCGACCTTCTTGGTGCCCGGGACGTTGGTGTAGCCGATCGCCGACGTCGAGGTCGGACGCAGGTGCGTCGGGTTGGCCGTCGAGGTAAAGTACTGAAACCAGATGTGGTGCTGGACGTAGTCGTTGACGGTACGACCCGTCACCGGGCTGACGTGGCTGCGTCCTGCATTGCTCGCAAGCACACCCTGGCTGTTGACGCCCGCACAACCCGTCGAGCCATTGTCGTTGATGGTTTGCAGATTGAAGCCACCGACGAACGAACCCCAGGGGATATTGGCCGCGTTGAGCAGGTCGCCGATGTTCTTGGCGGTCGAGGAGACCGACGTCCCAAGCGAGCACACGTCAAAAGTCGGATCGACGTCGCCGATCAACGTGATGCCGCCCTGTCCGTCAGGAAGCTCGTTGCCGCTCGTGCCGGCGCCCGGCACGATGCCGTTGGTGTTGCCGGCGAACATTTCGAGCAGACCGGGGGTCGACGGACCAAAGGCATCGCCCCAGGCATTGTCGCTCATTGCGTAGTTCTGCGCGTAGTTCCAGTACGCGGTGACGGTGTTGCCGTCGAAGAAGCCCATCACCTGGCCCTTGGTGCCGAAAGCGCCGGCGCCGCCCGTGGTACCGTTGCCGACGTCCAGCGGGAACAGGTCGTTCTTGCCGGCGTCGTAGGCCTTCTGCTCAGGACCATAGGAATGGTTCTGGCCCGCCGTGTCAGCCTGCGTGCGGTCGAGGCGGAACGGATTGGCCGCATTCACGCCGTTGGAGGGCTGGGTGACGGTTGCGCCATTGGAGGGCACGACGTTCGGGTTTGCGTTCGGGTTGCTGTCGAGCAGCGACGGGCTCGACAACAGATTGTTGATGTCGCGCTGCGTGTTCTTGGCCGGCTCGAAAAGCGGTTCGCCTTCCGGGTTCAACGCGTTCGGATAGGTGCCGAAATAATGATCGAACGAACGGTTCTCATTGAAGACGACCACGAGATGCTTGATCGGCGTCTTGGTCGGCAGCGTATCCGCCGTAACCGTCGGCGTCTTGGCCTTGGCGTTGGAGGCGACATCGTCAACCAGGTTAACAACGGCGGCGAGTTCGGAGGCAAGGTTGTTGCCGGCGACCGAACCGCTTGTCGTCATGGCGGCTACAGCGACCAGCGCAGCCGACGATAGCAAAGCGGATTTGAGCTTCAGATTTTTCATCTTTTCCCCAGAGCAAAGAAGGAGTGGTAGAGCGCGGGGACGGATAAGCAGCGTCAATGACGGGCATGTGTCGGTTTGACGTCGAACCGATCAGGTTCGCGTCTCAACCAACATCAACGAACGCAACGCCTCAAGCGCTGCCGGATTGCCCTCTTCGCCGCATCGTCTGCTAAACCACGAGAGGAAAAGTTATTTTCTCAGCTGTGAAAGCGCCTCAAGTTTGCTTTTCAACAGCGATCAGCTCATCCGCATTCAACTCCAAAAATTTTTACTCGCATCACCGCGGCGCATCAGATGTCGCCAACAATGTCGCGCATCATACTATGTTGCCAACAATGTCGATAACAATGTCACCAACAATGTTGGCGGACATAAGCATGCGTCTGCGAAAAAGACATGACAGTCAAATTCACCGCGCAGTTATTTCCGGCGCGTCGATCGTTAGCGGACCGCTTCGCTCTCCGGCGCCGCGTCGTTTGGCAGGCCGCGCCAATCGAGCGATTGCTTCAGCCGGGCGGCACGATGGCTTTGGTTTTGCGAAAGTTTTGACTTTACAAATCCGTCACCGATCCGTCTTCTTAGCCATCCGCCTCGCGCTTTCGGCCGTCGAAATATCCCTTTGAAATCGAGAGCCTTCGATGAACCCGACCCAGCTTCCCTTTGATTCCGAGGCCATGCTTGCCGGATTGCGTGCCTGGGTCGAATGCGAAAGTCCGACCTGGGACGCGGCTGCCGTCAATCGCATGCTCGACCTCACGGCGCGCGAAATGGCGGTCATGGGCGCCTCGATCGAGCCCATCGTCGGACGGCAGGGATTCGGCGGCTGCGTGCGAGCGAAATTTCCCCACGCGAGGCAGAATGAGCCCGGCATCCTGATTGCCGGCCACCTCGATACGGTTCACCCCCTGGGCACCATCGAGAAGCTGAAGTGGCGGCGCGACGGCAACAGATGCTACGGGCCCGGCATTTTCGACATGAAGGGCGGCAATTACCTCGCGCTCGAAGCGATCCGGCAACTGGCGCGCGCCGGCATCGCCACGACCCTCCCGGTCACCGTGCTGTTCACCCCGGACGAGGAAGTCGGCACGCCCTCGGCGCGCGATCTCATCGAGGCCGAAGCGAAGCGCAACAAATATGTGCTGGTGCCTGAGCCCGGCCGGCCCAACAACGGCGTCGTCACCGGACGTTATGCGATCGCACGGTTCAACCTGGAAGCCACGGGGCGGCCGAGCCATGCCGGAGCGGCCTTGTCTTCAGGGCGCTCGGCGATCCGCGAGATGGCGCGGCAGATCCTGCTCATCGACGGCATGACGTCGGAGGATTGCACCTTCTCCGTCGGCATCGTGCATGGCGGCCAATGGGTCAATTGCGTCGCCACCACCTGCACCGGCGAGGCGCTGAGCATGGCCAAGCGTCAGGCCGACCTCGACCGCGGTGTCGAGCGCATGCTGGCGCTGTCCGGCACATCCGACGACGTCACGTTCAAGGTGACGCGCGGCGTGACGCGGCCGGTGTGGGAGCCGGATGCCGGCACGCTTGCGCTCTACGACAAGGCGCGCGGCGTCGCGGCGTCGATGGGGCTCGACCTTCCCCATGGCAGCGCCGGCGGCGGCTCCGACGGCAACTTCACCGGCGCCTTGGGAATTCCGACGCTGGACGGATTGGGCGTCCGTGGCGCGGATGCGCACACGCTCAACGAACATATCGAAGTCGACAGCCTCGCCGAGCGCGGCCGCCTGATGGCAGGTCTGTTGGCCACGCTGACTTAAGAGCCAGTTCCGATGGCAAAAGCATCGCCCCCTTCCCGCGCCATTCCCTTCAAACCCATTCGCGCGCGGGCCGAAAAGCGCAAGGGCGGCGTGAGCGCAGTTGAAAAACTGCTGCCGCCAAAGCCCGATATGAAGGCGCTGGCTAAAATGGCCGACGACCGCATTCTGGCGGAGATGACCCAGCGGGTGTTTTCCGCCGGTTTTGCCTGGAGCGTCATCGAAAACAAATGGCCGGACTTCGAGAAGGTCTTCCTTGGCTTCAAGCCGGCCAAGCTGATTTTCCAACCCGACGATTTCTGGGACGCGCTATTGTCCGACGCACGCATCGTGCGCAATGGCGCCAAGATCGCATCGGTTCGCGAGAATGCCGCCTTCGTGCACGAGATCGCGAAGGAATATGGCGGCTTCGGAAAATTCCTGGCGAAGTGGCCCTCCTCCGACCAGATCGGCTTGCTCGATCTGCTCGCCAAACGCGGCAGCCGCCTCGGCGGCAATACCGGCCAGATGTTTTTGCGGTTCATCGGCTGGGACGGCTTTGTCACTTCGCAAGACGTGGTCGCCTGCCTTCGCGATGCCGGGCTCGACATTGCGGCCGAAGTGAAGTCGAAAGGGGATATCGCGAAAGTACAGGCGCAGTTCAATGCCTGGGCAACCGAGACTGGCCTGCCTTATGCGCATTTGTCGCGGATTTGCGCGATGTCGATCGGCGAGAACCATCCGGTCTGATGTCAGATCGGTGGCACAGGGCTTGCACCGCTTGTGTAGGCAGAATGAGGGAGTAGCAGCCTTATGACGGAGTTCCGCCACTTTCCGCGGACTCTCTCCGTCGTCCGACGTTGGAGATGGGACTGATGCTCGGATATCTCCTGCGCCGCCTGCTTTCCGCCATTCCCGTGATGGCCGTGGTAGCGCTGTTCGTGTTCCTGCTGTTGCGGCTGACGCCCGGCGATCCCGCGGCGATCCTTGCCGGAGACAATGCCACGCCCGAACAGCTCGAGCGCATCCGCGTCTCGCTCGGCCTCAATCAGCCGCTCTATACGCAGTTCTTCACCTGGGTCGGCAGTCTGCTGCGGGGCGACCTCGGCACCTCGCTCTCCTCCAACCAGCCGGTCCTGAAATTGATCGGCCAGCGCATCGAGCCCTCGATCGCGGTTGCGATCGCAACCATCGTGTTGTCGGTCCTGGTCGCGGTGCCGCTCGGGGTCATCGCCGCCTGGAAGCGCGGCACCTTCATCGACCGCTTCGTGATGGGACTGTCGGTGGTCGGATTTTCCGTTCCGGTGTTCGTGATCGGCTATGTGCTGATCCAAATCTTCGCCATCGACCTGCGCTGGTTTCCGGTGCAGGGATATCGCAGCATCGCAAACGGCTTCGGACCGTTCTTCGAACGGCTGATCCTGCCGACCGTTAGCCTGTCTTTCATCTATGTCGCGCTGATCGCGCGCATGACCCGCGCCTCGATGCTGGATGTGTTGAGCGAGGATTATGTGCGCACCGCGCGCGCCAAGGGCGTCGGAGAAGCCGGTGTGCTGCTGCGTCACGGCCTGCGCAACGCCGCCGTCCCCGTCATAACCGTGATCGGCTCCGGCTTTGCGCTGCTGATTTCCGGCGTCGTCGTCACCGAAAGCGTATTCAATCTGCCGGGCATCGGCCGTCTCACCGTCGATGCCGTGCTGTCGCGCGATTATCCGGTGATCCAGGGGCTGATCCTGCTGACGTCGGGCGTGTATCTCGGCGTCAACCTTCTGATCGACGTCGCCTATACCCTGCTCGATCCGCGAATTCGTTACTGAGGTTCGCATGGCAGTCGAGACACTTCCCCAACCGACGATCCCGATCACCACCCCGTGGCGCGGCGCATTTCTCACTTCGACGCCTGTTATCACCATTGCCACGATCTGCCTTTCGCTTGTCATCGCGTCGGCGATTGCCGCGCCGTGGCTCTCGCCGCACGATCCGCTTCTGCTCGCGCCCGCCCAGCGATTGAAACCGGCGAGCGCCCAATTCTGGCTCGGCACCGACGGCTACGGCCGCGATGTGCTGTCACGCATTCTCTACGGTGGGCGGATCTCGCTCCTGATCGGCCTCGGCACCACGATCTTCAGCGTCGGCATCGGACTCGTGATTGGCCTCGTGTCCGGTTTCTTCAAATGGATCGACGCGGTCCTGATGCGGGTCATGGACGGACTGATGGCAATCCCGAGCATCCTGCTGGCGATTGCCGTGGTTTCGCTCTCCGGCGCCAGCCTGATGACGGTGATGGTCGCCATCACCATTCCGGAAATTCCGCGTGTCGCGCGGCTGGTGCGATCCGTGGTCCTGTCGGCGCGTGAGGAGCCCTATGTGGAGGCCGCGGTTTCGCTGGGGTCTTCGCTGCCGAAAATCATGTGGCGGCACTTGATGCCGAACACGGTCGCGCCGCTGATCGTGCAAGGCACCTATGTCTGTGCCTCGGCGATTTTGACCGAAGCGATCCTGTCGTTTCTCGGCGCCGGCATCAGCCCGGAGACGCCCGACCTGGGGCAATATCATGGCGGAAGGACGCAGCTTCTTTCAGATCAAGCCGTCTTTGATTTTTTGGCCGGGGCTTGTGCTTTCGATCGCCATCCTTTCCATCAATCTGATCGGCGATGCCGCACGTGACGCGCTCGACCCGCGTTTGAAACAACGCGAGGGTAGCCGATGACCTCGCCTATCCTCTCCATCAATAATCTCGTCGTCACTCTTGGCAAAAACGGCGCACGCATTATCGACGATGTCTCGCTTGAGTTGCGCGAACGCGAAACCCTGTGCCTGGTCGGCGAAAGCGGATCGGGAAAATCCGTTACCTCGCTTGCCGTGATGGGATTGTTGCCAAAGGGTTCGCTGGCCGCGACCGGCGGCCACATCAAACTTGTCGGCGAAGACCTGATCGGCGCCAGCGATCGCCGCTTGCGGCAATTGCGTGCCACCACCATGGCGATGATCTTCCAGGAGCCAATGACTGCCCTCAACCCGGTGGTGCCTGTCGGACGTCAGATCGACGAGGTCCTGCGTACCCACACAAAGCTCGACGCCGGCGCGCGGCGGCGGCGCATCCTCGACATGATGGAACAGGTGCGGCTGCCGGAGATCGAGCGGATTTTTGCTTCCTATCCGCATCGCCTGTCCGGCGGCCAGCGCCAGCGCATCATGATCGCGATGGCGCTGGTGCTGGAGCCGAAATTGCTGATCGCGGACGAGCCGACCACCGCCCTCGATGTCACCACGCAAAAGCAGATCCTGGCCCTGATCCGCGACCTGCAACGCGACCATGGCACGGCCGTTCTCTTCATCACCCATGACATGGGCGTAGTGGCCGAAATCGCCGACCGCGTCGCCGTGATGCGGCACGGAGAACTGGTCGAGACCGGATCGCTTCAGACCATCCTGCGCGCGCCGGAAGCGGAATATACCCGCAACCTGCTCTCATCGGTGCCTTCCCTGGTGCCGCGTGCGCCACGCCCGGAATCGCGTGAGCCGATCGTGCTGGAAACCAACGGCCTGTCGAAAGTCTATCGTGAGCGCTCGGGTTTCGGACGAGCCCGCGAAGTCGCGGCGGCCGAGGGCGTGACGCTGAAGCTGCGCAAGGGCCGTACGCTCGGCATCGTCGGTGAAAGCGGGTCCGGCAAATCGACGGTGGCGCGCTGTATCGTCCGCCTGATCGATCCGACCTCCGGCACCGTTCACCTCGGCAATCGCGACATCTCCGACCTGTCGCGCAACCTGCTGCAACCCTACCGCAAGAAAATCCAGATCGTGTTCCAGGATCCTTATCGCTCGCTCAATCCCCGCATCACGATCGGCGAAACCATCACCGAGGGACCGATCAACTACGGCATGCCGCGCGCCCAGGCGCTGAAGAAAGCCCGCGATCTGCTTGAACTGGTCGGATTGCCATCGGACTCCGTCACCCGGTTTCCGCACCAGTTCTCCGGCGGGCAGCGCCAGCGCATCGCGATTGCGCGCGCGCTCGCGCTCGATCCCGACGTGATGGTGGCGGATGAGGCCGTTTCCGCCCTCGACGTCTCGGTTCAGGCGCAAGTGCTGGGGTTGCTGGACCAGATTCAGGCGCGGCTTGGGATCGCGATCCTGTTCATTACCCATGATTTACGCGTCGCGGCGCAGATCTGCGACGACGTCGCCGTCATGCAGCACGGCCGGATCGTCGAACAGGGCCCGGCCGCGCAAGTGCTGACAAAACCGAAACAGGCCTATACCCGCGCTCTGCTCGATGCCGCGCCCGGACGCGGCTGGGATTTCGCAAATTTTCGGCCGGTCGTGGCGCAAACCTGAGGTCCCTTCTCCGTCATTGCGAGGAGCGCAAGCGACGAAGCAATCCAGACTTCCCGGTCAATAATCTGGATTGCTTCGCTATCGCTCGCAATGACGGCGTATACGGCATGCAAAACGGAATTGCTCGCTCGCTTGCGCTTCGCGCCTTGACGGGTCTACCGTCCGACCGTGTTCCACTGAGACAGACGCATGCCCCGTATTGCCGTCGGCGGCTTTCTGCACGAAACCAACACCTTTGCGCCGACGAAGGCAGCCTATGCCGATTTCGTCCATGGCGGCGGCTGGCCCGCGATGACGCAAGGCGCCGATGTCCTTGAAAGCGATTCGCAACATCAATGTCGGCCTTGCCGGTTTCATCGGCGAAGCCGAGACGCACGCCTGGGAACTGGTGCCGACGATCTTCGCCGCCGCCAGCCCCTGCGCCCATGTAACAAAAGACGCCTATGAACGTATCGCCGAGGTGATTGTCGACGGCATCAAAAGCGCCGGACCGCTTGACGCGGTCTATCTCGATCTGCATGGCGCCATGGTGGCTGAGCATTTCGACGATGGCGAAGGCGAGATCCTGCGCCGGGTGCGCGAGGTGATCGGCGACGATTTGCCGCTCGTCGTCAGCCTCGATCTGCACGCCAATGTCACGCCGGACATGATGCATCACGCCGACGCGCTGATTGCCTACCGCACCTATCCCCACGTCGACATGGCCGACACCGGCCGTGCCGCCGCGCGTCATCTGGCACTGCTGTTGCGCGAAGGCCGGCGTTTTGAGAAGGCCTTCCGGCAATTGCCGTTCCTGATTCCCATCAGCTGGCAATGCACCAACGATTTTCCCACCAAAGAGATCTACGAAAAGCTCGCTGGCGTGAATAGCGAGGACGTACCGACGCTGTCGTTCTGCCCGGGATTTCCGGCCGCCGATTTCACCGATTGCGGGCCGAGCGTCTTTGCCTACGGACGGACAAAGGCGGATGCGCAAGCCGCCGTCGATCGGCTCGCCGAACTGATCGAAGGCCATGAGCGCGATTTCGATGGTCGTATCTACACGCCGGACGAAGGCGTGCGGCTGGCGATGGAATTATCGAAAGGCGCGCCAAAGCCCGTCATCATCGCCGACACCCAGGACAATCCTGGGGCCGGTGGGGATTCCGACACCACCGGCATGTTGCGGGCACTGGTCCGCAACAACGCCACGCGCGCGGCGATCGGCGCGATTTACGATCCGGCCTCAGCCAAGACCGCGCATGAGGCGGGCGCCGGCGCCACTGTCGCGCTCGCGCTCGGCGGCAAGTCCGGCATTCCGGGCGATGCACCGTTCGAGGCCAACGTTCACAATCGAAAAATTGTCCGACGGCAAGTTCGTGGCGCCTGGCCCCTATTTCGGCGGCCGCGACATGGATATGGGGCCATCGGCGTGTTTGCGGATCGGTGATATCCGCGTGGTGGTCAGCTCACACAAGGCGCAACTGGCGGATCAGGCGATGTTCCGCTATGTCGGGATTGAGCCGACCGAACAGGCGATCCTTGTGAACAAGAGCTCGGTGCACTTCCGTGCCGATTTCGAACCGATCGCTGAAAAGCTTCTGATTTGCGCCGCGCCGGGCGCGATGCCTGCCGACCCTGCTTCACTCCCCTGGACCAAACTGCGCACCGGCGTCCGTCTCAAACCGAACGGTCCTTCTTTCGCCCCACTCCATCGCTCAAAACCTCACTCTCCCGCCATCGGATAACGCCATGCCCACGATTGCCCGCATCGAGAGTTTTGCCGACGAACTCACCGCCATCCGGCGCGACCTGCACGCCCATCCCGAAATCGGCTTCGAGGAGGTCCGCACCTCCGGCATCGTCGCCGAAAAGCTCGCCCAGTGGGGCGTGGAAGTGCATCGCGGCCTCGGCGGCACCGGCGTCGTCGGCGTGCTCAAGGGCAAGGGCAATGGCGGCAAGCGCATCGGCCTTCGCGCCGACATGGACGCTCTGCCGATGGAAGAGAACACCAACCTGAAATGGCGCTCGACCATTCCGGGCCGCTTTCACGGCTGCGGCCATGACGGCCACACCACCATGCTGCTCGGCACCGCGCGCTATCTCGCCGAGACTCGTAATTTCGACGGCACCGTGCACTTCATCTTCCAACCGGCCGAGGAAGGCCTCGGCGGCGCGCGCGCCATGATCAAGGATGGACTGTTCGACAAATTCCCCTGCGATGAAATCTACGGCCTGCACAATGCGCCGGACCTCGATCACGGCGAACTCGCGGTGCTGCCGGGACCGGCGATGGCGGGCGCGGATTTCTTCGATATCACCATCAACGGCTACGGCGCGCATGGCGCGATGCCCGAGCGCTCCAAGGATCCGGTCGTGATTGCGATGACGCTCGGCCAGGCACTGCAAACCATCGTCAGCCGCAACGTCTCCCCGAACGAACCGGCCGTGCTCTCGATCACGCAAATTCACGCGGGCTCCGCCTATAACGTGATCCCGGGCGAGGCCAAGCTCGCAGGGACCGTGCGCGCCTTCTCCGATGACGTCCGCGCGCTGATCCGCGAGCGGATGCGCAGCCTCTGCGCCGGCATGGCGGCCGCCTTCGAGGTCGAGATCAAAGTCGATATCCGGGATATTTTCAGCGTGCTGGTGAACCAGGAAGAGCATTGCAAGGTGGTGGCCGACGTCGCGCGCACGGTGGTGGACCCTGCGAAGGTGTTGACGCGCTCGAAGCCTAAGATGGGCAGCGAGGATTTCGCCGACATGTTGCACGCCGTTCCCGGCGCCTATTTCTGGCTCGGTCACGACGGATCGGTGCCGGTGCACAATCCCGGCTACACGCTCGACGACAAGATCTTGCCGGTCGGCGCCAGCCTGTTCGCTCGCATCATCGAGACCCGCCTGCCCGCTGGCGCTTAATTATTAAATCAAAGGAGCAGCCATGAGCGAGGAAGAGGCTTCCGACGCCGTCACGGCGCTGCACGATCTCAGCGCCACCGACATGATCGCGGGGTTTCGCGCGCGGCAATTCTCGCCGAGCGAAGTGCTTGACGATCTGCTGGCGCATGTCGCGCTGTGGGAGCCTCACCTCAAGGCGCTCTACGCCTTCGATCCCGACGGCGCGCGCGCTGCTGCCAAGGCCTCGACCGAGCGCTGGCAAAACGGCGAACCGATGGGGCCGCTCGACGGCGTCCCCGTCACCATCAAGGAGAATATCGCGACCAAGGGCGTGGCCGTGCCGCTCGGCGCCGCCACCACCAAACTCGTCCCGGCCGAAGCGGACGCGCCGCCGGCCGCGCGGCTGCGCGAGGCCGGCAGCATCATCTTCTCCAAGACCACGATGCCGGACTTCGGCATGCTGTCGTCGGGCCTGTCGAGCTTCCACCCCCTCACCCGCAATCCCTGGGACCTCCGCCAAAATCCCGGCGGATCGAGCGCCGGCGCAGGCGCAGCCGCCGCCGCCGGCTACGGCCCGTTGCATCTTGGCACCGACATCGGCGGCTCGGTGCGGTTGCCCGCGTGCTGGTGCGGCCTGGTCGCGCTGAAGCCTAGTCTCGGACGGGTACCGATCGATCCGCCCTATGTCGGCCGCGTCGCGGGGCCGATGACGCGCACCGTCGATGACGCCGCCTTGATGATGAGCGTGATGGCGAAACCCGACCGGCGCGACGGGATGAGCCTGCCGCCGAACGACATCCACTGGAAGACGCTCGACAAGCCCTCACGCAAGCTGCGGATCGGGCTCCTGCTCGACCCCGGCGCCGGGCAGTCGCTGGAGAAGGACGTCCGCGACGTCGCGGTCAAGGCGGCAAAAGCCTTTGAAGGCGCAGGCGCCGTGGTTCACGACGTCAAGGGCATCCTGACCCGCGAAGTGCTTGAAGGCCTCGACAACTTCTGGCGTGCGCGGCTGTGGGACGATCTTTCCAAACTCCCCGCCGCCGAGCGCAGCAAGACGCTGCCCTACATTCTCAGCTGGGCGGAAGCCGGCGCGAAACTGTCCGGCGTCGACGTGATCAGGGGTTTCAACGCCACCATGGCGATCCGCGCCGCCGCCGCCAGGCTTTTCGCCGACATTGATTATGTGATCTCGCCGGTCTCGCCGGTGGTGAAATTCTTAGCCGAACTCGCCGCCCCCCTGAACGATCCGAGCCGGCCGTTCGAGCACATCACCTATACCGTGCCGTGGAACATGGCGGAAAATCCGGCGATCTCGATCAACGGCGGCTATGACGCGGCAGGTTTTCCGATCGGTGTGCAGATCATCGGCCGCCGCTTCGACGATCTCGGCGTGCTCGGCATGGCGAAAGCATTCGAAACCTTGCGCGGCCCGCAGCGGCCCTGGCCAAGTCCGCCGAAATAGCTTTCCAATATCCCATGTCATGCCCGGCCTTGTGCCGGGCATCCACGTCTTTCTTGCACACGGTGCCATAGACGTGGATGGCCGGGTCAAGCCCGGCCATGACGGAGTGAAGTCGCGATCGCCTTTCGCACCAGCGCATCCCTGATCAGCGGCAGGCGGTCGTTGCCGAAATACATGTCGGTCTTGTCGAGAAAGATCGTCGGCGAGCCGAAGCCGCCGCGCGCCATCACCTCGTCCGTATTGGCCTTGAGCTGATCCTTGATCTTTTGATCTCCGATGCCGGCAAAGAACGCTTTTGGATCGATGCTGGCGCGCTGGCAGACTTCCGTCAGCACCGCGTCCTGCGAGATGTCCTGATCCTCGCCCCAATAGATCTGGAACACGGTGCGGGCAAACGGCAGCATGTCATTGCCGAGCCAGATACAGCCGCGCATTGCCTTGACGCTGTTCACCGGAAACACCGTTGGCCGCATCTTGATCGTGATGCCGGCGATCCGCGCCCAATCGGCGATGTCCTTTTTATCGTAGGCGACCTTGGCCGGCACCGGATGTTCGCGCCTGGCGTAGACGCTCGGATTGATGGTGTTGAAGATGCCGCCGACGAGTATGGGCCGCCACGAGATTTCCTCGTCGAATTCCTTTGCGAGCGGCTGGATGTTGTGGAAGGCGAGATAGGTCCAGGGGCTGGAACAGTCGAAAAAGAACTCGATCATGGCGTTTCCTTATTTCATCTTGTTATGTTCCTCATCCTGAAGAGCAGCTGAAGGCCGCGTCTCGAAGGATGAGCTTTGGGCCTCATGGTTCGAGACGGCGCTAGCGCCTCCTCACCATGAGGATCGAAGACATCACTTCTTCTCAACCATCTCCTTCGCCCGTTGCCCGAACATGTTCTTGCGCGCCTCTTCGTCAAAAGGCTCCTTGACGAACTTGCCGATTGCCAATCCCGCCTGCACCTGCGGCCGGGCGCGAATGTCGGCGTACCAGCGCTTGACGTTCGGAGTGTCGTCGAGCGTAAAGCCCTGCGCCTTGTGGGTCATGGTCCAGGGGAAGCAGGCGATGTCGGCGATCGAATAGTCAGTTCCTGCGACATAGGCGCCGGTCTTGGCCAACTGCGTATCGAGCACGTGATAGAGCCGCGCGGCCTCGTCGCGGTAGCGCTGGATCGCATAGGGAATTTTCTCCGGTGCATAGAGTGCGAAATGCCCGTGCTGGCCCAGCATGGGCCCAAGCCCGCTCATCTGCCACATCACCCACTGGATCACGACCGAACGCGCGCGCAAGTCGCTGGGGAGAAAACGCCCGTGCTTGTCGGCAAGATAAATCAGGATCGCGCCGGTCTCGAACACCGGAAACGGCCCGCCGCCGTCGGATGGCTGCTGATCGACGATCGCGGGAATCCGGTTGTTCGGGCTCACGGCCAGAAATTCCGGCTTGAACTGGTCGCCTGCGCGAATGTTGACGGGAATGACGTTGTAAGGAATCCCCAGTTCCTCGAGCATGATCGAGATTTTCCAGCCGTTCGGCGTCGGCGCATAATAGAGGTCGATCATGGGGACGTCCTGGTGAGGCCCGGCGATCATCCTACCCCCTGCTTTGGTCGCATTCTACAGCCACGCTCCCCAAGGAAATCCCATGTACCTTGCCCCCGGGACATGGCATTGAGAGGCCCAATAAGTCACGAAACGCCAGAGGACACGCCCAACATGCTGTTTCCGACCACGATCGCCGGCTCCCTGCCCAAGCCCGAATGGCTGGCCGAACCGAACAGACTGTGGGCGCCCTGGAAGTCGCAGGGCGATGAACTCGCCCGCGCCAAGCGCGATGCGACCATGCTCGCGGTGAAGATTCAGGAAGACGCCGGCATCGACATCGTCACCGAGGGCGAGCAGGCGCGGCAGCATTTCGTCCACGGCTTCCTGGAAAAGGTCGACGGCATCGACTTCGCCCACAAGGTCGAAATGGGAATTCGCAAGGATCGCTACAAGGCGATGGTGCCGCAGGTGGTGGCGCCGCTGCGGCTGAAGGGCCGCGTCCATGCCGACGAGGCCCGCGTTGCCCGCACCCACACCACGCGCAAGCTGAAGTTCACGTTGCCCGGCCCGATGACCATCATCGACACCATCTCCGACCAATATTACGGCGATCGCGTCAAGATGGCATTTGCCTTTGCCGAACTGCTCAACGAGGAAGCCAGGGCGTTGCAGGCCGATGGTGTCGATCTCGTTCAATTCGATGAACCCGCCTTCAACGTCTACATGGACGAAGTCAACGACTGGGGCATCAAGGCACTGGAGCGCGCCGCCCAGGGGCTGACCTGCGCCACCGCCGTCCACATCTGCTACGGCTACGGCATCAAGGCCAACACCGACTGGAAGGAAACCCTCGGCAACGAGTGGCGGCAATATGAGGATATTTTCCCTGTCATCGCCAAGAGCCCGATCCAGCAGGTCGCAATCGAATGCCGTAATTCACGGGTCCCGCTCGAACTGCTCGCGTTGCTCAAGGGCAAGAAGGTCCAGGCCGGCGTGATCGATGTCGCCAGCGACACCGTGGAGACCGCGGACGACGTCGTCGCCGTCATCGACGCGGTCTCGAAATTCGTCGCCAAGAGCGACATCATCCCGACCACCAATTGCGGCATGGCGCCAATGCGCCGGGATATTGCGGAAGCCAAGCTGATGGCGCTCGGCGCGGGTGCGAAACTGGCGCGCGAGAGACTGGGGTGAGTCTGCCAGAAATGACGGCCTCATCCTGAGGAGCGGCCAGCAGGCCGCGTCTCGAAGGATGAGTTTATGCGATAGCTGGGCCTCATGGTTCGAGACGGCGCAGCGCCTCCGCACCATGAGGGTACACATCTCTACCTCATAAATCGTCCACACTCTCATGCAGCACCGGCCTATAGCCGGCTACAAAGGCACGCACGATGGACGGTGGGGTCAACAGCTTCGCATCCTTGATCTCATCCTTCACCGCGCGATAGCCGGACGGCGACCACAGCAGCGCCCTTCCCTGCGCGATCAAAAAACTCTCCTCGCCCGACTGAACCATCGTGCCATCGGGCAGTTTTTCGAGTGGCTTTGGCAAAGGGTGTAAGTTCTTGCCACTGACAAACCGCTCGCGGTGCAACACCGCGTCGATCTCGGGCGCGAGCACGTCGCTCACGCGATGCGCCTTCTCCCACGCCGCGCGAAAACGGTTGGCATCCTCGCGACGACAATAAAAGCAGGGCCGATGTCCGGCCGCAAAGGCGGTGGCCTCATCGAGAAAGAACAGCTCGGTCCAGCTTTGCCGTTCCATCACCTTGCGCCGGCGACCGCGGAATTCCAGCACACAAGTAAGCCAGGCGTCGGTCGACCAGCGTTTCCTGAGCAGCGTCTTCGTGTCGGGGTCGTGGATGATGCCGCGATTGCCGACAAACATTCCGCGATTCGAAATCGCGACAATCTCGCCTGACGGCAGCACGCGGTTTTGCAGGGGCATCTTACTTCTCCTTCTCCCCGCTTGTGGGGAGAAGGTCGGGATGAGGGGGAGTCTCTACAAGACCGGACTTGCCGAAAATCCCCCTCACCCGACTTGCTTTGCAAGTCGACCTCTCCCCGTACGCGGGGCGAGGTGAAACAAGATCACGCCGCGCCGTCGCGGATCGGCGGCTGGAACGACAGCGCCGTATCCCAGGGAAAGAAGATCCAGGTGTCCTGCGAGACTTCGGTGATGAAGGTATCGACCAATGGCCGTCCTTTCGGCTTGGCGTACACAGTCGCAAAATGCGCATCCGGCAGCAGATCGCGGACCATGCGGCCGGTCTTGCCGGTATCGACGAGGTCGTCGACGATCAGAAGTCCCTTGCCGGTGCCGCCGCCCAACTTGGCGGTGTCGGCCGAAACGCCCTTGAGCACGTTCAACTCGCCCTGCTTGGTGTGATCGTAGCTGGCGATGCAGACGGTATCGATGATGCGCACGCCGAGTTCGCGCGCCACGATCGCCGCCGGCACCAGACCGCCGCGGGTGATGGCGATGACGGCATGAAACGGGCCGACCTCATTGAGCCGCCAGGTCAGCGCCCGGCAATCGCGGTGAAACTGGTCCCACGACACCGGAAAGGCCTTTCCTGCACCTGGATCTGCCATTCAATCCCCCTGTTGCTATCTCTGTTCTGATTTCTTGTCTGATTCGTGCCTAACGGCTCACATTCAATCCCGCCAGCATTTCCTTCACCGCATTCATCGCAGCCGCCAGCTTCTCCGGATCGCGCGAGCGAACCACCAGATTGGTATTCGGCTTGTTGTCCTCGTCGGTGAAGGGATAGCTGCCGATGATGGTGTCGGGATGGGCGTTGGCGATGCCGCGCAAGGGCCCGCCGATGTCACCTTCGCGAGCATTGGCGCGAACGCTTTCCGACAGCATCCGCACGCCGGATTTGAGTTTGGGCGCCACGATGTCCATCATCGCCTGCATGATCGTCGGCACGCCGGCCATCACGATGACATTGCCGATCTTGAAGCCGGGCGCGAGGATGGTCGCGCTCTGGATCAGCTCGGCGCCGTCGGGAATCCGCGCCATCCGCAACCGCGCCTCGTTCAGATCGGCCTCGCCCCAGCGCTCGCGAAACCGCGCCACCACTTCCGGATGGTGGTCGATGCCGACGCCGAAGGCCTTGGCGACGCTGTCGGCGGTGATGTCGTCATGGGTCGGCCCGATGCCGCCGGTGGTAAAGACGTAGGTGTAGCGATGACGCAGCGCATCCAAGGCGGCGATGATCTCAGGCTCCTCGTCGGCGACGACGCGCACTTCCTTGAGGTCGATCCCGATGTTGGTGAGATACTCGGCGATGAAGCCGATGTTCTTGTCCTTGGTCCGCCCGGACAGGATTTCGTCACCGATCACCAGAATTCCCGCTGTGACGATCTCACTCATGATCTCTCCTTCGAGCGGCCGGCGCCCACCTCTGGCCAAATCTCGTTTATCCGGCCAACGCCTTGATCTCCAGCAGGATTTTGCTGCCGAAATAAGCAGCCGCCAGCCGTTTTTTCGTGCATATCCCGGCCGCCCTCAACAAATGGCCTGAACCAATGCATATTCCACTGGCCCAAGCCTTGCTACCATCCAGTGAAGTCATGCACTGTGATCTAAGACTTAGGGGGACGGTCGAGATTCATGGCAGTTGCCTTCGACGAAATGAACGGCATGGGCGGCGACCTTCGCCCGGCCTATGAGGAACTCTCCCGCTGGCTGAAGGAGACGCCGCCGGACACGCTGGAATATCGCCGCCAGGAGGCCGAACTCCTGTTCCGCCGGATCGGCATTACCTTTGCGGTCTATGGCGATGCGGAAGCCCAGGAACGGCTGATCCCCTTCGACGTCATTCCCCAGAATCATGTCCGCCAAGGAATGGACGGTTCTTGAGAAAGGCCTCAAGCAGCGCGTCAAGGCGCTCAACATGTTCCTGCGCGACATCTATCACGGCCGCGACATCCTGCGCGCCAACATCGTGCCCGAAGACCTGATCTTTCAGAACCCGGTGTTTCGGCCGGAGATGAACGGCCAGGACGTCCCGCACGATATCTACGTGCATGTCGCCGGCATCGACATCATCCGGACCGATGCGGACAACTTCATCGTGCTGGAAGACAACGCCCGCACGCCGTCCGGCGTGTCCTATATGCTGGAAAACCGCGAAATCATGATGCGGCTGTTTCCGGACCTGTTTGCGCGGCATCGCATCGCGCCGGTGGAACGATATCCGGACGAACTGCTGTCGGCGCTGCGATCGGTGGCGCCGTTGAGCGCCGCGGCCGAGCCGACCGTGGCGCTGATGACGCCCGGCGTCTACAACTCCGCCTATTACGAACACTCGTTTCTTGCCGACAAGCTCGGCATCGAACTGGTGGAGGGCCGCGACCTCATCGTCAAGGACGATGAGGTGTTCATGCGAACCACCGAAGGGCTCAAGCGCGTCGATGTCATCTACCGCCGCCTCGACGACGACTTCCTCGACCCCCTTACCTTCCGGCCGGACTCCGCGCTCGGCGTGCCCGGACTGATGTCAGCCTATGCCGCCGGCAATATCACGCTGGCGAACGCGGTCGGTACCGGCATCGCCGACGACAAGGCGATCTACTCCTACATGCCGGATATCGTGAAATTCTATCTAAGCGAAGAGCCGATCCTGAAGAACGTGCAGACCTGGCGCTGCCGCGAGCCGAAAGACCTCGCTTACGTGCTCGACAATCTGGGTGATCTCGTCGTGAAGGAAGTTCACGGCTCCGGCGGCTATGGCATGCTGATCGGGCCCGCCGCGACCAAGGCCACGATCGAAGCCTTCCGCGACAAGTTGAAGCGCGAGCCGGAAGGCTTCATCGCCCAGCCGACGCTGGCGCTATCGACCTGCCCGACCTGCACCGCCTCGGGCCTTGCGCCACGCCACGTCGATTTGCGACCCTTTGTGCTGACGGGCAGCCAGCGCACGACCATCGTGCCGGGCGGGCTGACCCGCGTGGCGCTGAAGGAAGGTTCACTGGTGGTCAATTCGAGCCAGGGCGGCGGCACCAAAGACACCTGGATATTGGATGAGTGAGATGCTGACTTTCTCACGCGAGGCGAACACTGCTCTCTCCTATCCCTCCCCCTTGTGGGGAGGGTCGACACGAGCAACGCGAGTGTCGGGGTGGGGGCATCAGAAAGAGCCCCCCACCCTGGCCTTCGCTTCGCTTCGGCCTTCCCTCCCCACCGCTTCGCGGGGGGAGGGATCAAACTTCGTCTGGCACTGACATGCTGTCGCGCACCGCTGAAAACCTCTACTGGCTCGCCCGCTATGTCGAACGGGCCGAATATATCGCCCGCACGATCGATGCGACGCTGCGCGTCACCGCGCTCCCCGCCGCCTATATCGGCAAGACCAACGAATGGGAATTGGCGCTGCTCACCGCCGGCGTCAGCCAGAATTTCTACAAGCTTTACAGTGAGGCCAACGAACAGAACGTCGTCGACTATCTGTCGTTCAACTCCAATAATCCCTCCTCGATCAAGAATTGCATCGAAGCGGCCCGGCTCAATTCGCGTTCGGTACGCACCGCGCTCACCAGCGAAATGTGGGATACCATCAACTCGGCCTGGATCGAACTCGGGGAACTCTGGGGCAAAGGCACCAAGACCCGCGAGGAGCTGGCGCGTTTCCTGCGCTTCGTGCAGGAAACCTCGCTGCGTTTCGATGGTTCGGCCTACCGCACCATGCTGCGCAACGACGCCTACTGGTTCTCGCGCCTTGGCGTTCATGTCGAGCGCGCCGACAACACCGCCCGCATCCTCGACGTGAAATACCACGTGCTATTGCCCGAAGAGGAACACGTCGGCGGCCCGCTCGACTATTATCAGTGGACCTCGATCCTGCGTTCGGTATCGGCGCTGACCGCCTATCACTGGGTCTATCGCGAGACCATGAAGCCCTGGCTGATCGCCGATCTGTTGATCCTGAACGATACCCTGCCGCGTTCGCTGGCGAGCTGTTACGGCAATCTCGTGCGCAACCTGGATCAAATCGGGGTCGCCTATGGCCGTCAGGGCGCCTCCCAGCGCCATGCCCGCGGCGTCCGCAACCGGCTGGAACACAGCAATATGGATGATATTTTCCAGCACGGCGTGCATGAATTCATCCAGGAATTCATCGCCGACAATTCAAGGCTTGGTGAAATCATCGCCAAACAGTATTTGATCTGACGCGTTTTCGGTATAACGACAGCCTAACGCCGTCATTGCGAGCGCAGCGAAGCAATCCAGTCTCTTAATTGTTCGCCCGATGGATTGCCCCGTCAGCTCCGCGCTGCGCTCGCAATGTTCTGACCTTCCAACTCTCCGTCTCGGTACACCCCATGCGCCTGCGCATCGCCCACTCAACCACCTATCGCTACGAACCGGCGGCCACCGGCATCACCCAGATTCTGCGGATGACGCCTGGCAGCCATGACGGGCAATATGTCGCTGACTGGCAGATCGACGTTTCCACCGACTCCCGCCTCCACATGCGCCAGGACGCCTTCGGCAACACCATCCATGTGCTGACCGAGGCTGCGCTCTCCGATCTCACCATCACGGTCGAGGGCCTGATCGAAACCCACGATACCGGCGGCGTGCTGCGCGGCACCGACGAGCGTTTTCCGCCGAGCTTTTTTTTACGCACGACCGAGTTGACCAGGGTCAATCCAGCCATGGAGGCGTTCTCGCGCGAATTGCGTTCGGAGTCGGAAAAGGACGTGCTGGGTTTCCTGCATGCCCTGATGCTCCAGATCAACGACCACATGACGTTCGACGAAGACCCGACCAACAGCGGGACATCGGCGGCCGAAGCCTTCGCCTTGAAACGCGGCGTGTGCCAGGACTACGCGCACATCTTCATCGCCTGCGCGCGCTCGGTCGGCATCCCTGCCCGCTTCATTTCCGGGCACTTCCTGCGTTCCGACGGCATGGTCAATCAACAGGCCGGCCATGCCTGGGCCGAAGCCTATGTGCCGAATTTGGGCTGGGTCGCCTTCGACCCGGCGAATGCGATCTGCGCCACCGACGCCCATGCCCGGGTCGCGCTCGGCCTCGATTATCTCGGCGCCGCTCCGGTCCGCGGCACCCGCTACGGCGGCGGCACGGAAGTGCTGACGGTTACGGTCAAGGTCGACCAGGCTGGCCGCCAGGGCCAGTGGCAAAGCCAGTCATAACCTGCCGACGACGTCTTTATTCCCTGAAGCCTTGAATCCCTGAAGCCGCGTGCATTCCACGCGGTCGTGCACCGGTGCGTCCTCATACGATTGGACCATTCAGCCCGCATTGCGCCCGAGATGCCGCGTGGTACAACGTATGCCAACTACAAGGGCGCACGGTGGAAGAATGACGACGTCAAGCAGGGTATCGGCTCAATCTTCGACATCCGCACGCTGGATCCAGCTGGTGCTGGGACTGATTGCGATGATGTCCATCTCCAGTCCCCAATATGTCTGGACGCTGTTCACCAAACCGTTGCAGGAAGCCACCGGCGCTCCTCTGTCGGCAATCCAGGTCACCTTTACGCTCGTCATCGTGTTGCAGACATTCTTTTCGCCGGTACAGGGCTATCTGGTCGACAAATTCGGCCCGCGCCTTCTCATCGCGTGCGGTTGCCTGTTGTCCGGCCTCGGCTGGATCACGGCCGCCTATTCGACCGGCCTGACCGGCCTCTATCTGACCTATGGCCTGTTCTGCGGCATCGGAACCGGCATCGTCTATGTCGGCATTGTCGGCCTCATGGTCCGCTGGTTTCCCGACCTTCGCGGGCTTGCGACCGGCGTGGTGGCCGCGGGCTATGGCTTCGGCGCCATCCTGACCACCTTCCCGATCGACACCATGATGAAGCAGAGCGGCTATCGGCATACGCTCGTGGTATTCGGCATCATCCTCGGCCTGATCGGGGCGGTCTCCGCGCTCGCGCTGCGCGTGCCCACGTCCGAGGACAAGCTTCCGCCGCCGCCGGCCTTGGCGTCGGCGGTCGGCACGCCGCCCG
Source organism: uncultured Alphaproteobacteria bacterium (assembly GCA_963748805.1). Taxonomy (GTDB): domain Bacteria; phylum Pseudomonadota; class Alphaproteobacteria; order Rhizobiales; family Xanthobacteraceae; genus Bradyrhizobium. Next base: position 64,820 of record CAVVLH010000127.1, on the reverse strand, counting down.
GCGAGATGTTGCGCAGCAGCGTGTTCTGGCTGATGTTCGTCATGATGACGATGATGTCGACCGGCGGATTGATGATTATCTCGCAGTTCGCCGCCTTCTCGCGCGACTTCGGCGTCGCCAGTGTCACGGTGTTCGGTCTCGCCGCATTACCCTTGGCGCTCACCGTCGACCGCCTGACCAACGGGCTGACCCGTCCCTTTTTCGGCTGGGTGTCGGACCGGATCGGACGCGAAAACACCATGGCCATTGCCTTCCTGATGGAAGCGGCCTCCGTCACGCTGATGGTGCTGTTGCGCGACAATGCGCTGGTCTTCGTGATCCTGTCCGGCGTCGTTTTCTTCGGCTGGGGCGAAATCTTCTCGCTGTTCCCATCCACCCTGACCGACACGTTCGGGACAAAACACGCCACGACGAATTACGGGCTGCTTTATATTGCCCAAGGCATCGGCTCGATCCTCGGCGGCCCGCTCGCTGCGCTGTTGCGCGAACAGACCGGCAGCTGGCTGCCGGTTTTTGCCATCGTCATCGCGATGGACGCGCTGACCGGCATTCTGGCGCTCGCCGCGCTCAAACCGATGCGGCGCGCCTACGCCGCCCGATAAAGGCCAATCCAGTCTCGATTTTCCGATTGGGGTTGGACCTACCGGCGAAATTGGATAGTTTCGCCGCGAAAACGGTTTAGGGACGGAAAATGACTTATTGCTGCGGAGTGCTGGTACGGGAAGGGCTTGTCATGATCGCCGACACCCGCACCAATGCCGGGCTCGACAACGTCTCGACCTTCCGCAAATTGCACGTCTTCTCCAAGCCGGGCGAGCGCATCATGGCGATCGCCAGCGCCGGCAATCTTGCAATCAGCCAGTCCGTGCTGTCGACCCTCACCGAAGGCATGGAAGACCCCGACACCGGCGAACTCGAAACGCTGATGAACGCGCCGACCATGTTCCAGGCCGCGCAGCGCATCGGCCGCGCGATCCGCGCTGTCCACACCATGGAAGGCACCGCGCTGAAATCGGAAGATATCAATTTCGACGTATCGTTCCTGTTCGGCGGCCAGATCAAGGGCGCGCGGATGCGCCTGTTCATGATCTATCCCGCCGGCAATTTCATCGAATGCACCACCGATACGCCCTACTTGCAGATCGGCGAGCACAAATACGGCAAGCCGGTGCTGGACCGCGCCATGCACTACGACGTCGAGCTGTACGAGGCGCTCAAGACCAGCCTGATCTCGATGGATTCGACCATGCGCTCCAATATCGGCGTCGGCCTTCCGATCGACGTTTTGGTGGCGCGTTCGGATGTCTGCGACGCCGATCTGAACCACCGCATCGAGGCCGGCGAGCCCTATTTCCACGATCTGCGTTCGCGCTGGTCGGCGGCGCTGAGGGCGGCGCATCAGAACATTCCGCGCCCTCCCTACAAGACCGAAACGCCGAAACCATAAAACACGTCAAGACATAAACACAAAAGATAAAGGCAGGAGACAATGACCGAGCCCAAGAACAAGATCGCCATCGTCACCGGAGCCGGAACCGGCGTCGGCCGCGCCGCCTCATTGGCACTGATGAATGCGGGCTTCACCGTCGTGCTCGCCGGGCGTCGCCTGGAAAAGCTGGAAGAAACCGCCAAGCTCGGCGTTGCCGGCAAAAGCCTCGCCGTCTCCGCCGACATGACGGACGCGGGAGCGATCGCAGCCCTGTTCGCCAAGACGATGGAGACCTATGGCCGGCTCGATCTGTTGTTCAACAATGCCGGCATGGGAACGCCTGCGATGCCGTTTGAGGATTTGAGCCTCGCGCAGTGGCAGGCGGTGGTTTCCACCAACCTCACCGCGGCGTTCCTGTGCACGCAGCATGCCTTCCGCATCATGAAGGACCAGACCCCGCGCGGCGGCCGCATCATCAACAACGGCTCGATCTCCGCGCATGCGCCGCGGCCGTTCTCCGCGCCCTATACCTCGACCAAGCACGCCATCACCGGCCTCACCAAGGCCACCAATCTCGACGGCCGCGCCTATGACATCGCGGTCGGCCAGATCGACATCGGCAATGCCGCTACCCCCATGACCGACCGCATGGTCGACGGCGTGTTGCAGCCGGACGGCCGCAAGATGCCGGAGCCGCGGATGGACTCCAAGGCGGTGGGCGACGCCGTCGCCTATATGGCGGGCCTGCCGCTCGATGCCAACGTGCTGTTCATGACGGTCATGGCAAGCAAGATGCCGTTTGTCGGGCGGGGCTGAGTTAACCTACCGTGCCCAATCCTCATGGTGAGGAGGCGCCTTTTCAGCGCCGTCTCGAACCATGAGGCCCATCCTTCGAGACGCCGCGCAAAAGCGCGGCTCCTCAGGATGAGGAGAGTATGCGGAGCGTACACCCCTACTCCAGCCTCTCCACATCGCGCAGCGTTGGAAACAACCGCATCCATAACAGCGCGATCGCCACGGTAGCGACGCCGCCGAGCACGGCGGAAGCAACCGTGCCGAGCAGCGCCGCGGCTACGCCGCTTTCGAACTGGCCGAGATAGTTCGAGGCGTTGATGAACAGGAAGTTCACCGCGCCGACCCGGCCGCGCATGTCGTTCGGCGTCGACAGCTGCACCAGCGAAAAACGGATCACCACGCTGACCGTGTCGGCCGCGCCGAGAACCGCCAGCGCCAGCACCGACAGCCACATCCAGTGCGACAGCGCAAACACGACGGTCGCGACACCGAACACGATCACCGACTGGAACATCCGCAGTCCCACCCGGCTTTCGATGGCGTGACGCGCCAGCACCGCGGTCATGAGCAGCGCACCGACGGCCGGCGCGGCGCGCAGGATGCCGAGGCCCAACGGGCCGGCCATCAGGATGTCGCGCGCGTAGATCGGCAATAGCGCGGTGACCCCGCCGAACAGCACCGCGAACAGATCGAGTGAGATCGTGCCGAGGATCGCGGAATTATTGCGGATGAAGCGGACGCCGGCATAGATGTCGTCCGCGGTGGCGGCATCCTTGGGCGACTTCAGGCTCGGTGATCCTGATGCCGCCGGTCAAGACCGCGCTGATCAGCCAGAACACCAGCATGATGCCGTAGGGCAAACCGGGCGCAAACGCAAAGGCGATGCCGCCGAGCGCGGGACCTGTGATGGTCGCGACTTGCGCGGCCGCGCTCGACAGTGCGGTTGCCCGTTGCAGCGAACCTTGCGGCGCAATCAGCGGCAGAAGTGCCGCAATGGTCGGGCTTTCGAATGCGCCCGCCATGCCCAGCACGAAGGTCGCGATGAAGATGTGAACCTCGGTGAGCCAGCCGCCATAGGTGCCCCAGCAGAGGAACAAGGCGGTTGCGGCCTCCGCCAGCTGGCAGAGCTGCACCACGCGCTTGCGCTCAAATCTGTCGGCGGTTTGGCCCGCGACAAGCACCAATAGCGCGGTGGGCAGAAACTGCACCAGCCCGATCATGCCGAGTTCGAAGGCACTGCCGGTGAGATCATAGATCTGCCAGCCGATCGCCACCGCGCCGATCTGGCTGGCAAATCGGGTCAGGCTGCGCGACAGCAGAAAGAAGAGGAATGAGGGTTGCCGGAGCAATGTGCCGGCGCTTACCGGCGCGAATGACGACATAATGGTGATCGGTGACCGATGGCATCCAAGATGTCAACGTCTGCACAGGAACAAGCCTTGCATGGCATTGCACTTCGATTCGCAACGCTGCCATAAATACTGCGTCGAAACCCTCATGGTGAGGAGCGCCCCTTGGCGCGTCTCGAACCATGAGGTCCCAATAACGGCCTCATCCTTCGAGACGCCGCTTGCGCGGCTCCTCAGGACGAGGAAAACGCAACCAATGAAATAGATATATCGACGGGGTTTCGAGGGGCATCATGCTTCAACTGCAATCGGCGTTCGGCGTTGTCGCGCTGCTCGCGCTCGCCTGGGTTCTCGGTGAGAATCGCCACGCGGTCTCGCTGCGGCAGACGGCGATCGGGCTTCTGGTCACCCTGCTCACCGCCGTCGTGCTGATCAAACTGCCCGGCGTGGCGCATGTGTTCGGCGCGATCAACGACGCGGTCGGCGCGATTGCGCAGGCCTCGCGCGCCGGCACCTCCTTCGTGTTCGGCTATCTCGGCGGCGGCGCGCTGCCGTTCGACCTAAAATCGCCGGGCAACGAGTTCATCCTGGCGTTTCAGGCACTGCCGATCGTGCTGGTGATGAGCGTGCTGACCACGCTGTTGTTCTACTGGCGGATCCTGCCGCCGGTGGTGCGCGGAATGGCATGGGCGCTGGAGCGCACGCTTGGGATCGGCGGCGCGGTTGGGCTCTCGACCGCCGCCAACATCTTTCTCGGCATGGTCGAAGCGCCGCTGTTCATCCGCCCTTATCTGGCGCGACTGACCCGCAGCGAATTGTTCCTGGTGATGACCGGCGGCATGGCGGGCATCGCCGGCACGGTGCTGGTGCTTTACGCCACGCTGCTGGCGCCGTTGATTTCGGATGCGGCCGGGCATTTCGTCATTGCCTCGGTGCTGGGCGCGCCCGCCGCGATCCTCATTAGTCTGATCATGGTGCCGGAAACCAAAGACCTCACCCCCGGCGGCACCTCGGCCGATCCCAGGTCTTTTGATCCAGGATTGGCGGATGATCCCGACCTGCACGCGGCCTCCACCATGGATGCGATCGTCAAGGGCACCACGGCCGGGCTTGAACTGCTGCTCAACATCGTCGCCATGCTGATCGTGCTGGTGGCGCTGGTTCATCTCGCCAACGCCATCCTCGGCCTGCTTCCCGACCTGAACGGCCCGATCACCTTGCAGCGGCTGCTCGGCTACGTGATGGCGCCGGTATGCTGGCTGATGGGGCTGCCGTGGTCGCAGGCGGTTTCCGCCGGCAGTCTGATGGGGACGAAAACCGTGCTCAACGAACTGATCGCCTATGTCGATTTTTCCAGGCTCGGCACCGATACGCTCGATCCCCGCTCGCGGCTGATCATGCTGTATGCGATGTGCGGCTTCGCCAATTTCGGCAGCCTCGGCATCATGGTCGGCGGCCTCGGCACCATGGCGCCGGAGCGCCGCAGCGAGATCAATTCACTCGGATTGAAATCGATCGTCTCGGGCACGCTGACGACCTGCCTGATGGGCGCGATCGTTGGCGTGCTGACGTGAGGCTCTTCATCCCTCCCCCTTGCGGGGAGGGTGGTGCGCGGTGAGCGCAAGCGAACAAGCACCGGGTGGGGGTCAACGTGCATGAGGAAAAGGCCCCCACCCCGGCCTTCGGCCGACCTTCCCCGCGCGTTCCGCGGGGGAGGGATTTCACACCGCCAGTTCGACCGTCTTGAAGTCGGCCGGCAGGATCACCTCGAGCAATTCGACGTTGTCGGAATAATCCATGATCAGGTGCTTGATGCGCGACGGCTGGGTCCAGCAACTGCCCTCGCTGAAGGTCGTCTCGCCAACGCCTTCCAGATAGGTCTTCACCCATCCCTTGAGGACATAGACCATCTGAAAATCCACATCGTGGAAATGCAGTTTCGACACCACCTCCGGCTCGCACGGCCCGATCAGCCGGATCACATGCGCCCGCGCCACGCCTGCGCTGGCTTCGGCGACGCCAAGGTCGCGGTACTTCGCGTACGAGCGCAGGCCGTCGGCTTTAAAGTCCTCGTCGCGGTAATGGCTGATGGCGACGCGCTGCTTTGGGCGCGCGCGCCTGGCTATCGCGGGCGCTGTGCCCTTGCTCTTCAGGTTGCGCCGCGCGGTGAATTTGGCGGCAACTTTGCGCGTCGTTGACTTGCGTGCTGACGATTTCTTCTGCGCGGCTTTCTTGGTCGCGGCTGCGTGTGAGACCGGCTTCTTCGCTCTTCCCTTGGCCATCCCTGCTCTCCCTGTTCGTTTATTCGAACAAGGCTAGCACAAACGACGCTCGTCGTCCCGGAGAAGCGAAGCGAGAGCCATGCCGTCATTGCGAGCGAAGCGAAGCAATCCAGAAATTACCTGCGCGCCTCTGGATTGCTTCGTCGCTACGCTCCTCGCAATGACGCGGGGAGAGTTCGGCCCAATACCGATCGCCTCGGACCGTGGGTCCCTGAAGAACTCAATGCAACCGGAACACACCGTCGACGGCGCGCAGTTCAGCGGGCTTGATCAGTTTGGAGTGCGCAACCCGGACCGAATAAAGCGGCCCCTCGAGTTTCTGCTGCCAGAAGTCGAGGAAATCCTGCAACGCCGGGAATTTCGGAAACAGATCGTAATTCTGCCAGACGTATGTTTGCAGTAGCGATGGATGATCCGGCATCCGGTAAAGAATTTCCGCCGTCGTCAGCCCATAACCCAGCACTTGTTTCCGGAAGTCTTCGGAAACACCAACCCGCGAGACCATGCCAACCCTCCAAATTGCGAGAGTGCATTTGCGGCTGGGGTGGCCGGAACACGCAACAGAGCCACCTGAGTTGAGATGCACTCACATGAGAGAAATGTGACGCACGCGAACAACTCATCACAAGGCTAAATGTTTAATGAATTGTTGAAAAAGTCAGCACTGGCAGCAACTTACTGCGACTGCTAATGCAGCACACCGGCTAATCCCCCTGCCGGATTAACGATGAAAGCGAAAATTGGCAGGCGCCATATTTGAGTGCCAATTTTTCTGCTAAGGCATCTTGTCTCCCCGCCAACTCTGGACTATCTCAAGCTTGCCCGCTGGCACTCGTCGGCGGCGACTGCCAATTTTGCAAAAATCGCAAACACCATCAACATCTTAGGAGGACTGCATGAAATTCCGTCCGCTTCACGACCGCGTCGTGGTCAAGCGCATCGACGCCGAAGAGAAGACCGCAGGCGGCATCATCATTCCCGATTCAGCCAAGGAAAAGCCCTCGCAGGGCGAAGTCACCGCCGTCGGCCCGGGTGGCCGTGACGAGGCTGGCAAGCTGATCCCGATCGACATCAAGGTCGGCGACCGCGTCCTGTTCGGCAAGTGGTCGGGCACCGAAGTCAAGATCGATGGCGAAGATCTCCTCATCATGAAGGAGAGCGACATCATGGGCGTCCTCACCGACGTTCCGGCCAGCAAGAAGAAGGCCGCTTAAGCCGCAACCGCCCTCACCCTGAGGAGCGCCCTGCGGGCGCGTCTCGAAGGGTGAGATAGAGATCGGCCTCATCCTATCGAGACGCGGACAAGTCCGCTTCCGGGGACGAGCAGACAGACCAACGTAGGGAAAACACACATGTCAGCCAAAGAAGTTAAATTCGGCGTCGACGCCCGCGACCGCATGCTGCGCGGCGTCGAGATTCTCGCCAACGCAGTCAAGGTGACGCTCGGCCCCAAGGGCCGCAACGTCGTGCTCGACAAGTCGTTCGGCGCCCCCCGCATCACCAAGGACGGCGTCACCGTCGCCAAGGAAATCGAGCTTGAAGACAAGTTCGAGAACATGGGCGCCCAGATGGTGCGCGAAGTCGCCTCCAAGTCGGCGGACGCTGCCGGCGACGGCACCACCACTGCGACCGTTCTTGCTGCTGCGATCGTGCGCGAAGGCGCCAAGTCGGTTGCCGCCGGCATGAACCCGATGGATCTGAAGCGCGGTATCGATCTGGCTGTTGAAGCCGTGGTCGCCGACCTCGTCAAGAACTCCAAGAAGGTCACCTCGAACGAGGAAATCGCCCAGGTCGGCACCATTTCCTCCAACGGCGACTCCGAAATCGGCAAGTTCCTCGCCGATGCGATGAAGAAGGTCGGCAACGAAGGCGTCATTACGGTTGAAGAAGCCAAGTCGCTCGAAACCGAACTCGATGTCGTCGAAGGCATGCAGTTCGACCGCGGCTACATCTCGCCCTACTTCGTCACCAACGCCGACAAGATGCGCGTTGAAATGGACGATGCCTACATCCTGATCAACGAGAAGAAGCTGTCCTCGCTCAACGAGCTGCTGCCGCTGCTCGAAGCCGTGGTGCAGACCGGCAAGCCGCTGGTCATCGTCGCGGAAGACGTCGAAGGCGAGGCTTTGGCCACGCTTGTGGTGAACCGTCTCCGCGGTGGATTGAAGGTCGCCGCCGTCAAGGCGCCGGGCTTCGGCGATCGCCGCAAGGCCATGCTGCAGGACATCGCGATCCTGACCGGTGGCCAGGCGATCTCGGAAGACCTCGGCATCAAGCTTGAGAACGTCACCCTCAACATGCTTGGCCGTGCCAAGAAGGTGATGATCGACAAGGAAAACACCACGATCGTCAACGGCGCCGGCAAGAAGGCCGACATCGAGGCGCGCGTGAACCAGATCAAGGCGCAGATCGAGGAAACCACCTCGGACTACGACCGTGAGAAGCTCCAGGAGCGTCTGGCCAAGCTCGCCGGCGGCGTCGCGGTGATCCGCGTCGGCGGCGCGACCGAGGTCGAGGTGAAGGAGCGCAAGGATCGCGTGGATGACGCGATGCATGCGACCCGCGCGGCTGTCGAAGAAGGCATCGTGCCGGGCGGCGGCGTCGCGCTGCTGCGTGCTTCCGAGCGCTCAAGGGCATCCGCACCAAGAACGACGACCAGAAGACCGGCGTCGAGATCGTGCGCAAGGCGCTGTCCTGGCCGGCTCGCCAGATCGCCATCAATGCGGGCGAAGACGGCTCGGTGATCGTCGGCAAGATCCTCGAGAAGGATCAGTATGCCTTCGGCTTCGACAGCCAGACCGGCGAATACGTCAACCTGGTCTCCAAGGGCATCATCGACCCGACCAAGGTGGTTCGCGCCGCGATCCAGAACGCCGCCTCCGTGGCCGCGCTCCTGATCACGACCGAAGCCATGGTCGCCGAACTGCCGAAGAAGAACGCCGGCGGTGGCGCTGGCGGCATGCCTCCGGGCGGCGGCATGGGCGGCATGGATTTCTAAGAAGTCCCTGAATGTCCAGAGCCGGACCTCGCTCAAGGTAACGAAGGGCGCGGTGCAAACCGCGCCCTTTTTGTTTGCAATAAGCAAACGAGGTCGCCTCCGACGACTGTGGTTATGGATTCCGGGCGCGCCCTTCGGGCGCCCCGGAATGACGACTGAAAGACCCCGGCGAAATCCATCCCTGTCATTCCGGGGCATCGCGAAGCGATGAGCCCGGAATCCATAACCACAGACCTTAGTTGGAAATACCTGGATAGAGATCATCCCACTCCGGATTTTGCTCTTCGATTAAACGAATCTTCCAGTCGCGCCGCCACTTCTTGAGTTCTTTCTCGCGCGCGATCGCAGTGGCCGCGTCCTCGTAGATTTCAAACCAGACCAGCTTATCTACGCCATAGCGTGCCGTGAAACCGCCGACTGCCTTGGTTCGGTGTTCGTAAGCGCGGCGCACAAGGTCCCTGGTTACGCCAAGATAAAGCGTTCCGTGCTTCCTGCTCGCTAGCAAATAGACATAAAAAGCCATCACGGGCCGCTGTGGTTATGGATTCCGGGCTCGCCCTTCGGGCGCCCCGGAATGACGAAGACGGATTTTACAATACGCGGCTTCAGCCGTCATTCCGGGACAAGCGAAGAGCCAATCGCGAAACCTCGTTACGGCAAAATCGCCAATGCCCGTGCGGGAAAGCCGAGGCCGTCACGCACCTTCGGCCACGTGACGACGATGAGCGCTCCCCTCGGCGGCACCTTGTCCAGATTGGCCATAACCTCGATTTGATAATGGCCGTGCTGAAGGATGTATGTCTCTGAATCCATCTTGTCGGAGGTATCGGTATCCATCGCCTCGTGGCCGGTGGCTGTCACGCCGCGCTGCTCGTAGAGAAACTTGATGGTCTCGAAGGACCAGGCCGGGAATGGCGCGCGTTTGAAGCGCTCGGGATTGTTGTCCCAATCCTTGTACATGTCGGTGCGCAGCGCGACGAACGATCCCCGCGGCACCCTTCCATATTTGTTTTCCCACGCCTTCAGGTCAGCGACCGAGAAAGCATGGTTGTCGTCCTTGGTCTGATACGGGGTGTTGTCGAGCACGATCAGCGGCAGGATCATTTGCTTGAGCGGGATCTTGTCCATGGTGATGCCATCCTCGGCGAAATGCGCCGGAGGATCGACATGGGTGCCGTACTGTCCAACCATGTTGTAGGTGGTCGTGCGGAAACCGTCGTCTTTGATCGTGTACGGCCTTTTTGTTTTCGGGTCGAAGGCTGGCGTGAAATCGGCTTGTCCGAATCCCGACCACACCGGTGTCGTCGGGCCGAAGCTGTGAGTGAGGTCGACGAACTGCTTGCCGGATAATGATGCGATAGGCCCGATCGAGATCGCTAGCTGCAACAGCAGACATGCTCGACAGCAAAGCGAACGTCAGACGCGATGACCGAATTTCGGAAAAACATGCATTCCCTCCCGCAATGATCGATTCTCAGCTGCACATTATGCACCACCGTTCGCTCCGCTCACGCTCAGGAGTGACGAACAGGATTTGCGCCAAAAATCGAATTTTCACCAGTCGCATCAACGCTGATTTTACTGTCCACTCCTCCTGTTAAAAATATTCCGCTCTGCCCGTCGGGCAAATCATCTCTATACCCTCGCGCCATCCCGTGCCCGATCAAGAGGGGCGCTTCGCGGTCGTCACGAAACGTTGGGCTGCGGGATGCGATGGACGCGGTGATGTCGACAAGACGAACGACATTTCGGCGGACGGTGAAGTCGTGTGGTCCTGACGCCTCGACGCTGGCGTCAAATGGGTGACGATGCTCGCGCATCGCACCCGTGATGGTGGCAAGAAAGCCCGATCACCAGGGAGAGCCCGAAGCAGCCGTTAAAACCATCGCGCGGGGAATGCCGGAATGTTTCGGCGTACCTGTGGTGACTTGCTTGCGTGCTTTTTTCATTTGCACGCAAGGCTGCGGGTGCGGCAAGCATCCGGCATTCCCTGCGCCCTCTCCTGTCAAGAGGGTTTGGTTTCACAACTCGGGCGCGTTCGTGCCGCGGGAATGTAGAGCCGTGTGCCCGGGAATAACGACGCGGCTCATCCTTTGAGACGCGGCCTTCAGCCGCTCCTTAGGCTGAGGTCAAGACGACCAGCTGTTTGACATTCGAATACGAGGAGCGATCGGGAGTCTCTCGCTCCCGCTACGCCACTTTTTCCTCGCGCGAGAGCGCGGCGTGCAGGTCGAGCTGGGAGATCGGCACCGGCCGGCCGAACAGATAGCCCTGGACCAGGTCGACGCCCGCGGCACGCATGTATTCGAGCTGCTCCTCCGTCTCGACCCCTTCGGCGGTCGTCACGGTGCCCAGGCCCTGCGCGAGCGCGAGCGTCGAGGCCACGACGGCCTTGCAGTCGCGGCGACTGAAGCATGCCTTGCGTAAACGACTTGTCGATCTTGATCTTGTCGAATGGAAAGTTCGCCAGATAATTGACGGAGGAATAGCCGGTGCCAAAATCGTCGAGCGCCATCGATATCCCGAGATTCTTGAGCTGGCGAATGGTGGTGAGGTGCGCTTCCTGGTTTTCAAGAAGCGAGGTTTCGGTGATCTCAAGCTCCAGCCGTCGCCGGCGCAAACCCCGTCTCCACCATCGTCGACAAGATCATCTCGAACAGATCTTTCCTTCTTGAACTGAATGGCCGAGATATTGATCGCGAACTTGACGTGCGCGGGCCAGGACGCGGCGTCCGCGCAAGCCCGCCGCAAAATCCATTCGCCGAGCGGCACGATCAGGCCCGTCGATTCCGCGAGCGGAATGAACCTGTCCGGCGCAATCAGCCCCTTGGTCGGATGCCGCCATCGGACCAGCGCCTCAACGCCGCAAACGTCCGCGTCTTCGCATCCACGACGGGCTGGTAATGCAGTTCGAATTCGTTCCCGCTCGATGGCTTCTCGCAGCTCGTTCTCCGCCGTCCGCCTGGGTATCGGCAACATCGAGAAGTTCGGTTCGGAAGATGCCGGAAATCATTTCTTCCACAGGCCTTGGCGTCGTAGAGCGCGAGATCCGCCCGCTTCAGGAGCCCTTCAGGATCGGTGTCATGCTCCGGCGCCAAAACAATTCCGATGCTGACCCCCAGGCTGGCGCGGTTACCGTTGAGATCAAATGGCTGGGAGATGGCGTCGATGATCCGAAGCGCGAGCGCAATGGCCGCCTCGCGCTGATCGGGCCCGTCTTCCTGTATGATCGCAAATTCGTCGCCGCCCAATCGCGCCAGCACGTCGGTTTCGCGAACCGTGGACTGCAAGCGTTTTCCGACCTCAACCAACAATTGGTCTCCGGCCGGATGCCCGAGCGTGTCGTTGACGGCCTTGAACCTATCGAGGTCGATCATCATGACGGTGACCGTGCCGCCGTTCCGCTTCAGCCGCTTGCTCGCTTCGTCGAGCTTCAAGTTGAATTCTGCGCGGTTCGCAAGTCCCGTCAGCGCGTCGTGGCGCGCCAGGTGGACGATCTCCGCCTCCGCCCGTCGCCGCTCGGTGATGTCTTCATGCGTAGCCAGCCAGCCGCCGTCGGCCATCGGCTGTCGGGTAACCAGGATGAAGCGCCCATCGGAAAATTCGTCGACCCTGCTGGAAGCGGCATCTTTCGGGAGCTGATTCAATGAAGCAATCTTCTGCCTGGCCGCCGAATTGCTCGTCTCGCCCTTGAGAATACCGCGTGAAGATTCGATCGGCGATGATGGCGTCGTGAGGCGTTCCGACCTTCAGCAGTTCCGGCGGCAACCGGTACAACTCGGCATAACGTTCATTCCACACCACGAGCCGCTTCTCGCCGTCGAACATGCACAGCCCCTGCGCCATGTTGCTCAAGGCCGCGTCGAATTGCATGTTGATGCGGGCGAGCTCGGCTGCCTGCTTGAAAGTTTCCTGCTCCTGGCGCGTCCGTTCGGTGATGTCTTCATGGGTGGCGACCCAGCCGCCATCGGACAGCGGGCGGTGCATGATCTGAATGGTGCGTCCTTCTGTCGATCGCAGCGTGACAGCTCTCCGCGCGTTTAACGTGATCGAGAATCCGGGAGCAGTATTCGTCGATATCGACCTGAATCAATCCCAGCTCGTTGCGATGGGCGATCAGATCGCGAAGATGGCAGCCCGGTTTCACCACGTCGGGCGACAACCTGTACATCTCGATATATCGCTGATTGCAGACGACGATTCGCTTGTTCTGGTCGAACAACGTCAAGCCCTGCGTCATGTTCTCAACGGCGGTATCGAGGCGCTGCTTTTCCAGCTTGACGCGGTTCTGGGATGACTGGTGTTGCCATGACAGGCGCCGGACGATCAGCAGGAGAATGACAGCGGCGATGATGGCGGAAAGACTGGCGGCGACGATCAGGAATTTGGTTTGTGCACGCCAGTCGGCGAGAGCCGATGCGACCGTGTTCGTCGCCACCACTGTCAGCGGAAATCGAGCCAGACTGCGCACCGCCGCCAGGCGTTCCGATCCGTCGATAGGGCTGACCAAACGGGCGGTGCCGTGATCCATGCCGAGTATGACCGCCGGTGGTGTCGAGCCAACCTTGAAATTTCTGCCGATGATCTCGTCGACATGAGGATAGCGCGCCAGCAACATGCCATCATGATGATGCATGCTAATCGCAGCACCTTCTCCGAGCGCAACGGCGGAAAAAAACTCCTCGATTTTAGCCGGCGCGATGGCCCGCGAAACGATGCCAAGGAACTCGCCATTTGGACCGGTCACGTTGCGGGCGAGAAGTATTTTCCACTGTCCGGTGAAACGGCTGTAGACCAGTTCGATCTGGAGCTGCGCCCCCTCCGGAGCGGATTTGAGGGTTTTAAAATAAGCGCGATCGTCAATCCTCACATTCGGAACCGGCGAGACTTCCGATGAATTGATCAGAACCCCGTCCGCGTCATAGATATTGACGCCGGCGATCTTGGTTGTGCGGCTGACGCGTTCCTTCAGCTGCAAATGCATGTCGCGGGTGGACATCCGGCGCCTGAAATCGTCGGGAGACGCGATGCCGGCCTGATGGATTTGCTCGATGAGGTCGATTAACGGCACCTCGGCATCGTCGAGTTGCTGGTCGAAGTGACGGGCAAGCAACAGGACGGTATTTTCCAGTTCGCGCGTGCTGCTTTCGAGCGCGTGGTCGCGGAAATTGGCGATCATGACCGCGGTGCCGATCGCGATGGCCACGATCAGCAGAATGCCGCAAATGGCGAGCCAGCGTATCGGGTTGCGTCGGCCAGGCTGCTCGCCGTCGGCCAAAACGCCGGCGTCGATCGCATCCTTTCCAACCACCAAGTTTTTGCTGGTTATCAGCATTTTTTTGACTCCCCGGCGGACAAGAATAAAATCCGAGCGTGGAGTTCGCGTTAGCAATATCGGTTATTAAAGCGTTAATATCGCAGATCGATTTTGCTGACGGGCCTTTTGTCGTTGATGGCGGCGGTGGATTTGCTGGGACGCGCGCCCGAGTTCAACGTATGCTCACCGCACGATCGTTCCGATCCGGTCGGTGCGAACACGCGCGGGCGCGCCGCCTCCGTCCTCACGCGAGAAGAAAATCAAGCTCACGCGGCCAATCAAATTATCAAAGGGAACATAGCCGACTTGCGAGAGCACGCGGCTGTCGGCCGAGTTATCGCGATTATCGCCCAGCATGAAAAAATGACCTTCCGGGACGGTATAAACATCCGTGTTATCGAGAAAGCCGTTGTCCACGCAATCGAGCGTCTCGTAAGTCACGTTGTTCGGCAATGTTTCCTGCCAACGTCTCGCAGACGTGCCGGACGCCGACCCGCAGGCGCCATCATCAAAAATAGGGGCCAAAGGCTCGCGCTTGACCGGCGTGTCATTGATGTAGAGCCGGCCTTGTTTCATCTGAATGCGATCGCCGGGCAGTCCAACGACACGTTTCACGTAGTCGACTGCCTGGTTTTTCGAAACGCGAAACACGACGACATCGCCGGGGACCGGTTGGGCGGAAAATATTCGGCCCGAAGGCAGCGGCGCCGAAAATGGCGGTGAAAATCGGCTATAGCCATAAGCGAACTTCGAGACGAGAACATAATCGCCGACAAGCAGCGTCGGACTCATCGAGGCCGACGGAATATTGAAGGGCTGATAGAGAAAACCGCGAATGAAGAGCGCAGCCGCAAGCCCCAGGACAAGATTGAACACATAAGTCAGGATCGTCCGCCAGAATCCGAAATGCTCGACGCGCCCCAGCATCAGCAGAAAGACGATGAGTGACCATAACGAAGAAGCGGCCACCAGCAAGGGAACGAGGTCCAGGGCAGTTCCGCGCCCGTTCGCCGCACCGATCGCAACGATCACGATGAATCCAAGGATCGTCGGCACGCTGCTCCAGGCAAACGCCGCGCGCAGGTGAGCAGCAGGCGCCCGTCCGCCCAACAGGCGACCGATCCAACTCAGTAACCACCCCGCCAGATATAACCAGGCGATGCCGACGAGTATGCCGAGCAGCACGAGGCCCAGCGCAAGCTGCCAGTTCAGCAGATAGGTTGCGCCATCGATCACCGAGATCTGGTTGTAGAGACTCGCGACCGTGCCCAGGATCGCCAATAATTGGACGAAATAGGTCGGCCGTGCCGCAACGAGGCGTTCCATGGTGAGGCGCGGACTGAACCATACCGTAATCCACGGCGATCGGGCGGCTTCGTCCGGCGTCGACGTCATGAATGGCCCCCTACGACTTACGCCAACAGCGCGCGGCCTCCGGCTTCATAGCGGGCTTTTGTCACCTCGAAAACAAAATGCGGCTGGTCGCCGGAGAGCGCGCGGGTGAACAGCCCCTCGCGTTTGACGCCGCCGATCTTGGTCATCGCGCCCTGCGAGCGCCAGTTCTCGTGGCCAACCCAGAACACCACGGTGTCAAGGAAGGTGAAGGCGTGGTCGAGCATCATGCGCTTGACCTCGCGGTTGGCGCCGCCACCCCAATGGCTGCGGGCAAGAAAGGTCCAGCCGATCTCGATTTCGCCGAGTTCGGGCTCGTAGCCGTAATAGCGGCTCGATCCGATCAGTCGGCCGCTGGCACGGTCGACGAACGCAAAGCCCATTTTTGAAGCGACCGCACCGTCGAAGAATTTTCGAAACTCAGGCTCGGTATAGCGGGTGGAAGCCGGATGCACTTGCCATATCTTCGGATCGGAGCCGGCGGCATATAGCTCCGCCCAATCATCCGGCCTGATCGGTCTTATGGTGATCGTGGGGCCGGCGAGCGTCGGCTGAAAATCTGGCTTGGACATGCGAGCAAGATTACCGGCACCCCGGATAAACCGAAAGCGGAAACGAACCGGAAGTGGACGAAGTGGCAGCGCTGCCCGATCAATCCACCCGCGCGACGACGGCGAGCTTGCGGATGCCCTGGTTACGGTAGGCGTTGAGGAAGGCGTTGTAGTCGCGGAACGAAACGCAGCCGTTGGAATCGCCGTTGGGGCCGAGCATGAAGGTGTGCGCGAGCAGGCCTTCGCGGCCGTAGATCGCGTCCTCGCCGCCGACCGGCGTCAGCCGCAACGCCGCCACGCCGTGGAACAGCGCTTCGCGCGGCTTCAAGGTGTAGATATGCGGCGGTGTCACGCCGCGCATGCGGATGCGCGAGGAATGCGGATCGTCGAGATAGGAGCCGAGGCCGGAATGCGCCTCGAGCTTGGTGCCGTCGGGCAGATACACCGTATGCGCGGTGATGTCGTAGACGGCGGTGTCGTGATCGTAAGGCGGCGAGCCACCGAGCATCGGATTCTGTTCGCGGCCGATGCTGCCGGTGACGTTCACGGTGGCGCTGGCGTCGGCGGAAGCATAAGCCAGGACCGGATTACGCGACGAAGGCCCCTTGCCCCATAGTTTGTCGGTGATCGATTGACGATCGCCCGAGCCAAGCGACAGGATCGCGTTCTTCGCGCGTTGCGCCATGTCGCGGATCTTGGAGACTCCGCCCTTCGGGGCATCGTCCGGCTGCGCCGCCGGCGAAACGGCGGCGAGCTGAAATTTCGCGGCCTCCTTCGACGGCTCCTTCGGTGTCTCTTTCGCCTTGGGCGCTTCAGCGAGTTTTAGAGGTTCGGGCTTCGGCGCGACCGCAAGCTTGACGGGTTCTTCCGGTACGGGCGCCGGTGCAACGCCTTGCGGCGAAGCGGCGGCGAAACGATCGAGGAAAGAAAGCGCGGGCTCGGCCGGCACGTCTTCCGGCACGTCGATCGCCGGAGGCTCGACCCGCGTAGCGCTGTGGACGGACAGGTCGACGAAACGGCGCGCGACCGGCGCGTCGAAACTGGTGCTGCCGAGTTCAGGATAAGGGCTCGCCGCGAAAATATTGGCATACACCATCCAGCCGCAGCCGATCACGAGACCAATCACTGCTGACGCAGTGAACAGACTCTGCGAGGTCACTTTGCGGGCTGGTCTCTTAAGTGTGGGTGCCGCGAACTCGTAACACGCAACTGTACTGATACTCATTCGCCTTGCATCCGGACTGGTTCCACCTCGTCTCCCCCAATAACCGCCGTTCGAAAAGGTGCACGGCGAGGCACCTTCGAACGGCGGCCAGTACGATCGTCCGCCGAACTCCATCAGCAGCATCTCGCAGAGGCGCGGGACGGCATTAAGGCAAGTTTTAGTTAAATGGGGATTAAGTGCGCGGCAGTTGTGAGGCAGTCCCGAATTGGTACGGATTTGCGGCGGAAAAGCCCGTAAAGGGCCGTGGTTCCTTGCAATTCTTTTGTCCTTGAATCCGCCATATTTACGCGGGCAATCGCGCATCCCTATTGCAGCTCCGGCGGCGGCGAATTGTCGAGCACCGCGCGCTTCGCTCCATCAACGAGATCGAGTCCGTAGGTTTCGATCACGAGCGGTCCACGCAGGCGCTTGAACTCTCCGACCCGCTCGATCTTGTCGAAAGTCTCGGTCACGTAGGGCTGGAGGCTGGCGCGCACTTCGTCGACCCACAGTAGCTTGCCCGACAGTTTGGCCGGATCGGGCTCGGCCATGTTGACCCAGCGGATGCGCTGGGTCGGCTGCACCACGCAGGTGTCTTTGGGCAGATAAAACGCAAGCCAGCTTGCCGTGCCGTAATCGGGCGCCAGCACACAAGAGGCGCCGACACGCGCCCGCGTCGCCTCGATCTCGGCCGCGAGCGCGGGCCAGCCAACGCCGACGCTGCGCACGGTCGCCTCACGGCGAAAGCCGGTAAGCACACCGGTATTGGCCTGCACGATCAGGGCCGCAAACATCGCAACGCCAACCGGCGATGCCCAGCGCAGGCAGAAATCCGCCACGCGTTGCGACACCCGCTCCCATCGCATCAGGCTGGCGGCGACCGCGGCTGCGATCGCAAGCGCCGGATAGACGGGAGCAAACCAGTTCGCCTCGACGCGGGCATGTAGCGAATGCCAGAGGAAGTAGAGCGTGATAACCCAGAACATGGCGCTGATCAGCGCGCGTGAGGCGAGTGCGCCGCTGTCGCGCCGCATCAGCGCATAGAGCCCCATCACACCGAGGATGAAAACCAGTGGCGTTGCAAACGCAATCTGCGTCGGGATCAGTTCGCCGATAAACGAAAGCCGGAAACGAACGACCTCGCCGCGGCCGAGTTGCTTGATAAAGGAAACCCAATGATGATCGGCGTTCCAGAGAATGACGGGAGAAAAGACGATCAACGCCGTCAGCCCCCCGAGATAAAGCCAAAGCGAGAGCAGCCATCGCCTCAGCCTGGGAACGCTGATCAACCAGATCAGGATCGCCGGCCCAAAAAACATCGCGGTGTATTTCGACAGCAATGCCGCGCCCGCGGCGGCGCCGACCGCGAGCCACCACGCACCGCGGCCACTTTCCAGCACCTTGGCGAGAAAAAACAACACAAAGCTGGACGCGACCAGAAGCGGCGCATCCGGCGTTACGATAAGCGTGCCGACCGCCGCCATCAGGGTGACGTTCAAAAGAATGGTGGCATTGGCCGCGACGCGCTGACCGCCGAACAGGATTTCGGCCGTGCGATAGACGGCGTAGCTCATCGGCAGCGCGAGCAGGATCGACACCAGTCGCACGCCAAACTCGGTATCGCCGGCGATCATGGTGCCGAGACGGATCACGAGCGCAACGCCCGGCGGATGATCGTAATAGCCGAAAGCGAGATTCTTCGACCATATCCAGTAATAGGCTTCGTCGAAGGTGAGCGGCGTCCAGGCCGCAGCAACCAGCCGCAACGCCACCAGCGCCGTCACGATCAGCGCTGTGTTGCGGACCAGCCGATCGTCTCCAAAGTTCATCGCTTGCGCCAGACGAACAGTCCGGACATCGCGTAGTTCCAGACCACGCCCATCAACGCGCCGGCTGCACCCGCGAGCCACCAGATCGGCTGCTGATCATAGACCGAGAAGGCCACGCCGACATTGGCAAACAGGCCGACGCTGCACACGAGATAAAACAGCAACAGGCCGCGCAGGATCGCAAAGCCTTTCAGCCGCTGGTCGCGGTAGGTGAGGAAATTGTTGAGAATGAAGTTGCTGGTCATGGCGCACAGCGCGCCGCAGGCCTGCGCCCCCGCAAACGGCACGTGGAAAATCTCCAGCGCCGCATAGAGTGCGGCCAGATGCACGACAAGCCCGAGCGAACCGACCATCGCAAACAGCAGAAAGCGCAGCGACACCACGTCGTGGGTGAGCTTTGCGAGCACGAGGCCCAAGAAATCCAGCGCCACCATCGAATCGAGCTTGCTCTCGCCATGAAGCCGCGAACCGAACGTGTAGGGAATTTCCTTGATGCGGAGCGCGCCGTGGGCGGTCGCGACCACATCGAGCAGGATCTTGAATCCCTGCGTCGACAATTGCGGCGCGAGTTCTTCGAAGCGGTCGCGGCGGATCATGAAGAAGCCGCTCATGGGATCGGCAACCTCGACCCGCAGAACGCGCTTTGCGACCTCGGTTGCGAGCGCGCTGGCGCCGGCCCGCTGGCGGTTGAAACTGTCCGCGCTGCCGCCCTCGATGTAGCGGCTGCCGATCACGAGATCGAATTCGCCACCTTGCAGCAGCGCGAGCATCTTCGGCAGTTGGGTTTCGTCGTGCTGCAAATCGGCGTCGATCACCGCCGCGCATGGCGCACTCGAGGCCAGAATGCCCTCAATGCAGGCGCCCGACAGGCCGCGCCGTCCGATCCTTCGGATGCAGCGCACGCGACCGTCCTCGCGCGAGAGCGACCGCAGGACCTGCCAGGTCCCGTCAGGCGAATTGTCGTCGACGAAGATGGCTTCGAACGGAATGCCAGCCAGCGTCTGTTCCAGCCGCCGAAACAGCGTGGTGACATTGTCTCGTTCGTTGAAGGTCGGGATAACGACAGAAAGCTTAGGTAAACCAACGACTTGAGCTGGAAACCCGCCCCCCATTTGCGAAGCGTCATTCATGACGCCAGCGTATATCCGATCGTTGGATGGGAGCCAAGGGAACGGCCGGAAACGACGCTTTCGGGGGTAAAACATCCCCAAAAATGCCAACGACCACGAACAGATGGCGCGCGTACATCCGGCGCAACCGAGCTATCTCGTGGTCGTCCCAGCGCCGGAGCTATCAAGCATCAACGTCGCCGTTGGATGCGATATGGGGTCGATTAGCCGCTTTACAAGGGGCTCGATTGGCCAAGCACGTGAACTGGCCAACTCGAAACGGTTTGACTACGCTTCGACTTCCAACCTCCCCTCTTTTGTTTGTTCGAGAGCGAGATCGTCCCGTGACCAAAGCCCCTGCCCCCAAAGCTGCCTCCGCCAAATCCGGAAAGATTTTCATCGGCATCGGCGGCTGGACGTTCGAGCCCTGGCGCGGCGTGTTTTACCCGGAAAAACTTGTCCAGGCCAAGGAGCTGCAATACGCGGCCTCAAAACTCACCTCGATTGAGATCAACGGCACCTATTACGGTTCGCAGAAGCCGGAGAGTTTTCGCAAATGGGCGCGCGAGGTACCCGACGGCTTTGTGTTCTCGCTGAAAGGCCCGCGCTTTGCCACCAACCGCCGCGTATTGGCGGAGGCCGGCGATTCCGTGAAGCGGTTTTATGATTCAGGCGTGCTCGAGCTCGGCGACCGCCTCGGGCCTGTGCTCTGGCAATTCGCGCCGACCAAGAAATTCGACGAGGCGGATTTCGGTAAATTCCTCGAGCTTCTGCCCCGCGAACTCGAAGGCCGGCACTTGCGTCACGTGGTCGAGGTGCGCCACGACAGCTTTTGCGTGCCTGACTTCGTGGCGCTGATTCGGAAGTTTGAGACGCCTGTGGTGTTTGCCGAACACGGCAAATATCCGGCGATCGCGGACGTCGCCAGCGATTTCGTCTACGCGCGGCTGCAAAAGGGCGACGACGAGATCAAGACCTGCTACCCGCCGAAGCAGCTCGATGCCTGGGCAAAGCGGTTGCAACTGTGGGCCGAGGGCGGCGAACCCGACGATCTTCCGCGCGTCGATGATGCGAAAATAAAGAAGATACCGCGCGATGTCTTTGCTTACGTGATTCACGAGGGCAAGATTCGCGCGCCCGCCGGCGCGATGGAACTGATCGCGCGCGTCAGCTAACCGGGACGATCAAACGTGGCCGCCCGCAAGAAGCTTTTCACCATCGGCTATGAGCAGACGCCGGCCAAATCGGTGCTCGACGAGCTTGAGCAGGCCGGCGTTAAACTGCTGGTTGACGTGCGCGCCGTCGCATCCTCGCGCCGCCCCGGCTTTTCAAAGAGCCAGTTGGCCGCCGGACTCGACGAGCGCGGTATCGCTTACGTGCATTTGCGCGGACTAGGCACGCCGAAAGACGGCCGCCTCGCCGCCCGTGCAGGGCAATATGAGACGTTGCAAAAAATCTACGCCAAACATCTCAAGACGCCACAGGCCAAAGAAGAACTCGACGAGCTGTCGGCGCTGGTGAAGAAATCCGGACCCGTTTGCATCCTCTGCTACGAGCGCGACCACCTGCACTGCCACCGGCGATGGATCGCCGAAATCATCGAAGAACGCGACGACGTCAAAGTAGACAATCTCCTGGCCAAGCAAGCGTAGTCCACTGCCGCATTATCCCTTGGCGTCGCAGGCCCAGGCCCGGATCACGCATTCCTTGCCGCCATACTTGTAGCATTCGCGGGTGGCTTCGTTGAGCGAACTCGAAATATGCGGTTTGACCGCGTAGCCGTGGGCGCCGCAGGGATTGACCATGTCGACGGAAAGCGCAGCACAGGCGCGCTTCATCGTCACGGCCTTGCAATCGCCGCTGCATTGCTTGAGGGCAGCAGCACGCGCCGCGCTTTCGGCCGGATAATCGTAGGCCTGTCCGTAGGCACCGCATTTGCCGATCGCAAAGGCGCCCGCGGCCCGGCTTTCCGTTACGAAACGTGAGACGCCAACCACCAGCGTGAAGGCAAGCACAAATAGCGCGCGACGGCGCGCGACAGCAGTCGAAACAATCAAGAACCCCTCCCCCAAAGCATGATCCGGAAAAGTGGGTACCGGTTTTACCGCGCGACAAACGCGACAGCGTTTGCGCGGAGATCATGCTCAAATCGGCCTCAGCGGGCGGAAATTTAGAAGAGAGGACGTTTCAACTTGGTGAACGGAAATTGCCGATCGGAAAATTTGCTGGACGCGATGCGGGGGCGACGACGCACCCTCTCAAATCCAGCGAGGTCTAAAACGCGATGAGATTTGGATAAATCGCCGTCGCGCTTTAATTCTTTGATTGAGCATGATCTCCGCGCAAACGCGTTCCGCGTTTGTCGCGAGGGAAAACCGCTGCACAGTTTTCCGGATCATGCTCTATCCGCCGCGCGCGGCTTCCAGCGCCTGGGGTGTGTCGATATCGAGAAAGGCGCCATCCCCCTCCACCGGGACCTCCGCCACCGCTTCGCTATGCTTGGCGATGAGATGACGGGCACCGATATCGCCGTCGAGCGTCATCAATTCGTTGAAGAAGCGGCGCGACCACAACACGGGATTGCCGCGCCGGCCGTCGCTGACGGGAATCGCAATCAAATTGCCGCGATCCGGCGCGAAGGCGTCGATCAGGCGGTCGATCAAATCGGCCGAGATCATCGGCATGTCGCCGAGACAGACCACGGCGGCGTCCGCCTGCTTGGGCACCGCCGATATGCCGGCCTTCACCGAGCTCGCAAGGCCATGCGCGAAATCCGGATTGCGAACGAATTTCACTTCAAGCCCGGCAAGCGCCTTCTCGACCAGTTCGGCCTGATGGCCGGTGACCACGATCACGTCCTTGGCTTTCGAGGCGAGCGCCTGCTCGGTGACGATCCGGACCAGCTTGTGGCCGTCAAGTTCGGCCAACAGCTTGTTCGGACCGCCCATCCGGGTCGAGCGCCCGGCGGCAAGCACCACCGCGCTGACATGGCGATTGCCGTCGGCTTCCAGGCCTTCGCGCGGCTGCGGCCGGGTCACGATTTCCATCAACAGCCCGCCAACGCCCATCCCGGTCAGCTCGGCGCGGGTCACCTTGAGCCCCGCAAGCAGGCGCATCAGCACCCAGTCAAAGCCGTTTTCCACCGGCGAGCGCGCGCAGCCGGGCGCGCCGAGCACCGGAGTGTCGCCGGCCTTGCCGATCAAAAGCAGATTGCCCGGATCGACCGGCATGCCGAAATGATCGATCACGCCGCCAATACCGGTGAGCGCCGCCGGGATCACGTCACGCCGGTCGGCGATCGCGGAAGCGCCGAACACGATCACGAGTTGCGCGCCAAGCCCCAGCAACTCCTTCATCGCCGCCTTCAGCGCCGTCTCGTCATGCGGGACGCGGCGCTCGGCGATGATGGAAGCCCCCGCAGGCGCGAGCCGTTCCGCGGTAACCTTGAGCGTCTTGTCCACGACCTTGGGCGCGAGCCCCGGCAGCAGGGTCGAGATCACGCCGACGCGCTTGATGACATAAGGCGCGATCCGCAGCGCACTGCCGTGGGCCGCCTCGACCGCCGCATCGCGCAGCTTCGCCTCGACCCCGAACGGGATCAGCTTGACGGTCGCAACCATCTCGCCTTCGACCACCGGTTTGAACGCGGACAGCGTGGCAAAGGTAATCGCTTCATCGACGCCGTTGATGCGGTCGACCGCGGCGCGGTCCACTACCAGAACGCCGGCCTTGGCGGCAAACAGATTGGCGCGCCCGGTGAAGGCGCGTTCGACATGGATGCCGGTGCCGGCAACCGCGCGGGCGATGCTGGCGGCGGCGGTGTCTTCCGAGACGTCGCCCTCCTCCAGCCGAACCACGACGATTTCCGCAACGCCGGCCTTGTTCAGCGCCGCGACTTCCGCCGGCCCGATCGTGGTGCCTTTTTTGAGCACCAGTGAGCCCTGACGCAGGGTGTGGACGGTGACGCCGCCGATCGCATCCGCCGGACTGGCAGGGCCGAATTTCATTCTTTTTCTTTCGGCATCCGCAGGCTCGCGGTGATCTCGGCCATGATCGACACCGCGATCTCGGACGGCGAGACCGCGCCGATCGCCAGCCCAATCGGCGCATGAATGCGCGCAATATCGGAGTCGCTCGCGCCCTGCCCCTTCAACCGCTCCCCGCGTTTGGCGTGCGTCTTTCGCGAGCCGAGCGCGCCGATATAGAAGCAGTCCCGCGCGAAAGCGTGCAGCAGCGCCGGATCGTCGATTTTCGGGTCATGCGTCAGCGCCACGAAAGCGGTGTAGTGATCGATGTTGAGCGGCGGTAACGCGACGTCGGGCCATTCGGCAATCAAAGGCACGTCCGGAAAACGCTCGGGGCTCGCAAAAGCGGTGCGCGGATCGACCACCGTGACGTCATAGCCGAGCGAGCGCGCGAGAGGCGCCAACGACTGGCTGATGTGGACCGCGCCGATGATCACCATACGTGCGGTCGGGGCATAGACATTGAGAAACAGCTTTTTACCGCCGACCTCGACATTGGCGCTTTTGCCCATACGCAACTGTTTGGAAAGCTCGGCTGCCAAGGGATCGGCGGCGAAGTCCTTGCCCTTGACCAGGCGCTGCTCGCCACTGGCGGTATCGGTGACGACAATCACCGGCCGCCGCGCGGCGCGCTCAGCATTCAATTCCTTCAGTGTCGCCAGCTTCACGGTTAACCGACTTTCTCGACGAACACGCGGATTGTGCCGCCGCAGGACAGGCCGACATTCCAGGCGGTTTCGTCGGCGACGCCGAATTCAAGCATCTTGGGTTCGCCGCTGGCGATCACGTCCAGCGCCTCGGTGACCACGGCGCCCTCGACGCAGCCGCCGGAGACCGAGCCCAGGAACGTGCCGTCATCGTTGATCACAAGGTTGGAGCCGGCCGGCCGTGGCGCCGAACCCCAGGTTTCAACGACCGTGGCCAGCGCCACACCGTGGCCGGCCTTCTGCCAGTCTTCGGCGGCTTTCAGAATGTCTTCGTCGCGATCGAGCATGGAAGCCTCGCTGGTTCATCGTTCAAGCTGCGGGCCGGATCAGGTTACGGTGATGCGTTTGCGGCATCGACGAAAGCGCCTCGATCAACCCTTCGATAGACTTCAAATTATGCACGGTGCGGAATTCGTCAACGTACGGCAGCATCATTTTGATGCCCTGCGCCTTGGGCTCAAAGCCGCCATACCGAAGCAGCGGGTTAAGCCAGATCAAGCGGCGGCAGGAACGGTGCAGCCTGTCCATTTCAAAGGCAAGGCGGGTGTCGGCCTCCCGCTCCAGCCCGTCGGAAATCAACAGCACGATCGCACCCTGGCCGAGCACCCGACGGCCCCAGAGCTTGTTGAAGGTGTGGAGCGAGGTCGCGATCCGCGTTCCCCCAGCCCAGTCCTCGACCGCCGATGAACAGCTCGCCAGCGCCTCATCGGGATCGCGCGCGCGCAAGGCGCGCGTCACATTGGTCAGGCGGGTGCCGAACAGAAACGCCGAGACGCGCTTGCGCGCATCGGTAACGGCATGCAGGAAATGCAGGAACAGCCGCGTGTATTCGCTCATCGAACCGGAGATATCGAGCAGCGCCACGATCGGCGCCGGCTTCTCGATCCGGCCGAGCCTGTAGATATCGACGATGTCGCCGCCGGTACGCAGCGATCCGCGTAGCGTCCGCCGCATGTCGAGCCGCCGTCCCCGCGCATCCGGACGGTAGCGTCGGGTGCGCAATTCCGCCTGCGGCAGCTTCATGTCGGCGATGGCGCGCGTGACTTCCGCGATCTCGCTCGCGGTCATCTGCGCGAAATCCTTTTTTTGCAAGATCTCCTTGTCGGAAACCGAAAGCTTGATTTCTTCCGCCTCCGCTTGCGGCGTCTCCGTGACCTGGCTTTGCGAGAACGCCTCCTGGACGCGGCGCGAGGCCGGCGGCGGCTTTTTCCTCGCCTGATCGGGCAGCGGCACCGAATCCAGCATCTGCTTCCATTCGTCGGCAGCGCGGAAGAACAGGTCGAAAGCTTGCGCAAAAATCAGCGCATGCTCGTGCCGCTTGACGAACATCGCCTGAAGCGTCGCAAACACATCGGCTCGGTTGCCGATATCGACGAGCTGGATCGCATTCACCGCGTCAATCACGGCGCCCGGCCCGACCGGAACACCTGCTGCCCGCAGCGCCCGGGCAAAGCCGACGATGTTGTCGGCCGTCTGGCCGGCCGGAGATGAAAGGTGATCGACGGTCATCGGATGGAGACCTCGGTTCGCGGCGCGCGATCAATCGCTCGTCGCTTCCTTTAAAACCTTCTGTAACGTCTCGCCCTGCAAGCGGGCGATATCGTCCTGATATTTGAGCAGCGCACCGAGGCTGTCGCCGATCACTTCCGGCGTCAGCGAGCGCGCATCGAGTTCGCTAAGCGCGTTGGCCCAGTCGAGCGTTTCAGCAACCCCCGGCGATTTGTAAAAATCCTGATGCCGCAGTGCCTGCACGAAGCGCACGACCTGTTGCGACAATTTCGCGGAGATACCAGGCACCCGCGATTTAACGATCGCCAGCTCCCGCTCGGCGTTGGGATAATCGACCCAGTGATAGAGACACCGCCGCTTCAGCGCATCATGGATTTCGCGGGTACGGTTTGAGGTAATGATCACGATCGGCGGCTGCGGCGCCTTCACGGTGCCGAATTCGGGAATCGTGATCTGGAAGTCGGACAGGATTTCCAGCAAATAGGCCTCGAACGCCTCATCTGCGCGATCGAGTTCGTCGATCAGAAGCACCGGCGCGCCCGCGACATCCGGCTCGAGCGCCTGCAACAGCGGCCGCTTGATGAGAAATCGCTCGGCGAAAATATCGCCCGAAAGCTGCTCGCGGTCGGTATCGCCGGCGGCCTCTGCCAGCTCTGATCGCAATCATCTGCGCTGCGCTGTTCCACTCATAGACGGCGGATGCCGCATCCAGGCCTTCATAACATTGCAGGCGGATCAGCTTGCGCCCCAGCCCTGCGGACAACACCTTGGCGATCTCGGTCTTGCCGACGCCGGCCTCGCCTTCGAGAAACAGCGGCCGGCCCATGCGAAGCGACAGATAGGTAACGGTTGCGAGCGAACGCTCGGCGAGATAGCCGCGCGAGGACAACAGCCCCAGCATGGCATCGACGGAATTTGGCAGCGCCGATGCGGTCATGAGTGAAGAAGCCTTACTGCGGCGAAAACAGCCAAATCTTACGATTTCGCGGTTGCGGCTTCGACGGCACGCCGCGCCATCACCGCAATGAGATGGGCGCGATACTCGGCGCTGCCGTGCAGGTCGCTGTTCAGTCCCTCGGCCGGCACTGTCAGGCCGTCGAGCGCCTTCGGCGAAAAACGCTTCTTCAGCGCCTCCTCGAACGCCGTCACGCGGAACACGCCTTCGCCACCGGCGCCGGTGACGGTGACGCGCACGTCCGATGGGCGTCTGGCGACGAACACGCCGACCAGCGCATAGCGCGAGGCCTGATTGCGGAATTTGACGTAGGCCGCCTTCTTCGGGATCGGAAACATCACCTTGGTGATGATCTCGTCGCTCTCGAGCGCGGTCGAGAACAACCCTTGAAAGAATTCCTCCGCCTTGAGGCGGCGCTTGTTGGTGACGATGGTCGCGCCCATCGCAAGAACCGCTGCCGGATAGTCCGCGGTCGGGTCATTGTTGGCGAGCGAGCCGCCGATGGTGCCGCGATGACGCACGGCCGGGTCGCCGATCAGGCCGGCGAGATCAGCCAGCGCCGGGATCGCTTCGCCGACGATGGCCGAGTTCGCGACCGTATGATGGGTCGCGGTAGCGCCGATGACCAGCGAGCGGCCCTTCATTTCGATGCCGTCGAGCCCTTCGATATGGGAGAGGTCGACCAGATGCGGCGGGCTTGCGAGCCGCTGCTTCATGACCGGCAGCAGCGTGTGGCCGCCTGCGATCACCTTGGCGTCTTCGTTCTTGATCAGGAGATTGGCCGCCTGCCGCACGGTCTCCGGACGATGATATTTGAATTCGTACATCGGTATTCCCTGGATGTCGCCCGACGGTTGCGTGAGGCGTTTAAGCGAGGTCGGATTTGGCCATCGCCTTGGCGCCGGCGGCGATCGACTGCACGATGTTCTGATAGCCCGTGCAGCGGCAAAGGTTGCCTTCAAGCTCCTCGCGGATCGTGTGGTCGGGGAGATCGTGGCCCTTGCGGTGGACGATATCGACCGCGGTCATGATCATACCGGGGGTGCAGAAGCCGCATTGCAGGCCGTGATGCTCGCGAAAGGCTTCCTGCATCGGATGCAACGGCCCACCATCGACCGCCAGCCCCTCGATCGTACGGACCTCGTGCCCGTCCGCCATCACCGCCAATGTGGTGCAGGATTTGACCGCCCTGCCATCGAGATGCACCACGCAGGCGCCGCACTGCGAGGTATCGCAGCCGACATGGGTGCCGGTGAGTTGCAGATTCTCGCGCAGGAACTGCACCAGAAGCGTGCGGGGATCGACATTGGCGTTAACGGGATTTCCGTTCACGATCAGGGAGATTTTCGCCATTTACGGGCTCTCTTCATCCGCGCCGACGCCACTCGGCGGCGCAGTCATTTCAGGTGTTTCAGGGCTATAATATGGGCCTGACCGGCAATGAGCAACCTCATCGCCGCATGGCTTGGCTGGGACAGAACACAAACCGGTACCGCGCGGAAGACCGCCTTTGAGGATGGCCTGAAAATCGGCCTTGCAATCAGCCTTGCTGTCAACCTTGGACCGCCTTGGCGAAATTCGCGAAAAACTCATCCGCCAGTTTCTTGGCCGCGCCGTTGACCAGGCGCTGCCCGAGCTGGGCCAGCTTGCCGCCAATCTGCGCCTCCACATCGTACTTCAAAAGCGTACCGCCATCCTTTTCCGACAGCGCCACGGTGGCGCCGCCCTTGGCGAAGCCGGCAACCCCGCCCTCGCCTTCGCCCGAAATCTTGTAGCCGTTCGGCGGGTCGAGATCGCTCAGCGCGACCTTGCCCTTGAAGCGGGCCGACACCGGACCGACCTTCATTTTCGCCGCCGCGCGAAACCCGTTGTTATCCTCGGTCCGCTCCAGTTCCTCGCATCCGGGAATGCAGGCCTTGAGCACCTCCGGGTCGTTCAACTTGGCCCAGACCGCCTCGCGCGAAGCCCCAAGCTGGACTTCCCCCTGCATCGTCATGGCCATGTGCGTCTCCGTTTGCTTCCGATCTATAACCTATGAACTAATGCACCAACGCCCCAAAAGGAAGAGCGCAGACAGCAGGCGCAGGGGATTTGCCGGCGCAGCAGGGTTGCGTTCTCGTTTTGAGATTGGCAGCAGATCATAAGGATAGTCAGGTCCAGTGGTCCGATTCCAACATTCGCACTCCGTCTCGGAGGCATTTTTGCGAATGTTGGAATCAAAGGACCACCGGCAACCATGGGGTTCGGTGGAGTTCTGGAATTGACATTCGCTTTTTGAGCTCGCGGCCAGTACAATAGCGAATGTCAATTCTACTCCACCGCCGATGAGTACCTCGCTCTCGCCCATGCTCGCGCCCATGCTCTCAAGCGCCGCCATGCGCGCGGTTTGCGACGATCTTGGTATACCTGCAATACATGCTCGATTTCGAGGCGGCGCTGGCGCGCGCGGAGGCCTCGATCGGCATTGTCCCCCCAGCGAGCGCCGAGGCGATCGCGAGGGCCTGCAAGGCCGGCAGCTTCGATCTCGCTGACCTGGCCGAGGCCGCCACACGGTCCGGCAATCTGGCGATCCCCCTCGTCAAGGCGCTGACTGACCGAGGTCGCCCGGACGGACAAGGAAGCCGCCCGCTACGTGCATTGGGGCGCCACCAGCCAGGACGTGATCGATACCGCCGCCATGTTGACCTTGCGCGCCGGCATCGACGCCCTGCTGTCGGATATCGATCGCGCGGTAACAGGCTTTGCGCGTCTGGCGCAAGAACACCGCAACACCGCGGTCGTCGCGCGGACCTGGCTACAGCACGCGCTGCCGATGCCGTTCGGCCTGAAGCTTGCGGAATATGCCGCGGCATTGCATCGCTCACGTGGCCGGCTCTCGCGCCTTAAACGCGATACGCTCGCACTTCAGTTCGGCGGCGCCGCGGGAACGCTTGCAGCGCTTGGCGACCAGGGCTGGAAAGTCGCCGAAAAGCTTTCCGAAATCCTCCAACTCCCCTTGCCGGAATCTCCCTGGCATTCCCACCGCGACCGGATCGCGGAAGCAGCCTCGGTGCTCGCCATCGTCGCCGGCACCTGCGGGAAGATCGCCCGCGACGTCCAGCTGATGATGCAGACCGATGTGGCGGAGGCTTTCGAGCCGTCCGGCGAAGGCCGCGGCGGCTCTTCGACCATGCCGCACAAGCGCAACCCGGTGGCGGCCGCAAGCTCCCTGGCTGCGGCCACCATGGCGCCGAACCTCGCGGCCACGATTTTCGCCGCACAAGTCGGCGATCACGAGCGCAGCGCCGGCCCCTGGCACGCGGAATGGCCGACCTTGCCAAGCCTTTTGCTCGTCACGTCAGGCGGGCTGGCCGCCATCGTCGACATTGCCGAAGGCCTTGAAGTCGATGCCGCGCGGATGCGAGCCAATCTCGATGCGACCGGCGGCCTTATCATGGCGGAGGCGGTTGCTTTTGCGCTCGCCGAAAAGGTCGGCAAGCAGGAGGCGCATCACCTGGTGGAGATGGCAAGCAAAAAAGCCGTCGCCGAAAAGACCGGCCTGCGCACGGCGCTCGAGAGCGATCCGAAAATCACGGCCCATCTCGATGCAGCGAGGATCGCGCAATTGCTGGAGCCGATGGCCTATCAAGGCGTCTCGCAAACCCTGATCGATCGCCTGCTCGCCTCACTCGAAGATAAATGACTGTCGGTGTCGTTGCCGTTGACCCGACAAGCCATGCTATCGAATGGGTTTCGTTTTGAACGATGCGCGGGTAACCTGATGGAAGACGCGCTTCGCGCTTTGGACGCGCATGAAAAAGGAAAAAGAAAATGCCGATGATCGACGCCGACGGATGCCTGCTCAATGTTTCGGTGGAAGGCCGCGACGGTGGTCCCACCCTGATGCTGTCGAACTCGCTGGGAACGACGATGGCGATGTGGGAGCCGCAGATGAAGGCGCTCACGCAACTGTTTCGCGTCATCCGCTATGACCGGCGCGGCCACGGCAAGTCCGGCGTGCCGCCCGGCCCCTACTCCTTAGAGCGCCTAGGCCGCGACGTACTCGCCATCTTGGACGATCTCAACATCGAGAAGACGCATTGGTGCGGCCTCTCGATCGGCGGCATGGTTGGGCAATGGCTTGGGGCCAATGCGCCCGAACGATTTAACAAGATCATCCTTGCAAATACGTCGAGTTACTTTCCCGACCCGACCAGCTGGCATAACCGCATCAAGTTGATCAAGGAAGGTGGCATGGCGGCGATCGCCGATGCGGTGATCTCGGCGTGGTTGTCTGCCGATTTCCGCGAGCGCGAACCTCAGATCACGCAAAACCTGAAAGCCATGCTGCTCGCCACGCCGCCGGCCGGATACCTCGCCTGCGCCGAGACGCTCTCAACGCTCGACCAGCGTGATCTCCTGCCAAAGTTCAAGAGCCCGACGCTGGTGATCGCCGGCCGCCATGACCCATCGGCGCCGGTTGCGGCCAGCGAGTATATCCGCAGCCACATTCCGGGCGCCTCAATGACGATCCTGGATACAGCGCATATTTCCAACATCGAACAGCCGCACGCGTTCACGGATGCGGTGGTCGGCTTTTTGACGCAGAAGTGAGAAGCTTATATGGACGATCAGAAACGCCGCGACGACGGCATGGCGCAGCGCCGCAAAGTGCTGGGCGATGCCTGGGTCGATAAATCGATCAAGCGGCAAGAATTCGTTCAACGCCGACTTCATCGACCTCATCACCCGCCATGCCTGGGGTGAGATCTGGACCCGGCCGCATTTCGATCACCGCACGCGGCGGGTGCTGGTGATCGGCACCATGGTAGCGCTCGGCCAGTGGGACGAATTTCGCCTGCACGTGCGGGCCGCACTCGCCGAGGGCGGCTTCACGCCCGACGACATCAAGGAAATTCTGTTGCAGCAGGCGATCTATTGCGGCGTGCCCGCCGCCAATCATGCGGTGAAGGAAGCCTCAGCCATTATAGCTGAGCTGGGTCTCCTGAACGGGTAAGTCCTCGGGCACAGCGACAGCCACTTTCGTTTGTACGGGCTGGTCGAATACCATCACGATGGCCGTGCCTAGCATCAACAGCAATTCCGTGGCGTGCAGCCGCAGCGCTTCCGCCTCGCCGACCTGCGAGGCCATGATCATGCTCGCAAAGCTGATCACGCTGCCGATGGCGAGCGCGATGGCAAGCGCTTCATTACCGCTGCCCTGCTTGCGAATGGCGGCGCGCGCGGCGAGAACGACAAACAGCGCAAAGAAAGCAACGACCGTCAGCCGGCCGAGCGCCAATAGCCACGCAAAGCGCACCGCGGTCATGGTCGGCAATTGCAGGTGATCGGTGGCAAAGAGCGCGACCGATACGCTCGGCCGCTCGAACAGACCGCGCACCGGCGACGTCACGATCTGCCAGGCGACGATTGCCCAGGTCGGAATGAAATAGGCGGCGAGCAGCGCGCCATTAAAAGAACTGATCCGCCAGTTTGACGACATGTGGCTTCCCTGTTTTTCCGCGAGGCAGGAGGCTTTGCGCGGTTGTTGGGGAAGTAACGCCGTTAAACTGCGAACGGCAATTTAAACCCTTTGTTTACCTTAATCCGGCGATTTCTGCGCTGCTCGTGTCCCGGGCGCACTGCGGCGTGCAACGACGCGGTGCAGAACCAGGACCCACGTCCCTGGACCCCGGATCAGCAGTGCACCGCGCCTGAAAAGCGGCGCGCTGCACGGCATCCGGGGAACGCCAAAACATCAAACCGCGCCGTGCGCTTCGACGTAGAGGGCGTAGAGCGAATGCGAACTCGCCATGAACAGGCGGTTCTTTTTGGGACCGCCGAACACCAGATTGGGACAGCGCTCAGGCAGGCGAATAAAGCCGATCGCCTTGCCTTCGGGATTGAACACCTTCACGCCGTCAAGTTCTTCGCCTTTGCTGTTGGGCGCGCCGGTAGAGCCCCAGCCGCACCAGATGTTGCCCTCGGTATCGACCTTCATTCCATCAAGGGCGGTGGCCCCGCCATCGATCAGCTTGGTCTTGTTCGACAACGTCACGCCATCAGCCCCGACGTCGAAGGCCCACACCAGCCGGTTCGGCTGCGCCCGCGATTCGATGATGTAGAGCTTCTTTTCGTCCGGCGAGAAGGCGAGCCCGTTCGGACCTGCCAGTTCTGCCGTGACGAGACCCAACTTGCCGTCGGGCGCGATGCGATAGACCGAGTTTGGCAATTCGGAGGTCTGTTTGTCGCCTTCCCAATCGCCGCCAATGCCGAATGGCGGATCGGTAAACCAGATCGATCCATCGGATTTGCAGACGATGTCGTTCGGCGAGTTGAGGCGCTTGCCGTTGAAGTTATCCGCGAGCACCGTGATCTTGCCGTCATATTCCGTGCGCGTGACGCGGCGGGTGAGATGTTCGCAGGAGATCAGCCGGCCCTGGCGATCGCGCGCGTTGCCGTTGGCGAAATTCGAGGGCTGCCGGAACACGCCCCAGTTTCCGTTGGCTTCGTCGTAACGCATGATGCGGTTGTTGGGGATGTCGCTGACCAGAATGTAGCGGCCGTCGCCGAACCAGACCGGCCCTTCCGCCCAGCGCATGCCTGTTGCCACTTGCTCGACGGTCGAGGAGAACAGCCGGTATTTGGCGAAGCTCGGATCGAGAACCTCGACCGAGGCATCGGGGTAACGCTGGTTCGGCTTGAAATCGAAAGACTGGGCGTTGGCGCTGTTCTGGACGGCCAGCGTGGCTGCGGCTGCACCTGCGGTCGCAAATACATCCCGGCGAGTAAGAATCATTGGGCTTTCCTCCTGATATGCGGTCGTTCCGCTCCAGGAGGTGGTCAAAGCCCACCCCTGCCGCATCGCCGCTTGGGAGGGGAACCTAGTTGAGGTTCCAAGGCAGGTCCAGTGTGGCGACGCTGACGTTCCTTTCAGGGCCGCCGCGAGTTCTTCGAAGGAACGTCAGAGTCAAAGCCACACTAAAATCATATGGTTGCTAGTGTCCCTTTGGTTCTGACATTCGTAAAAGTGGCCGTCGCGATAGGGTACGAAGGTCAGAACCGGGACACTAGATCAGCGGGCGCGATGCAACCATCCGAAAAGGAAAAGGCCCCGCCGTCCGGCGAGACCTTTCCTTTAACGCTGCCATCTACTTGCAGAACTTTATCCAGAAATAGATCGAGCTTTATCGCTTTAGCGACCTTGGCCGGGCTTTTGATCCTGGCGGCTCGGATCCTGCTGCTGCTGTCCGGGTTTCTGCCCGCCGCCCTGCTGTTGACCCGGTTTCTGCCCGGGGTTCTGGTTCTGCTGGCCGGGATTCTGGTTCTGATTGGACATCGCGATCTCCCTTTTTCAAGTCGCAAGGGACAACTGTGGAACCAGCCTTTGGTTGCGACGAAACCTGGGTTCCCTGACGGCTTTTTCCAGTCCGGCCAGATTTGTGGTTCCCACGCCGCGCTTTGGAACGACCGGAAAAACTACCTCTGTACAAGCTCTTGAGACGCCATCCAGCGCAGTTGCCGCCATGGGTTCCCGCTGTTAAAAAATGGATGACGCGACGTCCGGCTGCCGGAGCCTTCGCTGTGTCAAACGTAGAAACGGCATTTTCGATAAGGCAACTGGATTTCCTTTTGCAGGAAAATGCGTCAACAGTCGGCAGCACATGGATTATTTCGCCCAGCAACTGATCAACGGCATCGTCCTCGGCTCGATCTACGGCCTGATCGCCATCGGCTACACCATGGTCTATGGCATCGTCGGCATGATCAATTTCGCCCATGGCGACATCTTCATGATCGGCGGCTTCATCGCCCTGATCACCTTCCTGATCCTGGTCTCGATCGGATTGACCATGGTGCCGGTGATTTTGCTCATCGTGCTTCTGGTCTCGATGGCGGTCACCGCGCTCTATGGCTGGACGATCGAGCGCATCGCCTACCGGCCGCTGCGGCACTCGTTTCGGCTGGCGCCAATGCTGTCGGCGATCGGCATGTCGTTTGTCCTGATCAACTACTCGCAGATCTCGCAAGGCGCACGCGTCAAACCGATCCCGCCCGTGATTACCGGCGGCTACACCCTGCTTGACGACGGCGGCTTTGTGGTCCGCCTTTCCAACGCGCAGATCATTGTCGTCGTCACCACGATCGTGCTGCTCGCGATCTTCACCTGGCTGGTCTCGCGCACGCGCCTCGGCCGCGACATGCGCGCCTGCGAGCAGGACCAGACCATGGCGGCATTGCTCGGCGTCGATGTCGACCGAACCATCTCCATGACCTTCGTGATAGGCGCGGCGCTCGCCGCCGTCGCCGGCATGATGTACCTGCTCTATTACGGGCTCGTCGATTTCTTCATGGGCTTTGTCGCGGGCATCAAGGCGTTCACCGCGGCCGTCCTCGGCGGCATCGGCTCGCTGCCCGGCGCGATGCTCGGCGGACTTCTGATCGGCCTGATCGAAACCATGTGGTCGGCCTATTTCTCGGTCGAATATAAAGACGTCGCGGCGTTCTCGATCCTGATTGTGGTGTTGATCTTCCTGCCCACCGGCCTGCTCGGCCGCCCTGAAGTCGAAAAAGTCTAAGGGATAAAGCGTGACGGGTGCCTCAACCGACCTCACGCAAGCCTCGCGCCGCGAAGGCATCGCCTTCATCTTCAAGAAAGCCCTGATCAGCGCCATCGTTGCGCTGGTGCTGTTCGCCTTGATGATCGGCGTCCGCACCGAGGCAGGCCCGACGGGGCAGCTGATCTACTGGACCCGGTTCGGCGATCTCGCCACCATGGTGGGAATCGTGTTCGTCGGCAGCATCGTCGTCGAATTGCTGCGGCAATGGTGGGGACCGACCGGCGTCACGAGTGTCGTTCCGCCGTCAGCGCAAAAGGCGCTCGGCTTTGCCGGCAAAGCCATCCCCCCACTGCTTCTGATTTTCACCTTTCTGGTGCCGGTGATCTTCTACGACCAGCGCTATATTCTCGATCTCGGCATCCTCGTCCTGACCTATGTCATGCTCGGTTGGGGACTGAATGTCGTGGTTGGGCTGGCCGGCCTGCTCGACCTCGGCTACGTCGCCTTTTACGCCGTCGGCGCCTATTCCTATGCGCTGCTGTCGACCAATTTCGGGCTGTCGTTCTGGGTCTGCCTACCGCTTGCCGGCATTCTTGCTGCGTTATGGGGCGTGCTGCTCGGCTTCCCGGTGCTGCGTCTGCGCGGCGACTATCTCGCCATCGTGACACTGGCCTTTGGCGAGATCATCCGTCTCGTCATCATCAACTGGCAAAGCCTGACCGGCGGCCCCAACGGCGTCTCCGGCATTCCAAGACCCTCCTTCTTCGGCATCCCGCTCACGCCCGGCGATGACGGCCTCGCCGCCAAACTCGGTATCGAGTTCTCACCAACCCATCGCATCGTGTTTCTTTTCTACGTGATCCTGGCGCTCGCGCTTCTGACCAACTGGGTCACGATCCGGCTGCGCCGGCTGCCGATCGGCCGGGCCTGGGAAGCCTTGCGCGAGGATGAAGTCGCCTGCCGTGCGCTCGGCATCAACACCACCACGACCAAGCTCACGGCGTTCGCGACCGGCGCGATGTTCGGCGGGTTTGCCGGCGCGTTCTTCGCCACAAGACAGGGTTTCATCAGCCCGGAATCCTTCACCTTCCAGGAATCGGCGCTGGTGCTTGCCATTGTCGTGCTCGGCGGCATGGGCTCGCAGCTCGGCGTCGCGCTGGCGGCGCTGACCTTGATCGGCGGCTTCGAGCTGTTTCGCGGCTTCGATCAGTACCGCATGCTGGTGTTCGGCATGGCGATGGTGTTCCTGATGATCTGGCGGCCGCGCGGCCTGATCGGCCATCGGGCGCCGACCGTTTTCCTGAGACAAAACACCGCCATCTCCTCCGAACTCGCGAGGGAAGGACGGGGATGAGCGGCGATACCATCCTCAGCGTCGAGAGCCTTACCATGCGCTTCGGCGGCGTGGTCGCGGTCAACGGCCTCGCCTTGACCGCCGAGCGCCGCAAGATCACCGCCTTGATCGGACCGAACGGCGCCGGCAAGACCACTGTCTTCAACTGCATCACCGGCTTTTACAAACCGACATCCGGCACGATGCGCCTCGCCCACGAGGATGGTAGCGTTATTCAACTCGAGCGGCTGAACGATTTCCGGATTTCCAAACAGGCGAAAGTCGCGCGCACCTTCCAGAACATCCGCCTGTTTCCCGGCATGACGGCGCTGGAAAACCTGATGGTCGCCCAGCACAATGCGCTGATGCTGGCTTCCGGATTCACTTTTCTCGGCCTGATCGGCGCGCCCTCCTATCGCTCGGCCGAGAAGCACGC
This sequence comes from uncultured Alphaproteobacteria bacterium, assembly GCA_963748805.1. Lineage (GTDB taxonomy): Bacteria > Pseudomonadota > Alphaproteobacteria > Rhizobiales > Xanthobacteraceae > Bradyrhizobium. The sequence goes on along the minus strand of CAVVLH010000127.1, from coordinate 27,060 downwards.
GATCGACCAGGCCAAGCGATGGCTGGACCGGATCGGCCTTCTGGAACGCGCCGACGATGCCGCCGGCAATCTGCCTTACGGCGATCAGCGCCGTCTGGAGATTGCGCGCGCGATGTGCACCGAGCCGGCGCTGCTCTGCCTCGATGAACCCGCCGCCGGACTGAATGCGCGCGAAAGCTCGAGCTTGAGCGAATTGCTGCTCTCGATCCGCAGCGAAGGCACCTCGATCCTGCTGATCGAACACGACATGAGTGTGGTGATGGAAATTTCCGACCACATCGTGGTGATGGATTACGGCGTCAAGATCGCCGAAGGCGCGCCGCAAGCGGTGCGCGACGATCCCAAGGTCGTGGCCGCCTATCTGGGCGCCGACGAAGAGGAAGCCGCTGCCGTCATGGAGAGCGGGGCATGACGAAGCCTGATCGTTGACACTCCCACCTCCCACTGCAAGGGGGCCGCAGCGTGAACCAGCCCCTGCTCGCGATCCGCGGCCTTCGTGCGGCCTATGGCAAGATCGAAGCGCTCAAAGGTGTCGATCTCGATATCAACGCGAGCGAAATCGTCGCTTTGATCGGCGCCAACGGCGCCGGCAAATCGACACTGATGATGACGATCTTCGGCAAACCGAAAGCCCGCGCCGGCCAGGTCCTGTTCGACGGCCGCGACATCACCGGCGTGCCGACCCACGAGATCGCCCGCTTGCGTATTGCGCAGTCGCCCGAGGGCCGCCGGATTTTTCCGCGGATGAGCGTGGCGGAAAACCTGCAAATGGGTGCCGACGCCACCGATTCCAGCGAAGCGGAACTGAAGACCGGGCTTGAACGTGTGCTGGCGCTGTTTCCGCGGCTGAAGGAGCGGCTGACCCAGCGCGGCGGCACGCTGTCGGGCGGCGAGCAGCAGATGCTGGCGATCGGGCGCGCGCTGATGAGCCGGCCTCGCCTGCTTTTGCTCGATGAGCCATCGCTCGGGCTTGCACCCCTGATCGCCCGGCAGATTTTCGACGCCATTCGGACGCTTAACCGCCAGGACGGCTTGACCGTCCTGATCGTCGAACAGAACGCCAACCATGCGCTGAAGCTCGCCCATCGCGGTTATGTCATGGTCAACGGCCTCATTACGCTTCAGGGAACGGGCACTGAGCTGCTACAGCGGCCGGAAATCCGCGCTGCCTATCTCGAAGGCGGACGGCGGGGTTGACCCTGGCGCCATTCCCGCATCAGGCCCGAAAATGACCTTCCGTTGAAAGCGGTTTGGACGAAATTTACCGATGACTTCGCCGCAAAATCAGCCGACAATACCGCCATACGTTCTGAAATCCGGCGGCCTGCCGGCGAAGTCCCATGGCGAACCACCCGCGAGGATCCCTATGAAATCAATCAAGCTCTTTGGCCTGGCAATTGGCGCATCGCTGGCGCTATCGACGGCTGTGTTGGCGCAAGACGTCACCGTCGGCGTGGCTGGCCCCATGACCGGCGGCGAATCCGCTTTCGGCCGCCAGATGAAAAACGGCGCCGAACAGGCGGTCAAGGACCTCAACGCCGCCGGCGGCGTGCTTGGCAAGAAGCTCTCGCTGGAAGTCGGCGACGATGCCTGCGATCCGAAACAGGCACGCTCGGTGGCGGAAAAGTTCGCCAGCGAAAAAATCCCGTTCGTAATGGGTCACTACTGTTCGTCGTCGTCGATCCCGGCGTCGGAAGCCTATGCCGACGGCAACGTGCTGCAGATCACGCCCGCCTCCACCAATCCGCTGTTCACCGAACGCAAGCTCTGGAACGTCGCGCGCGTCTGCGGTCGCGACGATCAGCAGGGCCTGGTCGCGGCTGACTACATCGCGAAATTCTACAAGGGCAAGAACGTCGCCATCCTGAATGACAAGACCACCTACGGCAAAGGCCTCGCCGACGAGACCAAGAAGGCGCTCAACAAGGCCGGCTTCACCGAAAAGATGTTCGAGTCCTACAACAAGGGCGACAAGGACTTCACTGCGCTGGTCTCGCGCATGAAGCGCGAGAATATCGATCTGGTCTATGTCGGCGGCTACCATCAGGAATCCGGCCTGATCGTGCGGCAGATGCGTGACCAGGGCATGCAAACCGTTCTGATGGCAGGCGACGCGCTCGCCGATGCGGAATTCGCTTCCATCACCGGCCCCGCCGGCGAAGGCACGCTGTTCACCTTCGGTCCCGACCCGCGCAACAAGCCGACCGCGAAATCGATCGTCGAGAAGTTCAAGGCGAACAACATCGACCCCGAAGGCTACACCCTTTACACCTACGCTGCGATGCAGGTGTGGTCGCAGGCCGTGGCGAAGGCCGGCACGATGGATCCGAAGAAAGTCATGGACACGATCAAGGCCGGCGCCTGGGATACGGTGATCGGCAAGCTTGAGTTCGACGCCAAGGGCGACATCAAGCAGATCGACTACGTCGTCTACAAATGGGATGCCAAGGGCGGCTACACCGAGATCAATCCCAAAGGCTCCTGATCAGGGTCCTGATCCCGCACACAACAGCCAGCAATCAACGCCCCGGTTCGCCGGGGCGTTTTTCTTATGATCAGATCACGACGCTGCATCCACGGCGCGGTGGCGTGAATGAGTTCGAGCCTGCACTAAAAACGCCGGCAGGCATTCCCTCCGAACGTCAATAAGGCCAATATGACCTCAACTGCTTCGCGCCGACCGCCGCTGATGTGGCAGGCGAGCGGGGAGCTTTAAGTAACGCACGACTTCGAAAAGTGTGTACGCCGGGAGACGAAGGTGGAAGCAGGCGACGACCGCAGCATTTTTCTCTCGACGCTGCCTGCCACCAGCCGCGACCGCACCATCGCCCTCGGCGTCGTCATCATATCGGTCATTTTCTTCGCGATTACCCTTCCCTTTTCCCGGGTGCCGATGCCGCCGGTTCCCGCCTTCGTCGCCAGTTATCAATCCGCGCTCGGGATCAACGACCTGATCACGACGATTTTGTTGCTCTCGCAATTTTCACTGCTGCGGTCGCGGGCGCTTTTGGTGCTGGCGAGCGGATACCTGTTCACCGCAGTCGCGGCCGTCGTTCACGGCCTTACCTTTCCGAATCTATTCGCCGCCAGCGGGCTTTTGAATGCCGGACCGCAGACCACGGCCTGGCTTTATATGGCTTGGCACGGCGGCTTCCCGCTGTTCGTGCTCGGCTATGCCCTGCTCAAGGACAAGGACGGCGGCAGCGAAATCAAGGGATCGGTTGGGGAAGCGATCGTCTGGGCCGTGGTCGCGGTCTTTGCCGCGATGGCGGCCCTGCTTTACCTGGTGACGGAGTTGCATCAGTTCCTGCCAGTGCTTATCACCGGCCAGGGCTACAAGCCGGCTTTAATTGGCGCAGCGCTGACGGTGTGGCTCATCAATCTCGCAGCCCTGATCGTGCTGTGGCGGCGAGCGCCCCATTCGGTGCTCGACGTCTGGGTGATGGTGGTGCTCTGCGCCTGGCTGCTTGACGTCGCCTCCTCTGCGCTTCTGAATGCAAATCGGTACGATTTCGGTTTTTATGTCGGTCGCATTTACGGGCTTTTTGCCGCCTGCTTCGTGCTGGCGGCGTTGCTGTTGCAAAATATCAGTTTGCAGGCGCGGCTGTCCCGCCTGCTCCACACCTTGCGCCGCGAAAGCGCCTCCGAGCGGCAGCGGCATTCCGAGCGCGAGCGTTTGTTCAGCGCGGTCGTCGAATCCTCCAACGATGCGATCATTACCCAGACCCTCGACGGCATCATCACCGGCTGGAACCTCGCCGCCGAGCGCCTGTTCGGATACACGTCGATCGAGGCCGTCGGCGAACATATTGACCTCATCGTCCCGCCCAGCAGGCTTACAGAGTTGAGCGACATTCTCGCCCGCACCGGTCGGGGCGAAATTACCGCTCACCAAGAGACCCAGCGCAAGACGCGAGACGGAAGGCTATTGGATATTTCAATCTCGATCTCTCCGCTGCGCGCCGTTACCGGCGAGATCATCGGCGCTTCCAAAATCGCGCGCGATATTACCGAAAGCAAGAAAACCCGGGCCGCGCTCAACCGGGAAATCGAGGAGCGGCAACGCATCTTCGAGACGTCGCAGGATTTGATCCTGGTCACGGACACCAAAGGAACGTTCGTTCAGGTCAGCCCGAGTTCGATGGCGATCCTCGGATATCGGCCGGAGGAGATGACCGACCACAGCGCGGTCGATTTCGTTCATCCCGACGATCTCGAAAGCACACGGCAGGAAATGCGCGCGGCAAGGCGCGGGCACCTGATGCGAAATTTTGAAACCCGCTACATCCACAGGGATGGGCATGCGGTAAACCTGAGCTGGATGGGCGCCTGGTCCGAGCCGGTTCGCCGTCATTTCTTCGTTGGCCGCGACCTCACCGAAAAGCAAGCCGCCGAATCGCAGCTCCGCCACGCGCAAAAGATGGACGCCGTCGGCCAACTGACCGGGGGCGTCGCCCACGACTTCAACAATATTCTGACTGTCATCACCGGCACGATCGGCATTCTGGCCGACGCCGTCGCTAACGACCCCCAGCTTTCGGCGATCGCCAGAATGATCGACGATGCCGCCGAGCGGGGCGCAAGCCTGACGAAGCATTTGCTTGCTTTCGCCCGCAGGCAACCGCTGCAACCGCGCGAGATCGACGTCAGAACGCTGGTGCTGGAAACCACCAAGTTGTTGCGGCCGACACTTGGCGAGCAAATCCAGATCAGTCCGCAGTTGGCCGAGGATGCCTGGCCCGCTCTGGTCGACCCAAACCAGCTCACGACAGCGATCCTCAATCTGTCGCTGAATGCCCGTGACGCCATGCCGTTCGGTGGCAAGCTCGTCGTCGAGACCGCCAATGCATATCTCGACGAGGGCTACGCCGCGATGAACGGGGATGTGACCGTCGGCAACTATGTCATGGTCGCCGTAAGCGATACCGGCACCGGAATTTCACCGGAGAATTTGGAGCGGGTGTTCGATCCTTTCTTCACCACCAAGGAAGTCGGCAAGGGTACGGGACTGGGCCTGAGCATGGTGTTCGGCTTCGTCAAGCAGTCGAACGGCCATATCAAGATTTATAGCGAGCTCGGCCACGGAACCACGGTGAAGATCTATCTGCCGCGCGCGACCGGGCTGTCGGACACATCGTCGGAATTGATAGTCTCCGCCAGCCTCAAGGGCGGGCATGAGACCATCCTAGTGGTCGAAGACGACGCGCTCGTGCGCCGCTATGTCATCACCCAGATCAAGAGCCTCGGCTACACGACGCTTGAGGCGAGCCGAGCGTCAGAAGCCCTGGAAATCATCGACAACTCCAACACCATCGACCTATTGTTTACCGACGTCATCATGCCCGGATCGATGAACGGCCGCCAACTGGTCGATGCGGCGCTGGTGCGACGGCCGGGATTGAAGACGCTGTTTACGTCGGGCTATACCGAGAACGCCATCGTTCATCACGGACGGCTGGATACCGGCGTGCTGCTGCTCACCAAGCCGTACCGGAAGTCTGAACTGGCACGCATGATCAGGCTGGCGCTCGATAATTGACAGGATGCGATGAATAACCTCCTCACCGACATTACGGGTGTTCGCGTCGGCCACGCCGGCGACGCGGCTCTGGCTTCCGGCGTCACCGCCGTCGTCTTCGATCGGCCGGCGGTCGCGGCGATGGACGTGCGCGGCGGCGGTCCCGGCACGCGCGAAGGCGCACTGCTCGATGTCGCCAACACCGTGGAGAGGATCGACGCGATCGCGCTGTCAGGCGGGTCGGCTTTTGGGCTCGAGGCCGGCGGTGGCGTGCAGGCCTGGCTCGCCGGACAGGGCCGCGGCCTCAACATTCGCGGCGCCGTGATACCGATCGTGCCCGGGGCGATCTGTTTCGACCTGCTCAATGGCGGCAACAAGAACTGGGGCCGCTTTGCACCCTACCGCGACCTCGGCTTCGAGGCGGCGGCGGCAGCCGCGACCGGCTTTGAGCTCGGCAGCGTCGGTGCGGGCTTGGGCGCATTGACGGCCAACTTGAAGGGCGGCCTCGGTTCGGCCTCCGCCCAGACCAAAGATGGCACAAAGGTCGCGGCCCTCGCCGTGGTCAATGCGCTCGGCGCCGTCACGGTCGGCGACGGACCCTGGTTCTGGGCCGCGCCCTTTGAGATGTCAGGCGAATATGGCGGGCGCGGCTTGCCGGCGGCGTTTACGCCGGACATGCTGAAGATGCGCATCAAGGGCGGACCAGCAGCAACCGCCGTCGAGAACACGACCTTGGCGGTCGTGGTCACCGATGCCGCGCTCACCAAGACGCAGGCCAAGCGGCTTGCCGTGATGGCACAGACGGGTTTTGCGCGGGCGATCTATCCGGTGCACGCCCCGATGGATGGTGATGTGGTGTTCGCAGCATCGACCGGCGAACGGCCGATCGATCCGCTGGTCGGCATCACCGAACTCGGCATGGTCGCGGCCAATGTGGTAGCGCGCGCGATTGCCCGCGGTGTTCATGCGGCAACCGCATTGCCGCTGCCCGGCGCGTTACCGGCCTGGCGGGACCGCTTCGGCTAGCAGCCGGGCGAATGCGGACGCCACGTCAGGCGCTGACGGAGAACGGACTGAATGCGAGCGGGATCGCCGCCGACTGTGTCAGCTGATTGATGGCGCTGTAGGCCGATGAGGCCGTGCCGGGCGCGGAAGCCGACGACGAATCCGTACCCGAACTATCGGAATCCGGCGCGCCGGTGCCTGAAGACTGACTCTGCGCGTCGAACAGCGCATTGAGGTTGTCGGACGAAATCTGGGCAGTGCTGAATCCGGAAACGGACGATTGGGCCGAAGACGCGGCGGAACTGCCGCCGGCACCGGAGAAGGATCCAAAAAAGTCAGCCGACTGCGACGACGACCCTGGCTGGGGCGAAGTCAGCGACTGGATGGCGTCGAGTGCGGCCGCGGCGGCGCCGATGGCAGGCAGCATGGCAGAAACTCCGAATGGAAAGTCCCTCGATATCGGTGAGCAAGCGCCGTGCCATGGCAAAAAATTCAGTGATATGATGGCTTTCGCGATTCCGAAACCCCGCCTCCAGTCGGCAATTGATGCCGCCTGGCGGCAGATTTTTCCCCGCATTGCCGACAGCAGCTTCGCGTGTTAGGCCGAAAAGCGCTTTTCGCGCACTCGAAACAGCTTTTCGAAAGACAGCGCCGATGCCGGCTTCCTTCGTCCCCCGTCCCCTCGTGATTGCGCCGTCGATCCTGGCGTCGGATTTCTCCAAACTTGGCGAAGAAGTCCGTGCCGTCGATGCCGCGGGCGCCGACTGGATCCATCTCGATGTGATGGACGGGCATTTCGTGCCGAACATTTCCTACGGGCCAGACGTCATCAAGGCGATACGTCCGCACAGCAAGAAGATCTTCGACGCCCACTTGATGATTTCGCCGTGCGATCCGTATCTCGAAGCCTTTGCCAAGGCAGGTTGCGACCACATCACAGTCCATGCCGAGGCAGGTCCGCATCTGCATCGCTCGTTGCAGGCGATCCGCGCACTCGGCAAGAAAGCCGGCGTCTCGCTCAATCCGGCGACGCCGCTTGCCGCGATCGAATATGTGCTCGACAATATCGACCTCGTGCTGGTGATGTCGGTCAATCCCGGCTTCGGCGGACAGGCCTTCATTCCCTCGACGCTGGCCAAGGTCCGCGACCTGCGCGCGATGACGGCGGGCCGGCCGATCGACATCGAAGTCGATGGCGGCGTGGCCGCGGATAATTCCGGCGAACTCGCCGCTGCCGGCGCCAATGCCTTTGTGGCGGGCTCGGCGGTGTTCAAGGGCGGCACGATGGAGGCCTACAAGGCCAATATCTCCGCGATCCGAAATTCTGCTGCGATCGCGCGTGGCGAAGCGATTTAGATCGATATAAAGTGCCGTATTTGTTTGGGCATGATCTTCGCGCAAACGCTATCGCATTTGTCACGCGGAAAACCAGTTCCCACTCTCCGGATCATGCGCGTATCGATCGGTCGTCGGACGGCGGCTCGCCTCCATTGGATGACGTGGCCTGTCGTGGCGGCCGAACCACGGTCACGGTACAGGAAGCCTCAGTTGCAACCTTGGCCGACGTGCGGCCCAGCAGCGAGCGGGGAAACGAATTCTGCCCCGCCCCGATCACGATGTGATCGATATGATTGGCTTCCGCAAATTCCAGGATCGCGCCGGCGGGGTCAACCGCTTCCAGCACATGCGTGGTCAACCGGTTCTCGTCGAGTTTGAGCGGCGAGGCCCAATGCTTCAGCGTCACCAGCCGGCCGACATGCTTGTTGTTGCCGTCTTCGTCGAGCGTGCGGTCGATGGTGACGCGGCCGAGCTTGAGGACGTTCAGGCAGGCGAGCCGTGCCGACGGCAAGGTCTTGAGGATGCGCCCCACAGTGACGCGCAACGCATCGTTCAGTTCGTTTGAGCCTTCCGTGACGTCGATGGCAACCGCGACGATCGGACTTGACGCAAGCTGGGCCGCAATGGCGGCTTTGCCCCGCGGCTCGATCGGATTGCCGTTGAAGCGGCGGCGCCAGACGGTGGAGAGCGGATCGCGCTTGATCCGCTCGGCGCGCGCCGTCAGCTTGATCTGGTCGGGATGCGCCAGTTCGAACGCCAATTGCGACGCCGTCGGATAGCGCCACACCGGATCGATCTCGAGGCAACGCAGCACGATTTCCTGCAACCAGGGCGGATAGTCCTGTTTCAATTGGCGCGGCGGATAGGGATCGCGCCACAGCCGCCGCCGCATCCCGGTCATGGTTTCGCTTTCGCCGAACGGCCGCACGCCGGTGGTGAAAAAATAAAGCAGCACGCCGAGCGAAAACAGATCACTACGCGGGTCGTCGCGCACACCGAGCAGCCGCTCCGGCGCCATATAGGGCGCGGTGCCATAGGGCACGCGGAATTCCTCCTGCAACAAATCCGGCAACTGGTTGTGATGCGACAGGCCGAAGTCGATCAGCACCGCCTCGCCCGAGGGACGAAACAGGACGCTGGAGGGCTTGATGTCATGATGGATGACGTTCTGCCGGTGCAGGTCGGAAAGCGCGATCGCGATTCTGAGCGCAATTTCGCGCGCCTCTTCATAGGGCAGCGGCAGATCGCCGAGACGGCGGTATAGCGTGGCGCCCGGAATGCGCTCGATCACGACATAGGCCTGGTGCGCAAAGTCGCCGGCCGCATAACAATGCGGCACGTGGCTGCCCTTTAATTTCGGCAGGATCATCTGCTCCATCTCGAAAGAGACGATGGCGGCGGGGTCTTCGCCTTCCGACACCCGCGGAATCTTCATCAGGACGGGCGTGGAAATATCCGGCCGGCTGACGCTCCATAGCGTCGCCATGCCGCCGCGGTGAACGCATTCGCCAAGGGTGAAACCATCGAGGTTGGCGCCGGGCTGAACCACGAATTTCGCCATTCCCTTTACCTCCCGACAAAGAGACGATCCGCGAGCGAGGGCGGCAAGCCGTTCTCGCGAATGCGCGCGGCCGCCGCATCGACGTCGTAGGGAACGCGACAGTAGGTTAGTTCGCGGCAGACGGTGTCGAACATCGCAAAGCATGCCGCCGCCTCGCCGTCGCGCGGCTGGCCGACCGAGCCGAGAACGGCGAGCCAGCGCCGGCCCGACAACAGCTGCACTTTAACGCCGGAAATCGGAACGAAGCTCGTCATCTTCCCGGTGACCGACATCGAATAAAGCGCCGGCCGGTGGATATGGCCGCAAAAGGTGATGTGCGCATCGGTCGCGATCAGGCTTCGCCCGGCATCGGCAGTCGATCGGATATAGCGCCATTTGGCGGGCTGGCTGGCGTCGGAATGCACGTAAAGGCGATCGTCTTCCTGCCGCGTCAACGGCAGTTCGGAGAGGAACTTGCGTTCGGGCGCGCTCAAGCGGCCGCGCGTCCATTCGATCGCGGCCTGGGCCTCGGCATTCATGCTTTCGGCCGACGAGCCGAGGGCCGTGTCGTGGTTGCCGCGCACCGCGAGCGCCCCCTGCTCCACGAGCCCCATCACCGTCTCCACTGTCCATTCGGGATCGGCGCCGTAGCCGACATAGTCGCCAAGGCAAATGAACCGCTCGGCGCCGTTGGCGCGCGCCGCATCAAGACACGCCGCGAAGGCCTGCCGGTTGGCATGAATGTCTGCAAAGAGCGCCAGCCGCACGCACCGCCTCCCCACCCAGCCTATCGGCCAGTGCCAATTCCGCTTTGACGGACATCAAACTACAGGGGATGGGCGGCCTCGCAAATCGGGCCACATCTCGCGGCTGGGGAGGCTGGAAGCGGATGTCAAATCCACTCAACTAGCGATGGCAAGCCTCGACGCCCCGCAACAGCAGCGCAATCAGCGCATCGATCCGCGCGGGCAGTTGCGGATCCTTCCATTCGTCGGAATGGGCGGGATGGTGGAAGCGGGTGGCGGCGTCGAAAATCGCTTTTGCTGTGGTTTTGGTGTCGGCAATCTCGAAAGAGCCCTGCTTGACGCCATCGGCCAGGATCAATTCGAGCTGATCGGTCAGGCAGGTCTTGTGGCCGTTCACGGTCTTGCAAGCCTCCTGCGCCAGCGTGAGGTAAGTCGCAAACATCTCGGGGTCTTCGAGATAGCGTTTTTGCTTCGCGGCAAACAAGCCGCGAAGCCAGCGATCGAGCCTGGCAGGTGCCGGCTCCGAGCCTTTGGCGATATCGGCAAGCGGCGTGCTCACACGTTCCAGCCAGCGTTTAGCTACCGCCTCGCGCAAGGAAGCCTTGCTCGGGAAATGGCGATAGACACTGCCGTGGCTGACATCGAGCGCTCGCGCGACGTCAACGACGGTCGCCTTCGCCAAACCATAGCGTCGCAGAACGTCCTCAGTGACTTCCAGAATGCGTTCGGGGGTCAAAACCACATTCTCGTTCATCTGCGCACTCCTGCTTGCGTCAGCCTAACCTATATGGGGTTGGCCATCTCTCGCGGTTAGCGGGCGAGCCTCTCGGCTTGTTCAGCCAGATGCTGGGCAATCCGTTGATTGAGCCAGCGCTGGATTTGGGTGGTCAGGTGCAAAATTTCGTAGGTCATAGCGAAGTCCTCTTGCGAACCCTGCTGCCGCCGGTGCGGCCTTCACAGGGACGCCTCAAGCTGTGGCGTCGAAGTCAATATAGGACATCTCACTGACAGATTTCAATATCTGTCAGTCAATATTCTGTGATTTCGGGTGTCCACAAGCTCGACAAGCCGTCCGCGGGCGGCCGTTTGTAACCCCTCGCCCGCTCTGCTAAAGCGCTCCTAACTCCTTAAAAACCCTAAAGTCGCCAATGATCCCCCGCTATACCCGCCCGGAAATGGCTGCGATCTGGGAGGCCCAGACGCGCTTCAAGATCTGGTTCGAGATCGAGGCGCATGCGGCTGATGCGCTGGCGGAATTGGGTGTCATCCCCAAAGAGGCCGCCAAGGCGGTCTGGACCAAGGCGCGTGACGTCATCTTCGACGTGGCCCGGATCGACGAGATCGAGCGGGAAACCAAGCACGACGTCATTGCCTTCCTCACCCATCTGGCCGAGATCGTCGGCCCCGAGGCACGCTTCGTCCATCAGGGCATGACGTCCTCGGACGTGCTAGATACCTGCCTCAACGTGCAGCTCACCCGCGCGGCCGACCTGCTGGTCGACGACGTCGACAAGGTTCTGGCTGCGCTGAAGAAGCGTGCTTTCGAACACAAGATGACGCCGACCATCGGCCGCTCGCACGGCATCCATGCCGAGCCGGTGACCTTCGGGCTGAAACTCGCCTACGCCTATGCCGAATTTTCCCGCGCCCGCGAGCGGCTGATCGCGGCCCGCCATGAGGTCGCGACCTGCGCAATCTCGGGCGCGGTCGGCACCTTTGCCCAGATCGATCCGCGCGTGGAGGAGCACGTTGCGAAAGCGATGGGTTTGCGGCCGGAGCCGATCTCGACGCAAGTGATCCCGCGCGACCGCCACGCGATGTATTTTGCGACGCTTGGCGTGGTCGCCTCCTCCGTCGAGCGTCTCGCGACCGAAATCCGCCACCTGCAACGCACCGAAGTGCTGGAGGCTGAAGAATTCTTCTCCGAGGGGCAGAAGGGTTCGTCGGCGATGCCGCACAAGCGCAACCCGGTGCTGTCGGAAAATCTCTCTGGCCTGGCGCGGATGGTGCGCGCCTATGTGACGCCGGCGCTGGAGAATGTCGTGCTCTGGCATGAGCGTGACATCTCGCACTCGTCGGCCGAACGGATGATCGGGCCGGATGCGACGGTGACGCTCGACTTCGCACTCAATCGCCTCGCCGGCCTCGTCGAGAAGCTTTTGATCTATCCCGAAAACATGCAGAAGAACCTCGATCGCCTCGGCGGCCTTGTTCATTCGCAACGGCTTCTGATCGCGCTGACGCAGAAGGGGGCGAGCCGAGAGGACGCCTACAAGCTCGTGCAGCGCAACGCGATGCCGGTATGGCGCGGCCAAGGCGACTTCCAGTCGCTCCTGAAGAAGGACGCCGACGTCAGAAAATACCTGACGGATGCCGAGATCGAGGAGCAATTCGACCTCGGCTATCACCTCAAGCACGTCGACACGATCTTCAAGCGCGTGTTCGGCAAGGCCTAGAGCATGATCCGGAAAAGTGTGCAGCGGTTTTCCCTCGCGACAAACGCAAAAGGCGTTTGCGCGGAGATCATGCTCCATCAAAGAATTAAAGCGCGGTGACGATCCATCCAAATCTCGTCGCGCTTTAAGGCGCATTCAGATTTGATCCGCCGCATCGCGATCGCGGCCGAGCCGCGGTTGTTGTCGTAGAAGACGTGGAACAGCCACGGCGCAAAGATCGAAGTGTCGTTGACGTAGATGAACACCTCGCCGTCGCTGCGCGCGGCAAATTGCGCGGTCCACTGCCCGGGATGGCCGGCGTCCGTAAAGGCCGGAACGTGTTCTTCAAAGCCGGTGCCGCCGACGCGGATGATCGGCTTGAACCAGCTCGACCAGATCAGGCGCCTGAACGGGATGCCGGGCAATTGCAGCACGCTCCCGTACCCAAAGCCTCCTGGATCGGTATGGATATTATCGCCGTCCATCCACTCGCTATCGACGGTGAGCGTGATCTCATAGGTCTCGTCCTGCGCGACCTTTAACCCGGTCGGATGACAGAGTTCGTTGGTCTTGAACGCCGCGTCGTAGCCGACCGATTGCCGGCCGGTGACGACAGCATCGGTAACATCGACCGCGTGGCCGGTCGGCTTGCAGAACAGGCCGAGCGTATTGGCGGTGCCGAAGGCGAGCCACCAGAACAGCCACCACATGATGGCGGTCGGCAAAATCCAATGCGTCAGCAGATAGAAGAAGGCCTGGTAGATGCCGAACCGGCGCAGCTTGTAAACGCTGGCCCGCCAGCCCGAGAGCGCCTGATGGGTGTTCGGCGCATGCCACGCCACACGCGAGACATCGCTGATTGTCTCCTGAAGATTCCTGCCGAACACCATCAGCACGCCGACGGCGATCGCGCCGATCAGCACGAAACCCGGCGCGTTGCGAAACGCCACGAACCACGGCGTCAGGAATGACGGCAGGAATGACGCTGCGGCATTGACCAGCGGATTGACGAAGCTGCCGACGGTGTCGCGGCCGAAGCCGGGCCAGTAAATGACGAAGAAAGGAATGAAGGCCATAAAGGCGGCTGCATAGGCCGTGAGGAAATAGACGATCCGCCGCAACCAGATCCAGTTCCAGACGTCGTTCTGGACGGTCGAGCGCCCCTGCGGATCGGCGGGATGCGGCCCGTGTGTGATCGCACCGGCTGGGTCGGTGAATTGATAGGCGGTGCCGGCCGGTAAAACCACCGGCGCGTAGCGGTCCGTTCCTTCCGTCATGCGTTCAAAGACCGCGGTGTGGATGACCGGCGATGGCGGCAAAGGCACGTTCTGCGACACGTCGGGGTGCAAGTCGGCGCGAATTTCCGTTTGGGGATCGGGCTGCCGCCACAGCAGCCGCCACATGCAACCGGCGTCATCGCGGATCGAGAGCTTGTAAGGCGGCTCGCGGTAAAGGTCCCGCAAGTTGCGCGGCTTGTAGCGATAGAAGCTCGCAAGCCCTTTTCGGGAATTGTTGAGCTTGTCGGTGAAATCGATCTGGGGATTTATCAGCAGGCGGCGCTGCACATTGAAATATTTCAGGCCGTAAGCCGCTGCGCGGTCCATCATCCAGTTGAGCGCGACGAACGAGAGGCCGTTCTCCGGATAGCCGCCACCGACGTCGGCATGCACGCCGGTGAACCAGACCTGGCTGATGCGCTGGCGGTCGACCGGGGACAATTGGGTCCGCGCCTGCGGCAAGGGCTCGGCGGCCTTGGCGGCCTCGCTGCGCGGATCGTAATCGATGTCGAACAGCCAGTCCGGCTTGGTCCGCCCCGGAACCGATGCCTTCGCGCGCACATAGCGTTCGTCCCAGATCACCGGGCTGAACGCGTCGCGCTCCTCCTCCAGCGACAGCGCGTGACAGGCGCGCAAAACCTTGGCGCTCATGAAGCGATCCGGCATCGACAGCGGCCAGACCCAATAGTCGATCGCGCGGGTCATTTCCTGAATCGGGCCGCCATAGGCAGCAACCGTGTCCCAGACGCCGAGGAAATGGATGCCCTCGGCCTCGATCATGGTCGCGTTCACGTTCTGGCCGCGAAGCCCGCGCCAGATGCGGATCACCGCATCGCGAATACCGCGCAGGTCGATGCCGACGTAGCGGAGATAGCGCAGGATGCCGCCATCGAAACGGCGCCGGTAGGCGCGATAGGCATCGGCCGCAAAACGGGCGAGATCGGCTTCGCTATCCCGGTACTGGACGAGGCCCTGGGACGCGATCAGGCCGGCGACGATACGGATGGTGAAGGCGCCACGGCTGAACCCGAAGCCGTAGATGCGGTCCCCGGGCTCGTAGTTGCGGCAGCAGAAGCTGTAGATCGCAATGACGTTGCGCTTCAGACCAAAGCCGAAAACACCGCCGAGGATCGCAAACAGCTTGAACGAGGATGTGCCGACGCCGTCATCGTAGAACGCGATCTGCTCCTGCGGATTTCGCAGGTCGAGGATCTGGAACAGCCGCCAGACATTGGTCTTGAAGGGAGAAGCCGAACTGTTGCCGGTGCCATCCGACAGCAAAACAATATTTTTCGACATGATGGCCCCCCACATTCGAACGCCGGCAAAGCATACATGCTTATCCGCCATTGCATGTGAAGCATGCCACAATCAGAGCGAGATCGCGGGCGGCGAGCGGACCGGGTGCGCGGGGCTGTCGGGAAACCTCAGCCCGGCTGGCCGTCCACCATTCGTGCGGTCACGCGGTCGCGCTTGATGAAGTGATGCCAGGCGGCGGCGGCGATATGAATGACGACCAGCGCGAGCAGCACGTAGGCGGCGTAGATGTGCCGGTCCTCGAAGGCGTCAGCTGTCGCCTTGTCGGGTGAGGTGAACTGCGGCACGTGGAACAGGCCGAAAAAGCTGCCGTAGTCTCCCTGCGGTCGCGCCCCTGAATGAGCCCAGCCGAGCATGATCACGACGAACGTGGCGAGGTAAAGCGCGCCGTGGCTGATACCGGCCGCGACCCGCTGCAACGGCGGCGTAGCGGCTGGCAACGCCGGCACTGGATTGATCCAGCGCCAGACGATCCTGGCCACCATCAGCACCAGCAGCATGTAGCCAATATCGGCGTGGATAGACCGATAGAAGAAACGATCCGGCCGTGCCGGGATGTGATTCATCCACCATCCAAACGCCAGCATCCCGATGATGGTGAGCCCGATAATCCAGTGAAACGCCCGTGCGGCGCTGCCCCAGCTCGAAGTCGTATTCCGTATCATTCGCTATCCCGCGTTTTTGAATGGGTGTTGCTTTACATCAAAATGCCCGGTTGGTGACGCCCCAATGAAAGGCGCTCTCTTAGAACCTTTTCAAAGCAACGATTATTCCCGCCCCCGTCCCCCTGCACTTCGGTCTCGGGTGTTTTAAAAGCAACTGAAAGGTAACGCCGGATCGACTACGATGGCTTTTGTGAAGATACCTCCAACCATTCTCGTCTTCGATTCCGGCCTTGGCGGCCTGACGGTGTTGCGCGAGATCGTGCGGGCACGGAACGATGCGCACTACCTGTACGTCGCTGATGACGCTTTTTTCCCCTACGGCCACCACAGCGAGCAGGCGATCGTCGATCGCGTGGTGCCACTGATCGGAGAATTGATATCGGCGCATCATCCCGATCTCGTGGTGATCGCCTGCAACACCGCCTCGACGCTGGTGATGCCGCATCTGCGCGAGCGCTATTCGGTACAATTTGTCGGCACCGTGCCGGCGATCAAGCCGGCCTGCGCCACTTCAAAAACCAAGCGCATCTCGGTGCTCGGCACCAAGGGCACGGTTGCGCGTGAATACACCAAGGGCCTGATCCGCGACTTCGCTGGAGGATGCGAAGTGACGCTGGTCGGCTCGGCCGAATTGGCGGCGCTCGCCGAAACGGCACTCAACGGCGGCGTGGTCAGCGATGACGCGATCCTGGCCGAACTAACCCCCTGTTTTGTCGGCGGCGACGCAGAAGCCGGCGGGCGGACCGACACCATCGTGCTCGCCTGCACGCACTATCCACTGTTGCTGGACCGGCTGGATCGGCTGGCACCCTGGCCGGTCGACTGGATCGACCCGGCGCCCGCGATCGCCCGGCGGGTGACAAGCCTGCTGCCCGAAGCGCGTGGCAAGGCGGATGAGGCCGGGGCCCAGATGATTTTCACCTCGGGACGGCCGCACCGGCTGAGCGAGGCGCTGGTGCCGTTTTTCGGCGGCCGCGCGCCGGCTTAAGGTTACATTTCCATATATTTTTCATATGTTTATCTCCGGTTCATCTGGCGCTCCATAAACTCGCATGCGAGAAAAGCCGGGCAATCTCACCGAAGGTACCGAGCGAAGCAATGCGCGGAACGAAGCGAAAAATCTCACTGCCGCGCCGTTTCATTATCGACCTGATGCATGCGTCGGTGCGCGTGCCGTTTATTACGTTCTCGCGCTCGCTCGATATCGGCCCCTTGATGGCGGCGCGCGCGAAAGCCAAATCCCCGCCCGGCTGGGCGGCCACCTTCGTCAAGGCATTTGCACTCGTGGCCAAAGATGAGCCGGTGCTGCGAACGCTCTACGTCAAGCTGCCCTGGCCGCATTTCTTCGAACTGCCGCGCAGCATCGCAATGGTTGCGGTAGCCCGGGTCGAGGACGGCGAGGACTGCATCCTGCCGGAGAAGGTCCCCGCCCCCGAGGAACAGTCGCTCGCTCAAATCGACGCTGCGATCAGACACGCCAAGACCGCATCGATCGAGGACATTCCGGCGTTCCGCAAAATCCTAGTGGCGAGCCGCCTGCCGCTGCCGCTGCGCCGCTTCAGCTGGTGGCTCGGCCTGAATGTCGGACGGATGTGCGCCAACAATTTCGGAAGCTTTGGGGTGACTTCGGTCGCAGCCTACGGGCCTGGCGCGCTTCAGGCGATCAGCCCGAGCCCGTTCCTGGTCAGCTATGGCGTGGCCGGGCCGGATCACCGGATTGACGTCATCCTGCGCTGGGATCACCGGATTACGGACGCCGTGGTCATCGCCCGGACCATGACCCGGCTGGAACAGGTGCTGAATACCGAGATTTCCGCTGAAATACTGGCGATGGCGGTCTAAAAGGCCCCCGAAGGGACCGGCTGCGGGACCGGCCCATTCGCATTGACAGATGAGCCGTTTCTGCCTAGAAACCGCCCTGCTCGCGGGCCGTTTTCGGCCCGCGATGCGTTTCGCGACCCGTGGTCCATCCTCCAGCTTGGGGTTTGAACCTGTCGGCACCGGGAAATCCCGGCGCACAGGAGGGCGCGTTTCCTCAAATCCAACCATTATGCAAAGAGGACGCGATGACAAAGCGCAGTGAGGCGAAATACAAGATCGATCGCCGTATGGGCCAGAATATCTGGGGCCGCCCGAAGAGCCCCGTGAACCGCCGCGAATATGGCCCCGGCCAGCATGGCCAGCGCCGCAAAGGCAAGCTTTCCGACTTCGGTGTGCAGCTCCGCGCCAAGCAGAAGCTCAAAGGCTATTACGCCAATATCAGCGAGCGCCAGTTCCACGGCATCTATGTCGAGGCCGGCCGTATGAAGGGCGACACCGGCGAGAACCTGATCGGTCTTCTGGAGCGCCGTCTCGACACGGTCGTGTTCCGCGCCAAGTTTGTTGCCACGATGTTTGCCGCCCGCCAGTTCATCAATCACGGCCACGTCAAGGTGAACGGCCGCAAGGTCAACATCTCCAGCTACAAGCTGAAGACCGGCGACCTCGTCGAGGTGAAGGAATCTTCCAAGCAACTGACGCATGTGCTTGAAGCGAGCCAGCTTGCCGAGCGCGACACGCCGGATTTCCTGGAAGTCGACCACGGCAAGATGACGGCGAAGTTCATTCGCGTCCCCACGCTGTCGGATGTGCCGTTCGCGGTGCAGATGGAGCCGCATCTGATCGTCGAATTCTATTCGCGCTGATGTGATTTGGCGTTTGGCGTGAGATCAGGCCCCGGTTTTGCCGGGGCCTTTTTGTTTGTCACGCCCGGGCTTGCTCCGGGCATCCACGTCTTTATGGTCGCCACAAAAGAAGTCGTGGATGGCCGGGGCATAGGCGAGCGGAAGCGACGCCGTTCTTCGAACGGCTATGCCCGGCCATGACGCGACAACGGAGACATCGTCCAATGACCACCTACACCCCTGCCCGCCGCGACCCCAAGGCGCCTCCGGTCCGCATCAACCTGCTGTCGGATACGCAAACCCGCCCGACGGCGGGAATGCGAGAGGAGATGGCGCGTGCTGAAGTGGGCGACGAGCAGGTTGGCGATGATCCCTCCGTCAATCTGCTCTGCGACCGCGTCGCCGATCTCATGGGCAAGGAAGCCGCCGTCTTCCTGCCGTCCGGCACCATGTGCAACGTCACGGCAACTCTTGTGTATTGCCGGCCGGGCGACGAAATCCTGGCACACGGCTCCGCCCACATCATCGCCCGCGAAGGCGGCACCCATGCAGCGCTTGGCGGATTCCAGATCACGCCGCTCACCGGCGCCGACGGGAAATTCACGCCCGATACCTTCCGCGCAGCGCTTCATCCGCGCACGCGCTACCAGCCGCCGCAGACGCTGGTGAGCACTGAGCAAACCGCCAATATCGGCGGCGGCACCATCTGGAAGAAGGCCGACCTCGACGAGGTCGTCAAAATCGCCAAATCGGAGGCCAAGGCAGGCCCGCTCGCCACCCATATGGACGGCGCGCGGCTGTTGAATGCGACGGTTGCCACCGGCATCAGCGCCCGTGACATGACCTCCGGTTGGGATTCGGCCTGGATCGATTTTTCAAAGGGTCTGGGCGCCCCCATCGGCGCGGTGCTGGCCGGCACGCGCGACTTCATCGACGAGGTCTGGCGCTGGAAGCAACGTCTCGGCGGCTCGATGCGGCAGGCCGGCATTTGCGCCGCCGCCTGCACCTATGCGCTCGACCATCATGTCGACCGCCTGGCGGAGGATCACGCCAATGCCCGCGCGCTGGCGCGAGGATTGGCGCAGATTCAAGGCATCGAGGTGCAGGAGCCCGAAACCAACCTCGTGTTCTTCCGCCCCGATGGGGCCGGCATCAGCGCCGCCGACATGGTCACCGCCTTGAACCAACGCGGCGTGCAGATCGCCGTGATGGATGGCCGCATCCGCGCTTGTACCCATCTCGACGTCACATCAGCCATGATCGAGGAAATGCTGGGGCACGTGCGCGAGATCGTGCGGAAGGCGTAGGACGCACTTGTCTCAGCGGTCGGTTCTGTCCGCAGCGAGCCGCAGGGCCGCCAGCATCGACGTGAAGAACATCGTGAACAGCATGGTGACGACGGTGACAGCTCTGAGATCACTGATGCGCCAGAACTGGCCCGCCGCATCCACCACCTCGCCGCTTTGGCCAATCAGCCACGGCGTCAGATGGGTCAGGCCCGAACCCAGGTAGAGCGCAATCGCGACCAGCCGCAGCGTCCGCTCCCGCGGGGCCGACGGCGCATGCAGGTCCTGCCGGCGGCCGAGATAGATCGCAAAGGCTTGATAGAACAGCCACGAGGTCAGCAGCCAGCCGGCATAGTTCGACAGCGGGACGCCGAAATGCGCGCCGCCGTCATGCCAGATCCAGGCCTTTGCGATCGTAGCCTCCGCCGGCTCCATCACCACGTCCCATTGCGTCATGACGAAAGCAGCCACGACCGGCAACGCAAAGCGGTCGAACTTGCTTTGCGGGCGCGCGGGTGCGCCGAGCAGGGCCGCCGCGACGTGCCAGGAGAAATATCCCATGCCGAACCACAGCGGCCCGACGATGATCGGGATGACGCCGACATGAGGCAAATCGGCTCCGACCTCGAAATGATAATGGCCGAATGGAAACCCGGTTGTGGCGCCGATATTTTCCATGGCGAAGGTGACGACGACGCAGATCGCAAACAGCGCCAACCCATCCTTCCAGCCGTAAAATAGAGCCGCATGGATAACCGCGGCGAGGATGCCGATCGCCGCCAGCGCTTGCGCCAGCGGGTTCGGATTCCAGGCGAAACCAGTCACCAGCGCCAGATAGATGGCGAGCCCGAGCCGGCACGCCTGCTGAAATGGTCGAAGATAAGGGCCGTCTGCGAGCTTGGCCGTTTCCTGGATCGACATCGCCGCATCCAACCCTATTTCCGCAGCGCCTGATAGATCAGCGTCTTCAATTCGATCTGAATGCGTTGGCGCTGGGACGGCGACTGCATCATGCAGATCGCAAACAGGTCGTCCTTGGGATCGATGAAAAAGAAGGTGCCCCCGACGCCGTCCCAGCGATATTCGCCATTCGGCAGCGGCGGGGTTGCCTCCGTGCGTACGGCAAAGCCGAGGCCAAAGCCGCTGTCGCCGCTCGGAAAGTAGTATTGGTCGCGGCCGATCCTGGTCTCCGGCCCCACATGGTCCGACGACATCAGCCTGATCGTCTCGGGCTTCAGGTACTGCCGGCCGTCAAGCGAGCCGCCATTGAGCAACATTTGCGCGAAGCGGGCATAGTCGGAGATAGTGCCGACCATCCCTGCCCCACCGGCTTGCCAGCGCCGCCGCAGGACCGGATCGCCAAGACCGGCGATCGAGCCCTTAAAGCGATCGCCGGGCAGCGGCTCAACGACGCGATCCCGCTTGGACTCGTCGACATGAAACGCCGTATCACGCATGCCGAGCGGGCCAAGCAGACGCTCCTGTTCGAATTCAAACAGCGACTTTCCCGAAATCACCTCGATGACACGACCAAGCACGTCGGTCGAATGGCCATAGTCCCACAGCGTGCCCGGCTGTTCGGCCAGCGGCAATTTCGCAAGCCGTTCGGCGAACTGCGCGTTGTCGAAGTCGCCCTCAAACAGGCCGCTGCCCGCATAGAGTTTGCGAACCGGGCTGTCGCCGTAAAATCCATACGTAATGCCGGAGGTATGACGCAAGAGATCGAGGATCGTGATCGGACGCACGAGCGGTTCAGTGGCAAGCGCTACCTTGCCGTCGGCACCTTGGTTCTCAACGGCGACGCGCGTATCGGCAAAGGCCGGAATGAATTTCGACAGGGGATCGTCGAGCGACATCTTGCCGTCGTCGACCAGCATCATGGCGGCGACGGAGGTGATCGGCTTCGACATCGAATAGAGCCGGAAAATCGCGGCCGGCGTCATCGGACGCCGGCTGTCGACGTCCATCACCCCAAAATTCTCGAGCAACACCGGCTGACCGTGCTGCTGGATCAGGAGAACGGCGCCGGGAATCTTGCCGGTTGCGACCTCGTTGCGCAGGTAGTCGCGGACATGCGCGAGCCCTTCGGTGGAAAAACCGGAGGATACAGGATGCGACGCAGGCTGCGGCGATTCCGCGACAGCCACCTGGGTCGCGATCGCAGTCCAGAAAAGCACGAACGCCGCAGCGAGGTGGAGACGCAAAGCGCGGTCGCTGAACTTAAGAAATTTCATGATTAATCCGCCGCGTGCCGAGATCGGCGAAAGTGTAGCGGCCAGCTCAGTCGGCGCAAGGTTGGCCGAAACCGGCTAACGCCTGTTCGTGCAAGGCCGCGCTTTCTTTTGAAAAGCAGCAGAAGATCACGCGGCGCAGACCGGGCGCGGTTTTCAGCGTATCGACCGCTGTCGAAACCGCGATTCCGGCCGCGCGCTCGGGGGGAAAGCGATAGATGCCGGTGGAGATGGCGGGAAAAGCGACCGAGGCCAAGCTGTGCTTCCCGCAAAGCTCGATCGAACGACGATAGCATGAGGCGAGCAAGTCATCCTCGCCCCGCCCACCGCCATTCCATACGGGGCCCACCGTGTGGATCACATGCTTGGCCTTGAGCCGGTACCCTTTGGTGATCTTGGCGTCGCCGGTCTGGCAGCCAGCGAGCCTACGGCATTCGAACTCGAGTTCTGGCCCCGCGGCCCGATGGATCGCTCCATCCACGCCGCCGCCCCCGAGCAACGACGAATTTGCGGCGTTGACGATGGCGTCAACGCGCAGGGTCGTAATGTCGGCGACGACGACTTCGAGCCGGGCGTCGCCGATCGACCGTGCGGTCAAGTTCAGGCGGCAGTCGTCGCCGGCACGCCCTTGTCGGCAAACAGCTGCTGCAATTCACCGGCCTGGAACATCTCGCGGATGATGTCGCAGCCGCCGACGAATTCGCCCTTCACGTAGAGCTGGGGAATGGTCGGCCAATTCGAGTAGGTCTTGATGCCGTTGCGGAGCTCGGCCGACTCCAGGACGTTGAGGCCCTTATAGCCGACCCCGATGTGATCGAGGATCTGAACGACCTGTCCGGAGAACCCGCATTGCGGAAATTGCGGCGTGCCCTTCATGAACAGCACGACGTCGTTCGACTTCACTTCATTGGCGATGAATTGTTCGATGCTCATATCGTCTTCCTTCTGGGCGGGTGACGCACCCACTCGGGCCGGGCCATCCGGCCCCCGCGATTCCCATATATGTATCCCAAACGATTGTGCATCCAAAGCAAATTGGCGCGAGGCTGGCATGCCCGAGAGCTGCCCAAGGGCTGCCCAAGCGCATTTCCGGCCGAAAAAAAGGTTGCCGGCCAGCTCATCAGTAACACCTTTGGTCAATCGGATAACGCCCTTGGAGGCTTTTTTCCCGAAAGGGAGCCCCTATCTAGGACGGGCTGTTCTCAGGGAACCAGTCCTTGAGGTCAACGTTCTCTTTCCTGCGACCCGGAGTACCCTAGTGACGAACGCAGTATCCGCCATTGCCGCCGCTCCCGCGTCGTTATTTTCGGAAAAAATTGGCCTCGCCGATGAGCTGATCGAGGCTTTTCTTGCGGTGCGAAACGAGACCGAACGCCGCGCCGCTCCGCTAAGCCCCGAGGACCAGCTGATCCAGTCCATGCCGGACGCGAGCCCCGCCAAGTGGCACCGCGCCCATACCACGTGGTTTTTCGAACAATTCCTGCTGGGCGAGCACAGCAAAGGATATGTGCCCTATCACCCCGATTACGCCTTCCTGTTCAACTCCTATTACGTCAGCGCCGGTCCCCGTCACGCCCGGCACCGGCGCGGCGATCTGACCCGGCCAAGCGCCGACGAGATTACGGCCTATCGCCGTCACGTCGATGCGGCGGTCGTGAAATTCTTCCGTGAGGCCGGTGACGACCAACTGACCGCCATCGCGCCGCTGGTCGAGGTCGGCCTCAACCACGAGCAGCAGCATCAGGAATTGATGTTCACCGACATTCTCCACGCCTTCGCTCAAAATCCGATCCCGCCGGCCTACGACCCCTCGTGGGGTTTCCCGGCCGCAAGCGGTTCTGGCGAAGACTGGATCAGCCTCAACGAAGGCATCCACAGCATTGGCCATGTCGGCGACAGCTTTCATTTCGACAATGAAAAGCCGGTCCATCGCGCATTGGTCGGTCCGGTGCGCCTTTCGCGTAACCTCGTCACCAATGCCGAGTGGATCGCGTTCATGACGGATGGCGGCTACACCACGCCCACGCTCTGGCTGATGGACGGCTTTGCGACCGCCAGCGCGGAAGCATGGCAGGCTCCCGGACATTGGCGCGAGATCGACGGGAAGTGGCACATGATGACGCTTGCCGGCCTGAAGCCGGTCGATCCGGAAGCTGCGGTCTGCCACATCAGCTATTATGAGGCCGACGCCTTTGCGCGCTGGCGCGGCCAGCATTTGCCGACCGAGATGGAATGGGAAGTCGCCGCCCGCGCCGGTCAGCTCAACGACGCCTTCGGCATCGTGTGGCAATGGACGCGCAGCGCCTATTCGCCCTACCCCGGTTATCGCGCGGTCGAGGGCGCGCTCGGCGAATATAACGGCAAGTTCATGGTCAACCAGCTGGTATTGCGCGGCTCGTCGCTGGCAACGCCGGATGGTCACAGCCGCGTCACCTACCGCAACTTTTTCTATCCCCACCACCGCTGGCAGTTCACTGGCCTGCGGTTGGCCGACTACGCCAGTTAGAACCCTCGACCTGCAACCGCGCCGGAAAGCGCGCCCGGGAGATTGTTGTCATGAATGTGCACGCCTCAGCTCTGGCCGAAGCGACCCGCCTCGATGAGCCGACATCCGCATTTGCCCGCGACGTGATCGGCGATCTGTCACGCGCCCCGAAGCGGCTGTCGCCGAAATATTTCTATGACGCGACCGGCTCCGAACTGTTCGAACAGATCACGGTCTTGCCGGAATATTACCCGACCCGCACCGAGCTTTCGATCCTGCGCGACCAGGGCCGCGCGATTTCGGCGATGATTCCCGCGGGCGCGGCGCTGGTCGAATTCGGCGCCGGTGCGACCACCAAGGTGCGGCTGTTGCTCGGCGAATGCCGGCTCGGCGCTTACGTTCCCGTCGACATCTCAGGCGAATTCCTCAACGCGCAGGCGGCGGGCTTGCGCGCTGATTATCCCACACTTGCCATTCATCCGGTCACGGCGGATTTCACCGCGCCGTTCGAGCTGCCGGAAGCGGTGCGCGACATGCCGAAGGTCGGCTTTTTTCCGGGTTCGACGCTGGGCAATTTCGAACCGGGTGAAGCCTGCACTTTCCTGAAGAGCGCTCGCGCGATTCTTGGCAAAGGCGGGCGAATGGTGATCGGCGTCGATCTCGAGAAAGACGAGCGCACCCTTTACGACGCCTATAACGACACCGCCGGCGTCACCGCGCGCTTCAACCTCAATGTGCTGCACCGGATCAATCGCGAGCTCGGCGGCGATTTCGACGTCGGCGCATTTACCCATCGCGCGATCTATAACCGCGACCGCCATCGGATCGAGATGCATCTGATCAGCAAGAAAGCGTTTACCGCCGAGGTGCTCGGCAAGAAATTCTCATTCCGTCCCGGCGAAAGCATTCATACCGAGAGCAGCTATAAATATTCGATTGACCGTTTCGCATTGCTGGCGCGGGTCTCGGGCTGGAGGTTGCTTGAATCCTGGACGGATGAAGCCGGCCTGTTCTCGGTTCACGCGCTGGTCGCTTCGGACTGAGTTTTCGACCGGGCCACGCCCGACCGCAACGAGAGCGATTCCCAGGCCGCGACGATCACCATCAGCACCGTGGTCGCGATCGACAGCATCAATGGCGACAGCTCGGCACCAAACCAGCCGAGCACGCCGAGCGCGATGATGCCGACGCCGTGGGACAGTTGAAGCCAGCCACGAATGGCGAGCTTGAACAGGATGGCTCCGATCAAAAACAGCATCGGCCCGCCGACGGTGCTGACGATCACCCGGACATCGGAGTGCCCCGCGGGATGCTGGAGCACGAGGTCGTCGGCAACGGCCGATAGAATAATACCGGCAACAATCGGCAGATGCAGATAGGTATAGGCCAGCCGCGCCAGCCGCCCCGGCTCGTTTGAACTCGAGATCAGTTCGGAGCCGGCCTCCGCCCCCTTGTGAAAATAAAGCCACCACATCGCCAGCGCCGTCACGAAGGCCGACAAAAACGCCGCGACCACCTCGCTTGTCCATTTCAGGTCGGCAAAGGTCGCCCCGGTCACGACGATGGATTCCCCGAGCGCGATGATGATGAAGCCGGCGCAGCGCTCGGCCAGATGGCCGCCCTCGACATACCAGTCGGCTAGCGACGACGCGCCATATTTCGGAATCCAGAACCGCACCGCGGGTGACACATATTCGATGCCAAGAGCCACCGTCCACAGCAGGAGCCTCGTCTGGCTCTGCGCCAATCCGCCGGCGATCCAGAACGCGGCCGAGACCGACAGCCAGAGCAGGATGCGGATGGCGTTCATCCGCGCGGCGGTGCGCGCCGGCGGCGTCGATGCCAGCCAAAATGCGGTGCGGCCGACCTGCATTGCGGCATAGGCGATCGCAAACCACAGCCCGCGTGAATCGAAGGCAAGCGGGATCGAGGTTGAAAGAACGAGCCCGCCCAGCATCAAGAGAAACAGAAGCACGCGCACCGGCGTCAGCTCGGGATTGAGCCAATTGGTCACCCAGGAGGTATAGACCCAGACCCACCATACGCTGAGCAGCAGCAGAGTGGTTTCAACCGCGCCGAGCGGGGTGAAGTGCGACAGCAGCCGGTGCGACACCTGTGTTACCGCAAACACGAACACCAGATCGAACAGTAATTCGGCGTAAGTGACCCGGCTGTGCTCATGCGGCACGATCGGGCGAAACAACGGCCCGCGTTCGGTATCCCCGGCCATGCCGTTGTTTTACCCCCTCATGCCGAACCGGTTATGCTCCGCCTTGGATTATTCCGGCACGCCGGTCTGCAAGGCGAGCGCGTGGAGCACCCCGCCCATCTGGCCCCGAAGCGATTGATAGACGAGCTGGTGTTGCTGGACACGCGACTTGCCGCGAAACGATTCCGAAATCACGGTGGCCGCGTAGTGGTCGCCGTCACCGGCAAGGTCCCTGATCGTCACCTCGGCGTCGGGAATCGCGGCCTTGATCATCGATTTGATATCGTGGGCGTCCATCGGCATCCCAGATTTCTCCTTTTCCCCTCGCCCTCTCCGGCCCGCTCC
>CAVVLH010000126.1:0-5463 GCA_963748805.1 uncultured Alphaproteobacteria bacterium | reverse complement strand
CACCAATTGCTGGCGACCTCTGACGTCAGCGCCTTGACGAGGGGTATCGCCAGATTGCCGGATCGCGTGGCGGCCTCAGCCAGTGCCGTGAGATCGAAAGTGTCGGACGTGCAGGCCTTCGCGATGGCCTCGGCGCTGTCAGAGGGAACTATGCCGATGGCGGCTTCGGCGCGCGCCAGCGCCGCCTCGAAATCGAGCATGGATTGCAGATAAGCCCGGTCGTCGCAAACCGCGCGCATGGCGGCGCTTGAGAGCATGGGCGCGAGCAGGGGCGAGAGCGGGGTGGTCATGGCAGTCTCATGATAGGCGCGAACTAACCATCCTTGTGCGCGGTTGCCAATCTTAAACATCCAGATGCAACCCTGCTGATCGTTCGCACCCTTCCTTTTGGGTCATCCGTGCATTAGTTCATAGAGCTAAGATCAGAGCGAACGGAGACGCACATGGCCATGACGATGCAGGGGGAGGTCCAGCTTGGCGCGTCGCGCGAGGCGGTCTGGGCCAAGCTGAATGACCCCAGGTGCTCAATCGATCAGCAGGAGATCGCCGCGCGTGATGCGCCGGTTGCTCTTGCGGGTCACCCGATAATGCACGATGGCGCCGTTCGGCCCGGTGCCTGAAATGGTGGGAAACGAGACATCCTTCAGCGCGCCGGTGTCGCGGCGGAAGGTCTCCAGCGCCTCGACGGCGTCGATCTCGGTCAGCGCCCCCGAAGGCGCCTCGCGGTCGACCCAGGCGAGAAAGCGTGCGAGCGCAATCGCGTCGCGCCGGTGCGCTGTCCTGGCGCCTGCGATTTCAGTTCGTCCTTGACCGCCTTCAACAGGCTGACCGGATCGGACCCACGTACCGGCTTGCCGCCGGCCGACGATATCAGGCGGGTCAGGGCGTCGGCTGATGTCGCGGCATCGAGCGCGATCGCGGCGCCGCTTTTCGACAGCTCGATCAGTTTTGCCGTCAGCGCGCCGGGCTCGGCGATGGTCGCGGTCTGTTCGAGATGGTCGCGGACGCTGTTGGAGAGTTTGCGATGATCGATGAACAGCGTCGGCCGGCCGCTTTTGGGCACCAGCGCATAGGACAGCGGCAGCGGCGTGTGGGCGACATCGCCACCGCGGATGTTGAAGGTCCAGGCTACCGCATGGCTATCGGACAAGACCAGCGCGTCCGCGTTGAGTTTGGCGATCTCGGCTTCGATCCGCTTCAGCTTGTCGGCTTCAAGTTCGCCCGAAAACGGCTGGCCGTGCAGGCTGACCGGGGCGAGCGGCAGCGCCGGGCGCTCGGTCCAGACCGCATCGACCGGGTTGGTGTCGACCGCAACCAGCTCCGCGCCCGCTTTGGCGCAGGCCGCGGCCAGCTTCTCCGCCGCCGCTGTCGTATGCAGCCAGGGATCGAAGCCGAGGCGGTCGCCCGGGCCAAGATGTTGCGCCAGCCAGGTCTCCGGCGGCGGGTCGATCAGCGATTCGACGGCCCAGGCCTTGGTGTCGACCTGCTTGGCTGCCTGGAGCGTATAGCGCCCGTCGACAAAGACTGCGGCCTCGCGGGCAAGCACGATGGCGAGGCCGGCCGAGCCGGTAAAACCGGTGAGCCAGGCCAGCCGCTCCTCGGACGGCGGGACATATTCGTTCTGCTGCTGGTCGGCGCGCGGCACTACGAAGCCGCTTAGGTTGCGTTTCGTCAGTTCCTCGCGGAACGCGGACAAACGCGCGGACAAAGCGATGCCGCTCTCTGGCTCGTCGAAAGTCTGGAAGTGCGCTTCAAACATTAGCCGATAGTATCATCTTCGTTGGTATCCGGGTTCTGACATTCGTACCATGTTTCGGAGGGCCCGTTTACGAATGTCAGAACCAAACGGATACCAAGCAATATATGGTATTCCACGGCGGTTTTGGATTTGACATTCGCTATGAGTGCTCGCGGCGGGGTTGCACGAATGTCAAATCCACCGCGTGGTAGAGAACCCAGCAACCGACTCTATTTGCTTCCGATTCCGAATTTATTGTGATTGAATTGCTGCACCCGCGTTAGACGGGTCTGAACGTTTCGTGACTGCAATGGTCTGGGAAGCGATTTCAGAAGATATCCTTCCGGGTGGAATGCCGAGTGCCAGGGGCGTTGTTTTGTTGCCAGCGTCGAGGGATTAACCATGCCCGTCTTCACCTTCGAGAAGATTTCGCCGCCGATGGGCCGCGTATCTGCTCCTCCCGCCGCCGAAAAACCGCGCAGCGTCATCGTTCAGATTCTGGATCGTTTCGTCGAGAAGCGCGTCAAGCCCGTCGACCTGACCAAGAAGGCGGGTCAGCCGCGCGAGCGCAAGCCGGCGAAATAGCAACCGTCATTCCGGGGCGATGCGAAGCATCGAACCCGGAATCTCGAGATTCCGGATAACCGCTGCGCGGTTTCCGGAATGACCGAACCAAGTTCTCACCGCGCCTTATGCAGCAACAGGCTGCTCCAGCCGTCGATCCTGATCTGCCGTTCCAGAACCAGCCCCCGCGCCCGGTAGGCCGCGACCACCGAAGGCGCCTGCGCCGACAATAGACCGGACAGGATGACGCGTGCCCCGCCGGCCAGATGGCGGGACATTGGCGTTGCCATCTGCCGCAGCGGATTGGCGAGGATATTGGCGAGCACGAGGTCGAAGGGTTTTCGTTGCCGGAGCCGGGGCGCCGAAAAGCCGCTTCCCCAGGCCACCTCGACCCATGGGCCGACCCCATTGAGCCTGGCATTCTCGGCGGCGACTTTCACCGACAGCGCGTCGATGTCGCTGGCCAGCACCTGATCATGCAACGCCTTGGCCGCCGCGATCGCCAGCACTCCTGTTCCTGTGCCGAGATCGAGCACGCGGCGCGGCCGATGCGCCTTCAACACGTGGCCGAGCAGCACGAGGCAGCCGCGGGTAGTGCCGTGATGGCCGGTGCCGAAGGCAAGCGCCGCCTCGATCTCGATGCCGAGCTTGTTCGGCGCCACTTTGGCGCGGTCATGCTGACCGTGGACGATGAAACGGCCGGCATGAACCGGAACCAGATCCTCCAGCGTGGCCTTCACCCAGTCCTTGGCCTCGACGACGTCGAATTTGACGGACCTCGCGACCTCGTCGCCGCCGGCCAGCGCGATCAGCTCGCGGATCGCAGCCTCGTCAGGGGCTTCGCCGAAATGCATGGTGATGTCCCAGCGCCCGTTCGGTCCCTCGAACGCCGCAATCGCGGCCTCTCCCGCATCGAGAGCTTCGGTCAAAAGATCCGAGACGCGGCGGGCGGTCCGTTCGTCGCCGATCACGAGCGTCGCGCGGTGGGTTTGCGGTGTGAGCGTGGAGGTCATCGTGTGGTTTCGGATGAGGGGAGGGCGAGGCGAGAACGTATCGCGCAGTTTAAGGCTTCCTTCACGTTATTCTTCTAGGTTCAACCGTGCTGAAGCACTGCTTGTCCGCAACGACCTCCTCGATCACATTTTTCGCGGAAAATTTGTAAGAAACAAATGACAGTGCAAGGATATGGCGGTGGTTCTCAAACCACTTTTTGAACGCCTTCATCCGCTTCGTCAAATTCAGCCGCAATCGTCCGACTGAAACCAGCAGCGACCCCGCTCCGTCGAAGTGTTGGTTCAGATATGCGTTCGATCATTTTGAATTTGCTGGTTGATCGCGCGTGCCAATGAGATGCCTTCGGGGCCAAGGGTAGCTCACACAAGGCTTGTTCACAGATGCCGGCGCTGAACGTGCCTGCGGCTTCAACTGCTTACCGGATTTTCCCCGCAATATGATGTATTGCGGACGCGCGCCCTGTCATCACGGATGGGAGGGCCTTTTTCCCCAGCCCTATCCCCACTCGATCCACAACCTGCCCACTGGTTATCCAAACAATCCCGCGATGATCCCTGCAGGATCACCCGCGCGGCGTTGTGGCCGGGGGCGCCCGTGACGCCGCCGCCGGGATGGGCGCCGGAACCGCAGTGATAAAGTCCCTTCAGCGGGCCGCGGTAGTCGGCGTGGCCGAGCATCGGGCGCGCCGAGAAGATCTGGTTCAGCGTCAGCGCGCCGTGGAAGATATCTCCACCCAGGAGCCCGAACTGCCGCTCGAGGTCGAGCGGCGACAAAACCTGACGCCCGATCACGCTTTTCCCAAAGCCGGGCGCGTAACGGTCGACCGTCGCGATCATGAGATCGGCGACCGCCTCGCGGTGGTCGTCCCAGGAGCGCCCGTTGGGGAGTTCCGGCGCGACATGCTGGCAAAAGAGGCTCGCGACATGCTGGCCCGGCGGCGCGAGGCTGTCGTCCAGCGTCGAGGGGATCAGCATTTCGACAATCGGCTCGCGGCTCCAGCCGTCCTCGCGGGCGTGCTGCCAGGCGCGGTCCATGTAGGCAAAACTCGGCGCCATGATGATGCCGGAGGTCAGATGGTCGCCGTCGTCGGGCAGCGCCGTGAACGAGGGCAGGGCGACTCAGCGCCACATTCATCCGGAAGGTGCCGGAGCCGTTGCGCCAGTTCCGCATGCGCGTGAGGAAGTCTTCCGGCAAGGCGCCTGATGGCACGAGACGGGTATAGAGCAGTTTGGGATTGACGCCGGAGGCGACATATTTCGCGCGGATGGTTTCGCCGTTGTCGAGCACGACGCCAATGGCGCGGTCGCGCTCGACGATCACCTCGCGCACGCCGGCCTCACACGTGATCTCCGCGCCGGCCTGTCGCGCGGCGCGTGCCAAGGCTTCGCCGATCGCGCCCATGCCGCCGATGGCATGGCCCCAGACGCCCTTCTTGCCGTTCACTTCTCCAAACGCATGATGCAGCATCACATAGGCCGGAGCCCGCGGCATAAGGGCTCGCATAGTTGCCGACGACGGCATCAAAACCGAACAGCGCCTTGATCAGGTCGCTCTCGAACACCTCGTCCAGCATCTCGCCGGCCGAGCGCGTGAACAGATCGAGCAACATCCGCTGCTGCTCCAGCGATAGTTTTCGAAGGACGTTGGCGGTGCCAAGCGCGTTGAAGCTTTCGCGAATCGCGCCCGTCCCAAAGCTCTCGACCAGGTTCGGCGGCGCGCGCAGCACAAAGGCGCGCAGCACGTCGGCGATTTCTTCGAGCTTGCGGTTGAAAGCATCGAGCGCATCGGCGTCGCGCGGGCTGAGTTTCGCCAGTGACTCCCTGGTGCGGCCTTCGCCAGTGAGAAGGTAACGGCCATCGGGCGCAGGCAGGAAATTCTGCACGCGGCGCTCGACGATCTTGAGCCCATGCTCGGCAAGTTTTAGGTCAGAAATAATTCTGGGGTTGAGCAGGCTCACGGTATAGGCGGCGACCGAATTGCGGAATCCGGGCGCGAATTCCTCCGTCACCGCCGCCCCGCCCACCACCTTGCGCCGCTCGACCACGCGCACGCGCAGGCCCGCGCCCGCGAGGTAGGCCGCGCAGGTGAGGCCGTTATGTCCGGCTCCGATGATGACGACGTCTGTTTCGTTCATGTGGGCTTCAGGT
>CAVVLH010000125.1:0-8827 GCA_963748805.1 uncultured Alphaproteobacteria bacterium | reverse complement strand
ACACTCGTATCACTGTAACATTGTCCCCAGTACGTTTAGATTACCCTTCAAAACTACGAGATGGATTGATTTCATAAGTCATCACAGTATTTTGTAAATGAATGGCACCCGTTGCTGCGTATTAATTTTGTGTGGGGGTCCAGAAAGCGCAGAAGATGTCTACGAGTGCCATCTTTGTCGTCCCGGTACCACTTGTTTGCGGCAAAGGTATGAATAGTCTGGACATTTTATTGAAGCCGCATTTTATGCGCTGTACTGTCTGATTCAGGTTTGATGTTGAATGTCGGAGCTCAGATCTGAGGGTGATGATTGTTGATATTCATATGCATTTTTAGTGTTTTTATAATGCGCTTGAATCAGTAAGGACGTTCCGTATTGACGTCAGGCGTTTGCTGAGGTTGAGTGTGTAGATTGGTTATCAGAATGTCCAAACTGAATAGTGCATAGCCACGAAAGTGGTGATGGTGCTTTGTCAATAGAGGAATACTGCCAGACGTTCGACAATCTGCGTCGCGTTGATGTCGGCATCGACATCGCCCGTTGTCCAATTTGATGTTGCGTTCACCAGGGCG
Source organism: uncultured Alphaproteobacteria bacterium (assembly GCA_963748805.1). Classification (GTDB taxonomy): domain Bacteria; phylum Pseudomonadota; class Alphaproteobacteria; order Rhizobiales; family Xanthobacteraceae; genus Bradyrhizobium. Next base: position 8,255 of record CAVVLH010000125.1, on the reverse strand, counting down.
AACCGTTGTCGCCGTGAACTTTGAAGTCATTTTTAGCAAAATCGGTTGATCAGGGTCAGTGATCGAGATAGAATCTTCGTGATGAACTTGTTGTTTGCTCAGACTGCGGTTACTGTTATTTGTATATGTGTTGTTCCCGTTCGTCGGGTTAATGGTTTGGTTTGGTCGGTGAGATATCTCCGGGTTGAGGGTAATCCACCGGCAGGCATCAGACATCGGCCAGTTTAACTAAGTTCATGCCGGACCAATGATCGTTATCGCTCGACCATACATCGTGTCGTGAATGCCTCCGGGCGAGAGCGCTATTCGGTTCCGTTCTTCTTCGTCGGCAATCCCGATCACGAGGTCGCTTGCCTGACCAATTGTCTCGGCCCCGGCGAGGCGCCGAAGTTTCCGCCAACGACGGTGGAAGGGCATCTCCAGGAGATGTATCGCCGTACTTACGCGGCATGAACACCCCCCTTCCCGATCCAGCCATTCTCATCCATGGCGCCTGGCAGGGTTCGTGGGTGTGGGACCGCGTTATTCCGCTGCTGGCGAGGTCGGCTGGAATCGCATCAGTCGCGATCGATCTGCCCGGAAACGGCACCGATGGCACGAAGGCCGCCGACGTTTCTCTCGAGCTGTACGTCGATTACGTCGGAACGATCCTGAAACGGCTTTCTCGGCGCGCCAGCCTGGTCGCCCATTCCGGCGGCGGCGTCGTTGCCTCAGCTGTCGCAGAACGCTTTCCCGAGCGCGTCTGCCGGATTGCTTATGTGGCAGGCATGATGCTGCCGGATGGCATGGCCTTTGCAGAGCTGGTTACCAAGTTGAAAGACGATCATCCTGAGGCTGCTGGCATCGCGCCGCATTTGGTCTGGTCCCACGATCGGTTGTCGAGTTGCGTACCGATGGAAGCTGCCCTCACTTACTTTTTTCACGACTGTCCGCCTGCGGATGCGGTCGCAGCGGCGCAACGCTTGACCCCACAGTCCGATCGCGGCCGCGCAGTACGGGCGCGCCTGACCGCGGAAAGGTTTGGCCGTGTTCCCCGCCTCTACATCGAGGCGGAAGCAGATCGCTCGGTGATTCCAGCGTGCCAACGACGAATGCAGGCGTTGGTGCCCGGAGCCCGGGTAATAACGATACCGACCGGCCACGCGCCACAGCTGGCGGCGCCGGAGCTTCTAGCAGACGCGCTCGTACCTTTCCTGAGCGGAGCCGAACATCCGTCCACGTTTTCGACACTCACGACCGAACACAAATTCGAATGAGCATCTAGAATCCGATATAGCCACCAACCGCGGGAGCAATTTCATGAAACGCTTGATTCCAATCTCCGCTGCCCTAGCCCTTGCAATGACGTTCTCCGAAACGGCGTTGGCCGCCGAAATCCGTCAGCTTCCTGCTTGATTGGCTGCCGGCCGGCGACAAAGCCGCGGTCTATCTCGGTGTCGAAAAAGGGCTGTTCGAAGCTGAGGGCATCAAGGTCACCATTCAGTCGGGCCGAGGTTCCAGCGACGTGGTGACCAAACTCGCAACGGGCTCGGCTGACATGGGTACGGGCGGCCTTGCCGCGCTGTTGCAGGCCAAGGCGACCGACAACGTCCCGGTAAAGGCCGTGATGTCCATCTACACGATGCAACCGGACGCGATCTTCACCACCAAGGAAAGCGGCATCAACAGCCTGAAGGACTTGCAGAACAAGACGGTCGCTACCGCAACCTTCTCCTCATCGAACGTCTCCTGGCCGCTGGTGCTCAAGGCCAACGGTGTCGATGCCGATAAAATCAAGCTGTTGAAGGTTGATCCCGGTGCACTCGCGCCAATGCTTGCCTCGGGAAAAGTCGATGCAACCATCAACTGGATAACCGTAGCACCCGCCTTTGCGGGCCCGCTCACGGAAGCCGGCAAATCGTTCAAAGAACTTTTGTGGTCGAGCTATGGGTTCGACGGATATGGCTTGTCGGTGTTCGTGTCCGACAAGATGATCAAGGAACGTCCCGAGACCGTACGCAAGTTTCTGAAGGCCTATCAGAAGGCCACTGCAATGGCGATCACCGATCCGATGGCGGCCGCAACGGCATTGAAAGCCGCCGTGCCGGAGGTTGACGTCGCGACCGCTGCCGAACAATGGAAAGCCTCAATACCTCTGATGGTCAACGACATTGCCAAGAAAGACGGCAGCGGCGCGTTTGAACCGGCATTGCTGGCCACAACCTGGAAATGGGTCGCCGAAGCGCAGGGCATGCCGACCGACAAGCTCAATCCCGAGACTGCCGTCAACCGCGACTTCCTCAAGTAGACATCGTCCAGTGGCCCTTCGATTCTAGCATTTGCAAAAGTACCGGCCGGATCGGGATGCAAATGTTAGAATCGGACCACTAGAAACATGCGGGCCCGTTGGCCAAAGCCAGCGGGTACACCAATTAAGCGAAAGCAAGCGTCGATGGCAGCCAGCCAACCCGTGATCAAGTTTGTCGACGTCGGCCAGCGCTTTGTCGGAGCTGACGGTAAACGCATCGATGCTCTCGACGGCCTGTCATTCGAGATCGGCCGCCACGAGTTCGTGGCGGTGCTGGGCCCCTCTGGTTGCGGTAAATCCACGCTGCTCAGGCTGATCGCCGGGCTCATTCGCGCAACGTCGGGCAGCGTGGAGATATTCGGCATGCCTGTCACGGAGCCGCGCGACGAGATCGGCATTGTATTTCAGAAGCCGACTTTGCTGCCGTGGTTTAATGTCCTCGGCAATGTTACCTTCCCGATGCGCCACAAACATGGATACGTGGGCGATAGCGAGCGGGAACGCGCCCAGAAACTCCTCGAACTGGTCGGCCTCGATGGTTCCGCCACCCGACGACCGGAAGAACTTTCAGGCGGCATGCAACAACGCGTGGCGATCGCCCGCGCCCTGCTGCTCGATCCTGATATCCTGCTGATGGACGAGCCGTTCTCCGCGCTGGACGCATTGACCAGAGACGAGATGAGCTTCGAGTTGCTGCGGATCTGGACGGAGCGTCCGAAAACGGTCCTGTTCATTACCCATTCGATCCCTGAAGCTTTGCTGCTTGCCGACCGCGTCATCGTCATGACTGGCCGTCCCGGACGCGTCCGAGAGATCCTGGACGTGCCGCTGGCTCGGCCACGATCGATGAAGACGCTGTCGGAGCCCGCGTTCCATGAACTCGCCAACCACATTCGCGGCCGTCTCTTCAGTCGCCCCATCGCAGCATGAGGCTGCGTATCGCACTATTCGGCGGACACAAATCGTGAAGCTCTCTGTGGACGAGCGGTTACCGGTTCTTTTGGATCGTTTCGCTCCGGCGGCCGCTTTCATTGTTCTCATCCTGGTGTGGGAGGGCGCCGTCAGTTTTTTTGTGATTCCTTCGTTTTTGCTGCCTGCCCCCAGCGCCATCGCAAAGGCAATGGTGTCGGTGCCGCTTCCGGTCTGGCTGGGCCACATTTGGGCGACCCTGCGCGTTGCGCTTATGGGATATTTGCTCGCCATCGCGATCTCGGTACCACTCGCTGTGGCTCTTGCGTCGTCGCGTTTGCTGTCGCGAACATTGTACCCCATTCTCATTGTGGTTCAGTCGACGCCTATCGTTGCTATCGCCCCGATCATCATCGTGACGCTCGGCGCTTCCGACCTTCCACGTGTGGTTATCACCTTCCTGATCGCATTTTTCCCGATCGTCGTTTCCACGGTCACCGGCCTGCTTTCCACGCCCGACGAACTCGTCGAATTATCGCGTTCACTTCGCGCAGGCCGCGCGCGTGAGATCCTGCATGTGCGGCTCCCATTCGCGCTGCCGCACTTGTTTTCGGCGCTGAAAATATCATCGACGCTTGCCGTCATCGGCGCCGTCGTGGCGGAGTTCGTCGCAGCCGAACGCGGGCTGGGATTCTTCATCGCCTTTTCGACATCCTTCTTCAAGATTCCCAATGCGTTTGCCGGGCTCGTTGTTCTGGTCGCGATAAGTCTCGTGCTGTTTCGCCTGGTCGGCCTTGCTCAAACTCTCCTTGCCCCTTGGTCGCTACCCAAATCTGGACGATGAGGATTTCATGACGACGCCCGCGAAAAAGCCGCTCGACCACGAAACCTACTTGCGCAAAGCATTCGAGGTGGCCCGTCGCGCCCGCGAGGCCGGCGATCATCCTTTCGGATCAATCCTGGTCGATCCGGATGGCCGGGTGCTGATGGAACAAGGCAACGGATTCAGGGCGGAAGGTCACGACATGACCGCGCATGCCGAACGCCTGCTCGCCACGCGCGCTTCAAAGCTGCACCCGCCGGCGTTTCTTGCCGAATGCACGCTCTATACGTCCGCCGAGCCCTGCGCGATGTGTTCGGGCGCGATCTACTGGGCCGGCATTGGCCGCGTGGTGTTTGGACAGACCGAGCACGACCTTAAAGAGCAGACGGGTGCACATGCCGAAAATCCGACGCTCGACCTGCCGTGCCGCACAGTCTTCGCTGCTGGCCAGCGCGACATCGAGGTCATCGGTCCACTCCTTGCCGATGAGGCCGCCGCGCTCCAGGCAGATTTCTGGAACGCCAAGTCCGGCTAACGCGGAGAACAGACGATCCTCGAAACCAAAGGTTTTCTACCGAGGCAACCAACGCGTGAGGTTGAGCGCGTAGGATTGTCTCCTCGCGTATCGTTAGGACGGGCGGGATTCGCAATCTTTGGCATAAAACATGCTTGCTTGTTGCTCGAAGAAATGCTGCGCTGCCGTTTAACGGCATTCAAAAATGGAACAGGCCATGACGCTTAAGAACATTCCGATTATCGATCTTTCGCCTTACCGCGAGGGTTCATCCGAAGGCAAGAAGGCTGTCGCCAAGGCGGTGGCGGAAGCCTGCCGCGACATCGGATTTTTGGTGATCACGGGGCACGGCGTTTCTCCCGTGTTGGTGGACAGGGTCGATACCAGCGCGCGGGCTTTTTTCGATTTGCCTGCTATGGACAAAATGGCGCTCAAGCGGCCAAAGGACGATCAGGTTCGTGGCTACAGTGCGGTCGGCGATGAGGGCCTGTCCTACAGCCTCGGTGAAAAATCTCCCGGCGATCTCAAAGAATCGTTTTCGATCGGCCCCGTGGCCGTGCCGGACGATCCTTATTTTCACGGACCGGCGGCCGGACCGCATTTCGCGCCGAACCTCTGGGCCGAACGGATTCCCGATTTCAAGGCTTCGTGGACCGAATATTTCGAGACGATGTCCGAGCTCTCCAAGACGCTGATGCGCATTTTCGCGCTCGGCCTCGAACTGCCGGAAACCTATTTCGACGACAAGATCGATCGTCACATCAGCATGTTCCGCGCGCTGAAATATCCCAATCAGCATGAGGCTCCCCTGCCCGGCCAATTGCGCGCCGGCGCGCATTCCGACTATGGCAGCCTGACCATCGTGCGCACGGAAGACCGTCCGGGCGGACTACAGGTCTACAACAAGGACGGCGAGTGGGTCGACGTCCCGTCGGTGGCTGGCGGATTCGTCGTCAACATCGGCGACCTCATGATGCAGTGGACCAACGACCTGTGGTCGTCGACGCTTCACCGGGTAGCCAATCCGCCGCGCGAAAAAGCCGGCGACAGCGCGCGGCTTTCCCTCGTCTTCTTCCATCAGCCGAATTACGACGCGATGGTCGAATGCCTCGAAAGCTGCAAGGGTCCGGGCAATCCAGCCAAATACGAACCGATTTCATCGGGCGATCACTTGACCAGCAAGTTCGTCGCGCAGACCACCTTCGGCGAAGGGGCCAGGAAATCGGCATGACGGGTTCTTCGACCGGGACCCCCAAAAAAGCGACACTGTCCTACGTCAATATCTTTGCGCGGGACATCGTCGCGCTGAGCCAGTTCTATATGGACGTGTTCGGTTTCACGGAGATAGAAAAAATACGTTCGCCGATTTTTCGCGGGTTGGACACGGGTAGCAGCAGCCTGGGCTTCAATGCCCAGGACGCCTACGGCCTGCTGAAGCTGGACGAATTCTCTGATGTCAGCGGCATCAAATTCCTGCTCAACATCGATGTCGCGAGCGTCGCCGAAGTCGATCGGATGACGCCGAAGGCGGTCTCGTTGGGCGCGAAACTGGTGAAAGCGCCCTACAAGACCTATTACAACTGGTATCAGGCTGTTCTGCTCGATCCGGAAGGCAACGTCTTCCGCATCAACCACATGATGGAATAACGGCACGGCCGGCGAGCCCCTCAGGCGATCCTGGCGGCTCTGCCCGGCGTCGCTTCGCGCTGTGCCCTTTGCCATTCCGCGACAAGATCGGCGGAATCCACCACCAGGCCGAGATGCAGCGAGACCATCGCTAGCGCCGCGGCTTCCAGGTTATCATCCGTTCCACGCACGAGATCCCGCGCAACGAGCACCCGGTAGTTGTGATTGTTGGCATCAAAGGCGGTGTTCAGAACGCAGCAGTCCGTGAAGCCGCCGTTGAGGACGATGGTTTCCACGCGCATGTTGCGCAGCAGGAAATCCAGATCGGTCGGATAGAATGCCGACAGGCGGCGCTTGGTCTCGACGATCAAGTCGCCGGGTTCGACCCGGGTCACGAATTCGGTCCAGCGCGATCCTTCGATCGCGTGCGCTTCGCTATTTGGAATAGCTCCCACGTGAAGCGGAAAGGTGCGCCGCCACGCTGCGCTGATGCCGTTGAGGTCGTCGGCGCCGCCACGCCGCAGCACCGACCGGACGTGGATGATAGGGATACCAAGCGCCCGTACGCGATCGTGAAAAGCGTCGATTGGCGCCACGACGTCGCGCGCTCGCGGCGCCGGACATGGACAGTCGGGTGAGGGATCAAGATGTCCGCGGTGCATGTCAATCGACACCACCGCGGTCTTCGAAGGATCGAGATAATCTTCGAAGCCTGACGAGACTTCGTGCGGTTTTCCGTAAACGTGAATGCGCATAGCGATAACGTTCCTCCTATTTGAACTCTTCGTTGGCACAGAACCAGGCAACACCAATCCTGCCAGCGGAATTTGTTATCGCCGCTCTTCCCGCACATGCGGCTGACCCAGCGCGCCCGGCTCTCCCAAATAGCCGCGATTGCGGGCTCCGACCCACATCATCACAGCTATCGTTGCGACATAGGGCGTCATCAGCATCAGATATTGCGGCACGCGGATGCCGGCCGCCGCAATACGGGGGACGACCCCTTCAATGCAACCGAACAGCAGCGCACCAGCCAAAGCCGGCCATGGCGCCCAGCGTGCGAACACCACAAGAGCCACCGCGATCCAGCCACGCCCTCCGACCATGCCCGTGACCCACAGTTTGACACTAACGACGGAGATATACCCGCCGGCTAGTCCAACAAGCGCCGAACCCGCGACGATCGCTCCGATACGATACAGCGAAACGTTGATCCCGGCAGCATCCGCAGCCGCGGGATTTTCCCCGACCGCGCGCAGTCTCAACCCCAGCATCGATTTTTGCAGGAAAAACGACACCCCGAAAAAAATCGGAATGGCAAGATACACGATCGGGTCCTGAACAAACAGGATTCGGCCAACGACAGGAATTTCCGAAAGCGGCCAGATGGCAATCTTGTTCAAGCCGACGATCGGGTGATTCTGCCAATTCGCAAGTGTACCGATCAAACCAGTCAACCCTTGGCAAAAGAACACGATCGACAGGCCAGCGATCACCTGATTGACCCGCAAGATCACGACCAGGCCTGCGAACAGCAATGACACCAGACTTGCCGCCAGCATGGAGATCAGAAGCGCGACCAACGGATGGCCGCTCCACGTCAGGCTGGCGCCGAGGCCGGCGACCGCTCCGACCAGCATCAGTCCTTCGGCGGTCAGGTTCAAAACGCCGGAACGTTCGGAAATGATCAGGCCGAGTGCCGCAAATGCGTAAGGCGCGGCTGTGCCCGGCGCGTTGGCCAACCAATTGGTTAGAAATTCGGTCATGTCCACGGTCTTGCTTTCAGCGACGCGAGCTTGCAGAGACTTGCTGTTAAATCCTTCAATTGGGCGGCGCACATCTTCAGCGCGTCCAACGAATGCGGTGGCGAATAAGGAATTCAGATGACGCCACAGCGATCACGATGATGGCTTCGACCAGTTGCACCATGGTGAACGGGATTTGGTAGAATACCTGTAGCGTTTGACCGGTCACGAACAGTACCGCGAGCAGAAATCCGACGATCACCACAATGATGGGATCGTTGCGCGACAGGAAGGCGATCAGGACGCCGGAAAACACATATCCGTCGAAGAACGACTGCGTCAGCCGTCCCT
>CAVVLH010000124.1:0-3201 GCA_963748805.1 uncultured Alphaproteobacteria bacterium | reverse complement strand
GAGCTCGGCGAAGCCGGCATTCGCGTCAACAGCATTTCACCGGGCGCAATCGCAACCGGCATTTTCGGCAAGGCGCTGGGATTGTCGGTGGAAGCAGCCGAGAAAACCCCCGACGTCATGCGCGAGCTTTATAAGGCCGCGCAACCGATACCCGCGCGCCGGCTTGCCGGAAGACATCGCGTATGCGGCGGTGTTTTTCGCCAGCGACGAGTCGACTTTCATCAACGGGCACGATCTGGTGATCGACGGCGCCATCACCGGTGGCCGTAACTGGACCGCGCAGCAACAGGGTTACGCCGCCCTGCGCAAGGCGTTCGACCAGGCCAGCGGCTGATCGAGCTAAACATCAAGCGCGCCCATCAGGCCTTTTGTTGTTTCGCAAATTCTTGCTGCAAATCCGGCGCGTTGACCGGCGGAATGGCGACACGGCCCGGACCGGTGAGCGGCAGTGCGGCTGCCGCCTTGTCGTTCTCCATGATTTTCGCCATCACCGCCTGCCCCGCACGATCGAACACCGCGCGATTTTCGATCAGGAATTTCTGCGACTCGCGAAGCTTGGCGACGTAGCCATTGATCTCCGGAATCACGTAGCGCGCCACCAGATCCCAACTGCGTCTGGTATTTTCGGGGTTGGCCCAGTCGTGAACGAAGCCGATGATGTGGCCGACCCCGCCGGACACCTCCATCAACTTCCGGATGGCGCTGATCAGATCATCGGGAGTGCCGATGGTGGATGCCGAGATACCGACCCCGCCGGCGGTCTTCTCCAACGCCTCGTCAATCGATTTGAACGGCTCAAGACCCGGACGCTGGAGTGTCTTCACATTGTATTCGTTGTGCCAGCGCATCAGCCCGCTACCGGCTTCAGCTCTCGCCTGCTCACGGCTTTCGCCGATATGCCAGGACAACAGCACCCGCCAGTCCGAGCGACTGACGGTGGTGCCGTATTTCTTCGCGGCGTCTTCCGCAAAACCCCATTGCGTCGGCAGCGCCATCAACCCTTGCGTCGACATCGAGCCGAGCGAAATGATGCCGATGCCGTATTTCCCGGCCAGCGTCATTCCCGATGGCGAGATCTGCGAGGCGACGACGAACGGCATTTCCTCCTGGAGAGGAAGTATCTGCAATGCAGCGTCGTTCATCGTGAACCAATCACTTTTCGCCGTCACCCGCTCGCCGCGGAATAGCCGGCGAATAAGCCCGATCGCCTCGTCCTGACGGTCGCGTTGCACCATCGGGTCGATGCCCAGGGTGTGCGCGTCGGAGGCGAGCGCTCCCGGACCGGAGCCGAAGATGGCGCGACCACCCGTCATGTGGTCGAGTTGCACCATGCGCTGGGCGACATTGAAGGGATGGTGATAGGGCAGCGAGACCACGCCGGTTCCGAGCCTGATGCGTTTGGTACGCTCACCCGCGGCGGCCAGAAACATTTCCGGCGATGCAATCATTTCCCATCCCGAGGAATGGTGTTCGCCGCACCAGAATTCGTCATAGCCAAGCGCATCGAGTTGCTCGACGAGATCGAGATCCCGGCGGAATTGCAGCATCGGGTGCTCGCCGATCGGGTGATGCGGGGCGAGGAAGGCCCCGAATTTGAGACGAGCCATTTTTTGGGAAGCCACGGATTTTCTCCTGGGTGTTCTCCGGACAGTTCTTCTTGGTTGCCTCTCAAACTATGGGGAGGGAATGACCAAGGCAATCGACTATTCGGGACCCTGCTACGACGGCCGAGCGGCCAATCAAAAATCCGCCGCATTGAGGCCAGTCGGCGAATTTACACCCCCTGCCCCATCCGCTAAGAGGACCCCTTCGTTTCCCTCGCCGAGGTCAGTATGTATTTGAGGCCGTCCGATTCCGCTGCGTCGCTTGAGCTTCCAACGCAGCGCAAGCGCGACCTCGTCACGCATTTCGAGGCGAACGGCGACGAACTGGAGCGCTGGCGCGAATTCAACGCCGCCTACCACCAGGATGATTTCAAGTTCATGCGCTTCCTGATTCCGCCGGGCAAGCGGGTATTGGAATTGGGATGCGGCCGCGGCGACCTCTTGGCGGCACTGGAGCCTTCTTACGGCGTCGGCGTCGACTTCGGTGCCAAGACCATCGCCAAGGCCAATGAGCTGCATCCCGATCTTTATTTCGTGCTGGGCGATGTAGAAGACCCCGCCACCCTCACCTCGATCGAGGGACCGTTCGACTACGTCGTGATCGCCGACACCATCGGCCTGTTCGAGGATATCGATACGACCTTGCGGCTGGTGCACCATTTGTGCGCGCCGTCGACCCGGATCATCATCTCTTATTACTCGCATCTGTGGGAGCCGGTTCTCAAGCTCGCCGAAGCGCTGCGTCTGCGCGCCAGGCAGCCAGGCATCAACTACATCGCGACTGCGGACTTCCTCAATCTGATGGATCTTGCGGATTTCGAAGTCATCAGCCAGGAGCAACGACAAATCTTGCCGCGCCGCTGGCTTGGCCTCGGTCCGTTCATCAACCGCTTCATCGCGCCGCTGCCGGGCATCCGGAAATTATGCCTGCGAACCTATCTTGTCGGCCGTCCGGTTCGCCAATTTCCCGACCGGAAATTTTCCGCCAGCATTCTGATTCCGTGCCGGAACGAGAGCGGCAATATCGAGGATGCGATCCGGCGCATGCCACGATTTGGTGCCTCGCAGGAAATCCTGTTCGTCGAGGGCAATTCGAGCGACGACACCTTTGCCGAATGCAAACGCGTGCGCGACGCCTACAAGGACAGCTGGGACATCAAGGTCCTCAAGCAGGACGGCAAGGGCAAGGGCGACGCGGTACGCAAGGGTTTTGCCGCCGCCAGCGGCGACGTGCTGATGATTCTCGACGCTGATTTGACGATGCCTCCGGAGGCGCTTCCGAAATTCCATGCGGTGATCGAGACCGGCAAGGCGGAATTCGTCAACGGCACCCGCCTGGTCTATCCGATGGAGCATGAGGCGATGCGCCCGCTCAACCTGATCGCCAACCGTTTCTTTGCCTATCTGTTCAGCTATCTCGTCAACACCCGCCTGACCGACACGCTTTGCGGCACCAAGGTGCTTCTGCGCAAAGATTATGAGGTGCTGGCGCGTGAGCGCGACTATTTCGGCAACTTCGATCCGTTCGGCGATTTCGACCTGATCTTCGGCGCGGCGAAACAAAACCTTAAAATTGTCGAGACGCCGATCCACTACA
>CAVVLH010000123.1:0-16969 GCA_963748805.1 uncultured Alphaproteobacteria bacterium | reverse complement strand
GGTCAATGGGGTCATGGGTTTTTCTCGGGGTTTCTCGCAGCTCGGCAATTGTGGGTTCTGCCCAAGATGGTTGCTCCCGGACGACGCCGGAGCAAGCTCAAATTAGGCGGCAAATCTGCACACCCATTGGGCAGGAATCGAACCCTTTGTGGATTCCCCTGAAATCGCGACCCGCCTCCCGGCCCCATCCAAAGAAAAATGCCGTCCGGATTTCCAGACGGCATTTTGCGTCGTCTTGTTTGCGTGGTCTTACAGAAGGCCGGCGCCCCGCGCCCATTTATACTTGGCGCCCAGCACCTCGACCGGAAGTTCGGTCGAGTAGGCGTAGGCCGGGATTCCGTTCTGGTAAAGATATTCGGCGGCTTCCTCGACCTCGATGTCACCGGCGAGGGAAGCCACGATCGGTTTCACGAAGCCCTTCGCTTCCATTTCCTTCTTCACCTCGACCATGTTGCGCGCAAACACCATCGGCGGCGTCACGATGGTGTGCCAGTAGCCGAGGATCAACGAATGAATGCGCTCATCCGACAGGCCGAGCTTGACCGTGTTGACATAGGTGATCGGCGGCTCGCCACCGGTGATGTCGACCGGGTTGCCGGCCGCACCGAACGGCGGAATGAACTTGCGGAACGCCGCGTCCAAATCCGGCGGCATCGCCATCAGCGACAGCCCGTTATCGACGCAGGAATCCGACAACAGCACGCCCGAACCACCCGCACCCGTGATGATCAGCACGTTCTCGCCCTTCGGGGTCGGCAGCACCGGAATGCCGCGGGCGAATTCGAGCAACTGCCGAAGCGAACGGGCACGGATCACGCCGGACTGCTTGAGCACGTCCTCGTAAATCTTGTCGTTACCGGCGAGCGCGCCGGTGTGCGATGACGCAGCCTTGGCGCCCGCGGAAGTGCGGCCCGCTTTCAGCACCACCACCGGCTTCTTCTTGGCAACGCGTTTGGCGGCTTCCGCGAACGCGCGGCCGTCTTTCAGGTCCTCGCAGTGCTGCGCGATGATCGTCGTATTGGGATCCTGTTCGAAGAAGGCGAGCAGATCGTCTTCGTCGATATCGGACTTGTTGCCGAGACCAACGATCGCCGAGACGCCCATCTTGGCCGAGCGCGAGAACCCGATGATCGCCATGCCGATGCCGCCGGACTGCGACGACAGCGCCGCCGAACCCTTGACGTCGTAGGCAGTGCAGAACGTCGCGCAAAGATTGGCAGGCGTATAGTAGAAGCCGTAGATGTTCGGCCCCATCAGACGGACATTGTACTTCTTGCCGATCTCGACGATCTCGGCCTGCAATTCCGGCGCGCCCGCTTCGGCAAAGCCCGACGGGATCAGCACGGCGCCCGGAATCTTCTTCTCGCCGCACTCGATCAGAGCGCCCGCGACGAACTTCGCCGGGATCGCAAACACGGCCGTATCGATCACGCCCGGCACGTCCTTGACGCTCTTGTAGGCCTTGCGGCCCATGATCTCATCGGCCTTGGGATGGATCGGATAGATGTCGCCCTTGTAACCGCCGTTGATGAGGTTCTTCATCACGGAGTTGCCGATCTTGCCGTCTTCGGCGGACGCCCCGATCACCGCAACCGCCTTCGGCTGCATGATGCGGTTCATGGCGGTGACGATCTCTTCGGTCGGACGCGGCTTCTCGCGCGGCTTGTAGTCGAAATCGACCACGATACGCACGTCGGCGGCGATCGCGTCTTTCTTGGTGGCGAACACCGGATTGAGATCGAGTTCGACGATTTCGGGAAAATCGCTGACGAGCTGCGAGACCTTGACGATGACGTCGGCGAGCGCTTCGCGGTTGACAGGATCGCCGCCGCGCACACCGTTCAGCATTTCGTGGGCCTGGATGCCGTCGAGCATCGAAAGTGCGTCGTCCTTGGTGGCCGGCGCGAGGCGGAAGGTGACGTCCTTGAGAACTTCGACCAGCACGCCGCCGAGGCCGAAAGCCACCAGTTTGCCGAACGATCCGTCAGTGATGGAACCGACGATGACTTCGGTGCCGCCAGCGAGCATCTGCTGGATCTGGATGCCTTCGATCTTGGCGTCCGCCTTATACTTCTTGGCGTTCGCCAGAATGGTGTCGTAGGTCTTTTGGGCGTCTTCCGCGGTCTTGACGCCCACCACCACGCCACCGGCTTCGGTCTTGTGGAGGATATCCGGCGAGACGATTTTCATCACCACCGGGAAGCCCATGGAGGATGCGATCTTGGCCGCCTCGGCCGCCGACTTGGCTACTCCCTCTTTGGGAACCGGTATCCCGTAGGCGTCGCAAACCAGCTTGCCTTCCGGCGCCGTCAGACTTGTGCGCTTATCCGCCTTGACCGCATCCAGGACTTTGCGGACCGCATCTTTGGAATTCGACATTAGCTTCCTCCGTGGCTTCTATTATTGGGCGCAGGAAGCATATGCTGGCATCAGCATCATGACTTGCCTGGCGCGGACTCATTCGGTCTTCGTGTGATGGCGCACGCTGGGGGACGTCCGCTGCGGCATGAGAGCCGCGAAAATGGGTTCGTATGGCATTTGGTATGCCAGAAACGAAGTTGTCAAGTCACGGATTTGCTGAAAACAGGGGCAACTTGACATTCTGGCATTTGGTATGCCAAAAACTGCGCAGTTGTGGTTCTTTATTTATAAGATACGCCAACGCCGAATTATAACATACGCCAACGCCGAACCCATCAAGGCATCATTGAGCATGGCCGACGCAGATATTGCCGTAGTCCGGATCGTGCCGGAGACGAGCTTCAAGAACAAGGCTTATGAGGCGCTGAAGGAAGCCATCCTGAAGATGGACATCTACGCGACTCCGGAGCCGGTGATGCTCGACGAGCGCGCGCTCTCCGAACGCCTGGGTGTCAGCCGCACGCCCATTCGCGAAGCGATCGCGATGCTGGAGCAGGACGGCTTCGTCAAGACCGTGCCGCGCCGCGGCATCGTCGTGGTGCGGCGGACCAAGAGCGAGATCGTGGACATGATCCGCGCCTGGGCCGCGCTCGAGAGCATGGCGGCGCGCCTGATCACGACCACCGCGCGCAAGAAGGACATTTCGGCGCTGCGCGACTTCTTCAAGGATTTCGGCAAGGACCGCCTGCCCGAACATCACATCGAGGAATATTCGAAAGCCAACATCGCCTTCCACCAGGCGCTGATTGCGTTGAGCGAGTCGCCGGTGCTCGTGGACATGACCAACGATATCCTGCTGCATGTGCGCGGCTATCGTCAATTGACGATCGGGCGCGTCGAGCGGACCGCAGCGTCCCTGCCCGAGCACCTGGCTATCATTGAAGCCCTCGAACAGCGCGATACCGAGCTTGCCGAACGGCTGGCGCGGGATCACACGCTTGGTCTTGCTTCCTTTGTCGAAGCGCACGGCAAGGAACTGTTTTAGGCGATCGCTTCTTTCAGAGTTTGCGCGACCACTTTCGGGACCAGCGTCCCCATCAAAAAACGACCAAGGAGAAGCGGAATGTCCGCAGTAGTACAGAGCATCGATAGCAAGACCGCCGCGACCGAACAGGAACTGACCGACGGTTTTCATCTCGTCATCGACGCGCTCAAGCTCAACGATATCAAGACGATTTACGGCGTGCCGGGCATTCCGATCACCGATTTCGGGCGGATGGCGCAGGCTGAAGGTCATCCGCGTGCTCTCGTTCCGTCACGAACAGAATGCCGGCTACGCGGCCGCCATCGCCGGTTACCTGACCAAGAAGCCCGGCGTCTGCCTGACCGTTTCGGCGCCCGGCTTCCTCAACGGCCTGACCGCGCTGGCGCACGCCACCACCAACTGTTTCCCGATGATCCTGATCTCGGGTTCTTCGGAACGGGAGATCGTCGACCTGCAACAGGGCGACTATGAAGAGATGGATCAACTTGCGATCGCAAAGCCGCTCTGCAAGGCGGCCTTCCGCGTGCTGCACGCCGCCGATATCGGTATTGGCCTTGCTCGCGCGATCCGTGCCGCGGTCTCGGGGCGCCCGGGCGGCGTCTATCTCGATCTGCCGGCGAAACTGTTCGGCCAGGTGATGAACGCCGAAGCCGGCCGCAAGTCGCTGGTCAAGGTGATCGACGCAGCGCCTGCCCAGATCCCCGCGCCTTCCGCCGTCAAGCGCGCGCTCGATGTGCTGAAGGGCGCCAAGCGTCCACTCATTATCCTTGGCAAGGGCGCGGCCTACGCCCAGGCCGATGACGACATCCGCGCGCTTGTTGAAAAGAGCGGCGTTCCGTTCCTGCCGATGAGCATGGCGAAGGGCTTGCTTCCCGACCTTCATCCGTTGTGCGCGGGTGCTGCGCGCTCCACCGTGCTGAAGGAAGCCGATGTTGTGATGCTGATCGGCGCCCGCCTCAACTGGCTGTTGTCGCACGGCAAGGGCAAGAACTGGGGCGAGCTACCTAAAAAGTTCATCCAGATCGACATCGAGCCGAAGGAAATGGATTCCAACGTCGAGATCGTCGCCCCCGTGGTCGGCGATATTGGCTCGTGCGTGTCGGCGCTGCTTGGCGCCATGGGCAACGGCTGGACCGCGGCTCCGGCTGAATGGGTCAAGACGATCACCAGCAAGCGCGAAGAGAACGTCGCCAAGATGGCGCCGCGCCTGATGAACAACAACTCGCCGATGGATTATCACGGCGCGCTCGGCGTGCTGCGTACCATCGTCAAGGAGCGGCCGGATGCCATCCTCGTCAACGAAGGCGCCAACACGCTCGACCTCGCACGGGGCGTGATCGACATGCACAAGCCGCGCAAGCGGCTCGACGTCGGCACCTGGGGCGTCATGGGCATCGGCATGGGCCAGGCGATTGCGGCTGCCGTCGAAACCGGCCATCCCGTGCTCGCGGTCGAAGGCGACAGCGCCTTCGGTTTTTCCGGCATGGAGGTCGAGACCATCTGCCGCTACAACCTGCCGGTCTGCGTCGTGATCTTCAACAATAACGGCATCTATCGCGGCACCGACGTCAACAAGAGCGGCAACGCCGATCCGGCGACCACGGTCTTCGTTGCCGGCGCGCGCTACGACAAGATGATGGAGGCGTTCGGCGGCGTCGGCGTCAATGCGACGACCCCGGATGAGCTCAAGCGCGCCGTAAACGAGGCCATGAATTCCGGCAAGCCGACGCTGATCAATGCGGTGATCGACCCGGCCGCGGGCTCGGAGAGCGGACGCATCGGCAACCTCAATCCGCAAAGCGCGCTGAAGAAGAAATAACCCGACAAATTCACGAAAGCTCCGGCTTGGCGGGAGCAGATACGAGACGGAGTACGACAATGACAAAGGCGCTCAAGGGCGTTCGAATTCTCGATTTCACCCACGTTCAATCGGGCCCGACCTGCACGCAGTTGCTGGCCTGGTTCGGCGCCGACGTGATCAAGGTGGAGCGTCCGGGCGTTGGCGACATCACGCGTGGGCAATTACAGGACGTCCCGAATGCGGACAGCCTGTATTTCACCATGCTCAACCACAACAAGCGCTCGATCACGCTCGACACCAAGAATCCGAAGGGCAAGGAAGTCCTGACCGCGCTGATCAAGAGCTGCGACGTGCTGGTCGAGAATTTCGGCCCAGGCGTGCTCGATCGCATGGGCTTCCCCTGGGAGAAGATCCAGGCCATCAACCCGAAGATGATCGTGGCGTCGATCAAGGGCTTCGGCCCCGGACCTTATGAAGACTGCAAGGTCTATGAGAACGTCGCACAATGCACCGGCGGCGCCGCCTCCACCACCGGCTTCCGCGACGGCTTGCCGCTCGTCACCGGCGCGCAGATCGGCGACAGCGGCACTGGACTGCATCTCGCACTCGGCATCGTCACCGCGCTCTACCAGCGCACCCATTCGGGCAAGGGCCAGAAGGTCACTGCCGCGATGCAGGACGGCGTGCTCAACCTCGCCCGCGTCAAACTGCGCGACCAGCAGCGTCTCGCACACGGCCCGCTGAAGGAATACAGCCAGTTCGGCGAAGGCATTCCGTTCGGCGATGCCGTGCCGCGTGCCGGCAACGATTCCGGCGGCGGCCAGCCCGGCCGCATCCTCAAGTGCAAGGGCTGGGAAACCGATCCGAACGCCTACATCTATTTCATCACCCAGGCGCCGGTCTGGGAGAAGATCTGCGACGTGATCGGCGAACCCAGCTGGAAGACCGATCCGAACTACGCCAAGCCACCGGCCCGGCTGCCGCGCTTGAACGAGATCTTCGCCCGCATTGAGCAGTGGACCATGACCAAGACCAAGTTCGAGGCGATGGAGATCCTCAACAAGGACGACATCCCCTGCGGCCCGATCCTGTCGATGAAGGAACTCGCCGAGGATCAGTCGCTGCGTGCGACCGGTACCGTCGTCGAGGTAGACCATCCGACCCGCGGCAAGTACATCTCGGTCGGCAACCCGATCAAGCTCTCGGACTCACCGAGCGAGGTAAAGCGTTCGCCGCTGCTGGGCGAGCATACCGACGAGATTCTGCGTCAGGTGCTTGGCTTCTCCGACCACCAGGTGAAGGAAATTCACGATTCCGGTGCACTCGACCCGCCGCGCAAGCAAGCGGCTGAGTAAGGCTGTTTCAGGCAAACCGATCAGGCCGCCGGGTTTCGGCGGCCTTTTTCTTTTTGAATCAATTGGTTATTGGTACAACCTCGCCGCCTGGGTTAAATTTTATGTTGCATTGCGATATTTCCCATGCTGCTATGCAAACAAATGAATTGCGACTGGTATCTGGTATACCTATGTTCCGGACATCAAGATTGCTTCCCGCTGCGAGGAACATGATGTCCAAGACCGCTTCTCTCCGCCTAACGCCCGCCACGACCTGGTTCAGCCGCCTGCTGTCGCTGATCGACCATGTCCTGATGACCAACGCCCACATCGCGAACCGCAACGGTGACCTGCCTTATTTTGGTCTCTGACGAATCAAGCGGCTCCGATTTCAGCGCTTTTTTGAAAAAAAGACCCCGGTTTTTCCGGGGTCTTTTTTTGTGGCGCGGAGGGCAGCCTGCGACCAAGACGCCGAACAATGTCCTTGCGCTCTGGCATATCACATACCAAAATGCGCAAACCGGTCACGCCCATTCATAAAACAAAAGCGTACCAGGGAGGCTTCATGGTTACTTCAGAGACGGCCACTGCATCACAGGGCGCCTACTTCCGCTGGTTCCAGCTTTTGATGGGCATCGTTTGCATGGCGATGGTTGCAAACCTGCAATACGGCTGGACGTTGTTCGTCGATCCCATCGACCAGAAATATCACTGGGGCCGCGCGGCGATCCAATTGGCCTTCACGCTTTTCGTGGTGACCGAGACCTGGCTTGTCCCGGTCGAGGCGTGGTTCGTTGATAAATATGGCCCACGTTTTGTCATCGCCTTCGGCGGCATTATGGTTGCGCTGGCTTGGGTGCTCAACTCCTATGCCAACTCGCTCGTGCTGCTCTATACCGCATCGATCCTGGGTGGCATCGGCGCCGGCTCGGTCTATGGCACCTGCGTCGGCAACGCATTGAAATGGTTTCCCGACCACCGCGGACTGGCTGCGGGCGCTACTGCGGCCGGATTTGGCGCGGGCGCCGCGCTCACTGTCGCGCCGATTGCAAAAATGATCGCCACGAGCGGTTATGAGAGCGCGTTTTTCAATTTTGGCATCGGACAGGGTTTGATCGTCCTGGCCGTAGCGCTTTTCCTTCGCCCGCCGTCGCTGACCATGCCGGCGAAAAAGAAGCAGCTCAATCTGCCGCAGACCAAGATCGACTATACGCCGTCGCAGGTACTACGAAGCCCGATCTTCTGGGTCATGTATCTGGTTTTCGTGATGGTTGCGGCCGGTGGCCTGATGACGGCAGCCCAGATTGCGCCGATCGCCCACGACTACAAGATTGCCGATGTACCGGTAAGCATGTTCGGCTTTCAGATGGCGGCTTTGACCTTCGCCATTTCACTCGACCGCATTTTTGATGGCTTTGGCAGGCCGTTCTTCGGCTTCGTCTCCGACAATATCGGGCGCGAGAATACGATGTTCATCGCTTTTGGGACGGCAGCCGCGATGCTGCTGACGCTGTCGGTCTATGGCCACAACCCGATCGTCTTCGTACTGGCAACCGCCGTCTATTTTGGCGTGTTCGGCGAGATCTACAGTCTGTTTCCCGCCACCAGCGGCGACACGTTCGGCGTCAAATTCGCCACCACCAACAACGGCATGTTATATACGGCAAAAGGGACCGCCGCCCTGCTCGTTCCGATCGCGAGCCTCCTCGCCTCGCACTATGGGTGGCAGGCGGTATTCGTGATCGCCGTCGCCCTCAACGCAACCGCTGCGCTGATGGCTGTGTTCGTCATCAAGCCAATGCGCCGCACGTTCATCCTCGGCGGTGAAGCCCCCGCCGATGCGACCACACGGAATGCACGCGTCGCCTGAGGCATCCCCTTTCCATCCGATTGAAGAGGCGCGTGAACCGCGCCTCTTTTTTGGCGCATGCGTACTGGAATACAAAATACAAACAGGCATCGCGGCCAGCTTGAGGCCCATCCCTACGAAAGCAAAACGTCAGCAGTATTGCCTCTTTTCTCGGTGGATTTACCCTCAAAAGTCGATTGACAATTGGCATAATGTATACCAATTTTGAATTGCTTAACGATCCCTGCGGCTGACCTGAAGGAGCTTGCGATGAAAGTCGGAGACATCCTGCGCAAAAAGACCGCGCGTATTGCAACCATTCGAATGAACGAGACCGTGGCCATCGCGGCCCAGCTGATGCGCGCGAGCAATGTCAGCGCCCTTGTCGTCAAGGACGTCGTGCGCACCGAGGGCAACACCGCCGTCGGCATGTTCACCGAGCGGGACGTCGTACGCGCCATTGCCGAGCACGGCGCGACGGGCGTCAACATGAAAGTGTCCCAGCTGATCTCGGTTCAGCAACTGGTGTCGTGCAGTTCCAACGACACGCTGGAAGATGTTCGGCACCTGATGAACCAGCACCACATTCGTCATTTGCCGGTAATCGACGATCACAGCCTGTGCGGCGTGGTCAGCATTCGCGATATTTCGACGGCCTTTGACGATGAGGCCATGGCGGCGATGTTCGCCGCTTCGGCCTGACGCACCTTCCCGTCTCCTCAAGAAACACTGCGGCTCAGAATTCATTCGGAGCCAAGTGCTGGCTTGCACCTGCGCCCGACGTCCGGGCGAAAATAACCGCTGCCTGAACGTACCCGCACGCAGCGTTGCTGGTCGCGGTTATGGACATTTCCCGGCCATGGCGGGATAACGCGCCGGAATAACCGATCGCGATACGCTCAACCGGGAATGATCCGTATGAAGGCCTATGTCTACGGCGCCAATGGCGCTGAAATCACCGATGTCGCCAAACCCTCCCCGAAGGCTGCGCAAGTGCTGGTCCGCGTCCACGCCTGCGGCCTCAACCGCGCCGATCTCGGCATGACCAAGGGGCACGTGCACGGCGCCGCCGGCGGCGTTGGCACCGTGCTCGGCATGGAATGGGCCGGCGAAGTCGCCGAACTCGGTCCCGACGCCAAGGGCGTCAAGGTCGGCGACAAAGTGATGGGCTCGGGCGCGGCCGCCTTTGCCGAATATACGCTGGCCGATCACGGCCGTCTGTTCCGCGCGCCTTCGAACATGAATTTCGACGAAGCCTGTACGTTGCCGATCGCGATCACCACCATGCACAACGCGGTGGTGACGATCGGCGGTTTGCAGTCGGGCCAAAGTGTCATGATTCAGGGCGCGAGCTCCGGCGTCGGGCTGATGGCGATGCAGATCGCGAAATTCAAGGGTGCAAAGCTCGTGGTCGGTTCTTCCACCGACGCAGGCCGCCGCGCTCGCTTGAAGGAGTTCGGCGCGGACCTCGCCGTTGATTCCAGCGATCCCGGCTGGGTCGATCAGGTGTTGCAGGCAACGTCGGGCGAAGGCGTCGACCTGATCGTCGATCAGGTGTCGGGCAAGGTCGCAAGCCAGAATCTCAAGGCAACCAAAATCAAGGGCCGCATCGTCAATGTCGGCCGGCTCGGCGGCACCCACGCCGACTTCAATTTCGATCTGCACGCGGCGCGCCGCATCAGCTATATCGGCGTCACCTTCCGCACCCGCTCGATCGAGGAAATCCGCGAAATATTCAAGGAGGCGACCAAGGACCTGTGGCCCGCGGTTGAATCTCGCCAGTTGCAGCTGCCGATCGACAAGGTGTTTGCCTTCGACGATATCGGCAAGGCGTTCGCGCACATGGACGCCAATCAACACCTCGGAAAGATCGTCGTGACGTTTTAACATCGATATCGTATCCGCGGAGTATCCGATGAATCGTTTTGTCATCATGATGGCAGCGGCTTCACTCGCGGCCTCGGCGCTCAGCGCTTTCGCGCAGGATGCGCGCCAGACCCTGGCGCCCACGGGAAAGCTACGGGTCGGCGTCTATTTCGGCAGCCCCACCTCGATGGTCCGCGACAGCAAGACGAGCGAGCTCCATGGCCTGAGCTACGATCTGGGCCAAGAGCTGGCCAGGCGGCTCAACGTCCCCTTTGAGCAAGTCAACTACCAGCGAATTTCCGATGTCCTCGAAGGCATGAAAGCCGGCGACGTCGACTTCACGGTCAGCAATTCGACACCGGCACGCGCCGCCACGGTAACCTTCAGCCAGAACCTGCTCACGATCGAGCTCGGATATCTGGTCGCGGCTCGTTCGCCGATCACGGCCATCGCCGACATCCAGAAACCGGGCCTGCGGATCGGCGTCACCAAAGGAAGTACGTCGCAAGGCACGATTCCGAAACTGCTGCCAAACGCAACGGTCGTGCCCGCCGAGAACTACAAGCGCGGCATCGAAATGCTCGAACGCGGCGAGATCGACACCTACGCCACCAATAAGCCGACCTTGTTCGAGATGTCCGACCAGATGCCTGGATCGCGGATACTCGACGGCCGGTGGGGCGAGGAACACCTGGCGGTCGCGATTCCGAAAGACCACAAGGCCGCGCTGGAATATATCCAGCACTTCGTCGCGGAGGCGCAGACCAGCGGCCTCGTTGCCCAATCCGTTGAGCGCGCCGGATTGCGGGGCGCCGTGCAGGCGCAATAAGTCCCTAGAACGCCTCGCTTCAGCTAGCTCAGCAAAGTACGGGTCTTTGCAGCAGCGTCATAGATTTCGATCTGAAGCATCGGATAAGTCGACTTCAGTTTTCGACCCGCGGCTTCTGCCGCGTCAACAGTGTCAAACTCCGACTTGAAGTGACCATCGACAACCGTGACGAAACCATCAACGGGGGGCCTGTCAGCTCGAAGCGCTTTCTTCGGTTCCGGCTCTTCAATCGAGAGAACGGGCTTTTTCATCTTTTGAATCCTTTTCACAGTCATCGCAACAATTTCCCGCACGACGATCGTGCGGGCTATCTATCTGCCATTTCTAAAATCCAGACTACGCAAAACGATGCCGGGCGGCGTGCCCTCGAATTCCCTTGCGATAAACTTTTCAGCGGCGCGCTTTTCGATCTGATCGCGCAACCGCATGAACTGTGTCTCGCGCTGGTCGGACTTGGTCCGCTCCGGCTTTTCCAGGTCGTCCATGGCAGATGTGCTAACGGCGCAGGGTATTTCCTTCTCGCCGTCGACCATCGAAAACAGGACGACCATCCGGTCAAATTCGTAACCGCCGAAATTGCCGCGAGTCAGTGCCATGTGACGTGCCCTCCTCCTGGACGGTTATGGATGCCGGTTTAACGCTTTTTTTTCGGCTGCGGATTGATCTCTTCGATCCTGCGAAGGCAATCGGCTTCGAAATCGTGCGGCCCGGAGACGAACGTTCCGCTCACTTTCGTGCTGTACCAGCCGGACACGACGCCAAGCCGAAGCGACTCCTCCGTTTTGACGTGACGCGGCGAGAGATTTTGCATGGATTGTGTGACTTTCAGGTTGGCGTTCGATCCTTGATCGAACGTTTGGAAGTCTTCGACCATTCGAAGACCAGGATTGCTCAGCTCTTGTCTGAGAGCCGGGTGAAATCGGCAAAGATTGCCGCGATCAGATCGCGATGATGGGCATCGCCTGGAGCCAGCCCCGCGGCATACAAATTCAGGACGTAGCGCGCCTTGGCGGCGGCCTCCGGCCAGGACGCGGCCTGAACCGAGATGAGTTGACTTTCGATCACGCTTTGCCGCTCGCGCAACTGTGTCGCGTTGTTTTCCACCTCCGCCAGGGCACGCCTGATGTCGGTGGCTTTTTGCGCGGCCATGCCCCGGTGCTTGTCGAGATCGAGCGGCTTGTCACTCATGCGGCGCGCTCGCATCGATGCGCTGAGCATCGGATAAATCGACCGCGCCGATGGAAATCATCTCCATTGCCGAATTCTGCGTCGCCGCCGGCACCATGATCATGGTGGCGACCCGGCGAAACACCGGAAACGACAAGCCCTCGATCATCTCCTCATCGGTAATGATCTCATAGGCCCCCGGAGACAACAGGCGGTCGATACCCCTGATCCGGAAGGGATGCTGAAACGTGATGGTTTCACGTCGCGATCGCGTGGTCATGGCGCGATACGCGCCGTCAGCGGACCTCGCCCGATTCTATGGGGGTGCATCGATTTACCGTGCGCTCTTTTGGGGCGATAAGCCACTGCTTTCTGGCGAGATTGGCGTCCCCGGCTGAATAGCCGCGGTCACCTTGTATTCAGCCGTTTCGTCGCCACTTCACAGGTATCCCGGAATATTTCCGGCATTCGGCAGGCAAAGCCCTTGAGGCGCCCCCGTCGGGGCCTGTGTCGGCGCCTTCAGACCTTCTTCAATGGCCGCTCTCGAGACCGCACAGCACGGCTTCGGGATAACAGCGGCGTCCAATTCCCCATTTGGCTGGAAGCAGGTATTTTATGAAAATCCGTGTCGGCTTCGAGATGATTTACGAATTTCCTCAGCCGACACCTTTGATCGCGGTGGTGGGGACGCATTTTTCAATGCCGCAGGGGAGGGAGCTGCGCCTCAAGCAGCAGTATTTCTTCGTCAGCGCGAGCCTGCAGGACATTCTCTCCCGGCCATCTCGCCGAAGGCCGTACGCTCGAATCTCTGGCCGATGCCGTGGCCATCCAGCTGAACGATACGCACCCCGCGCTCGCGATTCCCGAGCTGATGCGCCTGCTGGTCGACGAGTACGGCCTCCCCTGGGGTGAGAGCTGGTCGATCAGCACGCAGGTGTTCGCATACACCAATCACACGCTGCTTCCGGAAGCGCTCGAGACCTGGCCGGTGGCGATGATCGAGCGCCTGCTGCCGCGTCATCTCGTAGATCATCTATGCGATCAATGCCGAGTTCCTGCAATCGCTGGCGGCACGAACGCCGCGCGATCCCAGCTCCCGAGCGCCGTTTGTCGATCATCACGGAGGAGGGCGAGCGGCGGGTGCGCATGTCGCACCTCGCGGTGATCGGCAGCCATCACGTCAACGGCGTCGCGCAATTGCATACCAAGCTTATGCCGGCCGAGCGTCTTCGCGGGTTTCGCGGAGGTCTTCCCGGAGCGCTTCGTCAACGTGACCAACGGCATCGCGGTGCGCCGCTGGCTCAAACAATCGAACGTGGGCCTCTCCCGGCGCTGCTCACCGAACGCCTCGGGATCAGCGTGGGAGAACGATCTCGAGGAGATCGGCCGGTTGACCGGCGCCGCCGATGATCCGGAGTTTCGACGCCGCTTCCGCGCCATCAAGCGCGCCAACAAACAGAGACTGGCCGAAGAGGTGCGCCGCCGGACCGGCGTCCGGATCGGCATCGATTCTCTGTTCGACGTTCAGGTCAAGCGCATTCATGAATACGAACGCCAGCTCCTGAATCTCCTGCACGTCGTGGTGCGCTATCGGCGGATCCTCGACGGCCGGCCTTTCTCGTCATAGAGGCTGAAATGAAGGCAAGAGCAGTGCGGGGCTCCTTCTGAAATCGGTTGGATTTGATATTTGCTTCCAATTCGATGTTCTTTTGCGATGTTCCTCATCCTTTTCTCTTGGTTTTGTTTACCAGTCCTTTACTGCTAAATGTAACGAGACTCTGTTCACGGAAGAGGTCAAGGCGTTTATCAACACAAGCAACTTCTATCTCTCACAGGCTGACTTCTTCTTGAACAGTGGCCGCGAAGACCAGGTAAGTCCCTGCTGTTTCTCTCTCTCTCTCTCTCTCTCTTGATCTATCCATTCCTATATTTTATCTCAATCTGTCCTCCTCTTATATCTTCTCCTGTTTTCTTCAGGCGTTAGAGCAACTCTCTCCGCGAAGAGATCGGTGGAAGCCCTGGCTGACTCTAAATATAGCAGCAACGCGTTAGTTTGTCCAGTTCTTCTCTTCGTGGAGTGCTCGCGTGGTTGCCTTCCAATACAGATTTGACTCCATCCAACACGGTGCAGCGGTAAGAAAAAGATGAAAAAACATAACAAGAAAATGCGTTGCATTTTCTCTATATCAAGCTTACCCGTCCATTCCGACTATCTTTGTGTTAGCATGTGTCCCGTTCTTTTACCCGCGTTGCGTCCTTATTTCTCGCAGATTAAGAGTCATACGAGTGCGATTCAAACTGCTCTTGACAACGCAAAAGCCTACTTCCATTACCGAAAAGACGAACAGGCACGATAAAACAAATAAATATTTTGCAGCCTTCTCTCCGTATGTCTTTTCGCTCTCTTCCTCTTGTATTCCATCACTCTTTCTCGTATCTGTGGCTGCGTTCATTTGAATGATCGCGTTGTATTTGTTTTTTTGCTCTTACGATTTCCCTCCCCCTAGACTTTGGAATTTCTGGCCACCGCCAAGCGTCTCTCTCAAGAATTGCGATTAAACAAGGAGATAGGTCAAGCAGAGGCTGTGTTGGCATTCTTGTCGAAGTAAGCAGCGTGAGAGTGAGGGAGAGGATAAGGAGAGAACGAGAGGAGGGTGGAGGCAGGAGTGAGTGAGGGAAGAAAAAGAAGAGAACGAACCGGGAAGAGAGCGAGAGAGAAAGAATGTGTGAGAGAGAGAGAGAGAGGACGCAATATGTTTCAGTGACTATGATGAAACTATGTTTTCCCGCTCTTGTCCTTCTTGACGGTTTGTTAACCTTGTTTTCCAGGTGCGACGCAGAATACTCCTCTTTTGCTGCTCATTTCCAGGCCACCGTATTCACAGCTGAGTTCAATGAACGAACTGGCAGCGCTTTATCACGCATCACTTCTGTACGAACGACCTTATGCTGCGAGAGTGAAAGAGAGAGAGAGAGACAAACACACACAGAGACAAAGGGAAAAAGACACGGGTGCAGAGGGAGAGAGAAAGAAAGAGGGAGAAAGATTTGCGGCACTCATTCCTCCTTTGATTGTAGGCCCTTTCGCTGCTTCGCGGGCAGTCCAGCGCTGTCGCGCTCGCACAATATCAGCAAGCAGTTGATGAGCACAGTGAAATCAAAGGGAGCGACAAGTACAAAGAACTGCCCGCACTCGCACAGTTCACCAAGACCTTCGAGGTATGCGATGAAGACGCCCGATTGGCCCTCGTTTTGCCTCCGATAATGGTTTCGTCTTTGTCGGTTCTTAGCGCCTTCATTTGTCAAGCTACAAACTACTTTTCCTACTTTCCTTCGTCGCTGGGTTTCTCACTACTGCGTTGCCCATTGCAGGAGCGAAAAGAAAGAATTCGACACGAAGTTCGCTAAGGACGTGCTGGAGCAAGACGCCTACAAGACGGTGAACGCCATCAACTCCGCAGTGGCTGCAGGAAACGCACACTTGCAGAGGGAGTCCCATGAAAAAAGTGAGAATTCTAGCCTGTTTGTGCTTGTGACTGTTCCTCACCCTTATCTCTCGCTCACCCGCACCCGCCTCTCTCAGAGTCTCTGTTTCTCTCTTCCTTGGTTCTTTTTTCACTTCTTCGACAGCTTTGGAATACATCCACGCTGCTGAGCAGAGTTGGTCCTTCCTGGAGAAGAACCCCATGATATCTTACTCTTGAGTTCGTGCTGGCGTCGAAGACAAACATAGACACCCTCAAGAGAAAATACGCAGAAGTGAGTATTGTTGTCTCTATAGCTACCTACCTCTCTTTTTCTGTCTATCTATCCTCTCTCTTCCCCCTCTTTTTCTCGCTGTCTCATTCTGTTGTGCGCTGATCCTGTTCTCTCTCCTACCCGCAATTGTTTTGCAGGTTCTTGCCGATGATGCCCAAAAGTGTGTTGCGCGTCTTTCCCTGCAGCTGCAATCCATCGAACTGAGCAGAGCAAAGAGGTCTCCACCCACCTCGCAGCAGAGGAGTTCAATGCGGTCCGTCTGGTACGCCACTACAAGATCTCTTCCTTTTTCAGTATTGCTGGATATAGCTATCTGAAGTCTCAGTCCCATTGATTATGTGACTCTCCTTGAATTCACTCTTTCACTTCCTATTTGCAGGGATGCGCGCCCTTCTTGACATCCAACTCTCTCGCTGCCACGCTTCCAGTTGTCTCTTCCTTTATTTCTCGTGTTGTCGCCGTTGGCTTGGCGGTGATCAAGGAAGACATAACCGCAGTAAAGGTGGAAGAGAGTACTAATCGAGTTCTCTCGGATTCTCTTGAAGCTCCTCTTCTCTTCTTCATGTCATTTTAGTCTTTTTGTATCTGCGTAAGTGTGCGTGTTTTCGTGTTTTCCCATTGGACTGGCCTGACTTTGTCGATTTGTATAAGTTCTTGTTTCTAATCCTCTTCCCTCAGGTGCTGCAGTGTCACATAAGCCCACTGGTCCCTTCGATCGCGTCGAGACTCGCTCCAAAGACCTCGCCGCTCTCACTCACAGCACCGGACCTATCGTATTATACCCCAAATTAGACTTGGTACGAAATATTTTCCTCTGCTGTTCGTTTTTTCCGGCTTTTTTTTCACTGTTTCTCGTGTTTCATTCGAATGTTCGCAAACTATGCTCGCTATCGACACCCAAGAGAGAGAGAGAGCTAACAGAAAAAGGGGAGTACCTGTATGTGGCTAACACTGTTTT
>CAVVLH010000122.1:0-42979 GCA_963748805.1 uncultured Alphaproteobacteria bacterium | reverse complement strand
TTGTGTTCCCGTTATTTCGGATATTCCGAAATAAGTCAAGCTTGATTTCGGATAATCGGAATTGCTAGGTTGCGCATGGAATCAGCGGCAACGGGAGGCGGCCATGCTGGATGTCAAGATGATCGAGCGGGGACTGGCGAAGCCAGGCAAGACCAAGGGCGGGCTTGCGGCCGCGATGGGCTTGCGGCCGGGCGCGGTGTCCGAGATCCTTGCCGAGGCGCGGCTGATCAAGGCATCCGAGCTTCAACCGATCATCGATTATCTCGAACTCAATGCGGTTCCGATCATGGGACGGGTCGGCGCCGGCGCCTCGATCGGCCCGGAGCTGGAGCAGATGCCGCCGGAGGGCCTCGGCGAAGTCGAACTGCCGTTCCCGATCGCGGAGGAAACCATCGCCTTCGAGGTGGTCGGCGACTCCATGCTGCCGAAATACGAAAATGGCGATATCATCGTGGTTTATCGCGACCAGCGGCACCCGTTGACGAGCTTCTATGGCGAGGAAGCCGCGGTGCGATTAAAGAGCGGCGAGCGCTATCTGAAGACGATCGAGCGCGGCAAGACCGGCCATGTCGTCAACCTCACGAGCTTCAACGCCAAGCCGATCTCAGGCGTCAAGCTGGAATGGATCGGCGAAATCTGCGTCACCCTGCCACGCGGCCAGATCGAGCGCCTGCGGGCGCGCGCGGCTGGCCGCTCGCGGCGGAAGACCACCCATAAGGACAGCAAGTAGCCTTCGAGTCTAAATGGCGCCGCTGTCATTCCGGGACGGTCCGAAGGACCGGGCCCGGAATCCATTCATCCCAGCGTTCCAGCGGCCCCATGGATTCCGGGCTCGATGCTGCGCATCGCCCCGGAATGACACCAATTTCTGATATTCCGAATTTTGAGTTGTCAAATTTTTGATTTTCAGAAATAATGCAACCTCCCGTCACGAGGTGATTCCATCCGCGCATGCAATATTTCGTCGTCATGATCGATTACGGAAGGCGCGGCCGCGAGGCCATCGTCGATCCCGAAATCACCCGCCGCGAGGTCGTCTCGCGCATCGCGTCCGGCGAATACGCCAATATCAGCTTCATCCACGAGATCGCGGATAACGCCGTCGAGGACGTCACCGAGGACATCCTGGCTGAAGCCGCCTTGCCCGAGATCGCGGCCTCGGGCACTGAGCTTCAGGCGGTGGGTTTCGATCATGTGCGCGATTTGCGGAAACATGAGGTGGTGTGAACAACGTCACATCACTCCCACCGCCGCTCCTTCCTTCAGCACCGCGCCATGGCCGGCTTCGTCGATCGAGGCGTCGCGGGGCAGGAGCTGCACCAGTAGCGCGCCGAGCACCATCGCCGCCGCCATCAGGTAGAGGCCATAATCCGTGCGGCCGGTCGCCTGCTTGGCGAGGCCCACGACATAAGGCGCGACATAGCCGCCGAGATTGCCGACGGTCGCCATCAGCGCCAGCCCGCCGGCGTTGGCCGCGCCTGTGAGCATTGCGCTCGGCAGCACCCACAGCACGGCGATCGAGGCCAAGGCGCCGCCGAGCGCCAACGACAGACTGGCGAGCGCAAGGAACGGCGTTCCCGTCAGCGTCGCGCCGCCGACGAGGCCGAGCGCGCCGACGAACGCCGACAGCATGATGTGCCACTTGCGCTCGCGTAACCGATCCGACGAGCGGCCGACCACGATCATCGCGGCGCAGGCGACCGCAAAGGGAATGCTGGTGACGAGGCCATTCAAAAACACATCCTGCACGCCGAGATCCTTGACGATCTGCGGCATCCAGAACGAGATGCCGTAGATGCCGCCGAGCAGCGTGAAGTTGGTGACCGCGAGCAGCCAGACTTTCCCGCTCAGCAGCGCATCGATCAGCCGGTGGCCGTGACCCATGGCGCGATGGGCGGCCTCCTCGGCCGCCAACGCCGGCACGATGATGTCGCGATCGCGCTGGCCGAGCCACTTCGCATCCTTCGGTCCGTTGGAGAGATAGAAGTAGGTGACGATGCCGCCGATGATCGCGGGCGTGCCTTCGAGCAGGAACAGCCATTGCCACCCCGAGAAGCCGGAGACGCCGGCCATCGTCTTCATGATGAAACCGCTCAAGGGACCGCCGACGAAGCCGGCGATGGGAATGCCGACGAAGAACAGCGCGCAGACCTGCGAGCGCAGCTTTGCCGGGAAACCAGTAGGTCAGATACAGCACGATGCCCGGATAGAAGCCGGCTTCCGCAATGCCGAGCAAAAAGCGCAACGTCAGAAACTGTGCCGGCGTGGTGACGAACATGAAGCAGACCGAAATGATGCCCCACACGACGAGAATTCGCGAAATCCAGAACCGCGCGCCGAAGCGTTGCAGCAGCAGATTGCTCGGAATCTCGCAGGCCGCGTAGCCGATAAAGAAGATTCCGGCGCCAAGCCCGAACACGGCATCGGACAGCCCGATATCCGCGCTCATCTGCAACTTCGCAAAGCCGACGTTGACGCGGTCCAGAAACGAAATGATGTAGAGAATGAGCAGAAACGGAATGAGCTTCCAGGCGGCGCGATTGTACGCCGCCGCCTCGTCGTCCGAACCGAACGACACGCGCGTAAAGAACTGAGCCATCTTGAGCCCTCCCTGGACTTCCTCAAATCGTCAGGCGAAATTTCGCCAAGCGGGCCGTTACCGGCCTCGCAGTGTTTGGAACGTCAGTTCGCGGCCGGCATCGGATAGTCCGATGCGTTGAGCACAAAACCCTCGCGCGATGAAAAATCCATCCGCGGCGGCCCGAACACATCGACCAGCCAGGCCGCGCCATCACCGACATTCTGCGAGGTGTGAAGCACCCGCGCGGGGATCACCAGCACCGACGGGCTCGCCTCGTAGCGCGCATGCTCGTCCTCGCGCCAGCGCGTCTTGTCGGGCGACCACGGATAGCGCAGGTGATGAACGAAGGCGCCTTCCATGCTGAGCGAGATCTGCTCGAAATCGTCATGGCTGTGCGGTGAGAGTTTGGTCTCGTCGCGGCGCTTCTGCCACGGCATGAAGATATTGACCATCAGATTGGTCGAGCGGAACACCCGCATCTTCAACGGGCTCGGATCGGGACTCTCGGCTTTGTCCAGATCGTAATGGCGCAGACGAAAACCGCCGGCCGGATCGGGCCATGGCTTGAGGTCGGCGACTTCCGGCGCGCCGTCGGCATAGGTCGCGGCATTCACGGCCTTCGCCGCGAGATCCTCGGCGCGCTTGGAAAACACCCGCGCGACCATGCCGGCCTTGCGCACGACGACGCGGCTTTGGCCCGGCGGCACGATGATCAGGCTGTTGCCCTTGCTTTCGATCCGCTCGCTGCCCGCCTCGACCATCACTTCGGTCCCCGGCGGCAACAGCAGCATGTATTCGTCCGGATTGTTGCGCGCGAGGACTGCGCCCTCGCCTCGCTTGCGAGATAGCGGTGACGAAGTTCGCCGCGCGCGTGATCCAGTGACGCGTTCCGTCGGCGTCGGTGGCCTGCGGCGGTTCGGCGTAATGCCGGGCATGGGTCGCGGCGCGCATGGCTTCGCTCATCTGAAAAATCCTCCAGCGAACGGCGCGATTATTTGGAAATGACCGATTGTTTGTTGTTCGCGACCGTGATACAGCGTTCTGTATATCGATACGACCGAGGACGTCAATATGAATCTTCGCAAGCGCCAAATTGGCCTCCAAGCAACGGGGTTTTGCCGTTGAAAACCAAGGCGGAAATGCCCTCGCTGCCGGAGGAACGCGGGGATGGCGGGGTGCGCTCGGTGCAGGTTGCGCTCGATGTATTGGAGGCGGTCGCCTTCTCCGAGGAGGAGCTCGGCGTCACCCAGATCGCCGAACGGCTTGGTCTCACCAAAGGCTCGGTGCACCGTCATCTGCTGACGCTGGTCGAGCGCGGCTATCTCGTGCAGAATCCCGTAACGACGCGATATTCGCGCGGGCCGCGCAGCCGTCTTCTTGCTCACTACGCGCCCGGGACCGATCTCATTCAACTGGCCGCGGGTCCCGATGCGCGAGCTGCGCGATCTGCTCGGCCACTCTGTCGTGCTGTCGGAATTGAGCCCGCGCGGCGCGCTGGTCTTGAGCATGGTGGTCGGCACCGCCGCGATCGAGATCGGCGTGCGGCCGGGCAGCGAACTGCCGTTTCATTCTTCCGCGCAAGGAAAAGTGCTGCTGGCCTTCGCGCCACGCCTGCAACGCGAGCGCATCCTGGCAAAGTCCCTGCCCGCTTCCACCGCGCATACGCTGACCGATTCAGCTCGGCTCGAAGCGGAGCTGACGCGCGTCGCGCAACAAGGCTATGCCACCGCGCCGGAGCAGGCGATGCTCGGCATCAATGCGGTGGCAGCGCCCATTTTTGACGCGAAAGACTCCTGCGCCGGTGCGCTGGCGCTGGTCGGCTCGATCCAGTTCCTGCCCGCCGAGATCGACGCCAAAAGCATCAACGCCTTGAAAGCAGCGGCGGCGCAGATCTCGCGAACCCTCGGTCACGGCCGCATCAGGCAAAGGACGGCGTAACGCGAACAGTGCCCGGATAGCGTCATTCAAGAAAAGTAAAAAGGGAGAACGGTCATGAATGAAACGAAAGTCGCCGACAGAGCCGGCACAGCCGCGCGGGAAGCCCGCATCGACAAGATCCTGCAAGGCGCGGTCGATCCGCATGTCCATAGCGGACCTTCGATTGCGCCCCGCGCCATCGATCATCTCGATCTGGTGAAGCAATTGTCGGAAGCGGGATTTGCAGCGGTCCTCACCAAGGATCACGATTATGCAGGAGTCGCAACCGCGCAACTGATCACCAAGCATTACCCGGAGCTGCGCACCAAGATTTTCTCCGGCATCGTGCTGAACAACGTGGTCGGCGGCATCAATCCTTACGCGGTCGAGCACACCGCCGCGATGGGCGGCAAGACGGTGTGGATGCCGACGCTCGCGGCCGAGAACCATCTGCGCTGGGAAAAGGAATCGAGTTGGGTGCATCCGGCCTCGACCTCGAAGATGCGTCACGCCACCGCCGTGCCGGTGCTGGACGCCAACAAACGAGTTCTGGATTCGGTCAAGGAAGTGCTGGACGTGATCGCGAAGAACGACATGCTGCTGGCGAGCGGCCATCTGCATGTCAGCGAGACCTGGATCATCTTCGAGGAAGCCAGGCGCCGCGGCGTCAAGCGCCTCGCCTTTACCCATCCCGAAGAAATCGTCGGCGCCAGCCTCAACGACGTCAAGGGTATCGCGGCGATGGGCGCCTTTGTCGAACATTCGATCTGCATGTTCCTGGAGGGATCGAAGTTCAAGGTCGCCACGGGCGAAGACCTGCGCCACCATATCGAAGCCGCCGGCATCGATCAGACCGTGATCTGCTCTGATCTGGGCCAGGTCGGCGTGTTCTCGCCGCTCGAAGGTTTTCGTCGCGGCGTCGCGCTGTGCATGGACCTCGGTTACAGCGACGAGGATATCCATAAAATGGTGGCGACGAATGCCGCGAGGATGCTCGGCCTCGATCAAACGTCGGCGTGAGCGATGACGGGCATCACCAGTGTCACGATAGGCTCGCTGCGTCTGAAGAATCCGCTTGATAGCGGGCGCGGCCGAACATCTGATCGAGGAAGAAGGCGTGCGGCGCGCGCTGGCCGCAGGCGCGGCCGTCGTCGTGATGAAATCGACCAATGAGGTCGAGGCCGCGAAAGCCCAGCTCGACGCCGCCGAATACGCCGTGTTCGACGAGCGCTGGCAACGGCAGGAGTGGAACGCATCGGCGCCGGCGTCGGCCTTCATCGCCTGCCGGTCCGGGCTTTATCCGGGCACATTCGAGAGCTGGCTCGAGAGTGTGTCCCGGCTCGACCGTGAAGCCGCCAAAAGCGACGCCTATGTTGCCGCCAGCCTCATCCTCGGCGACCTCGATCACGCCAGGCGCATGGCGCTGCAAGTCGAAGGGGCTGGCCTTCGCCTGCTCGAACTCAACATCGGCACGCCCTATGCGTCGCAAGCCGCCAAGGGCGCGGTCTCAACCGAGCTGTTGCCGGAACGGGTCGCTTCGATCGTGCGTGCGATCCGCGCCACCGTGTCGATGCCGCTATGGGTGAAGATATCAGGCCAGAGCGAACGCGTGCCGGAGCTCGCCCGCGCCGCATTCGAAGCCGGCGCCGACAGCGTCGTGATGGCGGGCCGCCTGCTCGGGCTGATCCCGGATCTTGAAACGATGCAACCGGTGCTCGGCACCACGCTCGGCGTCGGCGGCTACTGGAATTTGCCGCTGACCTGTCATTGGCTGGCGCTGTCGCGCGCGGCTGTCGGGCGCGACAAGCCGCTGATCGCCACCAACGGCATTCAGAACGGCCTCGATATCGCGCGCGCGATGCTGGCCGGCGCCAGCGCGGCCGAGATCTCCTCGCCCGTGATGCTGCGTGGTTTTGAGCTGATCGAACGCTCGCTTGAGGAATTCAAGGACTATTTGAACCGCAAGGAAATCGTGGCGCAGGATCTGATTGGCCGCGCGGCCGATGCGCGCAAGACCTTTGCCGAGATGCCGCAGCTTGACGGCAACTGGCGCAACTATGTGCCGCAGGATTCGCTTAACTCAAAAGACTGAACAAGAATAAGACGACGGGGGAGGAATGAGTATGGATCGCGTCGTCGACGAGACAAAACTGATGTCGCGCATCATCGCCCGCGTGATGCCGATCCTGATGCTGGTCTATCTGGTCGCGGTGATCGATCGCAGCAACATCGGTTTTGCCAAACTGCAAATGGCACGCGAACTGAAGATGTCCGAGCAGGCGTTTGGGCTGGCGTCCTCGCTGTTCTTCATCGGCTACCTCATCTGCGAAATTCCGAGCACGCTCGCGATCCATAAGTTCGGCGCGCGGGCGTGGCTGACCCGCATTCTGGTGAGCTGGGGCGCGGTCACGGTCGCGATGGCCTTTGTGTCGTCGGACTGGACCTTCACCGTGATGCGCTTCCTGCTCGGCATTGCCGAAGCCGGCGCCTATCCCGGCATCATCTACGTCACCTCGATCTGGTTTCCACAGGCCTATCGCGTGCGCGTGATGGGCATCATCACGCTCGGCAGCGCGTTCGGCAACATGTTCGGTGCGCTCGCCTCGGGTCCCCTGCTCGACCTGCATGGGTTGCTCGGCCTGTCCGGCTGGCAATGGGTCTTCATCGCCACCGGGCTGCCTGCCGTGCTGCTTGGATTGCTCGTCTTCACGCGATTGCCGAACCGGCCGGATGAAGCCGCGTTCCTGGACGAGACCGAAAAAGCCTGGCTGACGCGACGGCTTGATGAGGAAAACCAAACCAAGCGCGACAGCCATTCGCTGCTACAGGTGCTGTGGGATGCAAGGGTGTGGTTCCTGTCGGCGGTTTATGCGCTGATCCTGACCTCGCTCTACGGCGTCATCTACTGGACGCCGACCGTCATCAAGGCGTTCGGCGCCAGCGGCACCGAGAATGGCCTGCTGACCGCGCTGCCATGGCTGGTGACGGTGCCGATGCTGCTGATCCTGCCGAAGCGGTTGCGCGAGCATCGCTCGGTCATCGTTGCGATGGCCGTGCTATCCAGCATCGGCGTGGTGGCGTTCCTGCTCTCGACCGTCGTGCCGGAAAACTGGATGCGTCTTACAGCGATGATCGTCGGCACGCCCTGCATCTCGCTGTTGCTGCCGTGCTTCTGGTCGCTGCCGTCGCGTTTTTTGACCGGACAGCGCGCGGCCGCCGGGATCGGCGCGATCTCGATGCTCGGCAGTTTCGGCGGCTTTGCCGCGCAAAACCTGATGCCGATGGTGGCCGGGATCGGCGGAAGTGCTGCGGCGGCGATGCTGGTGCCGGCGGTGTGTCTGGGATTGCTCGGCCTGGGCGCCGCCTCGCAGTTGGCGACCGGCCAAGCCAAGCCCGCGGTGCCGACAACCGTATAAAAATCTCCCCGCGCAAGACACGCGGGGAGAGGTATTGCACGCGTGTCTGACGAAATCGCCAGACGCGCCGGTCTTGTATGTTACGGCAGGCAGATGCCGAAATCGCAGAGCAGCGAAGAGATCTCCTGTCCGGGATTAAGGCCCGTGCCCGGCGTGAACGAAATGCCGCGAAGCACTTCGCCCGACTTCGCGGTGCGCACCGTGGAGAAGCTTTCGCCTTCCGGCAGCGTGGTCGCGGCAAGCTTGTCGGTGATCATCACGAGCTTGTTCGGGTCGGCGCCTTGGTCGCCGCTACCGCTGACCGTGGAGGTGATCGCCCAGATGCTGACCGTCCCGTCACGGTTGACGCGGCCGGTGAGGTTGCGCAGGCCGTCAGTTGCGGGCGACCAGGGCAGGCCGGTCACGGCGTTGTTGCCGGTCGGATAGTTCTTCACGGTGTAGGGCACGCCAAGATTGAGGCCTGCGTTGAGCGTATAGGCCAGCGACCAGGTTTTGGTCGTCGTGTTCAACACCCACTTCTGCAATCCGGCGGTGGTCTGCGCCGCCGCCGCGGTGAAGGTACCGTTGGAGAACGTCGCGGTGCCGTTGCCTTCATCGGCGAGATAGAGCGTCGTCGCGTTGGCGAAGAACATGCCGAACGGGAACATCGGCGCGGGCGTCGTCGCCTTGGCAAGGCTGGTCGGGAGGCCGTTCAGGATGCACATGTTGTAGGGCGTCACGCCCTGCGCCTGCAAATTCGCGGCGTTGAATGCGATTCCCGTGGTCGGCAACGTCGCCGCCGGGTTCGGTACGCCGGAGCCGGTCGGGCAAGCCGCGGGCTTGCCGTTGACGGTGCCGGAGGTGTCGATGAAATACACCGTGTTGACGCCGTTGCCGCCGGACCCCTTGGTCACGTAGATCACGTTGTTGAACACCGTCAGACCGCGGAAGTTGGTGTCCTTGCCGACCTTGTCGGCCTTGTCGCCGAGTTCGGTGACGCTGAACGAGCCGACCGGGGTCGGCGCACCGGGATCCGGCTGCTGGGCGAGCGGCAGCTTCGAGGGTGTGATGATCTGCGCGCCGGCGCCGAGGATCACACCGTTCGGCTGCGGGTTGGAGCCGTTACCGGCATTGCCCGTGGTGTAATAGACATTGGCGCCATTGGCGTTGTTGAGGATCGCGGCGCGGCCGTTATTGCCGCTATACGCGTTGGTCTTGGTGAAGTGGAACTGGCCGAGCTGGTCGACGCTCGCCACCACGCGGAAATCGGTTGCCGGCACCGGGTTGGTCGGGTCGACCACGTCGGGCGTGTTGGAGTTGGAGACGTCGATCGTGTTGAGCGGGGCGAGATAGCCCATGAACGACACGCTGTTGCGGTCGAGCGACAAGTTGAGCCCGATTTCCGACTTGGAAGAGAAGCTCGTGACCAGCTGGTCGCTGTTGGTCTTCACGCCGTGCTCGCCGCTGTTCGGTACCTTGACGGTCTGCAAGACATCGCCGGAGGGGAAGGGAAGCAACTCATCGAGAAAAATCGGGGCGGTGATGCCAAAAGAACCGTCGACCGTGTCGTTGTTGAACACCGTCGGATAGGTGCCGTCGGCAATCGCGGTGGCGCAATTGGGCGCCACGCAGCCCGGCGGAAGCTGGGTCACGCCGGGAGTGATGATATTGGCGGGGGCGTCATAAACGCTACGGCTCAGCAGCAGATGGCCGGGCGCGAAAAACGTGACTTCATCGGCATAGGCGAGCGTGCCGCCAAGCGCCGTGGTGGCAAGCAGCGCAACGGCAAAGCGCGTGTTGGTGAGCGAGCGTCCGCGAAGCGAACGCGTTTCCATGAGCGTCATTTTTAATTCCCAGAATGCGAGGCCTCGCGATACGAAACGCCGCGAAGACAAAGGTGAGCTAAGGCCGCGCAATCTGCTCAGGCTGTGTTACAGGGATGCGAAAGGTTTGCGATATTTTCCTATTTATCCCGAAGAATTCGGGACAACTCTGGAAAATAAGCAACCGGCATTAGCGCCTGGCCGGCGGAGCCACTTTACAAATGCGAATTGTTTTCAATCAGGTGCGTGTTCGCGCGACCTGATCATTCCCGCGAAATAAAGAACTTCAGCGATAGCGATGCGAGCGTCGAGGCAAAGATGATGGCGGCGACCGCCAACAGGCCAACGATGTAGGAGCCGGAGAAATCCTTCAGCGCCCCCATCATCGAGGGACCGAAAAAGCCTCCGGTCGTCGCAATGCTATTGATGAAGGCAAGCCCGCCGGCGGCTGCTACGCCGGTAAGGAAGCGCGTC
The DNA here is from genome assembly GCA_963748805.1 of uncultured Alphaproteobacteria bacterium. Taxonomy (GTDB): domain Bacteria; phylum Pseudomonadota; class Alphaproteobacteria; order Rhizobiales; family Xanthobacteraceae; genus Bradyrhizobium. The sequence goes on along the minus strand of CAVVLH010000122.1, from coordinate 32,789 downwards.
GGGATGGTCCAGAAGATCGCGCGCGCCGCGGTGACGCCGGTCAGAGCGAGGCTGAATCCGATCACGGCCGATAAAAGCGAATTGGAGAAGATCGGCAGCAACAGCCCGACCGCTCCGAGCGCGCAGGCAATCGCGAGGTTGGCGATGCGCCGTCCCTTCCGGTCGACATAGCGCGCCCACAGGATCATGCCGACGGAGGCAAACAGATAAGGCACTGCCGCGATCCAGCCGATCGCGCTATTGGTGAGGTGATATTCCTTCAGCATCAACGGCAGCCAGATGCCGATGCCGTAGGAGCCCAGCGTAAAGCCGAACTGGATCGCCGCGCAGATCAAGACGCGCGCATCCATCAGCGCCGCCAGCAGCGAAGCATGCGGCCGCTCCCGCACTTCCGAACTCAGCACGCCATCGAGCGTGTCGCGTTCTTCCTGGGTGAGCCAGGTCGCGGTCTGCGGCCGGTCGGCCAGCATGACGAGTGTGAGAATGCCGAGCGGCACGCAAGGCAGGCTGACCAGGAAAAACAGCCATTGCCAGCCGGCGAAACCCCAGATGCCGTCCATCTGAAGCAGCATGCTGCAAACCGGCGTGCCGATCAGCGAGGATAGGGGAATACCGACCAGAAACCAGGCGAGCATCCGCGTGCGGTATTGCGCCGGAAACCACGCGGCGAGGAAGAACGTCACGCCCGGAAAGAAGCCGGCTTCCATCACCCCGAGCAGAAACCGCAAGCTGTAAAAACTGTGCGGCCCGACCACGAAGGCGGTGGCCGCCGACACCAGCCCCCAACTGACCATGATCCGCGCCAGCCAGCGCCGCGCGCCGACTTTATAGAGCAACAGATTGCTCGGGATCTCGAACACCGAATAGCCGAGGAAGAAGATGCCCGCGGCGAACCCGAACTGGGACGCCGTCAGCCCCAGTTGCTCCTTCATGGTCAGCGCCGCGACGCCAAGACTGGTGCGATCGAGGTAATTAAAGAGATAGGCGATGGTGAGCAGCGGCACGAACCGGAACGCGGCCTTTTTCACCGCGCTTTGCAGCACGGCGTCGGCGGCGTCCGCCTGCGATGAACCGAGATCGCCCGAGGCCCCCAAAACCGTCATCCGCCCTGCCCTTGCCCGTTCCGGCTTTTGTTGTTGATCTTCACGGACTTGGCTTAGCAGAAGGCTCCCTCTCTCTGGAAGGGGCAGGGTTGGCGGAAAGAATCCGTCTCTGAAAGAGGGGTGGGGGTCGATTTGCTGGTCGATATGCGACGATGTGTTCCGGGACCCCTCATCCTGAGGAGCCGCGCAAGCGGCGTCCCGAAGGATGAGGCCGATATCCGGGCCTCATGGGTTCGAGACGCGCCAAGAGGCGCTCCTCACCATGAGGGGCTTGATTGCCAAAGCCGGCGCCTACAACGGGATAACAATTTCACTTTGCGTTACGCGGCGTTCAGAGACCGATCCGGAATCGACTGATCCGCCATCGAATGGCCCGGGACTTCCACGTTGCATTCCCGGAAGTGGAACGCGATCTCGTCGAGCGCGCGCTGCTCCCAGATTTCGGCTTCCGCGAGCCAGAACGACTTACGCTCGGAATCGAATAACGCACGCTCACGGCAGAAATGCTCCTGGCGGCGAATTTCAACGAGCCTGTTCATGAACTCCACTCCTTTTGTGTGAAGCCAAGTAACGGCGTCACCCTAGCAGACTTCATCAGTTCCGTGTGTTGCTTTTTCGGCGGCGAAAAAAGAATAAATCTACTTTTCCACCGCTTGCATCGCAATGCAGCATGCTCGCTGCAAATCGTGATGAGATAGACAGCAGGCCTGACTATTTTCTCATCCGCTTTTTCTCAAAGACGTTACTTCACCGTGATCGTGATCGGCTCGGACATCACCGGCGGGGAATGCGGAATGTGCGACCAGTCGGCGAGCATCAGTTGCAGCGTGTGCTTGCCCGGCGATAGCGTCACCATGGCTTCGGTCTGGCCGCCGCCGAAGTGTTTGTGGGTGTCATCGGCCGGGATCGGCTCTTTCATCTGCTCGTCCGTCAGCTTCGTGTCGATCAGAAGATGATGATGTCCGGTGTTGGGTTTTTCGACCCCGGCCGGCGCCACGCCCATGCCCGACAGGCCGAACTGCACCAGGAACGGGCTCGTCACTTCCGCGCCGTCCTTCAGGTTGATGATGTAGACCTTGGCGCCGGCGGGTGACGGCGTTTGCGCCGCGGCGTGCGAGATAGCCATCGCCGCGAAAGCCGCGAGCACCAACAGTCCTGACCTGATCGACGCCATCACTTTATTTCTCCTTTTCAAAGACCTGATTTCAAAAGCGGCCGCGACTGCCCTTCCTGGCGTAACCGCGAACGCGCCGGATTATTCCCTTGACCCTCAACGCGGTGAAATCAAGGCCCTATTGTCTGTCACGGCGACATCGCTAAGGTGTGACCGTTTCGATCAAGAAGTCCTGAACGGACCGGTCAGGGATAAGGGAGAGAGCTGCATGAACCAGCAAGATGGGGGCCAGGACAAGCGCGAAGGCAACAAGCGTCTGTCGATGCGCGGCTGCGCCTGCGGATGCGACGACACGCTGTCGCTGACCAATGGCGGCCTGAGCCGGCGCACATTCATGGCGGGGGCCGCGGGCGCGGCCGCGCTTGCGGCGACTGGCTTCGGCCGCGCCGGACAGGCGCTGGCGCAAAGTGCCGACGCCAAACCTTACCGGATCGACGTCCATCACCATCTGTCGCCGCCGACCTATATCCAGGCGGCGGTTGCCAACAATTTCGGCGACGGTCTGTTGCGCGGCTGGACGGTGGAAAAATCGCTCGCCGACATGGACCAGGCCGGCATCGCGGTCTCGATGCTGTCGGTGACCCAGCCCGGCGTCAACTTCACCTCCGGCGAGGCAGCGCGCAAACTGGTGCGCGAATGCAATGAATATAACGCGAAGCTGATTGCCGATCATCCCGGCCGCTTCGGCGGCTGGGCGATGCTGCCGCTCGCCGACACCGAAGGATCTCTGAAGGAAATCGCCTACGCGCTCGATACGCTCAAGCTCGACGGCATCGGATTGATGACGAATTATCGCGACAAGTGGCTCGGCCATCCGTCGTTCCTGCCTGTCATGGAAGAGCTCAACCGCCGCAAATGCGTGGTCTACACCCACCCCTCGACCGCCGACTGCTGCGTCAATCTGCTGCCGAACGAGCCGCCGACGCTGGTCGAATGGGGCACCGACACCACGCGCACGATCGGCGATATCGTGTTTTCCGGCAACGCGCAAAAATTCCGCGACATCAAGTGGATCTTCTCGCATGCCGGCGGCACCATGCCGTTTTTGATCGAGCGCTTCATCCGCCAGCCGATCATCGAGGCGAAGTACAAGCCGATGGTGCCGGACGGCACGCTCGCCGAGCTGACGCGATTCTACTACGACACCGCGCAGACCTCGAACAAGGCCTCGATGTCGGCGCTATCAGCGATCATCCCGACCTCGCAGATCCTGTTCGGTACGGACTTCCCCTATCGCACCGGCATCGATCATGTGAAGGGATTGCGAAGCGCAGGTATTTTCACCGATGCGCAGATCATGGACATCGAGCGCGGCAATGCGTTGAGGCTGTTGCCGAGATTGAGTACGTGAAGACGTGATGCTTAGGACAAGCGTTTAAAGATTCTGTCGTCCCTGCTTTCGCAGGACGACAGAGGAGCTGAGTTACTTCACCGAACCATCGGCCGCCCAGCGGCCGGGTCCGGCCACGACGTAGAGCAGGAAGATGAAGCAGTAGAGAATGGCGCCGTCGCCGCCGTTGAGCATCGGGAAGAAACCCTTCGACGCATGCGCCATGAAATAGGCAACCGCCATGTCGCCGGCGAGAATGAAGGCGACCGGCCGCGTCAGGAAGCCGACCGCAAACAGCGCGCCACCGACCAGCTCGATGATGCCCTGAAACCAGATCAGCGTGCCCATCGCGGGTTGAACAGGCCCGTGTGGAAAGTCGAACAGCTTCGAGGTACCGTGCTCCAGGAACAACAGCCCGACCACCAGACGGACGATGCTGAACAACTCCGGCGTATATTTGCTGACGCGATCCATAAATCCCCCTTGCCTGAAAAAATTGGATGCCGCCCATTACGGGCTGCCGTGCCGATAATCAGCCATGAGGTTTGCCGCCGCGCAAGCGCGGCACCGCCGGCAAGTGGTTGATTCCTAATGTCTTGACCCCGGTGTCACGTCGTTGTGACAAAAGGACAGGTGTCACGCCCCTGTGACGAAAGCGCGGGACAATGGACGCAAGCATTTTTCAACCTTTCATTTGACCATTGATAGAGAGTCATCATGAAACGCGGAATCGCAATTCTGCTGTCGGTTTGCGTGCTCGTGACAGTTGGCTATTTCACCGCCAGCAAGTGGGCGATCCGTCACAAGACGCTGACGTTCTATGATCCGTTGCGGACCGACCGGCCCGTGGACGTCGATATCGCGGTCCGGCGCGACCGGGAAATGGAATCGATGGCCGAAATGATCACGCTGCCGGTGGCAATCCTCAACCACGGCAACACGGTCAAGTTTACCGAGTATTCCTTCCTCGCGAACGTGTTTGCGATGCGCGGCTATCTGGTCGCGAGTGTCCAGCACGATCTCGATTCCGACGGGCCGATGGTGACGCAGGTCGGCGAGGAATATGTCGGCCGCCGCTCTCACTATAATCGCGGCATCGCCAACATCATGTTTGTGATCGACGAACTGAAGCAGAGTTATCCGGAAGCCGATTACCACCATCTGACCATGGTCGGCCATTCCAACGGCGGCGATATCTCGATGTATTTCGCCAAGCGCTACCCCGACATGATCAGGAAGGTGGTGACGCTCGACAACCTGCGCGTCCCCTTCATCACCGACGGCAAATTCAAGATCCTGTCGTTCCGTTCCAAAGATCCGGTGTTCAAGGCCGATCCCGGCGTCGTGCCCGACGATGAGATGTGCCAGAAGGCCGGCATCACCGTGGTCAAGACCACCTACCAGCACAACGATCTCAGCGACCGCGGCCCGGACGGGGTCAAGAACACGATCCAGTCCATCCTCGATCGCTTCCTCAACGACGACACGCCGTCGGGACAGGTGGACGCCGAAAAGCTGCAAGGCAGCAACGCCGGCCTGATCGCAGCCGCCGCGCCGCAATAGCCATGGCGGCGGCATAGAACGTACTCAAGCCTTGTTCATCAAGCCTCGTTCATCAAGCTTTGGCGCGGGCCTTGATAATTCGAAGCGCCCGCTCATCGCCGCGCGCACTGGCGTCGTCGACAAAGGCGATCAGGAGATCGGCGAGCGTGGCGTAGTCCCACAGCTTCAGCTCGGCCGGATCGATCCAGCCTTCGAAATAGTCGTCGAGATAGCCGCGCGAGGCGTCGTTGGCCTCAAGCCAGGTCGGACCGGCAAGGCCGGGCGGATCGCGATCCCAGTGGCAGACCACAAAACCGTCGGCGGATTTCGCCAGAATCCAGCGCCCGTCTTTTGGCGCCTCGCTGAGGGGACGCAAGGATTGACCAATCTTCTGTAAAACAAGTTCGACCTGGCCAGACATTCGACGCTTCCGCTCGCCATAAGACAACGGCCCGGGAGTGGCGGGCCTATTCTCCTGTTCCACAGGCTGATGGTTCAAGTGTGGCAGTGGAACAGGCAATTGATCCCCTCTTTATCACGCCATCAGCGAAATATTTGTGCGCACGCCTGCGGAACGCCGCCATGCCCATGACGTTGACCAGCCATTGAACCGAAGGAGGATGGTATGAGGAAGATTCTATTGGCGACCGCAATGACGTGTGCTCTGGCCGCGCCCGCGCTGGCCGACGAAGTCGGCGTTCGCGTTGGCCCCGTGGGCGCCGGCGTAACCGTCGGCGAAAGCCATTCTGACTATGACCGTGACCGGGTCCGGGAGAAGACCGTGATCAAGCGGGATGAACCGGGCGAGCGAACCACGGTCATCAAGAAGGAAGACAGCGACGGCAACCGCAGCAAGACCGTCATCCATCACGAAGACTAGCGTTTGATTAAAATAATTCGCCCGCGAGCTTCCGATCGGGAGCGCGCGGGCGATTTGTTTTCCAGCCTCCTGTCCCTCCCCCGCGAAGCGTGGGGAGGGTGGCCGTCGCGAAGCGACGGTCGGGTGGGGGCTCTAAGTTGCTCAAGAATTCCTACGTCAATTATCCTTCGAATATCCCCACCCCGATGCTCGCTTCGCTCGCATCGGCCCTCCCCGCAAGGGGGAGGGATAAGAAGCTCACACCAGCTTCACATTCTTCAGCGGCAGGCTGCGTACCGGCTTGCCGGTCGCCGCATAAATCGCGTTCATCACCGATGGCGCGACCACGCAGATGGTCGGCTCGCCGATGCCGCCCCAGAAATCATAGGTCGGCACGATCACCACCTCGACCTTGGGCATTTCGGCCAGGCGCATGATCTCATAGCTGTCGAAATTGAGATGGGTCATGCGCCCGTTCACGACCGGCATTTCGCCGTACATGGTCGCAGTCAGGCCAAAAGCGACCGAGCCTTGCGCCTGCGCCTCGATCTGCTGCGGGTTGACTGCATGGCCGGAATTCACCGCCAGCACCACGCGATGAACTTTCAGTTTGCCTTGCGGACTCACCGAGACTTCCGACACCGCCGCCGAATAGCTGCCATAGCCCATGAACTGCGCGAGGCCGCGATGGACACCCGGAGCCAACGGCTTGCCCCAATCGCCCTTCTCGGCCGCCGCGTTGAGCACCGCCAGATGCTTCGGGTGGTTCTTCATCAGCGCGCGGCGGAACTCGAGCGAGTCCTTACCCGCAGCCCGCGCCACCTCTTCCATGAAGCATTCCATGTAGACGGCGTTCTGGTTGGTGTTGACGCCGCGCCACGGGCCGACCGGCACGTGGCTGTTGCGCATCGCATATTCGATCGACATGTTGGGCACGTCATAACCCAGTTGCGCGTCGCCGGGCGTTTCGTAATAGCCCTGCAACTGCCGCATATCCTTGCCGTTCACGATGGCGTTCGGGTTGGCGATCGCGTTGATCGACTGGCCCGAGACACGGACATGCAATCCAACCAGATTGCCGTCATTATCGAGGCCGGCCGACAGCTTGCATTGCGAGATCGGGCGGTAGAAATCGTGGGCCTGATCTTCCTCGCGGCTCCAGATCAGCTTGATCGGCGTATCCGGAAACGACTTCGCGATTTCGGCCGCCTGATGCACGTAGTCCTGCGTGCCGCCACGGCGGCCGAACCCGCCGCCGAGGTCGAGGCGATGGATTTCGCATTTGTTAAGCGGAACGCCGGAGGATTCCGACAACGCCGCCAGCGAGGCCTCGAGGTTCTGCGTCGGAACCCAGGCATCGGCCCGGTCCGCCGAGAGTTTCACCGTGCAGTTCATCATCTCCAGCGGGGCGTGCGCGAGGAACGGCGTCGAATAGACCGCCTCGAGCTTCTTCGGCGCGTCCGCAATCGCCTTCAACGCATCGCCGTTGGTCCGCTCGCCGTTGGTCGCGGCAGCCGTGAGGCCGTCCTCGAGCATGGCCGCGATGGTGGCGCTGGATTGCGTCGCGTTCGGCCCCTCGTCCCAGACGATCGGCAGAGCGTCGAGCGCCTTTTTCGCCCGCCACCAGGTGTCGGCGACCACGGCAACCGCGGTCTCCTTTACCCGCACCACCTTCTTCACGCCGGGCATGCCGAGCACCTTGGCTTCGTCGTAGCTCTTGAGTTTGCCACCGAACACCGGGCAATCCTTGATCGCCGCGCACAGCATGCCCGGCAATTTGAGATCGATGGCAAAGATCTTGCTGCCGTCGAGCTTGTCGGCGGTGTCGAGCCGCTTCAGCGGTTGACCGGCAATGGTCCAGGTCCTCGGGTCCTTCAGCGTGATGGTCTTGGCATCCGGCGGCGTCAGTTTGCCGGCGGCTGCTGCGACTTCGCCATAACGCAGCGTGCGCTGGCTGGCGGCATGGGTGATGACGCCCTTGGATACTTTGAGTTCGGAGACCGGAACGCCCCACTGATCGGCCGCCGCCTGCATCAGCATGATGCGCGCGGCAGCGCCTCCCCGGCGCACATAATCCTGCGAGGTACGGATGCCACGGCTGCCGCCGGTGCCCATTTCGCCCCAGGCGCGCTTGGACGCGAGATTCTCGCCCGGCGTGACGCCTTGCGTCGTCACCTTGCTCCAGTCGCATTCGAGTTCCTCGGCGACAAGCTGGGCGAGACCCGTGAGCGTGCCCTGCCCCATCTCGGAGCGCGCAACACGAATGACGCAGGTATCGTCCGGCTTGATCGCGACCCAGAGATTGACCTGGGTGGCGCCCTCGGGCGTGCCTTCGGCATAGGCCGCACCAAACGGAACGCTCAGGCCGAGCGCCAGGCCGCCGCCGGCGATCGCCGCTGAGCCGACGATGAAACCGCGGCGCGAGAGTTTGAGATCCTTTTCCAGGACAGGTCTGTTCATGTGACTCAACCTCCCTGTCCGGTGGTGCCGGCGCCGCCATTGGCCGCGACATGCACGGCCTCGCGGATGCGCTGATAGGTGCCGCAGCGGCAGATGTTGGTCATCGCCTCGTCGATGTCCTTGTCGGTCGGCTTCGGGTTCTTCTTCAGCAGCGCCGCCGCGGCCATGATCTGGCCGGACTGGCAATAGCCGCATTGCGGCACGTCGATCGCCGCCCAGGCTTTTTGCACCGGGTGCGAGGCGCTTGCCGACAATCCCTCGATGGTGACGATCACATCGCTTTCGGTGATCTGACCGAGCGGGATCTGGCAGGAGCGCTGCACTTCGCCGTTGAAGTGAACCGAGCAGGCGCCGCACTGGGCGATGCCGCAACCATATTTGGTGCCGGTGAGACCGACATGTTCGCGAATAACCCACAGCAAGGGGGTGTCGGCCTCCGCCGATACTTCTCTGACTGTGCCGTTGATATTGAGTTTTGCCATATGCATCCTCCCAATCAGGCGGGCGGAGCATACTGGCGGCGCAAAATATTGCCTATACGTTTTACGTGCAGGTCAGACCTGAGAAGCCTGCGCAAACTTGCTGCTTTTCGCTACTGCGTCATAGGTCGCTCTTCCTCATCCTGAGGGCCGCGCGAGCGGCGTCTCGAAGGATGAGGCCAATATCGGGGCCTCATGGTTCGAGACGCGCCCAAAAGGCGCTCCTCACCATGAGGGTATCCAATGGACTCGGCTATTCGACCGTGCCGCTATTGGCGTCTTCGAGCCGGGCGAGCGTGGCGTGCACGCTGTTCTGCACTTCGGCCAAAGCCTTCAATAATTGCGCGACTTCGCTGCGGGAAAGATTTTGCACTGCGGTATCGACCACCTCCCGGGCGAGCGGCAGCAGCTTGCTCTTCAGCGCGCGGCCCTTCGGCGTCAGATGGATATGCCATTTGCGGCGGTCGTCGCGGTTGCGAAGGCGCCGCACCAGCCCCTTTTTCTCCATGATCAGGATGGCGCTCAGCGTGGTCGGCTCCATGGTGCCGGCGCGGTTGGACAGTTCGCGCTGGGTCAGGCCGTCCTCATGCCAGAGCGCGCGCAGGAAATACCACATGCCGAGCGTGATGCCGTGCGGCTCGATCCTGGACTGAAGGAAGCGCTGCATCGCGCGATGGGTGGTGCGGATCTGGTAGCCGATGCTTTCGTCAAACGGCAGCTCGGCCACAGCGGCGCCGGCGCCCCGTCTTTCAGGCGTTGCCGGCGCGATCCGTTTCCGCGGCTTGGCGGTTTTCCTGCTGGCGGCTTTCTTGCCGGATACTGGCTTCACGCTGGTCAACCGCGCCCCCTCTTGCCATGGAGGTGATTGCATATTCGCGAAGCGCAGGCAAACATCGCGTTCACACGCCGGCGGGGGGTTGCGCTATTTGCTTAGCAAGCTAAGTATCTGCCGGGGATGCCGCCTGAGGACACCATGACACCCGATCCCGATGCACGGGAACTGACCCTCAAGGTCCGCCACAAGTCGGAAATCGCCGACGGCGTGTTCCTGTTCGAACTCGCAGCGCAAGACGGCGGCGAGCTGCCGCCGTTCACGCCGGGATCGCACATCACCGTCACCGCGCCTTCCGGGCAGAAGCGCCGCTACTCGCTCTGCAATGATCCCTCCGAACGCGAGCGCTACCTGATCGCGGTCAAGCAGGAAACCTCCGGCCGCGGCGGTTCGCTCAGCTTCACTAAGGGCGTCAACGAAGGCGACGAGGTCGCGGTCGAGCCGCCCGCCAACGAATTCGAAATGGCTAACGCCGCGCCGAAACGGCTGATCTTTATTGCCGGCGGCATCGGCATCACGCCGATCCGCGCCATGATCCTGCATTGCCTTGGTCAGGGCAGAACCAACTTCATGCTGTATTACTTCACGCGCACACCTGAGGTGATGGCATTTCGGGAGGAGTTCGCTTCGAGCGCCTTCGACGGCAAGGTCGTGCTGCATCACGACCATGGCGATCCCGATCAGGCCTATGACCTGTGGCCGGTATTGGAGGAGAGCCGCGGCGCGCATCTTTATTGCTGCGGGCCACGCGGCCTGATGGACGCGGTGCGCGACATGACCGGCCACTGGCCGGATTCGGCGGTGCATTTCGAGGACTTTGCCGGCGCCTCGGCGCCGCATGCCGACGACAAACCGTTCGAGGTGAGATTGGCGAAAAGTGGCGGGATTTACCAAGTCGCGGCCAACGTCTCGATCCTGGATACGCTTCGACAACACGGCCATGTGCTGGCAAGTTCCTGCGAAAGCGGCACCTGCGGCACCTGCCGCTGCCGCTTCATCGAAGGCGAGGTGGACCATCGCGACCTCGTCCTCTCCGACGACGAGAAGAAACATGAGATCATGATCTGCGTGTCGCGCGCGAAATCGCCGGCCCTGACGCTGGATCTATGAACGTGAAGTCTTGAACGCTCTCTTTCCCATCCGTCATGCCCGGCCTTGTGCCGGGCATCCACGTCTTCCCTTGTTGAGGTGCAAAGACGTGGATGGCCGGGTCAAGCCCGGCCATGACGACGCCGAGAGGATAAGCATGACCGCCTCCCTCAACCTCGGCGTCATCGGCCTCGGCCGCGCCTTCACGCTGATGCTGCCGACATTCGTGGCCGATTCCCGCATCCGGATGGTCGCAGCGAGCGATCCGCGGCTCGATGCCCGCGAGCGCTTTGCGCAGGAATTCGGCGCCAAGGTTTACGAGGACGCGGAAGCGTTGTGCGCCGATCCCAACGTGAAAGCCGTCTATGTCGCCTCACCGCATCAATTCCACCTCGCGCAGGTGAAATGCGCGGCCAAACACGGCAAGCATGTGCTGGTCGAAAAGCCGATGGCGCTGTCGCTCGATGACTGCAAGGACATGATCGCGGCCGCGAGCGAAGGCCAATGTCAAGCTGTTGGTCGGCCACAGCCACAGCTATCGACCTGCCATACTTGCGGGCGCGCGCGATGATCCGCAGCGGCGCTTACGGCCGCGTCCGCATGATCAACGCGCTCAACTTCACCGACTTCCTCTATCGCCCGCGCCGGCCCGAAGAACTCGATACGCGTCAAGGCGGCGGCGTGGTGTTCAGCCAGGCCGCTCACCAGGTGGATATCGTGCGTCTATTGGCAGGCGCGAAGGCTGCCTCGGTGCGCGCCTTCACCGGCAACTGGGACGCCGCGCGCAATACCGAAGGCGCCTACTCGGCGCAGATCAGGTTCGAGGACGGAAGCTTCGCGTCGCTGACCTATAGCGGCTACGCGCATTTCGACACCGACGAATTCATGGGCTGGCGGGGCGAACTCGGACAAGGCCGCGATGCCGAGGCCTCTTACGGCCGCGCCCGGCTCGAACTTGCAGAAAGCAACCAGCGCGGCCGACGAGATCGCGATGAAGAATGCCCGCGCCTATGGCCCGGCGGGACGCGATGCGTTTCGCATCGACGGCGAGCTGTCGCATAATCATTTTGGGTTTGTGGTCGTCAGCTGCGAGCGCGCCGATCTGCGGCCGCTGCCGCACGGCGTCATGGTCTATGGCGACAAGACGCGTCATCTCGACGAAATCCCGCCACCGAAAATCCCGCGCGCCGAGGTCGTCGATGAACTCTACGAGGCGGCGATCTCGGGCACCGCGCCGCTGCATTCCGGCGAATGGGGGCTGGCGACGCTGGAGATTTGCCTGGCGATCCTGGAGTCGGGGAGGAACGGGCGCGAGGTCGCATTACGGAATCAAATTTAGTGCACCGTCATGCCCGGCCTCGTGCCGGGCATCCACGACTTTCTTTTTCATTGCCAAGCAAGACGTGGATGGCCGGGACAAGCCCGGCCATGACGGGTCAAACACCTTACGCACCTGACCCATTATTCGCCCTTGACGCGATGATCGCGATCAAATCGTTCTCGGCGGCGGCAGCGGTCTTGTAACGCGGCTCGGTGGTCACGAACGGCTGCTCGGCTTCGGCGGGATGGAATATCTCAACGTAATAAAGGCCGGAGGATGCGTCCAGTTTCGGTTCGATGCGGATCACGGCCATGGTTTATCCTCATACTCGATCCTCATCCTGAGGAGCGGCCCATACAGGCAAGTATACGCTGCCTGCATAAATTTATCTGCGGGCCGCGTCTCGAAGGATGCGGTTGAAACGATATTGGCCTCATGGTTCGAGACGGCGCGAGCGCCTCCTCACCATGAGGATCAGGAACCTACTTCCCCTATTGTCCCGGCAAACAGCACGCCCCGCAATTTCTCCGCCAGCGACGCCGCTACCGCGCCCGACGTCTCGGCCGCGCCGCTCATGCCGAGATAGCGCTCGGCGACATCCTTCGAATTCAGCAAATCCCTGGCCGCACCCGACAGCGTGATCCGGCCATTTTCGAACACATAACCGCGGTCGGCGATCGACAGCGCAGCCTTCGCATTCTGTTCCGCCAGCAGGATGGTGATGCCTTGGCCGCGCAACGCCACGATCAGGCGGAAGATTTCGGCCACCAGCAATGGCGCGACCCCAAGCGACGGCTCGTCGAGCACGAGGATTTTCGGGCAAGCCATCAACCCGCGCGCGATCGCGAGCATCTGTTGCTGCCCACCGGAGAAATTGCCGGCGAGTTCGTTCATGCGCTCGCGCAGCACCGGAAACAGCGCCCACACCTTCTCCAGCTGTGTCTCTGCATCCTTCTCCGACATCGCGTAGGCGCCGAGCGCGAGATTTTCCGCAACCGTCATGCCGGCGAAAACCTGACGTCCCTCGGGCACATGCGCGATGCCCGCCCGCAACCGTTCGGCCGGCGACAGCGCTTCGATTGGCGCGCCGTCGAGCAGGATGGAGCCTGCCTGCGGGCGCAACAATCCGGAGACGGCTTTGGCCAGCGTTGATTTGCCGGCGCCGTTCGCGCCCAGCAACGTGACAATCTCGCCCCGTTCCAGCGTGAGGTTGATATCGTCCAGCACGCGGTGCTGGCCGTAGCCGATCGCGAGCGATCTCAATTCAAGGAGCGGCATGGTGCTCCTTTCCGAGATAAGCCTCGATCACCTGGCTATTGCCTTGGACTTCCGCCGGCGTGCCGTTAGCGATGATCGCACCGGAATCGATCACGACGATGCGGTCGGCGACGTTCATCACCAGCGACATGTTGTGCTCGACGACCAGAACGGGAATGCCGAGGCTGCGGATCGCGCGCAGCAAATTTGCAAGCTCCTGGGTTTCGGTGTCGTTGAGCCCGGCCGCCGGCTCGTCGAGACATAGCAGTTTCGGCTGCGCCATCAGCGCGCGCACAACTTCGAGCAATTTTTGCGCGCCCATCGGCAATTCGGTCGCGTGCATCCCGGCAAAGGGCGAGAGGCCGACCAGTTCCAGCATCGCCTCGGCGCGGCGGCGCAGCGCCCGCTCCTCGTCGCGTGCGCCGCCGAGCCACAGCGCCTGACCCGGAAACGAATGGCGGCCAAGCCGATGACCGCCAACCATCACATTCTCGATCGCGGTCATGCCGGGAAAAACCCGCGCCGACTGAAAGGTGCGGATCAGGCCGAGGCCCGCGATCTTCACCGCCGAGAGTCCCGCAAGATCGCGGCCGGCAAAGACAACCGTGCCGGCGTTGCGGGACATGATATTGGTGATGAGGTTGAAGACGGTGGTCTTGCCCGCGCCGTTCGGCCCGATCAACGCGGTGATTTCCCGGGCCTGCGCATCGAACGACACGTCGTTGATGGCTTTCAGCCCGCCAAAGCTTTTCGCAAGGCCGCGCACGCTCAGGATCGTGCTTTCGCCTGGGTGAGTTTGCGGATCGATTGCCGTCATGAGGCCCGCACCTGTTTATTGACAGTTGCCTCGGACGGCGCGCGCGCCCCGCCAAACCGGGTCATGATCTGGATCAGCGCGCCGTAGATTCCCTGCGGCAGATAAAGGAAGCTCGAGACCAGCAGCGCACCCGACGCGAACATCTTGTAGATCGCCAGCGGCGCTGAGATCGCCGGCAGCAGCGTCAGCAGCAAAGCGCCAAACAGACCGCCGACCAGTGTGCTTTCGCCGCCGATGATCAGCATCGCCACCAGTTCGAGCGAGCGCGAGGTGCCGACCATTTCCGGGGCGAGGAAGTTGAAAAAGAACGCATACAAACTGCCCGCGACCGAAGCCAGCGTCACGCTGATCAGGAAGGCGGCCAACTTGTAACGCACGGTGTTGATGCCGAGCGCGGCAGCCGCCATCTGGTCGGAGCGGATCGCCTTCAGCGCGCGGCCGAAGCCGGAGCGCATCGCGCCGGCCAAGCCGATCAGAATGACCAGATCGAGCGCCAGCACGAGATAATACATCGCGCGCGGGCTTGCGAAGGTAAAGTGACCTACCGAGAACGAGGGAATGCCGACCAAACCGGACGGCCCGCCGGTGATGTCGAGAAAACCGACCGCGCAGGAATCGATCAGCAGCCCGAAGGCGAGCGTGGCGAGCGCGAGATAAAGCCCGCGCAGACGTAACGTCACCACCGAGAGCACGAGCGCGCAGAGCAGCGAGACGCCGATGCCGGCGAAGATCGAGAGCACCGGCGCGATCTCGGTGTTGATCGCGAGATAGCCTGAGGTGTAACCGCCGATCGCCATGAAGCCGGCTTGTCCCAAGCTGACCTGTCCGGCATAGCCCATCAGCACATCGAGCCCCATCAGGGTCATGAACAGGATCGCGGCAATCACCAGCCCGCTCATGATGCCGTTGTCCGTGATGACGAGAGGGATTGCGGCTGCCACGATCACGGCGATTACCGCCAGCGGCCAGCCGAGCGACGCCGGCAGTTTGGCGGCATGGGCCGCGGCTTTCACCTCGTCGCGGGTATCCTGCCGCCTCCCGACGCCCACTGATATCAGGCCCTGCGGCCGCCAGATCAGCACCACCAGCAGAATGAGTAGCGAAATCGCGCTCGAAAACAGCGAGGAGATGTAGGCGGTCGAAAGCTGCGTCACCAGCCCGAGAAAAAGCCCGCCGATGACGGCGCCGGGAAACGAGGCGATGCCGCCGATCGCGGCTGCGACGAAACCGGAAATCGTGAACAGACGCCCGGTGTCGAATTGCAGCGAGGTGGTCGGCGCGACTGTCACGCCCGAGATCGCGGCGATCAGCACAGCGAGCCCGAAGCTCAGCAGCGTCATCCGTGGCACGTCGATGCCCATCAGGCTCGCGGCGGAAGGATTTTCGGCGCAGGCGCGAAGGGCTTTGCCGAGTTTGGTCCGGGCGATCAGAAACCAGAGCGCGACGATGCAGAGCGCCGTGGCGCCGAACACCCAGAATGCCTGCGTCGGAATCAGGATCGCGCCGAACGCCAGCGGCCGTTCGCCGGAGAACGGCGGCATCGCGTAGGGCTGGCTGCCCCAGACGACCAGCGAAAATCCCTCGATCATGGTCAGGATACCGGCGGTCAGCATCAACACATTGGCATTGGAGAGCCGCGCCAGCGCCGGCACGAACGTAAAGGCCGCAAGCACGACGCCGATGATCACGGTCGCGATCACCGCGGCCGGAATCGCCACGATCAGCGGCCAGCCCCAGGCGACACCAAACGTATAGCCGATCATCGCGGCAATCAAGCGCAAAGCCGCCCTGCGAGAGATTGATCGCTCCGGTGACGCGATAGACCAGCGAGAAGCCGAGCGCGATCGCGGCATAGATGCTGCCGACGACGAGCCCGCCGATCGCGATCTGGAGAAACTCAAGCACTAAGGTGGGACGCCTTTTTGTTTAATCGGTCTGTCAGCGGGTTCGCTTCACCTCTCCCCGGCGGGGAGAGGTCGATTTGCTGCTGGCGACGCGAAGCATCGTCCAGTGCAAATCGGGTGAGGGGGCGATAGACCAAGAGAGACCGTAACCCCTCACCCCAACCCTCTCCCTCAGGGAGAGGGGGCGCACTTCCGTTGCCATCACAGATCGACCTAATCTCATCAAGCACGAGCGGTCCTATTCCAACATTCGTATCCCAATTCATTGCGCGCGGGGAATGCCGAGGGGATCTGAAACCACGGCCCAGGTCTGCGCCGCAGGATCCCAGCGCGTGACGACGACGTTGGATTCGTCGAGCCCGCGATTCGGCACCGCCTTGAAATCATAGAAGCCGTTGATACCGGCGACGCCCTTCAGTTCGCGGAAATATCCGCGCAGATCTTCCGCCGTCGCATCGGGCTTTAGCTTGCGTAGCGCATCGACGACCAGCAATGCCGGATCCCAGGCATAGGTCGAGGAACCGTCCGGCTTGATGTCGGTGCCCTCGAACGCCTTGTAGAAAGCGTCCTTCGCCGCGGAGGCTTCGTTCGCGGCCGCGGGCTTTGCGCTTTTAAGAAAATCCGCCGCCGGAATGTAAAGCTCCTTGGGCAGGAAGGCGGCATATTGCGCCATCTGCGCATAGGTCTGGTTACCGTTGGTGGTCGCGACCGGCAGTTCGATGCCGGCATCATGGATCGCCTTGAACACCGTACCGATCGGACCTCCGGTCGACCACGCCACCAGCACGTCGGGGTTAGCGCCTTTCAACCGCTGGATCTGCGCCGCGGCGCTGACATCGGTCGGATTGAGCTGGGCTTCGGCGACCAGTTCGACATCCTTGTGTTCGTCGGTTGCGAACAGCGATTTGAAATTCTTGTAGGCGTCCTGCCCGCTCGCATCGGTCGAAGTAATCAGCGCGACCTTCTTCCAGCCTTTGCGGCCGAAATAGCGCAACAGCGCCGCGGCGAGTTCCTTCGTGGAGATGCTCGAACTATAGACGAAGCCGCCGTTCACCGGATGGATGCCGGGCGAGAAGCAATAAAGCAGCGGGCCCTCTTTCATCAGCGGCGCCATCGCATTGCAGAGCGCGACCAGCGACGAGCCGAGAATGACAGGCGGATTGGTCGCCTTGACCTGGTTGGCGAGTTGCACCGCGACTTGCGGGCTCGACTGGTCGTCGTGAAAGATGAATTTCAGCGGCTGACCGTGGATGCCGCCGTCGGCATTGGCCGCCTTTTCGAATTGCTGGAGCGCCTGCTGCTCGGCCTTGCCGAGGAAGGCGCCGCCGCCGGTCAGCGGCAGGATCACGTTGATCTCCCGATCGGCGGCCTGCGCTGCGTTGAGTCCGCAAGCAAGCATGGCGGCGACAAGAATGATGCGGACGCGCAAACGATCCTCCCGATGATTGGCGCTAGTGCCCCGCTTGTGACGCAGGGACTTCAGGTCGGCGACTAGCTTTTTATTGCTTGTAGCGATTTATTGCTGACGCCGCTACGCCGCCGCGCCCGCCATTTCCTTGTCGGTCTCGTCTTCTTCGAGACCCGCTAAAACCTTCACCTCCTCGTCGGAAGCGCCCAGCGTACGCCAGGGCACCGTCTTTTCCACCACGCCTTGGTAGGAGCGGAGTTTCGCCTGCGGCAAATGCGGCTCGATCTGGCCGATCACCCGCCCCTCCTGCTCGAACGCGCGTGCCGCGTCGATCATCAGGCGGCGGAACTGCACGATCGCGATGTCGCTGGCGCCAAGGCGCTCCTGCGTGCGATCGGCGATCGGGCCCATCGATTCCCACATCGCGATGTCCTGATTGGGAATGCCGGGGATGCCGGTGAAGCTGTCTCCATCAGCCATCGCCGCGCGGTCCTGCAGATAGTTATTATGCGCATGGCGCTTGATCGGCCGGAACGCGTCATCCACATCCACGCCCACTTCCAGCACGCAGAACTTTCGCCACGCGGACGTCGCGATGCCGGCCTGCTCGCCTTCGGCCCAGGCGATGAAGTGGAAGGTGCTCGAGGTGTCGCTGCGCGGCACGATCACGCTCGTGACATTATAAGTGCTGTTCGGCGGGATCAGCGCGGTGAAGGGCGCGACATAGGTGGTGATGCGGACATAGTCGTGCGAGTTCGCGTTCGCTATCGGGCGGCGGATCGCGGCATAGCGCATTCCGTAATTGGTCAGCTGCACCTGAATGCGCGGATTCTTGTCGGTCGAGGGCCGAACCCAGTGATCGCCCTTCGCGGTCGCATCGCCCTTGGCGGGACGCATGTCGGATGAATGCAGTGTGGAGGAATGCGCCGAGTTCGATCTGGCCCTCCATGATCTGCGCCCAGTTGCACGGCAACTCTACCTTCGCAATCGCGACGCGCGCTTTGTCGTGCGGTGCCGCATTGTCAGGTAACCACGGAGGCGCCTCGAATTCCGGCATCGCCTCCGGCGGACCCATATAGGTCCAGACAAAGCCGCCGGACTCGCGCGTGGGATAAGACAAATGCCTCGCCTTTTCCGGCAGGCTACTGGCCTTCGGCTCCGACGGCATGTCGATGACATTGCCGTCGGTGTCGAACTTCCAGCCGTGATAGAGGCAGCGCAGGCCGCATTCCTCATTGCGAGCGAAGGCGAGCGAGGCCTTGCGGTGCGGACAGGCTTCGCCGAGCAGCCCGAGCTTGCCGTTACTGTCACGAAACGCGACGAGCTTTTCGCCGAAGAGCTGGACTCTCACCGGCGCGCCGTCCAGCTCCACCACCTGTTCGGACAATAGCGCCGGCACCCAGTGGCGGCGCATCAGCCGTCCCATCGGCGCATCACCCTCGACCCGGCACAACAGCTCGTTTTCTGATTGCGTCAGCATGGCCGCTTTCTCCCGAAAACCTTAGTTTCCTAAGCTTATCGGGCCAACCCTAACCCAAGCGCCGCCGCGCCGTCCAGAGGTGCCGAGAACGGTTCCGGGAGAATTTGCGCCCTCGTTCAGGGCGTGTGACGGCTATTGGGGACTTCGCAGCCAGGCCGCGATCAGTGCCGGCTCTCGCACCAATATGCGCACCTGTTCGTCATGCCCGATTTTTGGCATTTCGACATGCATCTATCATATGCCGCACCGGTGTAAGCCGATGCGGGCGAAATGCTGATCGCGGTGGTCGCTGTCAGCACGAGTGCGGCAAAAAGAACGACTGAAAATCGAAGCATGGCAAACTCCTGCTCGGGCAATCCTTGATACAAAAATCAGTACAGCAAATCGCAGCGGCCTTATCGATATGCCAACAGGCCGCAGCTTGGACGACATTAAGTCAACCGTTATCGGGCTCAAGCCAAAAATCAGCAGGACCGGGCAATGTTGTCCGCACGGCTGGATCGCGATGGGACGATCAAGGTCTTGGGAAATCGTCGAACGCGCCGGAGCCAGTGTCCTTTCGATTTCGAAGTTCGAAACGTGGCTCCGTAAAATGATACGAACTTCGGAATCGGGACACTAAATCCCGAACACCCAGAGGGCGAGGATGGTGCCGAGAACGGCCAGACCCGAGACGGTCCATCCGGCCGCATAAGCGCCCTCATCGGTTTCGGGCCGGTCCACCATGTCGTCACGCCATTCGGTCATGAGAGCCTCCTTGAGACTGCCTCTTGCCGGTTAAGTCGCGCCGGAACGCACAAGGTTCAATGCGCTCTGTTAATGCGCAGCAACGCTGTCGGGTTCCACGGTGCGCTCTCTTCACCTCTCCCATGGGGAGAGGTCGGCGCGAAGCGCCGGGTGAGGGGGTAAGCAATCGCGAACACCGTAACCCCTCACCCCAACCCTCTCCCTTAGGGAGAGGGAGCCCATTTGTGCCCTCAGCTTAATCTTTCTCTAAATCCGCTTCTTCAGCGCCGTCACAAAGCGGTCGGCGTCTTCCTCGTCGTTGAACACATGAGGCGAGATGCGCATGCGGGACAATCGCGGTGCAACATAGACGCCGTCGGCGGCCAGCCCCTCGATCAGCCCGGCCGGCAGCCCGCCGGCAAAACCGAGGCTTAAAATGTGGGGTGCGCGAAACCGCGTCTCCGTCAGGCGAACCTTGCTGCCGTTCAGGCCTTCGGCGATCCGCACTGTGAGCATCGAAAGGCGCTCGGTCACGGCGTCCGTGCCCCATTCGGCCATCATCTCCATGCCGATCGCGGCCATTTCCATCGAAATGAAATGATCGCGCTCGCCCATGTCGAAGCGCCGGGCGGTGGGAACATAACTCAGGTCGGCGAAATAAATCTCGGCATCCGAGCGGACCTCGCGGCGGCCGAAACCGGTCTGTTCCAGCGGAATCCCGTTCTGGTGGCGCTTGGCCATATAGATAAAGGCCCGGCCATAGGGCCCGAGCAGCCATTTATAGGTCGGGAAGATCACGAAATCCGGATCGAGGCGTTTGACATCCATCGCGAGCACACCGACCGCATGCGTCGCATCGATCAAAAACAGCGCGCTTTGCCGCTTCAGCGCCTCACTCACTTTCGCAACATCGATCAGGCCGCCATCCGACCAGTGCACCGAGGAGATCGAGGCAAGCGCCAGCCGCGGTGCTCCCGGCCGCTCGATCGCGGCGAGAACCGCCGAGGTCCAGTCGCTATCGGACGGCTGGCGCACGGTCTCGATGCTGAAACCGGCCGCGGCGGCGCGCGTCTGCCATTCCAGGATCGGCGAGGAATGGTCGTTTTCCAGAGTCAGCACCCGCATGCCGGCTGGGATCGACAGGATCTTGCCGACCATCGCCACGCCATAGCTCACCGAGGAGATCAACGCGACATCGCTGGCGTCGGCATTGATCAGGCGCGCTGCGGCGGCTCTGGCGCGTTCATGCTGGCGGTTGGCGAAAGCGGCGGCCAGCGTCCACGGCGCGCCCTTGCGGCCGACCGCGGCGCGGGCGGCCTCCTGTGTGCGCCGCGGCAGCGGGCTGTAGGAGGCCGAATTCAGATAGCAAATCTCGCGCGGAATATCGAAGAGATCGCGTTGGGAGGAAAGCATGGTGTGCTCTTCGTTGGGAGCACCACCTTAAAGCATGATCCGGAAAAGTGTGAAGCGGTTTTCCTCGCGACAAACGCGGAACGCGTTTGCGCGGAGATCATGCTTCATCAAAGAACTAAAGCTCGATGACGATTCAACCAAATCTCATTGCGCTTTAGCGGCCTGGATTTGAACCGGCCATTCCCGCTGATGCCGGTCAGGTCGTCCCGGCGCGCGGGGGTAGCGCGCGTAAAAGCCTGGTGTGGCGGTTTAGAAGTTCGAAACGTGGCTCCGTAAAAGGATACGAACTTCGGAATCGGAACTCTAGCGAGCCTGCGCCGAGCGCAGCTGTTCGGGCTCGGCCGGCCTCCAGTGCGACTGATAGACTTCCAGGATGCCGCGCGACATCCTGACATCGGCGCGCTTGAACTCGGCTTTCAGATCGTCGAGCTCGCTTGAAGCGATGCGGTGATTTTCCGCTCCCAGGAACAGCAGCGCCATCGCGGTGTCCCAGGAGAATTCGAGCGCCTTCGACAGCACCAGGATCATGTCGCGGTTGTTGAGCGAGAGCGCCTCTTCGACAACCTCTGACGGCAGCGAGCACAAAAGCGACAAGCCGATCACCGCTTCCTCGACCTTGTGCGCGAGCGCATAGGAAAGGATGCTCTTCTCGTTCAGCCGGCCGGCCTTGTGCGCCGCGGTCACGGCCTGCTTCAGCTTCAGATAGCTTTCTTCGCCCGAAGCGAACTTGGAATAGAGTTCGCCGGATGCCTTTTTCACCGAGGCCTGAATCGCCGCCGACAGCTCGGGGCGTTCACGCTCCAGCTTGCGCCGGACGCCGTCGGACGCTTTCGCAACCAATTGGCGGAACATCTGCGGCGGAATTTCCTTGCGCAGGCCCACACGTTCGGCGAGCACGGCATCGGTTTCCGAGCGCTTGATCATCTGGCGGAAGGCGAAGTCGGAGAAGCGCGCGCCGTCGTTGGCGGCGACCGACTGCACGACCTCCTGGTTCCCGCGCGTGACGAGTTCGTCCGTCACCTCGACCGGGATCGACGGACGGCGCGCAATCGCCAGCAGATGCGGCTGGCTCTTGGTGCGGATATTGGCGATCAGCGACTTGACATCGAGGCGCGGCGAAAATTGCAGAACGGGACCGGCGACCTCGATCGAATCATCGAAGGCCAGCATCTGCACCACTTTGTCAGGCGCATTGCCGGAATGGGCCAGCCGGCGCGACAGTTCGGCCCGCGACACCTGCTCGATTTCATCGGCGAGCCGGCCGATCACCTCGCCGAAAATGCGGATCTGCTCTTCGTCGAACTCGCCTTCGACGAGAACATCGGTCGCATGCCACAACGCTTTCGCGCGGCTCTCGGCCGAGCCACGCGCAATCGCGTCGTTGAGGTCTTCCAGGGCGGGACCGACTTCAGTCATTGGGCAATCCGGTGACAGGTCATCAAAATTTCTGGCGCCAGCCATAAACCGCAATTTTTAATGGTGCGGTTTCACTGTCTCCGAGTTTTCACACCCGCCAGTGACCTTTCATTAACTCTGACTGCCGTGCGCGGCATTCATCCGCCCGATAAGCGCCTGCGAGCCGGAAAAACCCGTAAAAACACCGTGCGGCGGGCGACGATTTGACAGCGCGTTTACCGATCGCTTACCTCTTTTGACGAATGGCCGGCTTGCCGATGCGTTGCCACCGCTTCCCGCAAACGGGGAGAGATCAGGGGGTCGACGACTACGGGAGGTCTGCTCCCTCGCCCCGCTTGCGGGGCGAGGTGGGAAAGGAGAAACGATGGATCAGGCTGCAACGCCTCCGGGTATCGAGGCGACGTCCCGCACGACGGATAGCGCGATCGCGATCGCCGCCATCGCGGTCCTGATCGTCTCCTACGCCGTCAATGCGATGGACCGCACGCTGTTTCCGCTGATGCTGACGGATGTCCGGCGCGAATACGGCTTCAACCTGCCGCAGGCGGGCCTGATGTCGACCATCTTTACCCTCGGCATGACTCTGGCGGGCATTCCGACCGGCTATCTGATGTCGCGCTGTCAGCGCAAGACCGTGATCCAGGTCGGTATCCTGATCTATTCGGCCGCGACCGTGATCACGGTTACCGCCGCAGGCTTTGCCGACATGCTGTTCTACCGGGCGATTACCGGCATCGGCGAAGCGATGCAGCTCACGGCGTTGCTCGCGGTTTTCTCCAGCTATTTCTCGCGCCACCGCGCCGCCGGTGTCGGCCTGCTCAACTACGCCTATGCCGGAGGGGCGGCGGTCGGACCATGGCTCGGCGCCAAGCTATTGGTCGATTACGGCACCTGGCGCGCGCCCATGATCATCTATGGCGTGATTGGGCTTGCGATGATGGTGCTGATATCGGCCGTGGTGCGGCCGTATCTGTCCGAGACCAACACGGCAGGAGCGGAGAACACCGACATCGCGGCCGGCGGCGCGGCAGAGCTCAACAACCGCAACACCATCGTGCTCGCGATCCTCAGCATTCTGTTTGGCCTGGCGCTCTACGGATACCTCGGAATGTATCCGACTTTCCTGCGCGAACAGCTGCACTATGCGCCCTCGGACGCCGGCCGCGTCATGAGCATTTATGGTCTCGGCGTCCTGGTGTCGCTGTTCACGGGATGGCTCGGCGACCGCTTCTCGCCACGGCTGGTGCTGGGCTTGAGTTTTCTGCTCGCAAGCGCCATCGCAGCCCTTCTGTTCAACGGTCCGGCGGACTTCGCAACGCAAGCCGCGTTGTCCTTCGTGCTCGGCGCGACCTTCTCCGGCACCATCTTCGTCAACCTCGCCGCCTATCACGTCAAGTCGGTGGCCGCGTCCCTCTCGGGGCGCGCCTCCGGCCTGTTCGTCTCTTGCGTCTACGGCTCGGCAACCGCGGCAGGCTATGTCATCGGCTGGATCGTCCGCCTTTCAGGCTGGACGGTCGCCGGCAATATCCAGCTTGTCGCGCTCTGTCTGGTCGGCGCGGTCGTGGCGCTGTTGCTGCGGCCGGAGCAGATGTCGCGGCCGGCAAAACAGGCGGCATGACGCCGATGGCAAAGGATCTTCGCTTCGACCTTCCCTCGGACCTTCCTTTGGTTTCCGTGAACGTTTTCCCCGGCGGCTTCAACTGGGGCGTCTATGTCGGACAGGACAAGGGCTTCTTTGCCGAGGCCGGCATTGCGGTCGAGGTACAAGGCACGCCCAACTCCGTCACCCAGATGACGGACTTCTCGCAAGGCAAATTCGATATCGCGATGACCGCGGTCGACAACATCGTCGCCTATGTCGAGGGCCAGGGCGAAGCGCCGATCGGCCCGCAAGGCGATTTCATGGCGGTGATGGGCAGCGACAGCGGTTTCCTCAGTCTCGTCGCCTCGCCCTCTATTTCGAAGATCGAAGACCTCGCCGGAAAAACCCTGTCGGTCGATGCGATGACGACCGGCTACGCTTTCGTGCTGTATGAGATCATGCGCCGTCATGGTTAACAAGATGCCGAACAAAGACGGCCTCGACAAGGGCAAAGGCGACTACGAGATCGCGCGCGCCGGCGGCATGGTGCAGCGCTGGAACGCCTTGCGTGAAGGCCAGCACGCCGCGACGCTGTTATCGGCGCCCTATAACATCATCGCGCAAAATGCCGGCTTTACCGAACTCTTCAAGGCGACCGACGTCATCGGCCCCTATCAGGGCAACGTCGCCGCGGTGCGCAGGCCCTGGGCAAAGCAAAACCGCGGCAAGGTCGAGGCCTATATCCGCGCCTATCGCCGCGCGATCGCGTGGCTCTATGAGCCCGGGAATCGCACTGAGGCGATCGCGATCCTGCGGCGCCATCTGCCGCAGATGCCAGAGGTGATCGCGGAAGCCAGCTATGTTGAGTTGCTCGATCCCGCGCGCGGCTTTTTCCGCAATTGCGGGATCGATCCTCTCGGGCTCGACTGCGTGCTGGAACTACGCAGCCGTTATGGCCTTCCGGCGAAGCGGCTCGATGATCCCAAAAAATATTACGATCTGAGTTTTGGGTAGCTCCCTCTCCCCGCTTGCGGGGAGAGGTGAAGCGAGTTCGCGCAGTAAGTCGCGCAAATCTGAAAGTTCCGCGACAATCGAAATTGCAACATAATGTTGCACTAACAGTTCACCTCGATTGAGTACGCTCGCGCAACCCCGAGCAGATCGCTCATCTCGCTGGAGGAAATTCCCATGGCCGTTAGCGCCGGACGCGACGTTGCACGCAGGATGGAGATCGGGCCGCTTGTGATTCCGACTGGCGCGGCGCTCGGCGCGGAAGTGCGCGGCGTCGACCTGAAGGCGCTCGACGAAATCCAGTTCGCCGCGCTCGAGCGCACCTGGCACGACCATGAGGTCGTTCTGGTTCGCGGGCAGACGCTCAGCGATCAGGACCTGATTGCGTTCAGCCGGCGCTTCGGTGATCTCGACTGGGCGCCGGTCCAGGAAACCGGCCGGCGCTTCGTCGAAGGGCTGCCCGAAATCTACATCGTTTCAAACGTGACTGTCGACGGCCAGCCGATCGGCAGCTTGGGTGCCGGAGAGGCCGTCTGGCACACCGACATGTCCTATCTCGACGTGCCGCCCAAGGCGAGCATGCTATACGCGATTGAAGTGCCGCCTGCCGGCGGCAACACCTCGTTTTGCAGCATGTACGCGGTGTACGAAGCGTTGCCGGATGAGTTGAAGCGCCGGATCGCAAACCTGAAGATCAAGCACGACGGCACCTACAACAGCGGCGGCTATCTGCGCCAGGGCGTTACCGCAACCGACGATCCGCGCACCTCGCCCGGCGCCGTGCACCCGCTGGTTTGCACCCATCCGGACACCGGCCGCCGCATGCTCTATCTCGGCCGCCGGCGCAACGCCTATCTGGTCGGACTGAAGTTGGCGCAATCCGAGGCGCTGCTCGACGAATTGTGGAGCTTCATCGAACGGCCGGAATTCGCCTGGGAGCATGTCTGGCAGGTCGGCGATCTCGTGCTATGGGACAACCGCTGCACGATGCATCGGCGCGACCCGTTCGACGCCTCGTCCCGCCGGATCATGCATCGCACGCAAATCAAGGGCAGCGCGGGGCCGGTTTGATGTGGCTCACACCGCCGCGATGGTCTGCACCTCGACCAGGAACTGTTCCTTCACCAGCCGGTCGACGATCAATAGCGTGTTCGGCGGATATTTCCCGTTCGGAAACATTTTCGGGAATTCCTTCAAACGAAACGCCATGAACTTCGGAATGTCCTGCGAGTGCACCAGATAAGTCGTGAACTGCACGACGTTGGCCCAGGACGCGCCGGCCGATTTCAGCGCCGCCTCTACATTGCGAAATACCTGTGCGGTCTGCGCGTCGAAATCGCCGTCGCCGATCACATTGCCCGCGGAATCGCCCGACAGCATGCCGGCGATGAACAGGAATTCGTTCGCCTTCACCCGCGTCACATGGGTGTACTGCCCCATCGGCGGGCCAAGCTCTTCCGGATTGTAGATGTTAAGTTCTGCTGACATGATTTCTCGCGCTTTAGGGGTCGAAACAGGATGTGGACGGACCTTAGAACTATCGCCGCCGCGACAAAAGGGTAAATGCCCGTGCTATTGCTGCCATGCGGCACGCGCGCTAGGCTCACCCTGACATCATGGCAGGAGGGGCACGTGACGCCATCGGACGAACGCAAGTCTGACGAACGCAAGTCGGACGAACAGAAGATTTCCGAAGACCGCCGCGAAGCGCTGCGCTATGCGCTGGCGCTCGGCAGCGGGGCTGCGATCGCGTCTTCGCTGTCGAGCCCGGCCTCGGCGCAAACCGCCGCCGACAACACGCTGGACAAGATTCGCTCCACCAAAGCGCTGCGCATCGCGGTCTTGCCGGGCGAACTGCCCTACTTCAACAAGGATCTCGCCACCGGCACTTGGTCCGGCTTTTCGATCGAGATGGCGAACGACCTTGCGAAATTGCTCGACGTCAAGCTCGAATATACCGAATCGACCTACGGCAATTCGATCCTCGACCTGCAAGCCAACAAGATCGATCTCGGCTTTGCGCTGAACCCGACGCCGCAACGGGCGCTCGTGGTCGACTTCACCAACCCGGTTTTCCCGCATCCGTTCGGCGCGATGTTGAAGAAAGGCCTCGAAGCCAAGACCTGGGCCGACATCAACAAGCCCGAAGTGAAGATCGCCGTCGACGTCGGCTCGGCGAACGAGGCGGTGGCGCGGCGCTTCGCGCCGAACGCCACGATCAAATCGATGAAGTCGCGCGACGAGGTGATGCTGGAGATGGCCTCGGGCCGCGCCGATTGCGTCGTCAACGCGCTGGTGCTGGGGCTGACCGCGATCGCCAAGAACCCGAGCCTTGGCAGCTACAAGATCCTGCAATCGCCGTCCGTGACGGTTGCGAGCGGCTGCGCGGTGCGCCGCGAGAGCGACAAGCGCTGGCGCGATTTCCTCTCGGTGTGGATCGACTATAACCGCGGCGTCGGCCAGATGCGCGAATGGTTCGTCAAGGGATTGGCGCTGTCCGGCGTCAAGCCGGAGGACGTGCCGGTGGAATTAAGCATTTGAGTTCTTCCGGCAGGCCGCCTCATCGTTCGAGACGCCGCGCCTAGAGCTCCGATTCCGAAGTTCGTATCATATTTGCGGCCGCCACGTTTACGAACTTCGGAATCAAAGGAGCTCTAGCAACTTATTGATGCTAGTGCGGCTTTTGAATTTGAAGTTCCTATAATGGGCTCTCGGCGAAACTGATAGGAACTTCAAATTCGCCGCACTAGAAGCGCGGCTCCTCACTATGAGGGTTTGAGCTCCTTGCCGAGATGATCACCTCATCCCGAGGAGGCGCATAAGCGCCGTCTCGAGGGATGGAACAAAAACCGCTCACGCCTCATCATACCTGATGCCGCGCTCAAGCCGCGCGGCAAAGCCCGGCCTTTCTGCCCGTCGCGGCGTGTTCGAAGTCCCTACCGGCGGAAACCGGCTTTCCGGTTGCGGCTTGCAAGATCAAATCTGCCTCCGAACGACGGCAACACGAAAACCTCGCCTCTTTAGCCCTTGCAACATTCCGCGGCGGGACCATTGCATCCCGCAGCCCGCGCTGCTAGTTATTGTATGATGATCGTAATAAAATAAATGATGATCTCGTTGCCACGAAAATACGCCAAAGGTGAACATGCCGTTTAATGCGCGGGACAGGATCGTGGTCACAGGCATGGGGCTGGTGTCGCCGTTGGGCTGCGGCGTCGCCAGCGCCTGGTCCCGGCTGATCAAGGGCAAGTCGGGAATTCGGCGTATCCCGCAAGGCGTTGCGGAAGATATCGCCTGCCAGGTTGCTGGATTTGTTCCGTCTGCCGACGAAGAGGACGGCTTCAATCCCGACCGGTTCGTGCCGCCGAAAAATCAGAAAAAGATGGATCGCTTCATCCAGTTGGCGCTCGGCGCGGCGCAAGAAGCGATCAGCCAGGCGAACTGGAAACCGCAAACAGACTTAGAACGCGCGAGAACCGCAACCGTCGTCGCCTCCGGCATCGGCGGATTTCATTCCATCACCGAAGCCGTGCGGATAACGGATGCGCGGGGACCGCGGCGGCTGTCGCCGTTCACGGTGCCGTCGTTTCTTTCAAATCTCGCCGCCGGCTGGATATCGATCCTCCACGGTTACAAAGGTCCGATCGGCACCCCTGTGACGGCATGCGCGGCAGGCGTGCAGGCGATCGGCGATGCCGCGCGCCTGATCAGGGCCGGCGAAGCGGATATCGCGGTGTGTGGCGGGTCGGAATCCACGATCAATCGTGTCAGCCTCGGCGGCTTCGGCGCCGCGCGTGCTCTTTCCACGGGTTTCAACGACCGGCCGGAATCCGCGTCGCGTCCGTTCGACGCCGCGCGCGACGGATTCGTCATGTCGGAGGGCGCGGGCATCCTGGTGATCGAAAAGCTCGATCATGCGCGTTTACGCGGCGCGGCGCCAATCGCCGAACTGGTCGGATACGGCACCACCGCCGATGCCCATCATGTCACCGCCGGTCCTGAGGACGGCGCGGGAGCTGCGCGGGCGATGCTCGCGGCACTCGCTCAGGCGCGCTTGTCGCCGTCCGATATCGGCCACCTGAACGCGCACGCCACGTCGACCCCGGTCGGCGACCGTGGCGAATTGGCGGCCATCAAATCCGTGTTCGGCGCCGAACCGTCGCTTGTGATCAGCGCGACCAAGTCGGCGACAGGCCATACGCTGGGCGCCGCGGGCGGGATCGAGGCGATTTTCACCATCAAGGCGCTTGAGGATCAGATGGCGCCGCCGACCCTGAACTTCGAACAGCCGGACGAGCAATGTGGCGGCCTCGATATCGTCGGTCCGGCCGCCAGGCCAGCCCGCTTCGAGCACGCCATCTCGAACGGCTTCGGCTTCGGCGGCGTCAACGCCAGCGTGGTTTTCAGGCGCTGGAACGACGCCTGAAGCATGATCCGGAAAAGTGTGAAGCGGTTTTCCGAAAAGATCATGCTTTAAAGCGGCGCCCTGTCACTGCGGAAGCCGCTTCCAGGTGCCTGTCCCGAGCTTGCCCTTGATGATCGCGATGGTGTCGTGCACCTCGTAGGTGCCGCCGTCGCTGTATTTCATGCCCCTCAGCGAGCGCAAGGTCCAGTGACCGTTCGCAGCCGACATGATGCCTTCGTGCGGCCGTGCCGCGTTATACGGATCGGCATGGAATTTGTAGGTGCCATTCCCGATCATCTGCCAGATCCACAGCGACTGTCCGCCACGGTACGGCACCATGATCTCCCAGGTGCCGACCAAATCCGGATCAACCGGATCGAACACCGGCGCCGGCGGCGGCGATGACGGAAACGCATTCGCAGGCTCGGTATCCTGCGTGCGAACCGAAGACGACAGGCCCGCTTGGGTCGCAGTCAGGCCCGCGAGCGTTGTCATTAAAACCAGTCCCAACAGAAATGCGCATCTGTTCATGCTCTCACGCCTTGTCGTAAGTCATACCATGTTCGAACCGGCGCGCGATCAGCGTGGCCGGAAACAGAATCGCGAAATAGATCAGCGCGACGACGGTGTAAACCTCAAGCGGCCGGTAGGTGTCGGCGTTGATCAGCGTGGCATTATAGACGAGGTCGGGCACGGCGATCACCGACACCAGCGAGGTGTTTTTCAACTGCGTGACCGACTGATTGACGTAAGGCGCGAGCATGGGTTTGAGCGCCTGCGGGATGATCACGAGCCGCAGCAATCGCCAGGACGACAGGCCGAGCGCGCGGGCGGCGTCCCACTGCCCGCGCGAAATGCTCTCGATGCTGCCGCGCACGATCTCGGCATAGAAGGCGCCGCCATAAAGCGACAGCACGGTCATGGCCGCGACATGCGCGGGGATATTGACGCCGATCACCACCGGGAACGCGTAATAGAACCAGATGATCTGCACCAGCAGCGGCGTGCAGCGAAACAGCTCGATATAGGCCACCAGCAGCCAGTCGATCACGGGATAGCGCCGCAGCCGAAGGATGCCGACCACAAGCCCGATCAAGGTGCCGAGCGCGATGGTGGCGATCGTATAGGTCATGGTCCAGCCGATGCCGAGCCAGAACAGATGGCTGTATTTGACGAGGATGCCGAAATCCCAGACGTAGTTCATGCGGGTGCCTGCCCTCGCACAGTCCATCCCTCGAGACGGCGCTTTGCGCCTCCTCGGGATGAGGTCGATCTCGTGGTTAGACTTCGACCCTCATGGTGAGGAGCCGCACCACTTGACGCGGCGTCTCGAACCATGAGGCCCCATGATCGGAGACCGCCCATCAGATATATCGCCCGGGCGCAAACGCGCTCGCATCGAAGTTCGGCTTCTCGCCCGCGATCATCGCAGCGATTGCGGCGCCCGTCGCCGGTCCCGTGGTGAAGCCGATATGCTGGTTGCCGAAAGCGAGCCACAGGCCCTGATGCCGCGGCGCCTTCCCGATCATCGGCAGACTGTCCGGTAACGTCGGCCGCGCCCCGCGCCAGGGTTCGGCGACGGCTGAACCGAATTCGACGACGCCACGCGCCATCGGCACCACCATATCGAGTTGCGCGAACGACGACGGCGCGTCACGGTCGGTCAATTCGACGCCGGAGGTGACACGAATGCCATTTTCCATCTGCGACATCAGGAAACTGCCTTCGGCATCATGGATCGGACGGTGCAAGGCGCGTGCCGGATTGGGCGTGAATTCCTGATGATAGCCGCGCTCGACCGCGAGCGGCACGCGATAGCCGAGCGGCCGCAGCAGATCGGCCGACCACGGGCCGAGCGCCACCACGACATGGCGCGCGGTGACCGCGCCATCGCCGAGCACGACGCGCCAGCCGCGATCCTCAGGCTCGATCCCCCTGATATCGGATTGGCGGACTTCGCCACTGATACCCTTCAGCATCTGCGCATAGGCCTTGACCACCGCGCCCGGCGAATCCACCGAAGCGGTCTGGGTGTGCAGAAGGCCGGTGGTGTAGACCGGCAGGATGTTCGGCTCGAGCGCCGAGATCGCCTGCCGGTCGAGCAGTTCGCTCTTGATGCCGAATTCGGCGAGGAACGCCTGCTCTTGTTTGGCGGCCTCTGTCGCGTCGCTGCGCCAGGCCTTGAGCCAGCCGGTCTCGCGAATGCGCTGTGGCGCGCCGGCCTTGACGATCCAATCGCGATGCAGCTTCAGCGATGCCCCGCAGCGCGCTCGGCATATTATGCGGTTGAGGAGTTCCTGCACAACTCTGGCAATCGTGACCTCTTTCGGAATCAGGTATGGGGATATGGCGTGATTCTGCCCCGATGTTACTCTGCAATTGCCACCTTCGGACCCCGGTGTCGTTCCGGAGATGTTATTGGACATGACTGAATTTCCGGAGGGGCTGATCCCGTTTCTCGATCATTTGACCGATTACTGGCTTGAGGACAAGTGCCGCATGAGGCAGAAGCTGCGAATTCCTTCCGAATCGTTGAAGAAGTCTCTTTCACGTATCGATCGAAATCAGCTTCGCGATGTGATGCGACCGGCTTTGCGACCGGTCCAGGGCATCGCTGTGACGCGAGAGGCGGAACTCCGCCTGATGGAGCTGACTCAGGATCAATACAAGGCTCTGGAATTCCATGACCCGAATCAGCCGCTCATACTTCCAGGCGCAGCTGGAACCGGTAAAACGATGCTGGCCATGCAGCAACTTCACCCAGCCCGTTCGTGCCGAAGCTGGCCCCGGCGCAGTCCAAATCCACTGGCGAGAGCGCCGCGCGTGCCGCTTTTACTCCGTCGCATGCAGCGCCGATGAAACCCGCGTATGCGGCGGGAAGTGGCGAGCGCGAACGCAAGCCGCTGTTCAAGCGCGTGTACCGCCCCAAGCCGAAACCGGGCGAGCAGCCG
Organism: uncultured Alphaproteobacteria bacterium; assembly: GCA_963748805.1. Taxonomy (GTDB): domain Bacteria; phylum Pseudomonadota; class Alphaproteobacteria; order Rhizobiales; family Xanthobacteraceae; genus Bradyrhizobium. Next base: position 230 of record CAVVLH010000122.1, on the reverse strand, counting down.
CGCCGTTTTCCGCAGCGTCATGATCAGACCCACGATCAGCCGCAGGGCGAACCGAACTCGATTTCAACGTGCCGCCGCCGGGCGAGCGCACGCCAATTCCCGCGCCCCGAGCATATGGTCGCGGCGCCGCACAATTTGAAAAGAGTCAGCAGTTTGCTTCCGGCGGCATTGCGAATCGTCCCGGCGCGGGGTCGTTTCGCCCGCCGCAGCATGGTGGTTCAGAATAATTC
>CAVVLH010000121.1:0-33857 GCA_963748805.1 uncultured Alphaproteobacteria bacterium | reverse complement strand
CGACACCGAACTCACCGCCGCCGTCATTCAAAGTTTTGAGGAGGTAAAGAATCCGCGGGTTAAATTCCTGATGGAGGAATTGACCAAATCGTTGCACGAGTTCGTCCGCAAGACCGATCTCACCTTCGGCGAATGGGAATACGCGATCGACTTCCTTACCCGCGTCGGCCAGAAGTGCACGCCAAGTCGGCAGGAGTTCATCCTGTTGTCCGACGTGCTCGGCGTCTCGATGCTGGTGGACGCCGTCAATCACAGGGAACGCGAAGGCGCGACCGAGACCACTGTGCTCGGCCCGTTCTATGTCGGCGAACACAAGGCCATGCCACATGGCACCGACGTCTCTCCAAGTCTCGAGGGAGAAAAGATGTTCGTGCAGGGCCGCGTCACCGATCTGAAGGGCAAGCCGCTGGCGAACGTTCCGGTCGATATCTGGCACGCCGACGACGACGGCTGGTACGATTCACAGAAGCCGGACTATGAGACGGCCGGTCCGTCGTCGCGCGGGCGCTTCATTACCGATGCCGAGGGCAAGTTTTATTTCCGCACCATCCTGCCGTGCAGCTACCCGATCCCGACCGATGGTCCGGTCGGACAGATGATCTTAGGTCTGCATCGCCATCCGATGCGGCCCGCCCATGTGCACTTCCTGGTCAATGCGCCCGGTCACGAGCCGCTGGTCACGCATGTGTTCGTTGAAGGCGATAAATATATCGACACCGATGTCGTGTTTGGCGTGAAGGAGGAGTTGATCGCCAAGGTCGAAAAACGAACCGATCCCACCATGCCCGACGGCAAGCCGGCAAAGTCACCTTGGCATCTCATGACCTATGAATTCCGCGTTAGACCCGGCGAGGGCGTTGCGCCCAAGCCGATGGCCGCGGTCGAGAACGCCTGATCTGGAGCCTATTCAGTCCTGAATCGAAAACCGGGCTCTGGTCCTTTGTTCGACGCGTTTTCTTCACGCGAACCGGTTTCCGCTTCGCTCGAAAACGCTCTAATGCCGGCTCGCGAGCAAAACGATGACGATGAGCGCGAGCGCGGCCGTGGTGCATTTCCAGAACAGGTTCGGATTGCGCTCGATCAGGGGCGGCGCTGACGCATTCAGGTAATTCTCATTGGGATGACGAAGGTCGAAGACGAACTCGGAGAGGCTTTCATAACGCTTCGCCGGATCGAGATCGACCGCCCGCCGCAACGCTGCGTCCATCCACGGCGGAACATCGCGGTTTTCGTCGGAGGCCGGCTGGTATCTGAGCCTGCCGAATTGCGATTTGGTGCGGGCCTGGGCGAGTTGGGCGCCATAAGGCAATTGTCCCGTCAGCATCTGATAGGCGATCACGCCGAGCGAAAACAGGTCCGAACGCGGAGAGCCGCCTGCGCCGCGAAAATATTCGGGTGCGGTGTATTGCGCCGTGCCGAGGATTTCGTCTCCGGTGAAGGACGGCGCGGCTTCGGCGACGCCTGCGATTTTGGTCGCGCCGAAGTCGATGATCTTCGCCGTTCCGGTCTTGTCGATCATGATGTTGTCGGGCCGCAAGTCCTGATGCAGCATTTCCTTGCGATGGAACGCGCGCAGGCCCTTGGCGGTCTGCTCGACGATATTGCGCACGGTTTCCAGGTCCGGCCTTGGATGGTCGATCATCCACTGTCGGAGCGTTTGTCCCTCGATGAATTCCATCGCGACATAAAGGAAGTTGCGCCTTCGTGAGGGCGGGCAGGGTTTGAGGACGTAGGGGCTGTCAATACGCCGGGCGACCCATTCCTCCATCATGAAGCGTTTCAGATAGGCCGGGTCGTCGCGCAGGTCGATCGACGGAATCTTGATCCCGACCAGCGCATCCGTCACGGTATCGACGGCCAGATAAATATGGCTGCGGTGGCTCGCATGAAGCTCCCGGACGATCCGGTAGCCGTCGAAGACGGCCCTGGCCTCGAGCAGCGGCGGCAGCGGCAGTTCGGATGTCGGCTGAAAGACCTCGCCGGCCTCGCCGTTCGGCAAGTCGTCGATCCGTACGATCTGGATCGTGAGGTTGTCCTGGCTGCCGCGCTGAAGCGCCTCATCGACGATCAGCCGGGCGGCACTGTCGAGATCGGCCGGGTGGTCTCTGACCGCGGCTGCCATCAAGCGGCCGCTGACATGTTCGTAGACGCCATCGGTCGCGAGCAGAAAGACGTCGTCTTTTTCGACCGGAACCGCCCGATAGTCGATTTCGATTTGCGGATTGATCCCCAGCGCGCGGCCGAGATAGGTCTGTTCGGAGGAAACGATGACGCGGTGATCGTCGGTCAGTTGTTCGAGTGTGTTGCCCGCAAGCCGGTAAATGCGGCAATCGCCGGCATGAAAGACGTGCGCGGTGGTCGATTTGATGACCAGCGCAGTCAAGGTGCAGACGTAGCCCTTGTCCTTGTCATGCGCGTATTGACTTCGCCGTGTCTGGGAATGCAGCCAGGCGTTGGCTGCGGCCAGCACGCGCTGGGCGGATGTTTTCACCGACCAGGATTCGGATGTGCAGTAGTAGTCGGTCAGGAAGCTCTTGACCGCCGACTCGCTCGCGATATGGCTGACCTCGCTTGAGCTGATGCCGTCGGCAATCACCACCGCGATGCCTTTCAGGTTCAGCAGCGGTTCGCCTGGGATCAGCGCACCGTGAAAATCCTGGTTGGTCGGCTTGCGGCCTTTGTCAGAGCATTGCCCCAGCGATATCCGCAGTTCGGCCGGCATGAATGCGCCAAGGAAAGTGGGGAGCCCGTTGCAATAGCCGGGCTCCCGGAGGTTTGGACCATCAGACGGCGACGCGGACCGGCGCCGGCTTGGCATCACGCTTCGGCGCAGTGCGCACATGCGTGGCGTAGAGCGTCAATCCCGTGAACGAAAGCCCGCCGACCAGATTGCCGAGTACGGTCGGAATTTCGTTCCAGACGAAGTAATCCATGATCGAGAACTTGGCGTGGAGCATCAATCCCGACGGAAACAGGAACATGTTCACGACGGAATGCTCGAACACCATATAGAAGAAGACCAGGATCGGCATCCACATCGCGATGACCTTGCCGGGCACGGTAGTCGAGATCATGGCGCCGACCACACCGGTGGATACCATCCAGTTGCAGAGCATGCCGCGGATGAACAGCGTCGCCATGCCGGCGGCGCCGTGGGACGCATAGCCGAGCGTGCGCGCCTCGCCGATATTGCCTAGCGCCGTGCCAACCTTGTCGGGTTCCTGCGTAAAGCCGAAGGTCGTCACGAACGCCATCATGAAGGCGACTGTGAGTGCGCCGGCGAAATTGCCGATAAACACAAGACCCCAATTGCGCAAAACACCGGCAAGCGTCACGCCCGGCCGTTTGTCAATCAATGCGAGCGGCGTCAGAACGAACACGCCGGTCAAGAGATCGAAGCCGAGCAGATACAGCATGGAAAATCCGACCGGAAACAACAGCGCTCCCACGATCGGTTGACCGGTATTGACGTTGATCGTCACGGCAAACCAGGCCGCAAGCGCCAGGATCGCGCCGGCCATATAACCGCGGATCACGGTATCTCGGGTCGACATGAAGATCTTGGATTCTCCGGCATCCACCATCTTGGTAACGAATTCCGAAGGCACGAGGTATGACATTGCAGGTCCTCTTTTCGTATCAGGTTCAGCTAAAGCCTGGCGGCATCGCGAGCGCGGGTCCGGGATCGAAATCCGGATTCGCTCTCCGTCGTGGAAATGATTCCGGCGTTTACGGATTGTTGCGTCATCTGCCCGCTTCTCCGATGCAGATCGGAGCACGGGAATTCGTCAGGCGATGTTAAATTGCATCGCGGCTGCGCCGAGCATGCTCGGTCGGACGGTGACGCTGTGGTTGTTTTCAGCCAAGGGCGGCTTTGCACAATCCGGCGGATCGCAGTCTTCGTTGACTAGCAATTAGGCGATGCAATCGATGTGCCATGGCCAACGTGGCGCCTCGTCGCAGTCAAGGTCGCGATGGACGCGAAATAAGGCCTGCGAATCGCGATATCTCCGCCAACGACTGTGCAAGGGTGTTTTTTGAGCGGCCTGCTCATTCGTTGTGCGTCGCACAATAAATATGCGAGTGCAAATTTTGAATGCGGATTTGCCTGGAGCCGGGATGTCAGGGCACTCGTTTAAGTATCTGTAATAAAGCGTATTTGTCCTACAAATCGGCTTGGCACAAAGCTTGAATAGCTTTTACCGACGCCACTGCTGCCGTCGCCAAAAACCCATTCATCCGATTTGCGACCGCTTCACCGGGCTTCACCCGGAATGCTTTGGCGCGCCTTCGCGACGGGCCCTTACTGAACAAAGGAAATTTCAATGAGCTCGAAAGACCCGATCTGGATTTCAGACTGGAACCCCGAGGATCCGACCTTCTGGGAAAGCAAAGGCAAGGTGACGGCCCGCCGCAACCTGATCTGGTCGATCGTTGCCGAGCATGTCGGATTTTCGGTGTGGCTGATCTGGAGCATCGTCGCGACCAAGCTTCCGGCGGCCGGCTTCCACTATACGACCGATGAATTGTTCCAGCTCGTCGCCATTCCGGGCCTGATCGGCTCGCTGATGCGCTTTCCCTACACCTTCGCGGTCACGACGTTCGGTGGCCGCAACTGGACGATCTTCTCGGCCTCGGTTCTCTTTATTCCGACGTTCGGGCTTGCTTATTTCGTCAGCCAGCCCGACACGCCATTCTGGCTGATGCTGCTGGTGGCTTCGACCGCCGGTCTCGGCGGCGGAAACTTCGCCTCCAGCATGGCCAACATCTCCTTCTTCTATCCCGATCGCATGAAGGGCTGGGCGCTCGGCCTCAATGCCGCCGGCGGCAATATCGGCGTTTCCAGCGTTCAGCTGATCACACCGATGCTGATGGGCGTCGGCCTCATCAATCTCTATCAGGCGACGCCGGTCTCCGGGGTCTATCTCCAGAATGCCGGGTTGATGTGGGTGATCCCGCTCATCATCGCGGTGTTCGGCGCCGTCTATTTCATGAACAACCTGACCACGGCGAAGTCCTCGTTCGGGGATCAGCTTGCGATCGTCAAGCGCAAGCACACCTGGATCATGGCCTTCATCTATGTCGGGACCTTCGGCTCTTTCATCGGCTACTCGGCGGCGTTCCCGCTGCTGATCAAGACCCAGTTTCCGGCGGTCACGATCGCGATTGCGTTCCTTGGACCGCTGGTCGGCTCGTTATCGCGCCCGCTTGGGGGGCTACTCGCCGACAAGATCGGCGGCGCCATTATCACCTTCTGGAATTTCATCGCGATGGCGGCAGCCACCATCGGTGTGATCTATTTTGTGGGTGACAAGAACTTCGCCGGCTTCCTCACGATGTTCCTGATCCTCTTCGTCACCACCGGCGTCGGCAACGGGTCGACCTACCGGATGATCCCCTCGATTTTCCGTGAGGAAAATCTGCGCAAAGCCCAGGGCAAGGGCGAAGCCGGCCGGGCGCTCGCGATCAAGACCGCGAGCATCGAAAGCGGAGCGGCCGTTGGCTTCATCGGTGCGGTCGGTGCCTGCGGCGGTTACTTCATTCCGAGCGGCTTCGGCAAATCGATTGCCGCAACCGGCGGACCGCAGCTCGCGCTTTTTATCTATCTCGGCTTTTACGCGATCTGCCTGGCGCTGACCTGGTGGTTCTACCTGCGTCGCAGCCCGGCGGAGGCCGGCGCGCCAAGCCTGGCTTCGGCGCGCATCTAAACGACGAAGGTTGGCTGCACCACGGCAGCCTTAGTGATGACCCTCGTCCCGCAAGCGGGACGAGGTGGCGGCGGAAAGCAGAAGCAACCAGCAGGAGGAAGATATGACGCCTGACGAGGTCAAGCTTGTTCAGCAGAGTTTCTCCAAGGTCGCACCGATCTCCGATCAGGCGGCAATGCTTTTTTACGATCGCCTGTTCGAGATCGCGCCGCAGGTCAAGTCGATGTTCCCCGCCGACATGACCGAGCAGCGGAAAAAGCTGATGGGAATGCTCGCCGCTGTGGTCAGCGGCCTCGGCGATCTTCCGTCGATCCTGCCGGCCGCGAGTGCGCTGGCCAAACGTCACGTCGCCTATGGCGCCAGGTCCGAACATTATCCGGTCGTAGGTTCTGCCTTGCTGTGGACGCTGGAAAAAGGGTTAGGCGACGGCTGGACTCCCGAAGTCGCAAACGCCTGGACCACCGCCTACGGCACCTTGTCCGGCTTCATGATTTCCGAAGCCTATGGCAGCCCGCAGGCAGCCGAATAGGAAGCTTTCGAACAGGAAACCTACATGAGTGAATTGCTCGTGATCGTCGGCAATGGAATGGCCGCTGCCCGTCTGGTCGACGAACTCGCGAAAGTCGCGTTGGGACGCTATGCCATAGCCGTCATCGGCGACGAGCCGCGGCTTGCCTATAACCGGGTGCTGTTGTCCTCGGTGCTGGCGGGTGAGACCGCGTCCCATGAAATCGAGCTCAAGCCCGCCAATTGGTGGCGCGACCGCGGCGTCACGCTGAAATATGGCTGCGCTGTCGACGAGGTCGATGTTGGCCGCCGCGAACTCAAGATCGCCAACGAGGAGAGCGTCCATTTTTCAAAGCTCGTGTTGGCGACCGGATCGAACCCGCTGCGGCTCAACGTGCCCGGCGTCGACCTCACCGGCGTGCACACCTTTCGCGACAGCCGGGATGTCGATCTGCTGCTGACGCTCGCCGCCAGTAAAAAGCGCGTAGTCGTGGTCGGCGGCGGATTGCTCGGGCTTGAAGCCGCCTACGGCCTCGCCAAGGCGGGGGCACCCGTGACGCTGCTTCATCTGATGGACCGTCTGATGGAGCGCCAGCTCGATGCGCCGGCGGGAGCGCTTTTGAAATCGCTGGTCGAGAAAAAGGGAATCAAGGTTCTGCTCAACGCCAGCACGGCTCGCGTCCTCGGCGAGAACCGTGTCGAGGGCGTCGAGCTCAACGACGGACAGCAGATCGAGGCCGACGCCGTGATCCTGGCGGCAGGTATCCGGCCGAATATTGGGCTCGCCAAGGAAGCCGGCATTCCGGTCAACCGCGGCATCATCGTCAATGATCAGCTCCAGACCGGATCAGGCGGCATCTTCGCGCTTGGCGAATGCGCCGAACATCGCGGCATCTGCTATGGCCTGGTCGAGCCTGCCTATGAGCAGGCAAGGGTACTGGCGCAGCATCTGGCCGGCCGCAACGCGGCCTATGGCGGAAGCGTGACCGCGACCAATCTCAAAGTCTCCGGCGTCGGTGTGTTCTCGGCGGGCGAATTTATGGGCAGCGATCGCAGCGAAGCCGTGGTGCTCAGCGATTTCAGGCGCGGCATCTACAAGAAGCTCGTGATCGAGGAAGGCCGGCTGACCGGCGCGGTGCTGGTCGGCGATACCGCCGATGCGCTGTGGTATCTCGGCTTGATCCGCAACCGGGAAAATGTCGCCGCGATCCGCAAGGATATGATGTTCGGCCGGCCGGCCGCAGCTTTGGCGGCGGCGGCATGATCGGGCGCTTGCGATGACATCGATCAATCCCGCGCTGCGCGCCACTAGTGGTCCGATTCCAACATTCGCATCCTGTTGGGGCAGGCACGTTTGCGAATGTTGGAATCAAAGGACCACTAGCAAATATAAATTCGTAGTGGAGCTTTGGATTTGACGTTCGCATTACCAGATCGCGGTGGGCACGATAGCGAACGTCAAATCCGCTCCACTAGTACGACCTGCCCCTATTGCGGCGTCGGCTGTGGCGTGCTGGCTACGCCGGACGGAGGCGGCGGCGCGGCGATCTCCGGCGATCCCTCGCATCCGGCCAATCTTGGCCGGCTTTGTTCCAAGGGGTCAGCGCTCGGCGAGACGCTTGGCCTGGAAGATCGTCTGCTCTATCCGATGATCCGTTGCAGCAAAGGCACGATGGAGCGGGTCGCCTGGACCGATGCGCTCGACCACATCGCGCATCGCTTTTCCCACATCGTGGCGCGCGATGGTCCGAACGCGGTGGCTTTTTATCTGTCCGGGCAATTATTGACCGAGGACTATTACGTCGCCAACAAGCTGATGAAAGGTTTCATCGGCAGCGCCAACGTCGATACCAATTCGCGGCTGTGCATGGCGTCCTCCGTGGCGGGCCATCGCCGCGCCTTTGGCGCCGACACCGTGCCCGGCGTGTATGAAGACCTCGACGAGGCCGATCTGCTGGTGCTGGTCGGCTCCAACGCCGCCTGGTGTCATCCGGTGCTGTTCCAGCGCATGATCGCCAACAAACAACGCCGTGGCGCGCGCATCGTCGTGATCGATCCACGCAAGACCGACACCACCGAGGATGCCGATCTGTTTCTGGGGCTCAAGCCCGGCACTGATACCGCGCTGTTTTCCGGGCTGCTGGTGCATCTGGCCGATCACGGCGCGCTCGATCGCGATTACATCGAGCGTTACACGGTGGGCTTGGACGAGGCGCTGGTGCGCGCCCGCAGCATTGCCGGCAGTGTGGCGGCGACCGCGCTGGCAACTGGACTCTCTGAACAGGATGTCTCGGCCTTCTTCCAGCTATTTGCGGCAACGCCGCGCGTGGTCACGCTGTATTCGCAAGGCGTGAACCAGTCGGCGCAGGGCACCGACAAGGTCAACGCGATCGTGAATTGCCATCTCGCCACCGCGCGGATCGGCAAGATCGGCGCATCGCCGTTTTCGCTGACCGGGCAGCCGAACGCGATGGGGGGCCGCGAGGTCGGCGGGCTCTCCAACCAGCTCGCCGCGCACATGAACTTCACGCCGCCCGATATCGATCGGGTGCGCCGATTCTGGAAAGCGCCGCGGATTGCGACCCATGAAGGGCTCAAGGCGGTTCAGATGTTCGAGGCGATCGGCCGCGGCGAGATCAAGGCGCTGTGGGTGATGGGCACCAACCCGGTAGTGTCGCTGCCCGACGCCGACGCCGCGCGCGCCGCTTTGAAGAAACTCGAGCTGTTCGTGATTTCCGAAAACGTTCTCTCCAACGACACCGTCGCTGCCGGCGCGCACGCCTTGTTGCCGGCGTTGGCCTGGGGCGAAAAGTCCGGCACCGTCACCAATTCGGAGCGGCGCATCTCGCGTCAGCGCGCGTTTCTGCCGGCGCCCGGAGAAGCGCGGCCCGACTGGTGGATCGTCAGCCAAGTGGCCAAGCGTCTCGGTTTCGGCGCGGCGTTCGACTACAACTCGGCGGCGGCGATCTTCCGCGAGCACGCGGCGCTGTCGGCTTTCGAAAACAATGGCAGCCGCGATTTCGATATCGGCGGCCTGAGCTCGGTGAGCGATGAAGCCTTCGATGCCATGACGCCGGTGCTGTGGCCGCATCGCACCGACGAGACCGGGCAACAGCGCTTCTTTGCCGGCGGTGAATTCTTCACCAACGACCGAAAAGCACGCTTCGTCGCGCCGGAACGTCCCTTGCTGCGGACCGAGATCAACGAGGGGCGTCCGCTACGGCTCAATACCGGCCGCATCCGCGATCAATGGCACACCATGACCCGCACCGGCATGAGCCAGCGGCTGGGGGCGCATTTGCCGGAACCATTCGTCGAGGTGCATCCCGACGACGCCGCGCGACATGGTCTGGCGGACGGGTCGTTCGCCCGCCTCACCACCGATCATGGCCAGTGCACGCTCAAGGTCGTGGTCAGTCCGCGCCAGCAGCGCGGCATGCTGTTCGCGCCGATCCATTGGAGCGAAGCCAACGCATCGGCCGCGCGCGTCGGTGCGCTGGTGGCGCCGATCACCGATCCGTTTTCCGGCCAGCCGGAAGCCAAGGCGACGCCGGCCTCGATCCTGCCCTACGAATATGTCTTTCGCGGTTTCGTGCTGTCGCGCAAGCCGCTGCAACTGCCCGATCACGCCTGGTGGGCCCGCGCCACCGTCGGCGGCGGCCTGGGCTATCTGATTGCCGACAATGCGGACCTCAAGGGATGGTCGTCGTGGTTGCGTTCGGTGGCGGGTGAGGAACTTGCCGAATATAGCGATTTCGGCGGCGGCGTGTACCGTGCGGCTTCGTTCACCGGTGACGCGATCGAGACCTGCCTGTTTCTCGGGCCGGCGCGCGACGCCGGAGATTGGGGCTTCGTGAAGGAACTGTTCGCCGCAGGCTCCCTGACCGACGATCAACGGCGGATGCTGCTGTCCGGCAAACCGGCACAAGGGGTCGCGAGCGCGGGGCCGGTGGTCTGCGCCTGCTTCGGCGTCGGCCGCAACACGATCTGCGATGCGATCGCCACGGGCGCGCGCTCGGCCGCCGAAATTGGCTTGCGGCTCAAGGCCGGCACCAATTGCGGCTCGTGCATTCCCGAACTCAAGCGCCTGATCGCACAATCGCCAATCGCCGATCAGGAAAGCAAGAAATTGTTCGCGGCGAGCTGATCGACGCCGGTGATTGCTTCCTCTATGGTGCGCCGCCTGCATCATGGGTGAACACATGAAACATAAAAAATTTGGCTTAACCGGCCACGATGTGCCTGTCATCGGGCAGGGCACCTGGTACATCGATCACGGCGATCGCAAATCGGCGGTAACGGCGTTGCGCCGCGGCATCGATCTCGGCATGACCCACATCGATACCGCCGAAATGTATGGCGATGCGGAGCTGGTGATTGCCGAGGCGATCGCCGGCCGTCGCGACGAGACCTATCTGGTTTCGAAAGTGCTGCCCGGCAACGCCTCGCGCCGCGGCACCCTTGCGGCTTGCGAAAAATCGCTGACGCGGCTCAAGACCGATCATCTCGATTGTTATCTGTTGCATTGGCGCGGCAGTGTTCCGTTATCAGAGACGGTGGCGGCGTTCGAGCAACTGGTGAGTGCCGGAAAGATCCGCTCATGGGGCGTTTCCAATTTCGACGCCGACGATCTCGATGAGATGCTGGACGTTGCCGGCGAGGGGAAGATCGCCTGCAACCAGGTGCTCTATCACTTGCAGGAACGCGCGATCGAGCACGCGGTGATTCCGTGGTGCGCAAAGCACGGCGTTGCCGTCGTCGCCTATTCGCCGTTCGGTCACAACGATTTTCCCAAAGCTTCAAGTCCAAGCGGCGCGGTATTGCAGACCATCGCCAAACGACATGACGCATCCCCGCGTCAGGTCGCGCTGGCCTATCTGGTGCGCGAACCGAATGTGTTTACGATCCCGAAAGCGTCGAGCGCGGAACACGCCGCCGACAACGCGGTGGCCGGCGATCTCGTATTGAGCGCAGAGGACATCGCCGCGCTCGACAGAGCATTTCCGCGCGGCCCCAAACCGCGAAGCCTGCCAATGCTTTAACTTCGGCGCAGCAAGCGCATATCCGCTGCCTGTTTTCGGGCCTTGTCGCGGTGGCTGGTTGGCGCTTTTTTGTGACTTCGCCCGATTCTATTTTCGGCCCCAGAGTTCACACCGTGACCCGCCCCGCCGCAGCTTTAAAGCTCGACAGCGCTCTCTTGGCGCTGCCCGAGGATAACCCCGATAAAGCAAAACCAGCCAAAGTCGCGCCCGCGCGCGCCGACCGGCCGCTGCGCGGGATTGCGCTGCTTCTGCTAGCGAGCGTTTTTCTCGGCACGTCGGATGCAACCTCAAAATATCTCTCGACGACCTTGCCTTCGATCGAGATCGCCTGGATCAGGTTTCTGGTATTCCTGCTGATCATGAGTCCGGCGATCATGCCGGGATCGCCATTGTTTTCGTTGCAGACAAAGCGGCCGGTGTTGCAGGTCACGCGGGCGATGGCTCTGCTCGGCTCCTCGCTGTTGTTTATCTCGGGCCTGCGGTTTCTCCCGATTGCGGAAGCCTCCGCCACCAGTTTCGTCTCGCCTTTGTTCGTCACCGCGCTATCGATTTTTTTTCTGGCCGAGAAAGTCGGCCTGCGGCGCTGGCTCGCAACCGCCGTGGGACTGATGGGCGTGCTGATCGTGCTGCGTCCGGGCACCAGCGCGTTTCATCCCGCCGCGTTCTTTCCGGTAGTGTCGGCGTTCGCCTGGGCCTGCTGTCTGATCCTGACGCGCAGGATGAGCGGGCAGGAGCATGTCCTGGTCACCATGACCTACGGGTCGATCGTGGGTTTTTCGATTCTCTGCGTGCTGGTTCCGTTCGTCTGGGTCGCGCCGACCTGGCACGATATCCTGTTCGGGACCATCATCGGTCTGACATCGACCGCGGGGCAGTGGATCGTCGTGCTCGCGTTTCGCTATGCTGATGCTTCGGTGCTGGCGCCGTTCTCCTATGTCCAGCTTCTCTGGGTCACGCTGCTGGGCTTCCTGATCTTTGGCGAAGTGCCTGATATCTGGACCGTGGTCGGTGCTGGCGTCATTGTCGCGAGCGGGCTTTATACGGCGCACCGCGAACGCGTCAGGCACTCGCAGCTCGCGGCTCTCGCAGCGGAGCCGTCGCCGAATCCCTGACGGGTGTCGTCACACCGGCAGCGCGATCGAGTATTTCACCTGGCTCAGCGCAAAACTTGAACTCGATCGAGGCGATACCGTCGAGCCGCGTCAGCTTGTTCTTCAGGAACGCTTCATAGGACGATAGATCCGCGGCGACCACGCGCAACAGATAATCGCGATTGCCGGTCATCAGATAGCATTCCAGCACTTCATCCCATTTCGAGATCGCGCGCGCGAAGCGGTTGAGGTCTTCTTCCTTTTGCCGCGCGAGCTTGATCGAGATGAAGACGCTGACATGCAGACCGAGCGACTTCTGGTCGACAGTGGCGATATAGCGGGTGATGACGCCGCGCTCTTCCAGAAGTTTCACCCGGCGATGGCAGGGCGAGACCGAGAGCCCGACTTTGTCGGCGAGTTCGGCCATGGTGATGCGGCCGTCGGATTGCAGCAGGCCGAGAATCCTGCGGTCGATGGCGTCAAGTGTCGACATTGGAATGAACCGTTGGTTGGGGTGATAAAAATGATAAATTATCCCAAAATACCGGGGTATGTCGCCAAAATTTGAGATTTTTGGCGGAAATGGCCGCGGTAAACTCGGTGGCAATCAAACCACCAAAGCCTTACCGCCGGGAGCCACGCCATGCCGACCGCGTCAGCACATCTTGAAACGCTATCCGCACTGGCACGCAAGGTGCTGTGGTTGTCCTCCTGGACCATCCACCATGCCAACCATGTCCGGCCCAACGTCGACGGCCTGAAGGTCGGCGGCCACCAGGCGTCTTCCGCCTCGCTCGCGACCATCATGTCGGCGCTTTATTTCTCGGTGCTGCGGCCGCAGGACCGCGTCGCGGTGAAGCCGCATGCGAGCCCGGTGTTTCACGCGATCCAGTATCTGTTCGGGCACCAGACCCGCGAGAAGCTGGAGAATTTCCGCGGCTTCAAGGGCGCACAATCCTATCCGTCGCGGACCAAGGACGTTGACGACGTCGATTTTTCGACCGGTTCGGTCGGGCTCGGCGTGGCGCAGACGCTGTTTGCCTCGCTGGTGCAGGATTACGTCAAGGCCCATGGCTGGGCCAAGGACCGCCCGGAGGGACGGATGATCGCGCTAGTCGGCGATGCCGAGATGGACGAGGGCAATATCTTCGAGGCGCTTCTCGAAGGGTGGAAGCACGGCCTGCGCAACACCTGGTGGGTGGTCGATTACAACCGCCAGAGCCTGGACGCTGTGGTGCGCGAAGGCCTGTGGGAGAAATTCGAATCCATGTTCCGTAACTTCGGCTGGGACGTGGTGATCGTGAAATACGGCCGGTTGATGCGTGAGGCCTTCGCCGAGCCGGGCGGCGAGGCGCTGCGGAAATGGATCGATGCCTGTCCGAACCAGCTCTACGCCGCGCTGTGCTTCCAGGGTGGTGCTGCGTTCCGCAAGCATTTGCGCGACGAGATCGGCGATCAGGGGCCGGTCACGCAACTGATCGAGCGGCGCAGCGACGAGGAATTGCTGGCGCTGATGTCCAATCTCGGCGGCCATGACATGGCGAGCATGTGCGAGGCCTTCGAGTCGATCGACCATGACCGGCCGGTCTGCTTCATCGCCTACACCATCAAGGGCGTCGGTCTGCCGTTCCAGGGCCACAAGGACAATCACGCCGGCCTGATGACGGTGGCGCAGATGGAGAAGTGGCGCTCCACGCAGAACATCCGCCCCGGTCACGAGTGGGACAAGTTCGAGGGCCTGTCGCAAACGCCTGCTGAACTCGAGGCATACCTCGCCTCGGCACCGTTCAACCGTGAGGGCCGGCGGCGGCTCAGCGCGCCGGAAATCGCGGTGCCCGAGCGGCTGACGTTCTCTCCGTCGCCACAGATGTCCACGCAACAGGGCTTCGGTCTGGTTCTCAATGAGCTCGCGCGCGGCGACAGCGCCTTGGCCTCCCGCATCGTCACGGCCTCGCCCGACGTCACGGTCTCAACCAATCTCGGCGCCTGGGTCAACCGGCGCGGGCTGTTCGCGCGCGCCGAAAAAGCCGATCTGTTCCGCAGCGAGAAGATTCCCTCGACCTTCAACTGGGACGCCTCGCCCAAGGGCCAGCACATCGAGCTCGGCATCGCCGAGATGAACCTGTTCATCCTGATGTCGGCGCTGGGGCTGTCGCATGCGATCAACGGCGAGCGGCTGCTGCCGGTGGCCACGCTCTACGATCCCTTCATCGAGCGTGGTCTCGATGCGCTGAACTACGCCTGTTATCAGGATGCGCGCTTCATGGTGGCGGCGACGCCCTCGGGCATTACGCTCGCGCCGGAAGGCGGCGCGCATCAGTCGATCGCAACGCCTTTGATCGGCATGGCGCAGGATGGTCTTTCCTATTTTGAGCCGGCCTTTGTCGATGAACTTGCGGTGATCATGGGATGGGGCTTCCGCCACATGCAACGCGAGAGCGGCGAGGGCGGCTCGGTCTATTTGCGGCTCACCACCCGCGCGCTCGATCAGCCGCAGCGGATCATGTCGCCGGACCTCGAGGCCGGCATCACCGAGGGCGCTTACTGGCTGCGCAAGCCCGGACCAAATGCCGAAGTCGTCATTGCCTATACCGGCGCGGTGGCGCCGGAGGCGATCGAGGCGGTCGGACTTCTGGGTGAAAGCCGCCGCGACATCGGCCTGCTCGCGATCACGTCCGCCGATCGGCTGCATGCGGGATGGAGCGCTGCCCGCGGCCTGCGCCGCGACCGCCGCGGCGTGGCGCATCTGTCTCATATCGAGAAATTGCTGGCGCCGCTGCCGCGCGATTGCGGCCTCGTGACCGTGATCGACGGGCATCCATCGGCGCTCGCCTGGCTCGGCGGCGTGCGCGGCCAACGGGTTGAGGCGCTCGGCGTCGAGCATTTCGGCCAGACCGGTGCCATCGACGACCTCTATCGTCACTACGGCATCGACGCCAACGCCATCATCGACGCGGCCGAAAGCCTCACGTCGGGCGCGCCGGTGCGACACCGGAAATTGGCCGTGTGACGGAATTTTGATGACTGTCATTCCGGGACACGCGTCTTCGCGTGGACCCGGAATCCATCTCGCCACCAGCCGTGCCGATGGATGGATTCCGGGCTCGTGCTCTGCGCGCCCCGGAATGACGGCGGAGGGGTTGCCCGCCCGTCTTGCATCCTTCGCCTCGCTGACCTTATATCCAGCGACAGCCGCTGGCGCGGCGTCCCGCATATGGCGGGTTCAATTTGGCCCGTGTTCGTGCAAGAATGCAGGCATAGAATGTCGGCTGAGCGCCCGTTCTCCCATAGCCCCGAAATCAAGAGGTTCACGATGGTCAATCGCCTGCAATTCTATATCGACGGCGCCTGGGTCGATCCGGTCGTCAAGAAGTCCACGCCCGTCGTCAATCCGGCGACCGAAGAGGCGATGTATGAGATCGCGCTCGGCTCCAAGGCCGATGTCGACAAGGCGGTCACCGCCGCCAGACGCGCGTTCGAGACCTATTCGCAGACCAGCCGCGAGGAGCGCGTGGCGCTGCTGACCAAGGTCGTCGAAATCTACAAGGGCCGCATGAAGGAAATTGGCGCCGCCGTCTCCGACGAGATGGGCGCGCCGCTGCCGATGGCCGAAAAGCTGCAAGCCGGCGCCGGCCTCGGGCACATCATGTCCACGCTGGAAGTTCTGAAGAATTATCATTTCGAGGAGCCGGTCGGCACCGCCGTGGTGGTGCGCGAGCCCGTCGGCGTGATCGGCATGATCACCCCGTGGAACTGGCCGCTGAACCAGATCGCCTGCAAGGTTGCGCCCGCGCTCGCCGCCGGCTGCACCATGATCCTCAAGCCGTCGGAATTCACGCCCACCTCCGCGTTGATCTTTGCCGAAATTCTGCATGAAGCCGGCGTACCGAAGGGCGTGTTCAACCTGATCAACGGCCTCGGCCCCGAGGTCGGCGCGGCCATGAGCGAGCACCCGCACATCGACATGATCTCGTTCACCGGTTCGACCCGCGCCGGCATCGACGTCGCCAAGCGCGCTGCGCCTACCGTCAAGCGCGTCAGCCAGGAACTCGGCGGCAAGTCGCCGAACATCATCCTCGAAGGCGCCGACCTCACCAAGGCCGTCACCGGCGGCGTGATGCACATGTTCAATAATTCCGGCCAGTCGTGCAACGCGCCGTCCAGGATGATCGTGCCGCTGTCGAAGATGAAGGAAGTCGCCGCCATCGCCAAGGGCGTCGCCGACAAGACCAAGGCGGGCGATCCGCGCGCCGAAGGCACCACCATCGGTCCCGTCGTCTCGCGGATTCAGTGGGACAAGATCCAGGCGCTGATCAACAAGGGCATCGAGGAAGGCGCCACGCTGGTTGCGGGCGGTCCCGGCCTGCCCGAAGGCGTCAACAAGGGCTACTATGTGCGCCCGACCATCTTCGCCGACGTCACCAACGACATGACGATCGCCCGCGAGGAAATCTTCGGCCCGGTGCTCACCATCCTCGGCGCCAAGGACGAAGAGGACGCGGTGCGGATCGCCAACGACACGCCCTATGGCCTCGCCGGTTACGTCTCCGGCGATACGGTGGAAAGCGCACGTCGCGTCGGCCGCCGCATCCGCGCCGGCAACGTCAATTTGCAAGGCGTGCCGAATGACCGCACTGCGCCGTTCGGCGGCTACAAGCAGTCGGGCAACGGCCGCGAGTGGGGCAAGTTCGGTCTTGAGGAATATCTCGAGGTCAAGGCGGTCGCCGGTTTCAACGCGGCGTAAGCATCGCAAGTATTAACGAAAGCGCCGGAGCGGATTTCCACTCCGGCGTTTTTTCGTTTCGTCATGGCCGGGCTTGACCCGGCCATCCACGTCTTTGTTGCCATAAAAAGAAAGTAAGACGTGGATCACCGGGCGTAGGCGAGTGGAAACGACGCCGTTCTTTGAACGGCTATGCCCGGTGATGACAGCGGAGTCCTAGATGCTTCGCATCGCTCCGGAATGACGACCTTAGCTATCCCCCCAGCGCGCCTTGCGTGTTCACGTAGAGCGCGTAGATCGACTGGCTTGCGGCCATGAACAGGCGGTTACGCTTCAGGCCGCCGAAGCAGACATTGGCGCAGCGCTCGGGCAGCGCGATACGGCCGATCGGCTTCCCGTCGGGCGCAAAGACCATGACGCCGTCAAGCTCCGCATCGCCCATGCCCCAGCCGCACCAGAGATTGCCGTCGATGTCCGCCCGCATGCCGTCGGGCGTGCCGGGACCGGCGTCGATCAGGACACGCTTGTTGGTGATCTTGTCGCCGGATGGCGCAACATCGTAGGCGAGAATCTTGCGGTTCGGAACGCCGCGGGATTCCACCAGATAGAGGATTTTCTCGTCCGGCGAGAAGCAAAGCCCGTTCGGTCCCAACACGCCCTCGGCGACGATGGTGGCTTTCCCGGTTTCACCATCGATCCGGTAGACATTGGCGTCGATCTCGGATTCCGCGAGATAGCCCTCGTAATTGCCGAGCAGGCCGAACACCGGATCGGTGAACCAGATCGAGCCGTCGGATTTCACCACGACGTCGTTCGGCGAATTCAGCTTCTTGCCGTTGAAGGAGTCCATCAGCACGGTAATCGAACCGTCATATTCGGTCCGGGTCACGCGCCGCCCGCCATGTTCGCAGGTGACCAGGCGTCCCTGGCGGTCGCGGGTGTTGCCGTTGCCGAAGTTCGACGGCTTGCGATAGACGCTGACCGCACCCGTCTCTTCTTCCCACTTGATGATGCGGTGGTTCGGAATATCGCTGCACAACAGATACCGGCCATCGCCGAACCAGACCGGCCCCTCGGCCCAGCGCAGTCCCGTGGCGAGCCGCTCGACGGCGGATAATTTCAGCCAGTATTTCTCAAAGCGCGGATCGAGCGCGTGGATGGCGGGATCGGGATAATGCGTGGCCGGCTGAAAGCCGGGGCGTGCGGGTTTTTCGGACATTTATTTTCTCGTTGTGGTCTGACTTCCTCACCGAGCTGTTTGCTAACATTGCCATACGGTTGCAGCAAGCGCGCTTGCCGCGCATCGCGCGCCGCGCCATACTGATGCAGAAATCCGAAAATGAGGGATGAAATGCCACGCATATTGATGACCGGCGCGTCAGGTGGAATCGGTACCTCCTTGCGCAAATTGCTGCCGCCGATCTATCCGGATTTGCTGTTGAGCGACCTGAAGGCGCCCGCCGATCTCGGCAGTGGCGAGAAATTCAAGGCGGCCAATCTCGCCAATATGGCCGAGGTCGAGGCGATCTGCGAAGGCGTCGACGGCATCGTTCATTTCGGCGGCTATTCGGTCGAGGGCCCGTGGGACGACATCCTGCAATCCAATATCATCGGCTGCTACAACCTGTTCGAGGCCGCGCACAAGAAGGGTGTCAAGCGCATCGTGTTCGCCTCGTCAAATCACGCGATCGGCTTCTACCCGCGTTATCACCATATCGGCACCAACGTGACGCCACGCCCCGACAGCCGCTACGGCGTCAGCAAGGTGTTCGGCGAAGCCGTCGGCGCGCTCTATGCCGACAAACACGGCATGAAGGTCACCTGTATCCGGATCGGCAATTTCGGTGAAAAGCCGCTCGACCACCGCCGGCTCTCGATCTGGCTGAAGCCGGAAGACCTGGTACAGCTCTGCCGGATCGGGCTCGATCATCCCGACATTCATTTCGAAATCTTCTATGGCGCGTCCAATAACGAGCGCGGGTGGTGGGACAATCATCGCGCCATCGATCTCGGCTATCGCCCGACCGGCCGCGCCGAGGACTTTCGCGAACACGCCTTTGCCGAACAGGCCAAGCTCAAGCCCGATCCGGTCGGCGATTTCTACCAGGGCGGCTCGTTCTGCGGCATGGAGTTCGACGGCGACAAAAGCCGGATCATCGATTTGAAGTGACGCGGAACGCGTCATTCCGGAATCTCGAGGTTTTCTGGGGCGCAATTGCGCTCCTGAGTTTGCCTCTTCGAGGCACCCCGGAACGGCGTTACAAAAGTAATAAAGGAAATAAGAAAATGGCTGACGGATTGCGCAAGGGACTGGCGAGTTATGGCGATCCCGGTTTTTCGCTGTTTCTGCGCAAGGTCTTCATCAAGGCGATGGGCTATTCGGACGACGCGCTGAACCGCCCGATCGTCGGCATCACCAACACCTACAGCGACTATAATCCCTGCCACGGAAATGTGCCGCAGATCATCGAGGCGGTGAAGCGCGGCGTGATGCTGTCCGGTGCGATGCCGATGGTGTTTCCGACCATTTCGATCGCGGAAAGCTTTTCGTATCCGACCTCGATGTACCTGCGCAACCTGATGGCGATGGATACCGAGGAAATGATCCGCGCCCAGCCGATGGACGCGGTTGTCGTGATCGGCGGTTGCGACAAGACCTTGCCGGCGCAGATCATGGCGGCGATCTCGGCCGATCTGCCGACCGTCGTTATTCCCGTCGGCCCGATGGTGGTCGGCCATCATCGTGGCGAGGTGCTGGGGGCCTGCACCGATTGCCGCCGGCTGTGGGGCAAGCACCGCGCCGGCGAAATCGACGAGGTCGAGATCGAGGCGGTCAGCAACCGGCTGGCGCCGTCCGTCGGCACCTGCATGGTGATGGGGACCGCCAGTACCATGGCCTGCGTGACCGAAGCGCTTGGCCTGTCGCTGCCGATGAGCGCGACGATCCCAGCGCCCCATGCCGAACGCTTTCGGCTGGCGGAGGCCAGCGGCAAGGTCGCCGCCGAAATGGCCAAGGCCAAGGGGCCGAAGCCGAGCGAGATGCTGACGGCGTCTTCCTTCAGGAATGCGCAGGTGGTGATGCAGGCGGTCGGCGGATCGACCAATGGCCTCATTCATCTGACCGCGATGGCCAACCGCAGCCCGTACCGCATCGACTTGGCCGCCTTCGACAAACTGGGCCGCGAAGTTCCCGTCCTGATCGACCTGAAACCTTCCGGCGCGCATTATATGGAGCACTTCCACCATGCCGGTGGCGTGCCGAAGCTGATGGCGCAGCTTGGCGACCTGATCGATCTTGAGGCGAAAACCATCACGGGCGCGACGTTGCGCGAGGTGGTCGCGGGCGCCGAAGAGGTGCCGGGGCAGGACGTCATTCGGCCGCGCGACAATCCGATCAACGCGCAGGGCTCGATGGCCGTGCTGCACGGCAACCTGGCGCCGCGCGGCGCTGTCATCAAGCAATCGGCGGCGACACCGAAGCTGTTGCAGCACACTGGCCGCGCGGTGGTGTTCGAATCCGTCGAAGACATGACGCTGCGGGTGGACGACCCCAACCTGGAGGTCTCGGCCGACGATGTGCTGGTGCTGCGCAATGCCGGGCCGAAAGGCGCTCCGGGCATGCCGGAGGCCGGCTATCTGCCGATCCCGAGCAAGCTGTTGCGCGCGGGCGTCAAGGACATGGTGCGGATTTCGGACGCGCGGATGAGCGGCACGGCGTTCGGCACCATCGTGCTGCATATCACGCCGGAATTGGCGGTCGGAGGCCCGCTGGCGTTGGTGAAGACCGGCGACATGATCGCCCTCGACGTCTCCAAACGCAGCATCGACCTGTTGGTCGATGCCACCGAGCTCGAAAAACGCCGGGCGGCGCTCCAACTGCCGACGGCGGAATGGGCCAAACGCGGCTACGCGCATCTGTTCAACGAGACGATTTTGCAGGCCGACGAAGGCTGCGATTTCGATTTCATGCGCGCCCAGGGAAAGTAAAGGGAAATGACGGATTAAACGGCAGCTCTCCGCCCTCAGTTCGATTGACATCCCGACAAGGCCGATGGGATGATCCGAGAAAATAATCGGGAAAACGATCGGGGAGGGGGAGACGATGGCCTGTTTTGGCAAGCTATTCGCTGCGTTCGTTGCTGCCTTTCTTTTCATGGCGGCAGGCGCAACCGCACAAGAGGTGAAGCATTACCGCTTTGCCTATGACCAGCCGAAGACGACCGGCTATGGAATCCTCGGCGATATCTTTGCCGAGAAGCTCAAGACCCTGAGCAAGGGGACCATGCTGATCGACCAGTATCCGGGCGCGCAGCTCGGGCAGGAGCCGCAGGTGCTTCAGCTCGTCAAATCCGGTGACGTCGAATTCTGCATTTCCTCCTCGGCCAATGCGGCAACGCTCTCGCCCCAGGCGGGCGTGATGTCGATGCACTTCCTGTTCCGCAACGAAGCCCATCTCATCAAGGCGATCGCCGACCCCGAGGTTTCAAAGGCCGTCAAGGCGATGATCGCCGAAACCGTGCAGGGCGCCCGCGTCATCGGGCTTGCGACGCTCGGCCTCCGCCACATGTACGCCAAGCGCGAGATCAAAAAGATCGAGGACATGAAGGGGCTGAAGGTGCGGGTTCAGGCGACGCCGACCGAGGACACCATGTTCCCGGCCTACGGCGCCCAGATCGTCCACATGCCGTTCGGCAGCGTCTACACCTCGTTGCAAACCGGCGTGATGGACGTCGCCGAAAACGGCATCAACGTCTATCTTGCGAACAAGCATTACGAAGTAGCTCCCGTTCTGTCGTTGACAGAGCACGAGGCCAACAACAGCCTGGTCTGGATCAGCGATAAATTATGGAACAGCCTTAGCCCCGAACAACAGGGCTGGGTGCAGGCTGCGGCTGATGAGGTCAACCGGACCCAGCCGGCCAAGGCGCTCGAACTCGAACATCAGTCGGCGGAAAAACTGAAGTCGATCGGCGTCAAGGTGGTGACCGACGTCGACAAGTCCGGCTTCATAGCGATCGCCGATCCCTATCTCGACAAGCTCGCCAAGGGGCTTGGACCGCATGCCGAGAAAATCAAAAACCTGATCCGGGCGATCCAATAGCGCCTAGAAACATACGAGGGGGAAAGCGTTGTACAACCGAAAAACAATAACAAGCCTGCTGCTCTCAGCCGCGATCGCGATGTTTGTGTCCGCGGCAGACGCGCAAGAAATAAAACATTATCGCTTCGCTCACGACCAGCAGCTCAATTCCGGCTACAGCATCGCCTATGACATCTTCTCGGCCAGGCTGAAGGAATTGAGCAAGGGAACGATGCTGGTCGACCAGTATCCGGGCGCACAGCTCGGGCAGGAGCCGCAAATCCTGCAACTGGTGCGTTCCGGCGACATCGATTTTGCGATCGTGTCGTCGGCCAATACGTCCACCATCTCGCCGCAGGCGGGCGTGATGTCGCTGCACTATCTGTTTCGCAACGAAGATCACGACATCAAGGCGCTCGGCGATCCAAAAGTGTTCGAAGCCATCCGCGATATGATCGATGAAACCGTCACCGGCATTCACTCCATCGGGCTCGGCACCCAGGGCTTTCGGCACATGTACGGCAAGCGGGAAGTACGCAAGGTCGAGGACCTCAAGGGATACAAGATTCGCGTGCAGGCCACCGCAACCGAGGACACCATGTTCGCCGCCTATGGGGCCCAGACCGTGCACATGCCGTTCGGCAGCGTCTATACGTCCTTGCAGACCGGCGTGATGGATTTCGGCGAGAATTCCGTCAATGTCTACCTGATCAACCGCCATTATGAAGTCGCGCCCGTGCTGTCGATGACGGAGCACGAAGCCAACAACGCGATCCTGTGGATCAGCAACAAGCTCTGGCAAAGCCTCAATGCCGAACAAAAGGGCTGGGTGCAGACGGCGGCGCGCGACGTCAGCGTTCAGGAGCCGAAGCGGGTGTTCGAGCTGGAGCGAACGGCCGCGGCTAAACTGGAAAAGATGGGCGTCAAGATCGTCCGCGACGTCGACAAAACGGGCTTCCAGAAGATATCCGATCCCTACCTCGACAAGCTCGCCAAGGAGCTCGGTCCGCACGCGGAGAAGATCAAGGACCTGATCAGGGCGATTGATTAGCGTGGTTGCCACGACACCGTGGTCGTGTCCGGCACCCGGGTCCGGCTTCGCCGGCCCGAGCACAGGCCCATTGTGCCGGGCATCCACGTCTTGTTTGGCACCGAAACAGTAAGGCGTGGATGGCCGGAACAAGCCCGGCCATGACGAAGAAAAGCCGGACGGCAGAGAGTTTATTGATGTCCATCGCCGACAAACTGGTCTTGCAGCGGCAGCATCACCTGAAATGGCGGGCGTTCGACCGGCTCGAGCTGGTGCTTATGATGGTGTGCGGGGCGTTGTGCTTCGGCTTCTCGCTGTCGGTGATGTTCGACATCGTCACGCGCACGATCGGCCATCCCTGGCTGTGGTTGCAGGAAGTCACCTCGACCTTGTTCGTCTATGCGATCTTCATCGGAGCGGCGGTGGCGACGCGCCGCAACGATCATTTGTATCTGACCGCGATCTCCGAATCCTTGCACGGCACGCCGCGGATGATCGTCGAGATCATCATTCGCATGGTGGTGCTTGCCGTGGCGTTTTGCCTGATCTGGTTCGGCTATATCAACTATCTCCGCGGCTTCGGCAGTTTCCGTCTGCCGTCGGGCACGCCGATCGCCTCGCTCTATGCGGTGATCCCGCTCTCGGCGATCTTGATCGCGTTGTTCACGGTCGAGCAGCTCGTCAACGGCATCCGCTACGGCTTTGACCATCCGGAGCCGGAACCGGAGTTGATCATCCCGCCCGTTGAAACTTCCTTCGACCCGAGGGTGCGACTGTGAGTCCGCCGCTTGTCCTCGCCTTGATGTCGTTCTGCTTCCTTTTCTTCGGCTATCTCGGCGTGCCCGTGCCGTTTTCGCTGATGGCGGGGGTCTTTGTCGGCGCACTCCTGACCGATGTGTCGCTGGCGGCGATCATCCAGAAGATTTTTGACGGCGTCGATTCGGAAGCGCTGCTCGCAATTCCGTTTTTCTTGCTGGTTGGCGAGCTCATGAGCTCGGCCAATGTGGTGGTGCGGATTGCGAACCTGTCATTGTCGCTGGTCGGCCATATCAGGGGCGGGTTGTCGCAGGTGGTGGTCGTTTTCAGCATGTTCTTCTCGGAAATGTCGGGATCGACCACGGCCGACGTTGCGGTGATGAGCCGCGCGCTGGGCACGCCGATGCGGCGCGAAGGCTATAGCCCCGCCTTCATCGCCGCGATCATCGCGTCCGCTTCCACGATCGCCGCCCTGGTGCCGCCGAGCATCACGGCGGTGGTCTATGGCGCGGTCGGCAATGTCTCGATTGCGGGCCTTTTCATGGCCGGCGTGGTGCCCGGAATGATGATCGGCTTCGGGCTGATGATCTATTGCTATTTCTTCGGGCCCGTCGGCGCGCGCAAGCCACGCGCCTCGATGCGCCAGGTGATGTTTGCGACCGGAGACGCCGCGCTGCCGCTGATGATCCCGGTGATTTTGCTGGGCGGCATTCTCACCGGCTGGTTCACGCCGACAGAAGCCGGCGTGGTCGCGGTGATCTGGATCATTGCGGTGGTGATTCCCGCGCTCAACCGCGGGCATTTCAGGAAAATTCCCTACGACTTCTGTCTGGCGGGGCTGATCTTCTCGCTGCCATTAATCACCATCGGCGCGGCCAACGCGTTTGGCTGGATGCTGGCTTATTTGCGCGGCGCCATCGTGATCGCCGACTGGATCACCTCGATCGCCGGCAACGATCCTCAGTACATGATGCTGTTGCTGGTGCTGCTGTTCACCGTGATCGGCGATTTCATCGAGCCGGTGCCGACCATCATCATCTTCATGCCGCTGGTGAATACCTTGACCCAGGCCGGCGATATCAACGGCGTGCATATGGGCGTGGTGCTGATTGCGACACTGGCGTTCGGGTTGATCACGCCGCCATATGGGCTGGTGCTGCTGATGGCGTCGAAATTCGTCGGCGTGCCGTTTTCCAAGGCGTTGCGCGCGGCGCTGCCGATCTACGTCGTGTTCCTCGTCACCATCACCTTCACGATCTATTTCCCCAAGGTGGTGCTCTGGCTGCCCAAGCACGTGATCCCGGAGTCCGTCGGCTGTTTCAAGTCGCCTGCGGGTACGGGGTATATCTGCCCGAATTGAGCTAGGCCCTCATGGTGAGGAGGCGCTTTTTTGCGCCGTCTCGAACCATGAGGCCACAGTCCGGCCTCGTCCTTCGAGACGCGCACAAATGTGCGCTCCTCAGGATGAGGATCGGCATCCGGCCGAGCTACTTACCCTTGCGCATGAATTGTGCGATCGCGGCCCGGAATTCATCCGTGTGCATGCCATCGATGATCGCGTCGCGCTCGGCGTCGAGCTGATGCTCGATCGAATTTCTGGGCGCGCGCTGGATCAGTCGTTTGGTGGCTGATATCGCGGCCGGCGCATTTTGCGCCAGCCGAAGTGCCAGCTCGCGCGTGGCCGCTTTCAATTCCGGCGCGGGGACCACCTTGACGACGAGACCCCATTGCAAGGCTTGTGCGGCCGAAAAATGGTCCTCGGCGAGAAAGATCTGCAACGCCCGCCGTGGGCCGACGGCGGCGGTCAGCCCAATGGTGCCGCCGCCATCGGGCGACACGCCGAGCTTGGCGTAGGCCGGCGTGAAGCGCGCGTCTTCGGTTGCGATGCAGAGATCGGCCATGAAGGCGAGCGAGAAGCCGGCGCCTGCCGCCGAGCCATGAACGCTGGCGACCACGATCTTGGGCATTCGTAAGAGCGCGGCGATAAACGTGTGGTAATGATGCAGCAGTTCGCCGACAACAGGCGCGATCGTGTCGGCCACACTTGCCGCGCCAAGGGTCTGAAGGTCACCGCCGGCGCAAAACGCGCGGCCGGCGCCTTCGATCACGAGCACCTTGATGTCGTCGGACGCCTCGACCTCGGCGGCGAGCGCCTCGAGCCGTTTTGCGATCGAAAGATCGATCGAGTTGAAGCTCGCGGGACGGTTGAGCGTGATCGTCGCAACCGCGCCGTCTATGGCGAGCAGCGCCGGATCGGACGGGGGAGCGGCGGGTGTGTCTTCGATTTGAGCCATCGTGGGGGTCTCGGGTTGATGGGATGGCTAGCGGCCCGGTTCTGACATTCGTATCGTATCGCGGCGGGCACTTTTACGAATGTCAGAACCAAAGGGCCACTAGCAACTATATGATTCTAGTGTGGCTTTGACTCTGACGTTCCTTCGAAGAGGCGGCTCGCAAAACTGAAAGGAACGTCAGAGTCGCCACACCAGGCCTTACACGACCGATGGTGACAATCTCCGGCGAAGCCTGCAAGATAGCTTAAATCGAACTCATATCGTGCCAGTCTTAATCGTATGACCCAGAAATCTGTCCTGATCGTCGGCGCCGGCCATGCCGGTTTCCAGGTTGCCGTCTCCTTGCGCCAGCACGGGTTTGACGAACGCATCTGCCTGATCAACGACGAGTCGCATCTGCCTTATCAGCGGCCGCCGCTGTCCAAGGCCTATCTTAAGGGCGAGGGGCGTCCGGACAGCCTGATGTTTCGCCCGGACAAATTCTATCGCGACCAGAACATCGAATTGATCAGCGACCGGGCGGCCTTTATCGATCGCGCCGCCCACCGGCTGTTGCTGGCTTCGGGGGCTTTCCTCGATTATGGCCATCTGGTGCTCGCGACCGGCGCGCGTAACCGTCTGCTCGATCTGCCCAACGCCAACCTCGCCGACGTCAAATACCTGCGTATCCTCGACGAAAGCGAGGCGCTGCGCCAGCGCATCGGCACCGCCAAGCACGTCGCGGTGATCGGCGCCGGATTCATCGGTCTGGAGTTTGCCGCAACCGCGCGCGCCAAGGGGCTCGAGGTCGATGTGATCGAACTCGGATCGCGGGTGATGGCGCGCGCCGTCACCGCCGAGATCTCGGATTATTTTCAAGCAAGGCACACCTCCGCGGGAATCCGAATTCACCTCGGCGTGCAGGCAACCAGCATCGAGAGCGCAGGCGAAAAGGTTGCGGGTGTCAGCCTCAGCGATGGCCGGCATATCCCGGCCGATCTGGTCGTCGTCGGGGTCGGCGTGTTGCCGAATGTCGAGCTCGCCGCGGAAGCCGGCCTTAACGTCGCCTCGGGGATCATCGTCGACGAGCATTTGCTGACCGCCGATCCGGATATTTCGGCGATCGGCGATTGTGCGTTGTTTGCAAGCCCGCGCTTTGGCGGTTCGCTCCGGCTTGAATCCGTGCAGAACGCTACCGACCAGGCACGCTGCGTCGCGGCGCGGCTGACCGGCGAGGCCAAGGCCTATGACGGCCTGCCGTGGTTCTGGAGCGATCAGGGTGACGACAAGCTCCAGATCGCGGGTCTTACGACGGGATACGATCAGGTTGTGGTGCGCGGCGATCGCGAGGCGCGCTCGTTCTCGGCGTTCTGCTACAAGCAGGGCCAGCTTGTCGGCATCGAGTCGGTCAACCGCGCCGCCGACCACGTGTTCGGCCGCAAGCTTCTTGGGCTGAACCGCTCGATCGAGGCTGAGAAGGCGGCCGATCTCGGTTTCGATCTGAAGAGTGCGCTGGCGTAGAGCATGATCCGGAAAAGTGGGAACCGGTTTTCCCTCGCGACAGACGCGAACGCGTCTGCGCGGAGATCATGCTCAAATAAAAATATCTCACGCGCTGATCCCGAACTCCTTCTTGACGGCTTCGATGTCGGCTGTCGTCGGCAGGCCTGCTTCGTTGCCGAGGCGCTGGATCTTGTAGGTCGAAGCCGCGCGCGCGAAATCGAAATGGTCGTTCCAGCTTTTGTCAGGGTGGGCGAGGTAGGAATAGACGTAAGCACCGTGGAACACGTCGCCGGCGCCGTTGGTGTCGATCACGCGCTGGCGCGGGATCGGCAGCGCCGGCATGATGCGCACCGCGCCGCTTTCGTCGTACCAGTACAGCCCGCGCTCGCCCATGGTGACGCCGCCGATGCGGCAGCCACGGCCCTTGAGATAATCGAGCATTTCGGTCGGTGACAGGTTCATCTGTTCGCACAGGCGCTCGGCAACGATCGCGACGTCGATGAACTCCATCAGCTCATGGGTATTGGTACGCAGGCCGCCGCCGTCGAGCGACGTCAGGATGCCGGCCTCGCGGCACTGCTTGGCGTAATGGATCGCCGCATCGGGCTGGTGGCCGTCGATGTGGAGCGCGCGGCAACCGTTGAGATTGAGGTGCGGGAACGGATGAATGTGTTCGTCGTCGCGGCATCGCACGATGGCGCGCTTGCCTTCCTTCGGCATGATGAAGGAAAGCGACGATGCGTTGACCTTGCGCGGATGGATCGAAATACCGTACTTCGCGCTCATGTCCTGGAACATGCGCCCCAGCCAGTCGTTGGCGACGGTGGCAATCAGGTCCGGCACGATCCCGAGCTTGGCGCAACAGAACGCCGCGGTGACTGCGTTGCCGCCGAACGAGACTGCGTAGGCCGTCGCGACGTGCTTTTCGTCGCCGGTCGGCATGTGGTCGGTGATGAAGGTGACGTCGATATAGCTTTGTCCGATGAAGAGAGCCTGCATGCGTTTCCCGTCATGGGTTGAGGGCTGATCGCGCCAAGACTAGCACCGGTTCCACAAGTTTTTCGCTGAAATTATTCGCAAAAATGGCTCACCAGAGCGGCGGATTTGATATTCGCTCGGACTTGCCGCGGGTCCTCCAGAGCGAATACCAAATCCAAAACCGCACTGGAATCCTTTATTTGCTGGTGCCCCTTCGGTTCTGACATACGTAACCACGCGAACCGCGGCACCATACGAATGTCAGAACCGGGACAACCTGCGTCGCGAATTCGAGCAGCCGTCGCGTAGTAGGCCGACGCCCGATCCGGTTCATTTTCTCCGCTTTGCGTGATACAGGCGAAAGACGAGGCGACACCGTCCAGGTGCTTGCAGAGGCTCCCTTGGGCGTCAACGGGATGGGCGTATTGACCAAGACGCGGCAAAACCAGAAGTGGCAGCGCGACCCGGAAGGGATGCGGCTTCGCATCCTCGAGGCGGCAAAAGAGGAGTTTGCCGCCCATGGATTGGCCGGTGCGCGGGTCGACCGGATCGCGGCCAAGGCCGGCGCCAACAAGCGCATGCTGTACTATCACGTCGGCAAGAAGGACGAGCTTTATCTCACCGTGCTCGAAGGCGCCTATGAGCAAATCCGGGTCGAGGAGCGCGGGCTCGATCTCGAACACCTCGACCCTCCCAAGGCGATCGAGCGCCTGATCGAGTTCACCTGGAATTATTTCCTGCGGAATCCCGAGTTCCTGGCGCTGCTCAATACCGAAAACCTCGCCAAGGCGCGCCATCTCAAGCGCTCCACCAAGGTCAAGTCGATGCATTCGCCGTTCGTCGAAATGATCCGCACCGTGGTGCGGCGAGGCGTGCAGAGCGGCGACTTCGTCGTCGCGGTCGATCCGGTGCAGCTGTATATCTCGATCGCCGCTTTGTGCTTCTTCTATCTGTCGAACAGCGCCACCTTGAGCGTGATTTTCGGCCGCGATCTCCTGGGCGAGGAGGCGAGGGACGAGCGCCTCGACCATATGGTCGCGCTGGTGCTGGCCGCGCTGACCGGGAAGTCGTTTGCGGCCTTCGCAAGGAAAAAGCCGATGAAGGTGCCTGCACCGGCCGGGTAATCGTCCAGATCCCAGGTTTCTGATCTCAGGTTGATGTCCCGCCACGCGCCGGAATAGGCCGGAAAGCGGCCTTAAAATACCGCCGGAAGTTGCTAGACAGTATTTATCCAACGGGTTAATTTCGACCAAAATCAAAGCCGCAAAATCGGAATCGTAAGGGAGTGAAGCTTGGCTGAACCGAAAGCACCCGGAGCAATGTCGAAAGCGCTGAACACGGCGTGGGTGCGCCCGTTCCTGTTCCTGATTTTCATCGTGGTCGCCTGGGATCTTTCGATCCGCGTGTTCAAGATTCCGGCCTATCAAATCCCGGCGCCCGCCGATGTCGTTGCCGTGCTGTGGCAGGACTGGCCGGAGCTCGCGCGGCAAGCCTGGCCCACCACCTATGCGACGATCTGCGGCTTCCTGCTGTCGGCGCTGTTCGGCATTCCCGTCGCCATGCTGATTGCGGGATCGAAGACGGTGGAGAGCTACGTCTATCCGCTGCTTGGTATTCTCGCAATCGGTGCCGAAGATCGCGATCGCGCCGCTGTTCGTGGTCTGGTTCGGTTTCGGCATTTTTCCGAAAATCATTTCGGCCTTTCTGCTCGGATTTTTTCCCGTGGTGGTGTCCGCGGTGCAAGGATTCAAATCCGTCGATCCCGACATGGTGGACCTCGCGCGCGCCATGCAGGGCAGCCGCTTTCATGTCTTTCGCGCGGTCAATCTGCCGCACGCGATGCCGGCGATTTTTTCCGGCCTGAAAGTTTCCGTTACGCTTGCGGTGGTCGGCGCGGTGGTCGGCGAATTCGTCGGCTCCAATTCCGGCATCGGCTATGTGCTGCAACGCTCGATCGGGACCTTTGATCTGCCGACGATGTTTGCGGCGCTGGTCATTCTGGCGCTGCTCGGCGTGGTGCTGTTCTGGATCGTCGACCGGATCGAGCGTTTGGTGGTGCCTTGGCATGTCAGCCAGCGTGAGGACATCATTCTAACGGCCTGAATGAACTTGAAAAAGCCGCCGGCAAAAGGCGGTTCGAAAGAACGGACTTGGGAGGAGAACATGGTGCGTTTGGTTGCAGCTCTTGCAACGGTGCTGATCGGAACGACATTGGCGGCGCTGCCGGCGCAGGCTGCCGACAAGGTGGTGCTGATGCTCAATTGGTACGTCTATGGCGAGCATGCGCCGTTCTATTACGGCAAGGCCAAGGGCCTTTATGCCGCCGAAGGCATCGATCTCGAAATCCAGGAAGGCCGCGGATCGGCGGCGACCACGCAGGCCGTGGCGGCGAAGACCGCCAATTTCGGCTATGTCGATGTGCCGACCATGATGCGCGCGGCGGTAAAAGGCGCGCCGGTCATTGCCACCGGCGTGCTGCTCCAGACCAGCCCGATGTCGGTGATGGGGCTTGCCGACAAGAACATCCGCAAGCCCGAGGACATCAAGGGCAAGACGGTGGCGATCACGCCGGCCGATTCCATGACCCAGATCTGGCCGCTGTTTCTGAAGAAGACCGGGCTGAAGGAAAGCGATTTCACAACAGTCGCCGGCGACGGCCAGACCAAGCTCAACGCCGTCATCAACGGCCAGGCCGATCTGCTGCTCGGCTACGTCATGGACCAGTCGATGAAGATCAAGGACGCCACGGGCAAGGATGTCTATCCCATCAAGTTCGCCGACTACGGCATCAACATGGTGTCGTCGGGCCTTGTCGCCAACACCGATTACGTCAAGGCGAACGCCGATCTCGTGAAGCGTTTCATGGCATGCGACCACCAAGGCGGTGGAAGCCGCCGAGAAGGACCCCAAGGGCGCGGCGCAGTCGATCCTTGATGCCAACCCCAAGGGCGGCAAGATCGATACGCTGACGCAAGGCTTTGAGCTGACGATCCCGCTCTATCGTACGCCCGAAACCAAGGACGAAGCGGCCGTTCCAGGTCACCGATCAGAACATGACCGACAGCGTCAATCTGATGGTCGAATATGGCGGGCTCGACGCCAAGGCCAAGGAAAACCCGAAGGCATTTTACACCAATGACTATCTGCCGAAGTGAGATTGGCATGGCCTCATGGTTCGAGATGCCCCGCTTTGCGGGTCTCCTCACCATGAGGGTCTCGCATCTTTCCGCTTGCGATTACCTCATCCTGAGGGGGCTGCGCAGCAGCCGTCTCGAAGGATGACTGCAAGCCTCCGAATGGATCCTAAATGAGCGCAGCGTCCCAAACCTCAGGCATGATTCCCTCGACAACGCGCCTGCGCGTGGTGGCCGATCGCGGCGCCACGATGACGCCGGGTATTCAATTGTCCGGCGTCTCCAAAACCTATCGCTCGCGCGATGGCGACGTTCCCTCGCTGCGGCCGCTCGATTTCCATATCAATGCCGGCGAATTCTTTGTCGTGGTCGGCCCCTCCGGCTGCGGCAAGTCCACGCTTCTGAAGATGATCTCCGGGCTGCTGCCGCCCTCGACCGGCGAGATTTTCGTCGAGGGCGAAAGGTCGACAAGCCGCACGGCAATGTCGGCATCGTGTTCCAGAATGCGCTGCTGCTGCCGTGGCGCAACATCCTCAATAACGTCATGCTGCCGATCGACATGAAGCGGCTGCCGCGCGAGGAATATCTGCCGCGGGCGAAGGCGCTGCTCAAGCTGGTCGGGCTCGAAGGTTTCGAAAAGAAGCTGCCCTGGCAACTCTCAGGCGGCATGCAGCAGCGCGCCTCGATCTGCCGCGCGCTGGTGCATGATCCCAAGATCGTGCTGATGGACGAACCGTTCGGCGCGCTCGACGCCATGACGCGCGAGCGGATGAATGTCGAGCTGATGCGCATCCAGCGCGAGACCGGCAAGACCGTGCTCCTGATCACGCATTCGATTCCGGAAGCGGTTTTCCTCGCCGATCGTGTGCTGGTCATGACCGAGCGGCCGGGCGCGATTGCTGCGATCTACGACGTGCCATTGCCGCGCCCACGCTCGCTCGACGTCATGACCGATCCGGTATTCTCCGAGTTGGTCCAGCGCATCCGCAAGCATTTTTTCACGCAAGCGCCGCTGGATTAGAGGGTCAAGAAAAGTGGGTACCTTTTCCGAAAGGATCATGCTTAAACAAAAGCAGGGCGTGCGATGACATTCGAGAAGCGTCACCACCGCCCGGAGGTGTAACCATGCCGCTGCGTTGGCCGTGCGGGATATCGCCCTTTTTGAACGCGCCGTGCGTTTTGCCCGGCCGTTCCGCTTCGGCTCGGTCGTCGTCGAGGCGGCCTCGCAGGTGTTCGTGCGGGTCGAGATCGAGATCGAAGGCAAAGGCCGGTCGGTCGGCGCCAGCGCCGAAATGATGGTGCCGAAATGGTTCGACAAGCGCGCGCCGCTTTCGCCGGAGCAAACCGTCGATGAATTAAGGCGCTCGCTCGTGATCGCGAGCCAGCTCTATCGCACCGGTTCCGGCTTTGATACGGCGTTCGGCCATCATGCCTCCCGTGTCGCGGTGCAGATCGAGAAGTGCGCGAATGAGGATATTCCGCCGCTGGCGGCGATCTTCGGCCCGGCTGAAATCAACAAGGCCATCCTTGATGCGCTGCTGCGCGGCGCCGGCGCCAATTTCTTTGATGGGATGGCGGCGAATATCGCCGGCATCGATGCGCGGCTGTCGCCTGATCTCGCCAAGAAGACATTACGCGGTTTCTGGCGCAATGCCGCCGCCGCGAACGCGTCGCGATCCGCCATACCGTCGGCCTCGACGATAAAGTCGAGGGCGCGGGCGGCGTCGCCGACGCACACGAAAATTCCGGTGCGCGCTACTTCAAACTCAAACTTGCCGGCAATCCCGACAGCGATATCGCACGATTGGTCCGCATCGGCCGCGAGCTGTTGAAGCTGCCGTACTCCTACAGCGTCACGCTCGATGCCAACGAGCAATATGCGGATTTGGGTGATTTGAGGAATCTGGTCGATCGCCTGGGGCAGGACTCCGCACTCGCCCCGATCGCAAGCCGGCTTCTTTATATCGAGCAGCCGATGCCGCGCGATATCACCCGCGCGGCGCCACTTGATGGAATTGCGGTCTACGATTTC
>CAVVLH010000120.1:0-18736 GCA_963748805.1 uncultured Alphaproteobacteria bacterium | reverse complement strand
GGGAGTCAGGAATTCGATGTCTGCGCCGAGCGAGCCGGCGGCGCGCTTGAGCGAGGTCAAGGTACGCACCACGCCGTTGACCTGCGGATGCCAAGCGTCTGTCGCGATCAAGATTTGCATCGGTAGAGGCCTTTATTGATTTCAAGGCGCGACGTTGTGCCAGAGATATTTCAAGCGTGTGACGTCATAGAGGTTAACGGCCGTGAATTCGGACCAGTGGCTACTTTTCCGAAACCCGCGCCCCTTTTGGGAACCTCGGCCGCCTCTTTCCTCCCGCTTCATGACAGTGAGATGAAATAATTCATGAACGCGCAGAGGTCATTTTGGGCCTGTGCCGAAAATGTCCGGAAATGATTTGCGGCTATGAACGCTGCCAATGGTGCGCGGGAATCGCGCGCAAGGGATCAACAAGAGATCAACAGGGCAAGATCAACAGGGAACGGCAGATGCTCGCATCCAGCGCCTTCAGGCCAAAGATCCGTCGCGCGTTCGTCGCTGCCGCGCTCACCGCCGGCGTGATCGCGCTGGCCGGTTCGGCGACCGCCGCGCCGTTCCCGCCGTTTCCGTTTGCGATGCCGGAACCACCGCGCGCGGCCGAACAAGCGCCAGCGGACGAGCGGGAGGTGCCGTTCGAACTGCCGGCGCGCTTCAAGCGCCAGGTCGTCAATTATTCGACCCGCGAGGCGGCCGGGACGATCATCATCGATACGCCCAACACTTATCTTTATTATGTGCTCGGTAACGGGCAGGCGATCCGTTACGGCATCGGCGTCGGCCGCGAGGGTTTTACGTGGTCCGGCACGCAGACGATCACCAGGAAGGCCGAGTGGCCGGATTGGACTCCGCCCCCGGAAATGATCGCGCGCCAACCCTACCTGCCGCGCCAGATGGCCGGCGGACCCGGCAATCCATTAGGGGCGCGGGCGATGTATCTCGGCGGCACGATGTACCGCATTCACGGCACCAATGCGCCCTCGACCATCGGCACCCATGTTTCGTCCGGCTGCATCCGCCTGATCAATTCCGATGTCAGCGATCTCTATTCGCGGGTGAATGTCGGCACCAAGGTGATCGTGCTGCCGATGGATCGACGCGCTGAGAATTCTTCCGCCAAGCGAAGCTAGTGTGTCGGTTCAGAAGTCCGCATCATTATCGCCGCGAGTTCGTCA
This sequence comes from uncultured Alphaproteobacteria bacterium, assembly GCA_963748805.1. Classification (GTDB taxonomy): domain Bacteria; phylum Pseudomonadota; class Alphaproteobacteria; order Rhizobiales; family Xanthobacteraceae; genus Bradyrhizobium. The sequence continues at coordinate 17,567 of CAVVLH010000120.1, read as the reverse complement.
TGCGGACTTCTGAACCAAAGCCTGCTGTCCGATTTCCGAAGTTCGAAACGTGGCTCCGTAAAATGATACGAACTTCGGAATCGGGACACTAGGTTTTTTTCCCCGCGATCGCGATGCGGCAAGACACGCCGCGCGGCAATAGCCAACCAACCATCGGGCGGATCGCCCCAACGCGCCGTTCGCGTCCCCGCCCGGCAACCATCCGACCATATTGCGGCCCGCCGTTTCCCCCATATCTGGTTACCAGCAGGCGGGCGGGGTGGCGCCCTCCACCCCGGCCCTATAGAGTTTTGCTGAATCAGTCCGGGGAGACGATGCGTCTTAACGCCATTCTGCTCGCGATCGCGGTAGTCGCGGTCTCGTTCTTCGTCAGCCTGAAAGCGATGGACTGGTTTTCGCCGCGCGGCGTGGACGTTCGGCTGACCCGAGCCGACCTGCCTCCGTTGCCGCCTGCCCCGCGCAGTTCCGTGATCCTGGCCCAGGTGGTCATCCCCATCACCGCAATCCGCGACGCGGCCGAACGCGGCACGCCGCGCAATTTTTCCGGCAAGGCCGACAATCCGGTGTCGCAGGTGTTGCAAAACGCCGATATCGGCTGGACCGCCTCGCGCGGGCCGATCGGCGTCACCGGCGGCGAGGACGTGCTGTCGTTGAACACGGCGCTGAACGGAAAACTCAATGTCACGGGTTCGCTGGCAGCCAAGGCCACCGGCGCGGTGAGCGATGCCATCGGCGGACTGCTCGGCGGCAATGTCGCCAAGCAGATCGGCAACATCAACATCAAGAACGTCAATGCCTCTGCCGAGATCAAGGGCAGCGTGGCGGTGTCGGCACGGCCGAAGTTCGGGGCCAACTGGCGGATCGAACCCAATCTGAACGGGAGTGTGAGTTCTCGGCGACACCAACCTGTCGGTGGCCGGCGCCAAGCTCAACGTGCCCGCACAGATCAAACCCGTGATCGACAAGAACGTCGCCGACCAGATCAACGCCGCGGCCAACCGGATCCGCAACGATCCCTCCTTTGAGCGCAATGCGCGGATTTAATGGAGCCGGGCCTGCCGTTCTATACCGCTCACGTCAGGCAACTCGTCGGCGCCGCCGCTCTGGCTTGAGCTGCGGCCGACGCGGGCGGTGGCCGTGCAGCCGAGCATCAGCGCGACCGCGATCAACATGACGCTCGGCATCGAGGCGGAAACCCGCATCACGCCGAAGCAGACCACGCCGATGTGTCCGTTCCCCGACAAGATTTCAATCGTGCCGCCGACGCAACCAATCGTCAGCGTCGGAATCCCGATCGACATCCCCTTTGCCGACGTCGACAAGCTCGTGGAAGCGCAGTTGATCGGGCGCAACTTTCCCGAAGACGGCTCGAGTTCGGTGAACGTGACCGTAAAGCGCGCGCAGGTCTCCGCCTCGGGCGACCGGCTGTTGATTTCGCTTCTGATCAACGCCAAGGAGAAAGCAAGCTTCCTCTCCTTTGGCGGCGAGGCCACCGTGCAGATCTGGGGCCGGCCGGTGCTCGATCAGACCAACCAGATCCTGCGGCTCACCAATGTCGAAATGGCGGTGGAGTCGGAAGCCGCCTTCGGGCTGCTCGGCGCGGCGGCGCGCGCCGTTATGCCGCATCTGCAAAAAACGCTGGCCGAGAAGACCACCGTGGACCTCAAGCCGTTCCTGGGTGACGCGCAGAAAATGATCGGGGGCGCTATCTCGGATTTGCAGAAGAACGACGCCACCGTGCGGGTGACCGTGGATATTGCGAACCTCGCTTTGTCCGACATCGCCTACGATTCCAAGACGCTGCGCCTGATCGCGGAGGTCTCCGGCAGCATCAACGTCACAGTAGCGGCGCTGCCGGGTCTTTGAGCGCGTCTCAAGCCTCCCCCTGCCCCCACCCTTTTCTAGGGCGAGGGAGAAAAGCGCAGGGTTAACGCGCCGCCTGCCTGCCTGACGTTCAGGCTTGGCGAGCCGAGGTGAAGCCGGTTAAAACAGGCTATAAAAACCAAAAAACAGCCACACCGTCTTAGAGAGGGAACATGATGAAATCATTTGCGGCCACGTTCATGGCAGGACTTGCCATTGTCGCCTCGGGCCTGCCTGCGAAGGCGCAAATTTCCGACGACGTCGTCAAGATCGGTGTGCTGACCGACATGTCGAGTCTTTATGCCGACGCCACCGGCAAGGGTTCTGTAGCTTCGGTGCAGATGGCCGTCGCCGATTACGGCGGCAAGGTCAAAGGCAAACCGATCGAAGTGGTCGCGGCCGACCACCAGAACAAACCCGATATCGGCGTTTCCATCGCGCGCAACTGGTACGACAATGAAAAGGTCGATGCGATCTTCGACGTGCCGACCTCCTCGGTCGCGCTGCCGATCTCGGCGCTGACCCGCGAGAAGAACAAGATCCACATCAATTCCGGCGGCGGCACCTCCGACCTGACCGGTCCGGCCTGCTCGCCCAACACCGTGCACTGGACCTACGACACCTATTCGCTCTCCAACGTCGCCGGCAAGGCGATGGTCAAGCGCGGCGAGGACACCTGGTTCTTCGTCACCGCCGACTATGCCTTCGGCATGGCGCTGGAACGCGACGCAGCCAATGTCGTCAAGGAAAACGGCGGCAAGGTGCTGGGCGACGTCCGCCATCCCCTGAATTCGTCCGACTTCTCCTCCTTCCTGTTGCAGGCGCAGGCCTCCAAGGCCAAGGTCATCGGGCTCGCCAACGCCGGCGGCGACACCACCAATGCGCTGAAGCAGGCGGCCGAATTCGGCATCATGCAGGGCGGCCAGAAGATGATCGCATTGCTGCTGGAAATCACCGACGTGCATTCGCTCGGCGTCAAGGCGACGCAGGGGTTGATCGTTACCGACGCCTTCTATTGGGATCGCGATGACGAGTCGCGCGCCTTCTCCAAGCGCTTCAACGAAAAAGTCGGCCACATGCCGACCATGATCCAGGCCGGCCTCTACTCGGCGACCATGCATTACCTGAAGGCGATCGACGCCATCGGCACCGACGACTCGCTGAAGGTGATGGCGCAGATGCGGGAGACGCCGGTCAACGATTTCTTCGCTCACAACGGCAAGATCCGGATCGACGGCCGCATGGTCCACGACATGTATCTGTTCGAGGTCAAGAAGCCCGAAGAGTCGAAGGGCGAGTGGGACCTTTACAAGCTGCTCGCCACCGTTCCCGGCGACGAAGCGTTCCGTCCGCTCGACAAGGGCAATTGCCCGCTGGTGAAGACGAACTGAGGAATATCGCTATTACGAGGCGTAGGATCAAAAACTTCCACTCGTCATCACCGGGCTTGTCCCGGTGATCCACGTCTTCTTTTTAGGCCAAAAGACGTGGATGGCCGGGTCAAGCCCGGCCATGACAGCAAATAAATAGGCAGCGCCTTTGCGCGATGACCTCGAAAACAAAAAACGCACCCGGCAACCCGGACGCGTTTTCTTTATTCGGAAATCTGAACTCGATCGCGTTCGTCAGTGTGGCGACACTAACGTTCCTTTCAGTTTCGCCGCGGGTTTTTCGAAGGAACGTCAGAGTCAAAGCCACACTGGAATCGTATGGTTGCTGGTGTCCCTGTTGGTTCTGACATTCGCAAAAGCGCCCGCAGCGATGTCGTACGAATGTCAGAACCGGAACACTAGTCCTCGAATTTGAACGAGACGTTGAGCTTGGCTCGGTAGGCTTCAACCTTGCCTTTGGCGTCAAGTTGCAGGTCGAGTTTGACGACTTCGGCGACGCGAAGATCTCGCAGGGATTTGCCGGCCCTTTCGACGGCGGCCGCGGCCGCCTTCTCCCATGATTCCTTGCTGGTACCGATCAGTTCAATGACTTTATAGACGCTTTCGCTCATATCGTCCTCCCGTTCGGTATTAGGCAGGAGGCAGATGCCTCTGCCGCCGGCAAGACTAACATCGGGATAGCGACGCCAAAAGGGCACAACGTCAGTCCGGCAAGAACAAAGCGCGCCCGGCAAAAGCCGGACGCGCTTTTATTTATCGAAGCCAGACCGCTTAGCTGTTCGAATACTTGAACTCCGGCATCGCCTTCAGTTCATCCTTGGTCGCATTGAAGACGGCGTGGTCCGGATACCAGGGGTTGGCTTTGGTCGCGGCCGTACCGCCGGCCCCAGCTGAGCCCGTCGTGGTCGAGGTCGGCGGTGTTGTCGCCGGCGGGTTCCTCATGCTGCCGCCGCTGCCCGGCGCGCTGGTGCTCGCCGTGCCGGTATAGGCGACGGGTTCGTTGACGAACCTGACCTTTTCGAGGGGAACGGCGACCAGGTGCTCGCCCATGCCGAGGAAGCCGCCGACGCCGAGCACCACCGCCTTGATGTTTCCACTCTTGTCCATCAAGAGATCGTTGATCGAGCCGAGCTTCTCGTTGGTGTCGTTGTAGACGGAAAGACCAACGACCTTCGAAGCTCGCCAGTCACCTTGCAGTTGCGAAATCGACACCGTGTCCGACGCCGTATTGGCACGATTGGTGGCGGTCGGGGTTTGCGCCAACGCCACCGTTGTCAGCAGCGCCGTGCCAGCCAGCGCCGCCATGACCGTTTTTGCAGACATGTGGTTCCTCCTTCATCAAAGATGAGGAGAAAACACGATGCCGGCGTCGCCGTTCCGTCGTTCCCGTAATTTCGGTTGGCGCGCAGCGCGGCGCACAAGTTCATCTGGAACCAAAGTTCCTGATCCCAAAGCTCCTGACCTCATGTGCTTTCGCTTTTGCGAACATCACGGGCCGCGAGAGAAAATCAGTCCCTACCCAACATCTCGATTTCAGCGACGGCGGACGGCTGCGTCACGGCGCGGAATTCCACGCCATGCAGATGGATCGCCGGCGATACCCCGAAGTAATTGCCGCCAAAAATCTTCAGGCGGTGCTCCAGTTCGCCCTTCGAAATGTCGAGCGGAATATCACACATCGCGCGATATTTCTTTCGCGAATATTTTCTGTTGCTCCATTGCACCGACAGCGCCGGCGGAGGCACCTCGTCCAAAGCCAGCCATTTCGCCATGCGCCAGAACAGGAACGCCAGATGCGCATAAGCGAGGCCTTCAAGTCCAAGCACGGAGGCGTGTGGCGGAATTGGAAACGACACGAATTCGATGATAGGACCGGCGTCGACCTGCTCGACCATCGCATGCGCGGTGGCGCCGAACTCGGTGGCCTGGTCGTAGAGCGCAAAATGCGACGGCGCCCAGCCAGGGTAACTCGGCGGTCCCGGATGAAAATTGAAAGCGCCATAGCCGAGTTGGCTCAACAACCACCCGGGCACGATCACCGGCGTCACAAACGCGACCAGCCGCGAGCGGGCCAGCAGATCCGCGTTCAGCTCTGCGAGTTCGCTCGCCCGTTCGATCGGCAACACGGTGAGATCAGGGTTGTGTCCGAGCAGCGCCGACGGCAAAACCGTTCGTTCGATCGGGCCGGTAAGGAGAATGACAGTATCGAACATGAGTTTTTTGTAAGACTTCTCGACGCCGGCTCCGTGCTAAGAATCACCCCGGAGTTGCTGAATCATATTTCCGACGACGTACTGGCATTGCAAAAGCGGACTGTTGCGTGGTGTTGCGCCTGCGAGATCAGAAATATCTGGAAACAAAAAAGTAGCCTAGTGGAGTGGATTTGACATTCGATACCCTGCCAGCCGCGAATTCGAAATCGAATGTCAAATCCAAAAACTCCCCTAGAAACTTATGTCTGCTAGTCATCCATGATTCTAACATTCGCAAAGGTACCTGCTGAGAAGAGATGCGAATGTCAGGATCGGACCACCAAAGCATGATCCGGAAAAGTGTGAAGCGGTTTTCCGAAAAGATCATGCTCAGTCAAAAAATTAAAGCGCGATGACGATTCATACAAATCTCATCGCGCTTTAGTGCCGGTATTCTCAGGCAGAGGACTCATGATGCCGCCCGTGCCGCCTAACATTCTTGTCGTGGAAGACGACCGCGAGACGCGGGCGCTGATCGCGAAATATCTCCGCACCAACGCCTGCAATGTCACGACCGCCAATGATGGGCGCGAGATGGCCCGCGCGCTGAACGACTATCGCGTCGACCTCGTGATCCTCGACGTGATGCTGCCCGGCGAGGACGGCTTGAGCCTGTGCCGGAAAATCCGCAGCGAGTCGCAGGTGCCGATCATCATGCTGACCGCGCGCGGCGAGGACGTCGATCGCATTCTCGGCCTCGAAATGGGCGCCGACGATTATCTTGCCAAGCCTTTCAATCCTCGCGAACTGCTCGCCCGCATCAATGCGGTGCTGCGCCGCCAGGCCGCGGCCCAGACCGCAAGCGCGGTGATGGGCGCCACCACGCTCACCTTCCAGGGCTGGCGGATCGATTTTCGCCTGCGCGAACTGCGCAATCCGGCCGGCGCGCGCGTGGCGATGACGTCGGCCGAATTCGATCTGCTCCGGGCCTTCTGCGAGCGGCCCGGCCGGGTATTGTCGCGCGACAGCCTGCTCGATCTGACGCAAGGCCGCAGCGCCGGTTCGTTCGAGCGCTCGATCGACGTGCTGGTAAGCCGGATCCGCCGCAAGATCGAAACCGATCCGCAGGATTCCAGCATGATCAAGACCGTGCGCTCCGGCGGATATCTGTTCACGCCGACGGTGGAGGCGGCTTCCGCGCCCCTCGATGTCGCCAAATGAAGCTGGTCGATTTCCTGAACTTGAGAACCATCAGCGGCCAGATCACCGCATTGGTGATCGCATCGATCGTGGCCATTCATCTGATCCTGACCGTTGTCTTCCTGATCAGCCGCCCCGATCAGCCGGCGCAACCTGATCCGAGCATCGATCGCGGCCATGCGCAGTTTGGCGCGGCCGTGCAGCTGCTCGGTGCCGCGGCTCCCGCCGATCGCCCGCGGCTGATGGCAGATCTGGCGCGCGCCTTTCCCAAGCTCGACATCGAGCCCTTGCCGCCAAGTGCCATTCCTACGGAAACTGGCGATTTTGAAGGCTTGGACCTGCGCGGCCTGCATCGGCGGCTCGACAGCAGCTATCGCATCTTTCCGCTCGCCAACGACCAAAAGCACCAAAAGGTCGGCATTGCGCTGCCTGACGGCAGCATGATCTCGGCGCGGGTGTTGCGCGATCCGCGGCCGCGGCAGCTCTGGGTGGGATCGTGGATCGCGACACTGTTGTTTGCGATCATCAGCGTCAGCCTGCTCAGCCTGTGGGCGGCCCGGGCACTGACGGCGCCGCTGTCGGCTTTTGCCAAGGCGGCCGAGAGCTTCAGCGTCAACGGCGCCGCCGCCGCACTTCCCGAGCGCGGGCCGGAAGAAATCCGGTTCGTGGCCAAGGCGCTGAACCGCATGCGCGAACGCATCACCACCTTGATCGACGACCGCACCAAGATGCTCGCGGCCATCAGCCACGATCTGCGGACCCCGATCACGCGGATGCGGCTGCGGGCGGAGTTCATCGAGGACGAGGTGCATCGCCATCGCATGATGAGCGATCTCGACCAGATGCGCTCGATGCTGGAATTGGTGCTGTCGTTCCTGCGCAACGATCGCAAGCTCGAAGCGATGACCCTGACCGACATCGCCTCCACGCTGCAACTCGTCGCCGACCAGTTCTCCGACATCGGCCACAAGGTCGCCTACGAGGGGCCGGAACATGCGATGGCGACGGTGCGGCCGGACGACCTGACGCGCAGCGTCACCAACCTCGTGGAAAATTCAGTCCGATATGGCGCGCTCGCCACCATTCGTCTGAAAGTTTCATCCGATACGGCCACCATCGAAGTCGAGGATGACGGTCCGGGGATTTCCGATGCCCGCAAGGAAGTGATGCTGGAGCCATTCGTGCGCGGCGACGACGCCCGCAACATGGACGATACCACCGGCTTCGGGCTCGGCCTTTCGATCGCGCGTTCGGTCGCGCTGGCGCATGGCGGCAAGTTGTCGCTGCACGACCGGCAGCCACACGGGCTGATCGTGCGTATCGAGATGCCGGTGGGTCAGCAAAGCCGGAAATCGGCGGCGTGAAAGGCTTTGAGCTTTTGTTTTGACGCGGTTTGTTTGCGCGAACCGGTTCCCACCCCCGGATCAAGTCCGGGGCATGCTTCGCTCGAAAACGCTAAAGCATGATCCGGAAAAGTGTGAAGCGGCTTTCCGAAAAGATCATGCTTCATCAAAGAACTAAAGCGCGATGACGATTCAACCAAATCTCATCGCGCTTTAGGCAGCGATCGCTTCGTCGTCGGCCTCTTGTGCCTCGAAATAGGCCACCGACTCGAAATGATAGTCGCACGCCATGCAGCGCCAGAGATAGAAGGTTCGGCCCACTTCGTGCTCGACCCATTCCGGCAGCGCGATCGATCTGCCGCACTGGGCACATGGATTCTGCCGAGGCAATGAACGGAGTCCAATTCCGGGCATGACGCACCTCCGGTTTGCTGGTCTCTGATGAAATGTGTCTTCGTCTTGGGCGTGAACGCGATGGGACAGTCTTGCTGTCGGACCTGCGCGTTTCGACGCTGCATTTAATGAGGGAGCAATAGGGCAAATCGGCGGCGAGAGAAGGTGACTGGCTGATAAAAACGGCGTCATGGCCGGGCATAGCCGTTCGAAGAACGGCGTCGCTTCCGCTCGCCTATGCCCGGCCATCCACGTCTTTTGCTCAACGCTTGCGGAAGACGTGGATGCCCGGCACAATGGGCCTGTGCTCGGGCCGGCGAAGCCGGACCCGAGTGCCGGGCATGACGGAGAACTACTTCGCGCTGGATTCCACAACGGGTTCCGCGGTATGCAGGGCGCCCGCTTTACGAAGGTGGATGGTGGCGACCTCGTCGCTGTAGATCTTCTGCCAGCCGTCGATATGATCGAGCAGCTTGTTCGCGGCACTTTGCGTGCGCAGCAGCGTCGCCTGGATCTGATACTCTTCCAGCAGCCGGAACAGCCTGTCGGGCTCGATCAATTCCGAAGCGTTGTGATGATCGACGAAAAACTCCTTGCCATAGACGTCGGTGCGGCCGTCGATGAAGGGGGCGACACCGCTTGCGATCAGATAGCCGCCGAAGTCGTAGTCGTTGAAGACGAACTGGACGTTGAGCTTCTTGAGTTCAGCCACCGCCTGCACCGGCGAGTTGGCGGTATTGGGCGCGAAGGGATGCATTTCGGCATAGCTTGCCGTGCCCGCCGCCAGCACAACTATCAAACCGGCCGCCATCACGCCGCGAACGGGCCTCAGCGAAGGCAAGGAGGCTTTCGCGCCGCCGATCTGTTTGGCGAGCGGCACGGCGACAACCAGCGGCGCAAGCAGCGCCAGCATTTCGGTGGCCCGGTTCTGGAACAGCGCCATATGGAGCAATCCGAGCAGCAGCAGGATACGCGTCGGCGTCAGTCGAATGCCGCGCAACAACGCAAACCCTATGCCGAGCAACAGGCAGATTTCGAACGTGCCGAGGTGGCCGAAATCGACCGGCCGAAACTCCGTCACCAACGGCAACGAACTGCCCAGCGCCAGAATCTTGATCGGCTCGACCATCGTATGCCAGCCATAGGGCGTGCAACACGCCGCAACCAGCGCGGCCAGTCCGAATCCGGCCCAGCGCAGCGCGAGCGATTTTCGCGCGACCGCATCCGCACTCACGACCGCGTCGAGCGCGAGCGGTGCGACCATCATCAGGCCGAAGATGAAGCCGCCATGCAGATTGGCCCAAAGCGCGATCAGCGGCAGCAGCCAGAGTGACGGCGCCGCGCGCCGATCGGCAGCATCAATCATTCCGCCGATCCAGGCCACCATGACCGGCAACGCCAGCACATGCGGTCGCGCCAGCAGATGCGGTGCGGTCAGGGCCAGCGCCGCCGCGACGAAAACGATCGTCGCGGTTTCGCTTAAATGCCGGCTCAGGAGTTTCGCCAACAGCGCAAACGTTACCGCGCTCGCCGCGGCGGTCAGCACCACCGGACCGCTCCAGCCGAACACCGAATAGGCCTTGGCGTAAAGCACTTGCGATAACCAATACATCGAATTCCAGGGCTGGCCACGCATGGTGAACGAATAGACGTCGGTTTCGGGCACCGCGCGATGGTCGAGAATCCACTGCCCGACGGTGACATGCCACATCGTGTCGGGGTCGTTGAGCAGCTTGTTGCCGGCCGCGATCAGCAGCACATAGACGGCAACGCCAACCCATAGCGGCAGCGATCCGCGCACGGCCTTGGCATCCGGCGCGATGTCGACGGTCGCGAGCGTCATGGGCGCAAACTCCCTTCAACCGCGGGGTCGGCCGCGTGCAATGCGCGCACCTTTCGAAGATGGATGGTGGCGATATCGTCGCTGTAGATCTTCCGCCAGCCGTCCATGTGATCGAGCAGCTTGGTCGCGGCACTCTGCGTGCGCATCAACGTCGCCTCGATCTGATACTGATCGAGCAGGCGGAACAGATTTTCCGGCTCCATCAGACCGGATGCGTTGTTGTGGTCGACAAAGAACTTCTCGCCGTAAAGCTCGGTGCGACCGTCGATGAAGGGCGCAACGCCGTTGGCGATCAGGTAGCCGCCGAAGTCGTAATCGTTGAAAACGCGCGTCAGATGCAGCGATTTCAATTGCGCAACCGCCGCGACCGGCGTGCCACGCGTATTGGGCGCGAACGATTTCAGCGAAGCCGCAGCCACGGTGCCTGCGAACAGCGTCAGCGCCAGCACCACCAGCATCAGGCGCGACGGCGGCGCTGGGCCGGTGTCGTCAGTTGCGGCGTCTCCCATCTGCCGCGAGATCGGCGCGGCGAGCACCAGCGGCGCGACCAGCCCCAGGATTTCGGCGGCACGGCCTTGCGCGAGCGCCATATGCAGCAGGCCCAGCAGCATCAGAATACGAATCGGCGGCAAGCTCAGCCCATGGAACAGCGCGAGCCCGAAGCCCAGCAGCAGGCATATTTCGAGCGGGCCGATGCCGTTGAAATCGGCCGGCTTCCATTCCACGATCAGCGGCAGCGCGCTGCCGAGCGAAAGGATTTTTTCCGACGCCAGCAGCGCGTTCCAGCCATAGGGCGTGCAGCAGGCGGCAACAAGCGCCAGCGCGGCAAAGACAGCCCATCGCACCGCCAGCCGCATCCGATCGCCGGCCTGCGCGTTGACCACGCCGTCGAGCGCGATCGGTGCGATCATGGCGAGACCGAAGACAAAGCCGCCATGAAGGTTGGCCCACAGCGCCATCAGCGGCAACAGCCGGAACGACGGCGCGGCGCGCCGGTCGGCGGCATCGATCAGTCCGCCGATCCAGGCGATCAACAGCGGAAACGCCAGTACATGCGGCCGGGCCAATTGATGCGGTAGAGTCAACAACAATGCGGCGACGACGAACACCAGCGTCGCGCTGTCGCGCAGATAGCGGTCAAGAAAGCGCGCGAGCAGCGCGAAAGCCGATGCGATCGCGGCGGCCGCCAGCACCACCGGCCCGGTCCAGCCGAACCACGCATAAACTTGCGCGTAGAGCACCTGCGCCAGCCACTGCGTCGAAATCCAGGGCTGCCCCCGCATGGTGAAGGAATAAACGTCGGTGTGAGGCACCGCGTGATGGTCGAGGATCCATTGCCCGACCGTGATCTGCCATTGCGTGTCGGGATCGAGCAGCAGGCGATCGCCGCCGATGATCAGCATCGCGTAGGCCGCGACGCCGACCCACAGCGGCAACGACCCGCGTATCATCCTGGTATCCGGCGCGATGTCGGCGGTGGCCAACGACATGGAAAGTTTCCGCAATGCTCTCTGAGGGAGCATGATCTGTTCGGAAAACCGCTACACACTGTTCCGGATCATGCCCGAGATTTGAGGCGGATCGAAGCACATCAGGGCATAATTCCTGGTAAACCGGCCTTGCGCGGGGTGGCTTGAAAATCGAGCAAGAAAGCCGGCTTTTCGCCATATCCTTGCCGCCTCCGCCGCATTCTGTGGACCCTTAGGCCGGCTGTCGGCCGAAAGGTCGCCCATTTCATGAAGCCTCTGTTAACCCTCGCCTCGCTCGTGCTGACGATCGCCCTGCTCGGCCCTCAAGCCGCCTTCGCTCAGCGCAGCCAATATGAAGAGCTGGTGGCCAAGCATGCCCAGGCCAATGGCGTCCCGGTGGCGCTGGTGCATCGGGTGATCGTGCGCGAGAGCCGCTACGACGCTCACCTGGTCGGACGTGGCGGCACGATCGGCCTGATGCAGATCAAGCTCGCGACCGCGCGCAGCCTCGGCTACACCGGCACCGCCGAGGGACTGCGCGATCCCGACACCAATCTCGCTTATGCGGTGAAATACCTCGCCGGCGCCTATCGTGCCGCCGGCGGCGATCACGACCGGGCGGTCCGTTATTATGCCGGCGGCTACTACTACGCCGCCAAACGCCAGCGGGCGGAATCGCGCGTTCCCGATACCGTGCAAAGTGGCATCACGGCGCGAAGCGACGTAATGCCCCGCTAAGCCGTGTCCCGGGCGCGTTGCAGCGTCTTTCACGCTGCCACGCAGAACCGGGACCCACATTCAGCAGATTGATGTCGGAAGGAAGATGGACCCCGGCTCAGCAGCGCACCGCTAGCGCGCTGCACTGCGTCCGGGGCACGCCCAAGAAGCGTCCCGGCTATGCAATCGGCGGTGTTCCCTGTTCTGACGCGTTGACACTGCCGCACATCGGCATAGATTGAGGCTGTTCCGAGGGGAGCTCCGGTGAGGAGCTGAGAGACCGCACCCTGTGGTTCTGTTTTCAGAGCCAGAGACCGCGGTGACCCTTTGAACCTGATCCGGGTCATGCCGGCGAAGGGACAGGGATGTACCAGAGTTTGACGAGCCTACGGGGGCAATCCCCCATTTCCGTTATCGGCGCCGGCATCGCGGGCGCCTGGCAAGCGCTGTTGTTTGCAAGCGCCGGCCGCCAGCGTCACGCTACACGAGCGCAGTGACGCCGCGATGACGCAATCGACCAGCCACTGGGCCGGCGGCATGCTCGCGCCTTATTGCGAGGCGGAAGGCGCCGAGCCCGTGATCGTGCGTCTCGGGCTGCGCTCGCTAAAGCTCTGGCGCGAGGTTTTTCCGCAAACCCCGTTCAACGGCTCGCTGGTAGTGGCGCATGCGCGCGACCGCGCCGATTTCGAACGATTCGCGCGGCTGACGAGCGGCTACCGGCGGCTGGATGCGCAAGGCGTCGGCGAGATCGAGCCTTCGCTTCAGGGGCGTTTCCGGGAGGGGCTTTTTTACGCCGACGAAGGCCATGTCGAGCCGCGCAAAATCCTCCCCGAACTGCATGCGCGCATTCGGCAAGCCGGCGGCACCATCCAGTTCAACAGCGAGATCGAGCCGGAGGATATTGACGGCATCGTGATCGATTGCCGCGGGCTTGCGGCGCGCGACAATTCAGCAGCGAGCTTCGCGGCGTCAAGGGCGAACTTATCCTGATCGAGACCGATGAAGTCGAACTTAAGCGCCCGGTGCGGCTGATGCATCCGCGCTTTCCGCTCTATGTGATCCCGCGCGGAGATCACCGCTTCATGCTGGGGGCGACCTCGATCGAAAGTGAGAGCCATGGTGTCAGCGTCCGCTCCGCGCTTGAGCTATTGGGCGCGGCCTATGCGGTGCATCCGGCGTTTGCCGAAGCGCGCATCCTCGAATTCGGCTCAGGCCTGCGCCCGGCGTACCCTGACAACCTGCCACGCATTGCGGTGAACAACGAGAAGATCGCGGTGAACGGGCTTTATCGCCACGGCTTCCTGCTGGCGCCGGCGCTCGCCGAGCTGACGCTCGGCTATGTCGAGCGCGGCACCATCGACAATGAGGTGATGCGATGCGCGTGATCATCAACGGCGAGGCGCGGGAGATTGCGTCAACCCGCATCGATGCGCTGCTCGGCGAGCTCGACTATGAGGGCACGCACTTCGCCGTCGCGGTGAACTACGACGTGCTGCCGAAGAGCCGCTGGGCCGAAACGCAACTCAAGAGCGGCGACGAGATCGAGATCATCACACCGCGGCAGGGAGGGTAGGATGGTACATGCACTCATTACCCCGACGTCGTCCCTGCGAAAGCAGGGACCCATAACCATAGGCCTTTGCAACGGCCACGAGCGTCTTCCAGCGTGCCGACAACCAACCATCACGCGGTATGGGTCCCGGCTCGCGTTCGCTGCGCTCTCTTGGCCGGGACGACGGAAAATAAAGCCATGCTAAAATTCTACGACCGAGAATTTACCTCCCGCCTGCTGATCGGCACGGCGCTGTATCCCTCGCCCGCGATCATGCAGAACGCGATTCGAGCTTCGGGCAGCGAGATCGTCACCGTGTCGCTGCGCCGCGAGGCCGCCGGCGGCAAGACTGGTGACGCGTTCTGGAATCTGATCCGCGAGCTTGGCGTCACGGTGCTGCCGAACACCGCCGGCTGCCGCAGCGTGCGCGAGGCGGTGACGACGGCGAAACTCGCGCGCGAACTGTTCGGCACGCCCTGGATCAAGCTCGAAGTCATCGCCGACAACGACACGCTACAACCCGATGTCGTCGGCTTCGTCGAAGCGGCTGATATCCTGATCAAGGACGGCTTCGAGGTGTTCCCCTATTGCACCGAGGATTTATCTGTAGCAACGCGCCTGGTCGATGCCGGCTGCAAGGTGGTGATGCCATGGGCCGCGCCGATCGGTAGCGCCAAAGGCATCGTCAATCCCGATGCGCTGAAATTGCTGCGCGACCGTCTGCCCGACATCACGCTCGTGGTCGACGCCGGCCTGGGCGCGCCGAGCCACGCCGCCCGCGCGCTCGAACTCGGTTATGACGCGGTGCTGCTCAACACTGCGATTGCGAAAGCCGCAGACCCCGTTGCCATGGCCACCGCCTTCCGTCACGGCGTCGAGGCCGGCCGCGCCGCCTTCGAGGCCGGACTGATGGAAGCCCGCGACTTCGCCTCCCCTTCAACTCCTGTCATTGGGACCCCGTTCTGGCATGCCGTATCCTGATCGCTTTTATCCGGTCGTCGACAGCGTCGCCTGGGTGGCGCGGCTCGCGCTGCTTGGCGTCGGCACGATCCAGCTCCGCGCCAAGAATTTGAGCGAAGCCGACGCGTTGCAGACGGTGAAGGACGCACTCGACGTCATCAAGGGCACGGCGGCCAGGCTCGTGGTCAACGATTACTGGCGTGCGGCGATCGCGGCCGGCGCCAAGCATCTGCACCTCGGCCAGGAAGACCTCGCGGACGCCGACGTTGCCGCCATTCGCGATGCCGGGATCACGCTCGGCATCTCCACCCATGACGATGCGGAGCTTGAGACGGCGCTCGCCGCCAAACCCGACTACGTCGCGCTCGGCCCGATCTTTCCGACCACGCTGAAGTCGATGCGCTTCGCGCCGCAGGGCATCCCAAAAATCACCGAATGGAAGAAGCGCGTCGGCGACCTGCCGCTGGTCGCGATCGGCGGCATCAAGCTCGAACAGGCGAGCGATATTTTCGCCGCCGGCGCCAACTCGATCGCGGTGGTTTCCGACGTCACCCAGAACACCGACCCCGACAAGCGCGTGCGCGCCTGGCTCAAATTGAAGGAGGCCGCGTGATGATGAGTAGCAACCCGATAACCGTCATTCCGGGGCGGCCCGCAGGGCTGAACCCGGAATCCATTTATCCCAGCAACCGCATGGCGCCATGGATTCCGGGCCTGCGCCTGACGGCGCGTCCCGGAATGACGGCAGAGAATGACAAACAATTTGTAAGGAGGACCCCATGAACATTCGTCCCAACCCCGACACCACCCTTCCCGCCGTGACCACGGGCCCGTTGCCCTCCTCGCGCAAGATCTTTTCGACGCCGAAGGCGGCAAGCGACCTTCGCGTGCCGCTGCGCGAGATCATCCTCTCCAAGGGCGCCGGCGAGCCCAACCTGCCGGTCTATGACACGTCTGGCCCCTACACCGACCCCGGCGTCGTGATCGACGTCAATGCCGGGCTTTCACGTCATCGCACCGCCTGGGTAAAGGAGCGCGGCGGCGTCGAGCAGTATGAAGGCCGCAGCATCAAGCCGGAAGACAACGGCAATGTCGGCACGTCGCATGCGGCCAAGGCCTTCAATGCGCACCACCAGCCGTTGCGCGGGCTCGACGGCCACAAGATCACGCAGCTTGAATTCGCCCGCGCCGGCATCATCACCAAGGAGATGATCTACGTCGCGGAACGCGAGAACCTCGGACGTCAGCAACAGTTGGAGCGTGCGGAAGCAGCACTCGCCGATGGCGAAAGCTTCGGCGCGGAGGTGCCGGCTTTCGTCACGCCGGAATTCGTCCGTTCCGAGATCGCGCGGGGACGGGCGATCATCCCGTCGAACATCAACCACGGCGAACTCGAGCCGATGATCATCGGCCGCAACTTCCTCACCAAGATCAACGCCAATATCGGCAACTCGGCGGTGACCTCATCGGTCGAAGAGGAAGTCGACAAGATGGTGTGGGCGATCCGCTGGGGCGCCGACACCGTGATGGACCTCTCCACGGGCCGCAACATCCACACCACGCGCGAATGGATCCTTCGCAACTCGCCGGTTCCGATCGGCACCGTTCCGATTTATCAAGCGCTGGAGAAGTGCAACGGCGATCCGGTGCAGCTGACCTGGGAGCTCTACAAGGACACGCTGATCGAACAGTGCGAACAGGGCGTCGACTATTTCACGATCCACGCCGGCGTGCGCCTGCCTTACATTCACCTCACCGCCAACCGCGTCACCGGCATCGTGTCGCGCGGCGGTTCGATCATGGCGAAGTGGTGCCTGGCGCACCACAAGGAGAGCTTCCTCTACACGCATTTTGACGAGATCTGCGACCTGATGCGTAAATACGATGTGTCGTTCTCGCTCGGCGACGGCCTGCGGCCGGGCTCGATCGCGGACGCCAACGACCGCGCGCAATTTGCCGAACTGGAGACGCTCGGCGAGCTGACGAAGATCGCGTGGGACAAAGGCTGCCAGGTGATGATCGAAGGCCCCGGCCATGTGCCGATGCACAAGATCAAGATCAACATGGACAAGCAGCTCAAGGAATGCGGCGAGGCGCCGTTCTATACGTTGGGCCCGCTGACGACCGACATCGCGCCGGGCTATGACCACATCACCTCGGGCATCGGTGCGGCCATGATCGGCTGGTTCGGCTGCGCGATGCTGTGTTACGTGACGCCGAAGGAGCATCTCGGGCTGCCCGACCGCAACGACGTCAAGACCGGCGTGATCACCTACAAGATCGCGGCGCATGCCTCCGATCTCGCCAAGGGCCATCCGGCGGCGCAACTGCGTGACGACGCGCTGTCGCGCGCGCGTTTCGACTTCCGCTGGGAAGATCAGTTCAACCTTGGGCTCGATCCCGAGACCGCGTGCAAATACCACGACGAGACGCTGCCGAAGGACGCGCACAAGGTCGCGCATTTCTGCTCGATGTGCGGCCCGAAATTCTGCTCGATGAAGATCACGCAGGACGTGCGCGACTACGCGGCAACGCTCAACGATAAAGAACAGGGCATGGCGCAGATGAGCACCAAGTTTAGGGAGATGGGCGGACAGGTCTATCTCGATGCGGACAAGGTGAAGGAAAGCAACAAGGCGTTTTG
>CAVVLH010000119.1:0-116059 GCA_963748805.1 uncultured Alphaproteobacteria bacterium | reverse complement strand
GCACGTCACGCCCGAGCTTGCTTGCCCGTCGTAGCCTTGGCGAAGGCGGGACCTGGGCATCCATCGGAAGAAAGGAGCCGGGCGAAAGCCCGGCTTTTCTATTTATTCTTAGCACCACTATTGGTAGAGTTAAATCATTGATGTAACTAAATCATTTCGGAGGGGGCATGGGCGAGAGGAAATATGATCAAGTGATAGATGTCCAAGCCTCGAAAATACTCGCGGGACTACGCGAACTTGCAGATTTGTTAGAAGAACCCGAAACCGGCGAGGCACTCGATCTCGCGAAGAACGCTCGCACGACTGAGCAATATAATATACTTCGTAGGTTAAAGCAGAGTTTGACACAGTACCTCGAGCGAGACGGTGACCTCTTCTATGTCGGACTTGTCGGGCATTTTTCCTCGGGGAAATCAAGCACCATAAATTCAATCTTAGAAACCTGGGACACCGAGCGCGCTCGCCAAACCGATTTAAATCCAACAGACACCACAATTACTCTTATTACCAACGAAGGAAATTCAAAGTCGCTTCTCGGCGTCATAAGAGAGGGACACGATGACGATTCGACACGAAATCGATTGCCAGCGAACTACTCGAGAAAGTTGTCATCGCGGACACGCCAGGCAGCGGCGACACTCAATTCATAGGCCTGAAGTTGCCCGGATTTTCTTGATTTGCGATGTAATTCTTTTCTTTTCTAGCCACAAGTCCGCTAGATAAGACTGACCTTCCAACTACTTACCGAAATACACAAGCGATTACGCTTCATTCCTACACGCTTCATCGTCACTCGAGCACAACGATTAACTCGACGCATCAAAGCCAGTCGCCGAAACCAATATCGACACAACCAAATGTGATCGCTTTTTTTGGTGAAGTTCTCACACGGCTAAACAAGATACTTCACCCTACTGTTTACACTGAAGAAGACTTCATTTTGATCGATAACAAGGCTGGCTACAACATCGGCAAGGTCGTCGATTTAATTCGAACAAAGTGCGATCCGCAAAATCCAAACGCCAGAATTGTGATGCACGGCCACAAGCTGCACTACTTCCAAACAACCGCAAAAGAGCTCAAGACTTTTTTGGCAACTTTATCGACGACAAACTTCGTGAACTAACAAAGATTGTAAGTACAGCTGAGCAAAATATCCAACTTTACAACAAGAACGTTCTCATCTCGAACAACAACTTGACCAAGAACTGGCTAGACCAGTTCAGCTCTGTACGGGCACTCCGCGAGCGCACATTTAAAGGACTGCGCTCGACTGAACCGATATCGGCAAATATCAACGGTTTCGTTTCCGTTGCTGCAAAGCGCGCGGCGGCCGCCAAGTCGATGTTTGAGCATAGTCAATTCACGTCGCACCAAATCAGCCTGCGAGTAAAACTCGAAATATCCCGAAATCTAAGGAGCAAGGTCGAGCAATTGGAACTCTGGCAACTCGATTCTCCAAGTGCACCAGAAAAGATTGCGTCTAACTTAGTTGGAATTGATCCGAATATCTTCCTACCTCTTGTTCCAGCCAGCATCGCTAGTGACTGGGGCAGCCTTCGAGATACCAAGGCCCACGCGCTGCGTGACGTTGCCGCCGACTTACGGAGACTCGGCGACGAATTCGCAATCTTGATTGAAGGACGAACACCGCTCCAAGAGTGTGAGTCCGAAGTCAACAACGCAAAAAATTCGCTAACTATCGATTTGGATCAATTCTTCCGAAACGCAGAGCTTTATAGAGACGGCGTTTTCTCGCATACGACAAAAAATCGATCTCAACCCTTGGAATCGGCGCCCGACTTGACGCACTTAAGTCAGAGTTCACCCAAAACGATACCAAGACATACACCGATGAAACAATGCAAACATTGTTTCCCGACTTCAATGAAGTCTCAGCGAAAGCGCTCACTAGCTTTGCAACCCTAGAAAAAGGCTTACGGCCACTCATCAGCGATTTGGCCGACATCAAAATTCCGTCGCCGGCGACTGGCACGCGAGATCTGATCCCCAACGAGACAGCGGAACAGACCCAACTTCAGCATCTAATTGGAACTCAACTCAATGATGACGTACATCATCTGAGCAGCCGCTTAGATATACAGCTCGCGGGCGCGATCGCTGAGGCAAATCGGCAGTATCAATCCGACATTGGGGTAGCGCGCCGCCGACGCACATGGCGCTACATAGGAGCGGTTGCTGGATCAGCAGGTATCGTTTTGCTTGGTTACCTCTTCTATGCATTCGTAAATCGCGAGGTTCCTCAAGATATGACCAATTCGATCTTCTGGAATCTGGTGGCGGAAGCTATCGCTGTAATAATCGGGCTGTTCGCTGCGAAATTTTTCGACGATTTTCCGAAGGCAACGAAGCGAATCTCAGAAGACGCAAAGTCTATTCTCAAAGGAACGATATTCAATATTGTAGACGAAGCGCTGCAAAGTCACGAGTTCTCCGCCTTGAATGAGGCTAAGCTCTCGCAAACTCTTAAGGAAGCCTACGAGAGGCTGATCGACGTCGACCCAGATGGATGGAATCAAACGGTAGCCGAAAGAGTTGATGCTCTTCGGAAAGGTGAGACGGAGTATCGACGCTTGCGCGGAGAGTACGAGGCCATCGCCGAAGAGATATTTGAGCATACGTCTTCTTATTTCAGCGACGCCACTAAGAACTTAGATCGACTAAACCGGGTAGCTGCGCGCGTTAAGGCCCGGGCGATCGAGCCATCATTTAAGCTTCTGGAGGAAACACGAGCTTCACTAGAGGAGGTAAAAAATCAAATTCGAGCTGTGGAATTTCAAACATAACTGCGCGTCCCCCCTTCTATCTCGCATCTCCTGCTTGATCATGGCGAAGGCACCTGATGCCACTATGCCTGCAACGCGATCGTGAGAACGATTATATGCAACAGCAATTGCTGCTATCTCGATGACTTCGACGCCCACCTTGCTCGTCGATCGTATAATTGCGGCCCGCGCTTACGTTTGCGACTTGCTACTATCTTTCAGATGCCGGCCAAACCAATCAAGCGGCCGCTGAGTGCAACCCTTGTCCCCATAGATACTGTGGTAGTTGACCCGGACAGAAAGGCTTGAAAGCGCCTCGCGCACTTCACGGCGAGCGTCCATGAATTCGAGGTCGTGTTCGTCACCCTGAATCCAGATAAGTTCTATATCCTTGCCGGGCGCAAATGCTCGCCCGGAAATATTTCTGACAAACGTAGTCCAACTAAGGTCATCCGGCATTAGATCGATTAATGCCGAACCAATTTTTTCGCTACTGCCGTTTTTGAACACCGCCACGTCATCAACTATCATTGGACCAGCGCCGTCATTACGTAATCGAACGAAAATGCTATTCTCGTAGTCACCGAGACTAATGCTACCTATCGGCGACAAGGTCTTTCGGTAGTGTATCCGTTGCCACCTCATGGATATCATCGCCATGATGATAGTGACTGTGGATGCGAACACGGCAAGTATCGCGGTCCAACTCGTCACGATCTCCTTGTTATTGCCAACCCATTCGAAAACTTTATTCATGACTCGGCCCCGACAGTTGTTAGAAATTTCTCTTTCAACGAGTAAATATCTTACACTCAACTATAATTGTCGAAAGGCTGCTGTCGTTGGGTACAGCTAGCATCAAGCCATTCGCCAGCCGGATCTGCCCGACGGGCAAATCACCCAAACCCCGTCAACCCCTCCCGCGAAAAATATTTCGCTTAACCCGACGGGCAAATCAGTGGCTTAAGCTCGCGCGTCTCGCCCGATGAGAGGGGCGGCTCGCGATCGTCACGAACGCTGGGTAGGGATGCGGTGGACGCAAAAGCGCCAGAAGACGAACGGCGCGAAGGCGGACGGCGAAGTCGTGTGGTCCTGACGCCCCGACGCTGGCGTCAATTGGCGATGATGCTCCGCATCACGCTGAGATGGTGGCAAGAAAGCCCGGCTCACCAGGGAGATCACGAAGGAAACCGTTAAAACCATTGCGCAGGGAATGCCGGATCGTTCCGGTGGACCTGTGGTGACTAACTCGTGTGCTTTCTACCTTTGCACACGAGGCTGCGGGTGCGCCGACGCACCGGCATTCCCTGCGCCCTCTTCTTCGGGCGAACATCTCGTGCATCACCCGGGCGTATTTCGCGCCGCGGGAATGCGGGTTGACGCCTGGTGTCCCGGTTCTGACATTCGTATTGTATCGCGGCAAACACGTTTACGAATGTCAAAACCAAAGGGACACCA
Source organism: uncultured Alphaproteobacteria bacterium (assembly GCA_963748805.1). Lineage (GTDB taxonomy): Bacteria > Pseudomonadota > Alphaproteobacteria > Rhizobiales > Xanthobacteraceae > Bradyrhizobium. The sequence continues at coordinate 111,815 of CAVVLH010000119.1, read as the reverse complement.
GCAACTATCCGATTATAGTGTGGGCTTCGACTTCTGACGTTCCTTCGAACAAGTCGCGGCCGCACTGAAAGGAACGTCAGTGTCGCCACACTACACGCTGTTTGATATGTGAATCTGGAAATGATGCCCATCAAAGACGCCGTGGAGCGGCTTCCTGACATACTTCGGGATGGTCTGAAACTGGTCTTCGTCGGCACCGCTGCCGGGCAGCGGTCCGCCGACGTGGGCCATTATTATGCCCATCCCGGCAATCGCTTCTGGCGCACGATCCATGAGACCGGGATCACGCCGCGCCGATATCTGCCGCATGAATTTCCGAGTTTGCTAGATCTTGGCATCGGTTTCAGCGACATGTGCAAGACCGGCGCGGGGATGGATCACACGGCCCTTAAATTGCCCGTCGACGTTCCGGCTTTCCGCAACAAGATGCGGCAATATCGGCCGAAGACGATCGCCTTCACCAGCAAGAAGGCCGCGAGCCTTTTCTATGGACGGCCGACGCAAACAGTTATGTTGGGCCGACAACCGCAAGATCAAAATTCTCCGCAGGATTTTCCTGATGTCTTCGTGCTGGCCTCGCCTTCCGGCGCCGCATCGGGTAGCTGGTCGGTGCGGCCATGGCAGGAATTGGCCGATTGGGTGAGAGACGTTTAAACTTTTTGAGGACCATCCATGCCCAACCTGACTTTCCGCCGCGCCACCGAAGCCGATGTGCCTGATATCATCAGGATGCTCGCCGATGACACTCTGGGCGCGTCGCGGGAAGCGCTCGGAGAAGAAAGCCTTCCGAAATATCTGGACGCGTTTCGCGCGATCGATGCGGATGCGAACCAGTTTCTGCTGGTTGTCGACGACGACAGCGGGATCGTCGGGACGCTTCAGCTGACCTTCATCGCCGGCCTTTCCCGCGGCGGACTGAAGCGCGGCCTGATTGAAGCGGTTCGGGTGGCAAGCGATCGGCGTGGCGAGAAGATCGGCGAAGCGATGATCGCGTGGGTTCTCGACAAATGCCGCCAGGAACAATGCGGGATCGTTCAGCTGACGACCGACAAGTCCCGAACCGATGCGCATCGTTTCTATGACCAGCTTGGCTTTGAACCGTCGCACATCGGTTATAAGATGGATGCTCTAGAGCCTGTCCGGTTTTGATTGTATCAAAACCGGGCTCTAAATTCCTGTTTTGACGCGTTTTCTTCACGCGAACCGGTTTCCACCCGTCTCCACCAGAGGCTTCGCCGGGCCACCAGCTCACTCGGCCGCCGAAGCTTCAGCGAAGGCGGCTTCGCTCGAAAACGCTCTAGCCGGGATTCCGGCTACACCCATCCATAAAGTCGGATTTGCCCGCCCGATCACGCCTTTTCTAATTGCAAAAGCCGCCGGTTTGCCGCACCACCTGCGCGTTAGTGCCATCACTCACGATGGGGAAACCGCTTGGCCGCAGGATGCGCCATGCGGTATGAGGACAACATCTCAATATCCAAAGGGGAGATTTTCATGCGTCGCGTTACCGCTTTCTGTGCCGTCATCACCATCGCCGCCACGACCCTTGTCTCGGGCGCCGCCTTCGCCAAGCACATGCGTGCTCCGGAAAAAGGCTATTACGTCATCCGCTGGAATAACACCGGCGTCTGCACGATCTGGAACACCGATCTCCAGGAAAAGCCGTGGCACTTCTTCTCTGATTATACGGTCGTCAGCAAGCCGGTGCCGACCTTCACCGAAGCTGCGGGAATCCAGGAAAACATGCGGCAGAGCCGTCACTGCACGCTCTGAGCGCACCACGCCAGGCCTCCGTCGAGGCGCATCGCGCTGTCGGCGATGCTTCCAGGGCCTGATGATCGAACCCAAGGCCGGGCGGATTGCCCGGCCTTCTGGTTTTGGCGCCACGGCCACCCTTCTTATCAGTGCAGCGAAATCGCCAGGCCGCTCAAATCCGCGTTCGCCATCAGGCCAACCTGCGTGCCGGAGAGTTCGAGCACGACGCCCCTCGCGTTGGTGAGCGCGATGCCGCGGACGCCGCCGCCGACCACGATACCCGCGCCGCCCGCCGCATAGACGCCGGCGATATCCGACGGCCGCCAGATGTTGTGGACGCGGCCGCGCAGCACCGCACGCGATCCGCCGAACACCAGGCCGTAATCGATCCCGCCGATCCCGAGCGAATAGCGGCGGCCATGGAAATCCAGCACCCCGCCGCCGCCATTGCCGCCGATGATCCAGCCGCCCTTGTAGATCGTCAGCTGCACGTAGCCTTCGTCGGCCTGGGCAGCCGACGAAAGGCCGGCGAAAGCGACAAGCGCAAAGACCGCGCTGCGAAAGGCGGATGAAATTTTCATGATGTTCTCTCCCCAGGTTTGATCAACGAAAAAACAAAATCGGCGGCCGGACCTTAGCCGATGGAAAGCGCCGGTAAAAAGGCGTGTCTTGCGGCAAAAATGGGGATGGGCCGATTAAGCCAGGGCCCGCGCCTTAGTTGTTTGATGAAGCATGATCTTTTCGGAAAACCGCTTCACACTTTTCCGGATCATGCTTTACGTCTTCTCCGCCGCTTCGAGCCGGGTGAATTCGGCCTTGACCAGCTCATGGAAGACGTCCTTGTCGAGCACGCCGGATTTGCGAAAGGGCGCAGCCGCCAGCGCGTTGACGACCGCATCGTGAACTTCGAGGCCGCCTTCCGAGTGCTTGACCATGCCCCACTTGAGCAGCTTCTTGTCGCTGACGATTTCCGTGAAGCGCCGCAGCCGAAGGCTGAGGCTCAGATACTCTTTGGGATCGGGAAATTCGTGCTTCACCGCGAGCATGGCGCGCAGGCTTGCGGATTCGTCCGCCGTTGAAGCTCCGTCCGAGCCGGTGTCCGCCTCGCCGGCTACGAGCGCCGACTGATAAATGCCGAGCGCCTGATGCAGCCGCTCCGGCTCGACAGGATTAACCTTTTCATCGCTCGCAACATTCATCTCGTCCTCCCGTCCCGGCTAATCCTGTCCCTTGAGGCCCGCGCCATGCGTTAACGGAAGCCGCTTTTGCTCCAACGCAAGCGGCTTTGCAACCTCCCCGAAGAAACCATTTTGAAGCCCGATCGATTGAACCGTTTTCCCGGTCATCGACACTCATGGGCGTTCGGGTCGATCCCAAAGGTCCGAACGACACAACCTCCGCGCAAGGTTCTCTTCAGCGGGACCGGCGGAGAATTTCAAAACATCCCATTTGGAGATAACCTATGCATCACCTTCGTACCCTTGCTGCTGCCGCCATCCTCACCGTCACCGCCTTTGCCGCCGCGAGCCCGGCGGCAGCCGCCCCCTTCCATGTGATCCGCTATGCCGACACCGGCTTCTGCCAGGTCTGGGACAACGGCTTTTCGACCACGCCGTGGCCGACGCACTACACCGTCATGACCCATCGCCAGCCGACCTACGAGCGGGCGGTCGCCGTCAAGGGCTGGCTGATGCACAAGCATTACTGCACGCTCTGATAACCCTGTCCGCCGATGGAACGATGGGCACTGGCAGGCCGTTAACGGTTCCGGTGCCTATCTTCTTTTTTTCAACGGGAGGCCTGGTTGCTCCATCAATTCTCCAGATCCGCGGTCAGCTTTACTGGCGAACAGGATGGCACTCACGAGCTGCGGCTCAAGGAAGCGATTTCCGTCTTGCTCGATCTCAGCGCGGCCGTGGCGCGGGCCTATCTCGTGCGCACCGGCACTGACGGCATCAGCGGCGGCGTCATGCTCGGCCTCGTGACCCATGACAAGAAAGAGAGCGGGAAGCTCGCGCTACAGATGGACCGCGCTTTCGGAGCGCTGTTCAACACCGAAGCGCATCTCGAGGTCGTCTTTCTCGACGATGAGGGTGATGCACGAATCCGAAAGACGTGCGCGCCTTTCTATCGCTATCAGGCCCGCTACCATTAGCTCCGTTTGCGGTGCAGGAACTTCAAATAGGCGGTACTGGGCGACGCCGGTCAATGGCGCGGCATTCGCTGCTCCCTCATCAGCACCTCATGCGCGGCCGATATTTTCAGGAAAGCTTCCGCGTTGCCGCCTGCGTCCGGATGGACGCGCTTGGCCAGCAGCTTGTAGGCGCGATGGATTTCGCGCTCGGACAAGCGGCGGTCGAGCGGCAAACCCAATAGCTCGCGGCAGCGCTCTTCCGCCGTCAAGGCTTTCAGCGCAGCCGATCGCCTGCCGAATTGCGGCGTGGTGAGCGCCGACAGCACCTCGCGAATGACGGCGATCCGCCGACGCGCGGCTTCGTGGGTGGTGTGGTCGGTATCCTCATCGGCGGCGCGGCGCAAAATCGGCAGCGCCTGGGAAGCGGCCTGACGCAGCATTTCTTCTTCAGCGCTGGCCGCGATCTGTTGTGCGAGCCGCACCGCCTCGCCGTAGTCGGGCGCATGCGCCGACCAGATGCGATCGAGCTCGGTCTTCCATTCCGCCAGACGTCTTTCCATGACACGCACACCGTTGGACATTTTAATACTACGCCCGGCTTACGCTTTCGGTTTCTGTTGGCGCGGATTTGAATTAATCTGTCCGGAAAATCGCAAGCTTCAAGAAAATCCCGAGAAACCCGAGGAAAATTCCATGGCCCTGCTCGAACACCATATTGCTGTCGTCACCGGTGCTGCGTCCGGCATCGGCCGCGCGATCGCGGCCGGTTATGCCCGCGAAGGCGCCGAGGTCGCGCTGCTGGATATCAACGAACAGGCCGCCGAGGAGGCCGCGGAAGAAATCCGCCGCGCCGGGGGCCGGGCCTCGAGTTTTCGCCTCGACGTTACCAACCGCGAGGATTGCGTAACGGTCGCCAAAAGCGTGGGTGAACGGGTCGGGCGCGTTTCGATCCTGGTCAACAATGCCGGCATCAACCGCCGCAATGCGTTTACCGGCGAAACCGCAGCCGTAATCAAGGACTGGGAAGATGTCATCTCGATCAATCTCAACGGTGTCTTCAACGTCACGCATGCTTTCCTTGAGCCGCTTCGCGCCGCCCAGGGCCGCATCGTCAACATTGCTTCGATCCAGTCCTTTGTGCATGTGCGCACGCCGAACTCGCCGGCCTACACCACCTCCAAGCACGGCGTGCTCGGTTTCACCCGCGCGCTCGCCGCCGAACTCGGCAAATACGGCGTTCGGGTCAATGCGATCGGCCCCGGCCTGATCGAGACCCCGCTCAACGCCGCCGTGCGCGCCAACAGCCCGGAGCTTGTGAAGATTTTCATCGACCACACGCCGCTCGGACGCGCGGGCAGGCCCGAAGACATCGTCGGACCGGCGATCTTCCTCGCCTCCGACCTGTCGGCCTACGTCACGGGATCAATCGTGATGGCCGATGGCGGCTATCGCGCGATCTGAAACAGCGAACGCGCGCTACTTTTCGATGAAGCGCGCCTTCAGCCGGTCCTGCGCGCTGACCTGAACCTGCCGCAGGTGCTCGGCCCCGACACCGCACATCAAGATCAGCGCAATCAGCGACACACTGCCTGATATCAGTTCGAGTACACGCAACACCACCGCTGTCCCGATCGCCCACAAAGGCTGCGGCACGTCGGCGAACGCGACCGGCACGACGTCAGGCACGAACGTCCGCTCGGCGCCGAACGCTGCGGCGAATATCACCGAGAACAACCAGAACACCTTCCAGCCTTCGTTCATTGTTTTTCCTCGCATCCCTACCGTTGCTTTCGCTTATGCTACTGCCGGCGAGGTTTACGATTGATGTTGATCACTCCCCCGTAGAATTGCTGGTGCCATTCATCGTCTGCTAAACTGTTGAAAAATTCACCAGGAGTTAAGCACGTGGCAAATGACACCGTCGGCCGACGCGGACCGCCCGGACCCCAGGGGCATCCCGGACGGCCCGGCCCCGCAGGCAAGCCGGGCCCGCAAGGCAAGCCGGGAAAAGCCGGCCCGCAAGGCAAACGCGGTGAATCCGGTCCGCAGGGAAAGCCGGGCGCGACAGGTGAAAAGGGTCCGCGTGGCGAAGCCGGCCCGCCCGGCCAGTTACCGTCGATCGAGCAGGTGATGCCGTGGCTGCATCTGTTGTTCGACGCGTACGAAGACTACAAACGCCAGCGCGAACGCGAGGTGATTGAAGCCGCTGAAGCCGCCGAACGCGAAGCCTCGACGCAAGCAGCGCTCGCCGAACCCGACGACGACATGTTCGACGAAGAGGATGACGAACACCGCAAGAAGAAAGACAAGAAGCACAAAGACAAGAAGCACAAGGACAAGAAACACAAAGAGAAGAGGCACAAAGACACGAAGTAGAGGATGATCAGGGATGCGGTGCTTCCTTGCGCACCTGGCCGAAACGACGCGCGAGATAAAGCGCCAGGATCAGCCCGCCGACGAGCGCCACCGCGCATAGCGGCCATGGCGGCGGCAGTTGCGGCAGGAAGATGTAGAGCAACGCGATGCCGACCGCGAGATTGAGGAATCCCCAGAGCACGTTGACCACGGCAGAGGACTTGCCGGCGCCGCGCGGCCTGGCAAACGGCGTCTGAAAGCGATTGCCGCAGCTGCCCTGCACGATATGCGGGATCGCATTCGTCAGGAACGCGCCGGCAAAGAACCAGCCGACATAGACGTACCAGACCATGATCGATCCTTTCGATCGCTATCCGAAGCGAAGCCTAGTGGAGTGGATTTGACATTCGCTACCCGCTCAGCCCCAAGTTTGTAAAGCGAATGTCAAATCCCAAACTCCACTAGAAACCTATATTGGCTAGTGGTCCTTTGATTCTAACATTCGCAAAAGTACCCGCTGAGAAGGGATGCGAATGTTAGAATCGACCCCTGGCGCGCTCCTTGGCCTTTTCGGCCTCCACCGCGCGGTCGCGCGCCGGCGCGTGGGTATGCAGCGAAGTCAGCAGCCGATGCGCCGCCGCAGTAACTTCCTCGACCGCACGCTCGAAGGCGGCCTCATTGGCCTGCGACGGCTTGTTGAAACCGGACAGCTTGCGCACGAATTGCAGCGCGGAGGCGTTAATTTCATCATCCGTTGCCGGCGGCTCAAAATTGAACAGCGTCTTGATGTTTCGGCACATTTTGATCTCCTTAAAACCCACAAGGCCAAACGGCTGATCCAGATTCCTTTTGCGGCCCATTTTGTCCTACAATAAACGGCGCGCTTGCTTCCCGTAAGCCCGACTGAACCACGAAAGGCAAGTTCCCGATGAGTCACGTCACCTACAAGATCGTCGAACATGACGGCGGCTGGGCCTATACCGTCGACGGCGTCTTTTCGGAAAGCTTTCCGACCCATGCCAAGGCTTTGGCCGCCGCCCGTCGCGTTGCGGCCGAACAGCGCGTGCCCGGCCGTACCGAGGCGATCGAATACGAGACGGCGGACGGAAAATGGCACACCGAGACGGCTGCCGGCGACGATCGGCCGGACACCGACGTCGAAGACAAGCCCTAAAGCAAACCATACAAGAAAAGCCATCCTGGAGGACGACGCGATGAGAGCTCTGCGGTTGGTGCTGTCCGCGATCCTGGCTGCCCTCTCATCGGCAGCGATGGCCGCGGACTTCGCTCCGCCCCGGCAGGGCGACTTCATCGCCCGTGACTTCAAATTCCACAGCGGCGAGGTGATAGCGGAATTGAAGCTGCATTATACCACTGTGGGCGAGCCGACCGGCCAGCCGGTGCTGGTATTGCACGGCACCAGTGGTTCGGCCGCCAGCATGCTGACGCCCGCCTTTGCCGGTGAATTGTTCGGAAAGGGCCAGCCGCTCGATGCGTCAAAATACTTCATCATCATTCCCGACGGCATCGGCCACGGAAAATCTTCCAAGCCATCGGACGGGATGAAGACGGCATTTCCGAACTACGATTACGACGACATGGTCGAGGCGCAATTTCGCCTGGTGCGGGAAGGCCTCGGCATCAAGCACCTGCGGCTGGTGATCGGAAATTCCATGGGCGGCATGCACGCCTGGCTCTGGGCCGAAAAACATCCGGACATGATGGACATTGTGGTGCCGATGGCTTCGCAGCCGACTGCGATGGCGGCGCGCAACTGGATGCTGCGGCGAATGATGATCGAGACCATCCGCAACGACCCCGACTATCGTGACGGCAACTACACGAGCCAACCGCGGATGATGAAATATGCGGTCGCCGCTTACGGCTTTGCCAGTTCCGGCGGCACGCTCGCCTATCAGAACGAAGCGCCGACGGCGGAGAAAGCCGACAAGATGATCGACGAGCGGCTGGCAGCACCAGATCACCACCGACGCCAACGACTTCATCTATCAGTGGCAGGCCTCGCACGATTACGATGCCTCAGTGCAGCTTTCGAAGATCGAAGCCACGCTGCTTGCGATCAACTCGGCTGACGACGAGCGCAATCCGCCTGAGACCGGCGTTACGGTGGAAGCGATCAAGCAAATCAAAAGCGGAAAACTTTATCTGATCCCGGCTTCCGTCGAGACGCGCGGCCACGGCACCACCTCGAACGCGGGGTTCTACAAACAGCAACTGGACGAATTGCTGCGATCGACCCCCTCGCGCCCGATGTGATGAGCCGCTTTCTTTGCGCCGCATCAATTTACGCTGCGCCGCCAACTGCTATCAAACGCATATTATTTGAGCGTGCATCCGCGGAGCGTCTCGGGCCTAATCGCATTGTTTGATTCGCCTGAAAGCGCGTGGAGGATCGAATGCGGAGGTTCGCGCCCATCGCCTTATTGGCCGCCTGTTGCGCGTGTGCGGGCACCGCGCTCGCCTTCGACAACGGCCAGTATGAAAATGTCCCGGCCGAACTCCGCGCCTGGTTCAAGGGCGTGATGGCGCCGAACGGCGTACCCTGTTGCGACATATCCGACGGACATACCACCGAATATGATTTTCGCGCCGGCGCCTATTGGGTGCCGATTGAAGGCCAGTGGATGGAAGTACCGTCACACGCCATCATTCGCGACCGCGGCAATCCCGTGGGCCAGGCCGTGGTCTGGTATGTCCACCACCGCGGCGGCATCGTGATCTCTTGCTTCGTGCCGGCGGACGCGGTCTAAATTCGATAATGCAAACCAATCGTTTCGCGACTGCGCGCGCCATCATGCGATGGGTGATGGCGGCATTCTATGCCGCCGCCGGCATCGCGCATCTTGTTGCGCCGGATCAATTGCTCGCGATCACCCCGTCATGGGTGCCGTTCGCGCCGCAGGTCATCTTCGCAACCGGGCTGTGCGAACTCGCGGGCGCGGTCGCACTGGTGACGCGGTCGATGCGGCGCTGGGCCGGATTTGCGCTCGCGGCCTATGCCATCTGTGTGTGGCCCGCCAATTTCAAGCACGCCATCGACGGCATCGACCTCCCATACATCGCGAGCAGCTGGCTCTATCATGGACCGCGGCTCGCCTTCCAACCCGTGCTGGTATGGTGGGCGTTGTTCAGCGCCGGTATCATCGACTGGCCGTGGCGGCCGCCCCTGGGGCGGCGGGATTTGGGGTAGCTTTCGATTTCATGGCAATGATAATTTCGGCTGAGCCATAATTTTTTTGGAGAGCGATGGTGAGCGAGCTTTGCGCCGACGACCTCAAGACGATCTACCCGGCCCCGACCGCGCGCGTGATCGCCAAGGCGCGGCCCGAGATCGACATTCACGCCCGAAAATTCATCGAGATGTCGCCGTTCTGCGTCCTCGCTACGTCAGGCTCCGACGGCAGCGTCGACGCCTCACCGCGCGGCGGCCATCCCGGCTTTATCCACGTCGAAGGGCCGCATGTACTGCTGATGCCCGATCGCCCCGGCAACAATCGCATCGACAGTTTCAAGAACATCATCGAGGGGTCCGGCCTGTTGCAGCTGATCTTTTTCGTGCCCGGCATCGACGAGACGCTGCGCGTCGGCGGCAGCGGCACGGTCACCACCGATCCCGCGTTGCTTTCGGCGATGAAAGAATTCGGCAAGCTGCCGCGCGCCGTGCTGCGCATCGACGTGACCGAAGCCTATTTCCATTGCGGCAAGGCGTTGATGCGCTCAAAGCTATGGTCGAGAGACACCCAGGTTGAACGCGAGGTGTTTCCTTCGATCAGCGAAGTGATCCACGACCAGACCAGCCTTGGTGAGCCGGAAACGCAAACCGAGGTTGAAGCGCGCTACAAGACGCAGTTGTAACTTCAAGGACCGATAGAACCACACTATCCGTCATGGCCGGGCTCGTCCCGGCCATCTACGTCTTTCTTACCTGACAACCAAGACGTGGATGCCCGGCACAAGGCCGGGCATGACGACGGACGGAAGAATTCTCCTCCCGCTCTCGTCAGCTCCCGCTCTCGAGCCCGCCGATATGCTTCTGCGTATAGAGCTCGAGGCCGACCCGCCCGATCAGGTCGAGCTGGGTTTCGAGGAAGTCGATGTGGTGTTCCTCGTCCTTCATCAGCTTCTCGAACAGATCGCGCGAGACGTAGTCCTTGACGCCGTGGCAGTAGGTTGCGGCTTCCTGATAGAGGTTGCGCGCGCTGTGCTCGGCCGCCAGATCGCACTCGATGATTTCCTTGACGTTCTGGCCGATCCGCAAGGGATCGAGCACCTGCATGTTGGGAAAGCCGTCGAGAAACAGGATGCGGTCGGTGAACTTGTCGGCGTGTTCCATCTCTTCGATGGATTCCTTGCGCCAGACCTTGGCCATCTCCAACAGGCCCCAGTTGTTCAGGATCCGGTAATGCAGCCAGTACTGATTGATGGCCGTGAGTTCGTGGCGCAAACCCTTGTTGAGATAGTCGATGACCTTTGGGTCGCCCTGCATGCTGCACTCCGGTTGAAAGACCGCGGACGAGTCTCGCGCGGCAATTTAGAACACTTCTAAATGAGATTACGAACCGGAGCAACCCTTTTGCCCAAATGGCAAAAGCGACAAAAGGGACAAATTATTCAATATGATACTAGTGTCCCGATTCCGAAGTTCGTATCATTTTACGGAGCCACGTTTCGAACTTCGGAACCGAAAGGACACTAGCAAACCGATTGATCTAGTGTGGCTTTGGTTCAGAAGTCCGCATGACAAACTCGCGGCGATAATGATGCGGACTTCTGAACCGCCACACTAGGACTATTAGCTAGCCGGCCGCGATGGCGAAATCGGCGGGCGCGTGCGAGTCGGTTTTTCCATGGCTGTGCGGACAGCCGGAGCAGCAGGCTTTGGCACAGGCGCCTAACGCTTCGTCGATGATGGTCTTGATGGTGCGCGCGCAGCGGCCGCACTCGGCACTGCATCCGAGACAGCCGTAAATCTGCTTGGCGTTGCGGGGAAGCTGTTGCGAACTCTCGACGGCACTGCGGACATCTTGGTCGCTAAGCACGTTGCAGGAACAGACAATCATTAGAGCAGCAAGCCCATCGGTGAAGTGGAGCTTTTCGATATTGAAAGGGCGCGCTGTATGCAACGGGATGAGAGGCGAAAAGCCGCGTTTTGAAGCAATTCCAAACTGATAGAGGGACTACACTGGAATGAATCTAAAGAGGCGGCGACGGAATAAATCGACCGGCGCGAGAGTTTGCATCTCAATCCCCACCACCCCCGCCGCCATCACCTCCGCCCCCGCCGTCACCACCACCGCCGTCGCTGCCTCCGGCGTCGCCGCTGCCGCCATGATCCCCAGAGTGGCTGTGACCACCGAACCAGCTGTGACCGCCGTTTTCGCCGCCGGAATCGGAGCTGGGCGAGCCGTCATAGCCGGATGCCTGGCGCGGCCCTTTGCGGCGCTGGTCCCGCAGCACGATCCAGCACAGGAGGATCGCACTGACGACGACGACGACCGCCAACAATTCATTTTTCACGGGCGTTTTTCCCTTACAGGGACATTATTGTGCGTTGCACAATTATTTCGCAAAGCTGCCGGATTGAGCCGGCATTATGACGACGTCGTTCATTGATCATTCAAGTGGAATGTGGAACCTTTGATGATCGGTCAGCTTGAAAAGCGCAGTCTCGTGTTAATCAGAAAGGTGATGCCATGAGGAAAATGCTGGTGGCACTGGCCACTATCGCCACCCTGGCCTTCTCGGCCTCGGCGCCCGCCCATGCCCAACGCTACCTCGGCGCGGCAATCGCCGGCGGAATTATCGGCGGCGCCATCGTCGGCAGCGCTGTTGCAAACCCCTATTACTATGGCCCGGGTCCCTATTACGGCGGACCACGCCCCTATCCCTACTACGGCTACGGCGGGCCGGCCTATGTCGCGGCTGAAGAACCTTATGGCTGTTACTGGCAGCGTCAGCGCTTCTGGGATGGTTATGGCTGGCGCATCCGCCGCGTGCGGGTTTGCGGCTAAGCCGTTCATCTTCATTAAATCAGGCGGAACTGGCTGTTAGTTCCGCCTGATTTCGAAAGCGCTCGGGAATAAAGGCCTGAAAAAACCGTTTTTGGAACGAATGTCTTCGAACACGTTCACTTTGGTTGGCCGTTGTGCGCTTCGCCGGCGGTAAGGTAAAATTCCAGGCGTAAATTCCAGGCTCGGCGTACGAATCATCTTAAGCTTCCCAACGTTGGCGCTGACACGGGCGCCGCATCCTTCAGGAGAGTCCAAGACATGAAGAAGACATTTGCTGCGCTCCTTGCGGTCGCAACAATCGCCGGTGCGCTCACCACGACCCCGGCCAGCGCTCAGCGCGCGCTCGGCGCCGCAATTGCCGGTGGCATCATCGGTGGTGCGATCGTCGGCGGTGCAGTGGCCGCCAGCCAAGCGCCGGCCCCGGTCTATGTCGCGCCTCCGGGCCCGCCCTGCCGTTGGGTTCGCGAACGCTATTGGGATGGTTACGACTGGCGCTTCCGCCGCGTTCAGTACTGCGATTGATCGCACATAGCGTTTCATCACTTTCGAAAACCCGGCCCCTGCGGCCGGGTTTTTTCTTGTTGATCCTCATCCTGAGGAGCGGCCGCACCCGAGCAGGCCGCGCGGTAGCGAGGCCGTCGCGAACGGTGCATTAGAAGGCCGCGTCTCGAAGGATGAGGCCATCGGCCGGGCCTCATGGGTTCGAGACGCGCGAAGACGCGCTCCTCACCATGAGGATCGACATGCGTTGCAAAAGATCTAGCGCGCCTGTTCGACGGAGCGCAGCACGACCTCGCTCGGCCAGCAATCCACTTTCAGCCCGGCCTTTTTCTGATAGGCGCCAAGCGCCGAGCGCGTCTTCATCCCGGCCTTGCCATCGACCTTGTCGGCGTAGAGACCGATGCGCGTCAATCCGCGTTGCATCGCCTCGACGTCCTTGGTGCGCAACTGGGACGACGCCGACCACGGAGTGGCAAAGGGGAGCGGACTCACCATGCGATCGGCGAGATGGCCGACGAACAGCACATAGAGATCGGAGAAATTATACTCCTTGATCACGAAGTAGTTCTTCGTGGTCAAAAACGACGGGCCGTAAATGCCTTCCGGCTGCAACAGCGAGGCCTCCTCGGCCTGCTCGGCCGCGCTCAATTGTTGGCCGCGCACCGGCACGAAGCCGTCCCGCAGCCATTGGCGGAGCGGCTTCGTCACTTCTGGCACACCTTGCGTGCAATCGACATTGGCGGGCGGGGTCACCTCATAGGCCCAGCGCACGCCCTTCTGCCAACCCTTGTTGACGAGCTGCGCCGCGGCGGATGCCAGAGCATCCGGCACCGAATGCCAGATATCCTTGCGGCCGTCGCCGTCGAAATCGACCGCATGCTTGTAGAACTCGGACGGGAGGAATTGCGTCAGCCCGGTTGCGCCCGCCCAGGAGGCGCGCAGATCCTTGCGCGTCACCTCGCCATCGTTGATGAGCTTCAGCGCCAGGATGAACTCGTCGCGGTATGTATCCTTGCGCCGGCCGACATAGGCCTGCGTCGCCAGCACGCGCAGGCCATCATAAGGCAGCGTGTAGCGGCCGAAATCCGTCTCGCGGCCCCAGATCGCAAGCACGATCGGGGCCGGCACGCCGAATTGCTTTTCGATTCCATCAAGTGACGCGCGATACTTCGCCATCAGCTTTTGGCCCTCGGCGGCAAGCCGCGCGATCGAAGCTTCCTTGATGTAGTCGGCCGGCACCTGCACGAACTCGGCCTGCGACGGCGCGCCGGTGGCGGGCCGACCCGGCAGGATCAGGTCAGGCAGCTTGTAATCGGGTTCAAGGCCGCTCGTTTCGCGATCGAAGGTGGCGCGCGAAACGCCTTGCGCTTGCGCTTCCGGCCACAGCGAGGCGATGAACTGCGTGAAGGCGGGATCCGGCGCGGCGTGGACAGACGACAGTGCAGGGAAGATGGCGAGCGCGAGAACAATGAGCATTCGCCACGGCACGTGGTCTTACCTCGTCAGCTTCTTGTACTTCACCCGGTGCGGGATGACCGAGTCCTGGCCGAGCCGGCGCATCTTGTCCTTTTCATAATCCTGGAAGTTGCCCTCGAACCATTCGACATGGCTGTCGCCTTCGAAGGCCAGCATGTGGGTGGCGATGCGGTCGAGGAACCAGCGATCATGGCTGATGATCACGGCGCAGCCGGCGAAGTCCTCCAGCGCCTCTTCCAGCGCGCGCAAGGTATCGACGTCGAGATCGTTGGTCGGCTCGTCGAGCAGAAGCAGGTTGGCGCCGGACTTGAGCATCTTGGCCAGGTGCACGCGGTTTCGCTCGCCGCCCGACAGCGCGCCGACCTTCTTCTGCTGGTCGGCGCCCTTGAAATTGAACGAGGAGCAATAGCCGCGCGAATTGACCTCGCGCTTGCCAAGCAGGATCAGTTCATTGCCGCCGGAAATTTCCTCCCACACGGTCTTCTTGGCCTCGAGATTGTCGCGCGACTGATCGACGTAACCGAGATGCACGCTCTCGCCGATCGTGATCGTGCCGCTGTCCGGCTTCTCCTGGCCGGTGATCATCCGGAACAGCGTGGTCTTGCCGGCGCCGTTGGCGCCGATCACGCCGACAATGCCGCCCGGCGGCAGCTTGAAGGTGAGATTGTCGATCAGGACCCGATCGCCATAGGCCTTGGTCAGCCCTTCGAAGTCGACCACGTTCTGGCCAAGCCGCTCGGCGACGGGAATCGTGATCTGCGCGGTCTGCGTCTGCTTCTCGGATGCCTGCTTGAGAAGCTCCTCATAGCGCTGGTAACGCGCCTTGGACTTGGCCTGGCGCGCTTTCGGCGACGCCGCGATCCACTCCTGCTCGCGCGCCAGCGTGCGCTGATGCGCGGCGTCTTCGCGGCCTTCCTGTTCGAGCCGCTTCTGCTTCTGCTGCAGCCATGATGAATAGTTGCCCTCGTAGGGAATGCCCTTGCCGCGGTCGAGTTCGAGAATCCAGCTGGTGACGTTGTCGAGGAAGTAGCGGTCGTGGGTGACGATCAGGATCGCGCCGGGATAATTGCGCAGGTGGCCTTCGAGCCAGGACACGGATTCGGCGTCGAGATGGTTGGTCGGTTCGTCCAGCAGCAACAGCTCCGGCTGGTCGAGCAAGAGCTTGCACAGCGCGACGCGGCGACGCTCGCCGCCGGAGAGTTTCGTCACATCGGCATCGTCGGGCGGACAGCGCAGCGCATCCATCGCCTGATCGACCTTGCTGTCGAGATCCCAGAGGCCGGCGGCCTCGATCTCGTCCTGCAATTTGGTCATTTCGTCGGCGGTCTCTTCCGAATAGTTGACCGCAAGTTCGTTGTAGCGGTCGAGGATCGCCTTCTGCTTGGCCACCCCCAGCATGACATTCTCGCGGACGGTCTTGGTGGCGTCGAGCTGCGGCTCCTGTTCGAGGTAGCCGACGCGCGCGCCCTCGGCGACCCAAGCCTCGCCGTTATACTCCTTGTCGAGCCCGGCCATGATCTTGAGCAGGGTCGATTTACCGGAACCGTTGACGCCGAGCACGCCGATCTTGGCGTCGGGATAGAACTGCAGATGGATGTTATCCAGCACCTTGCGGGTGGGGTAGCTCTTGGTCAAACCCTGCATGAAGTAGACGAATTGGCGCGCCATCGGGGCCCCTGAAATACGGATTTTTAAGGATGTTTAGCTTGGCCGTCATGTAGCGGCGCCGCCCCCAAAGGGCAACCGCTAGTGGCCCGAGGGGGGCGGTTTCCCCGTTCACCCGGTGCCGCCTGTTTGAAGTTCGTGCCCCGCAAGCGACGAGTCCAGCGAGGAAGTTCAAATAGATAGCCGCACCGGAAACAACAGGTCTGCCGATACCCATGACCTTGCGAAGTTCGTGAAAGCTGGATGATGAGGCGAAGCACGAAATTCGGAAAGTGCCCCCGGTAAGAATACGGATCGCGACAATTGAAACCTTCTTTTAATAAGTTGCGCCCGAAACTCCTGCCAGCGCCCGAAAAAAGCGCTCCGCCCGTCAGAAGACGCGGGAAAAAAGACAGGATTCGTCATGGTAAGCATCGATTCGGCCTCCCTTCCCTCCCCGGCAGAACGCCGCGATGGATCCAGCAATCCCCTCTCCGGAATCCGGACCTTCCTGGGCGCGTTCCTCGCCAGGGCGTTCAATCCCTACCGGCCGGAACTGCATTACATGCGTGGACCGGGCCCGGCCTGCCGCGCCAAGCTGGCCGCCGCCCGCCGGAAGGCGAACTGACCCTCCCCTGTTCGCAAGACGTAGAGGCTGGCCGCGACCGTCCGGCTGTAACCGCAATTTTGATGACACTAGCGGAGTGGATTTGGCATTCGCTACGAATCCAGCCGCGAGTCCTCAAAGCGAAAGCCAAATCCAAAACTCCACTAGAATCCGATATTTGCTAATGGTCCTATGATTTTAACATTCGCAAAAGTGTACGCTGCGAAGGGATGCGAATGTTAGAATTGGACCATTAGCGCTTGCCTGAAAAAGCGCCGCGCGCGACCATGGCACCATTCTTCCGAAGACGCGCGCGATCCGGCGCCGTCCTCACCACGATGAATGGATCTCGCCATGACGCGGCTACGCTGTGCAATTCTCGATGACTATCTCAATATCTCGCTCAAACTCGCGGACTGGTCCAAAATCGAGGATCGCGTCGACGTCACCGTCTTCAACCAGCCGTTTGCGTCGCCGGAGGCCGCGGTCAGCGCATGTAAGGATTTCGAGATCATCCTGGCGATGCGCGAGCGCACGCCGTTTCCGCGCGCGATGTTCGAACAGCTGCCCAAGCTGAAGCTTCTGATCACCTCGGGCATGCGCAACGCCGCGATCGACCTGGCGGCCGCCAAGGATAAAGGTGTGGTCGTCTGCGGTACGAATTGGCCGCGCGATCCGACCGCGGCGCTCACCATGGGCATGATCCTGGAATTGACCCGCAATATCGGCCGCGAAAACGCCCGCATGCATGCCGGCGAATATCTACAGAAGCACGTCGGCATCGAAATTGACGGCAAGACGCTGGGCGTCGTCGGGCTCGGCAAACTCGGCGCCAAGGTTTCGACGATTGCGAAGACGTTCGGGATGAACGTGATCGCCTGGAGCCCGAACCTGACGGCCGAGCGCTGCAAGGAAGTCGGCGTCACCTATGCCACCAAGGATGAGCTGTTCTCGACCGCCGACATCATCACCATCCATATGGTGTTGAGCGACCGCTCGCGCGGCCTCGTCGGCGCGAGCTGATCTTGCCCGCATGAAGCCGACGAGTTTCCTCGTCAACAGCGCCCGCGGGCCGATCGTCGACGAGATGGCGCTATTGGAAACGCTCAAAGCCCGCAAGATCGCCGGCGCGGCGGTGGACGTGTTCTCGGTCGAGCCGCTGCCGGTCGACCATCCCTTCCGCAAGCTCGACAACCTCGTGCTGACGCCACATCTCGGCTACGTCACCCAGGAGACCTTCATCGCCCACTATACGCAAATGGTCGAAGGCATCGACGGCTGGTTCAAGGGCGAGCCGGTGCGAAAGCTGGCGTAAGCTGGCCGTCAAAACGAAAAGGCGCGCCCGAGAGCGCGCCTTTTTTACTCAAGCTCGACGTTTTAGCGCACCGTCACCGCCGGAGGCAGCGGCGGCACCGACGTCGGTTGCGTGCCGGGCAGGCTCGGCGCCGCGGCCGAACCGGGCACGGGTGCCGCAGAGGCCGTGGTGGTCGAACCGGGCGGCGGGCTGCCGGGCCACACGACCACGCGGGTACCGACCTTGACGCGGTCGAACAGGTCCGAGACGTCCTCGTTCAGCATGCCGATACAGCCCGACGAAACGAACTTGCCGATCGTCGAGGGCTGGTTGGTGCCGTGGATGCGATAGACGGTATTGCCGAGATACATCGCGCGGGCGCCCAAAGGATTACCGGGACCGCCGGCCATGAAACGCGGCAGATATGGCTGGCGATCGATCATTTCCGGCGGCGGATGCCAATCCGGCCATTCCGCCTTGCGCGAGATTTTCTGTACGCCATTCCACGTGAACCCGTCACGGCCGACGCGAACGCCGTAGCGGATCGCACGGTTATTGCCGAGCACATAATAGAGGTAGGTGTTCGGCGTATCGACGATCAGCGTTCCCGGCGGCTCCTTGGTGACGAAGTTGACCTCCTGCCGGCGCAGGTTCGGCGGCAGGTTGGCTGGCGCCGACTCCGGCTGTTCGTCCGGCGGCAATAGCGACGCGGATCGACTATCCGGCCCTTGTGGCGCAGCGCCTTGCGGCTGAACGCTGCCGGTGACATTGCCGTAGGAGCCGACGGCGGCAGGCGGCCGAGACCCGCGGCCGTAGTCATCGGCGGGGTTATAGGCCTGCGGCGGCGGACCGGCGGGCCGGTCGGCATAGATGACAGCCGGCGGGTCGGTGCGGCCATAGCGCGGATCATCCGGCGACATCACGGGGCCGGTATAACCTCCTGGAGGTGGCGCTGGACGGCCGTAACGCGGATCGTCCGGCGACATCACGGGACCGCGGTCGGTATAAAGTCCGGCGGGACGACCATAGCGGGGATCGTCCGGCGACTGGATCGGACGGTCCTGATCGGGATAGACCGGGCGGCCGCTGTAACGGGGGTCGTTTGGCGACATCACGGGGCCGGGCGGCGGCAGCGCGGTCGAGCCGGGACCACCGTTGGGACTCTCGTCGTCCTCGACCACGTCAAAGTCCTGCGGACGGGGCGCGCCACGATAGTCAGTCGGATAGCGGGATGGCGGGTAGGGCGAATAGACCGCCCCCGGGGGCGGATAGCCCTGCGCCGAGGCCACAGAGGTCGCCACGGCCTCTACCGCCAAAGCAGCAGAAACCGCGGCACAAATCATCAGGATGCGATTGGTCATCATTACTCTTGTATAGCCCCAAGCCCTGTATAGCCAAAAGGCGCCACCGGATCGTTAACGGCAGATGACGGAAGATCGCGGCGCATTCAAGACATCATAGCCGTTATCGACGCCCGGCTCGACCCTTGTGAAGACCGGGAACCCGGTTTTTTTGCAGGTTTTTGCCGGGTAAACAGGCAACGCCTTCATTCAGGAAGATGAATAGATCCGGCCCGCGTGCCTTCCAGACCTGCGGCGGCGAGGTGACAGTCCGCCTTCCGATTGCAAATCGCGTCGAGATTTCACAAGCGTCGCAAAGCCGTTGCGCTATTCTTCAACGCGCGTGATTTGTCGTCCTCCTGTGCGCGCTAAATTACCTCACGTCGAGTGGCCACCGCGTTCCCCTTCGCCAGCTTACGCAAGAATCCCGCGCGCGATGCTTCCTGGTTTTCGTTTCCTGTTCGCAGCGATCATGTTGTCGATGTCGCTCCTCGTTTTCGGGCTAGGCGCGGCGTCCCTGCTCCGCGCGGCCCATGAGTCCTTTGCCAGCAATTCCTCTTGGCGCGCGGCGCCGGAAGTCCCGTTCGCCCAGCATCCCGACACGACGCTGCCGATGCTCGCGGCGCTGCGCGTCGAACCAACCGCAATCGAGAAGGCGGGCGAGGCCGAAAAGGTCACGGCGGCGCCATCCGACCAGCCGCCGTCTGGCGACGAATCCGCCGGCGGCGAACAGGTTGCGGCCTTAAGGCCTGTGGAAACGCCGCCGGCAGAGATCGCAAAGCCCGCTGACGCTCCGGCGCCTATGCCGCTTGCGGAAAATCCGCTGGCTCCCGAAGCCACATCTGTCGGGGTCGCTTCGCCTACAGGCGAAACAGTCAACGCGGCTGACGGGCAAAAAATGACGGCGGCAGCGGCCGTAGACACAGCACCGGTCCAGAACGAACCGGCCGCGGCCCAGACCGAGCCGGCCATTCAGCCACCAGCAAATCCGACATCGGAAAATCCGGTAGCGACAACTCCGACGACGACGCCCGAGGCCAGTATCGCCATGACAAAAATCGCCACGCTTGGCGGCCCGCCTGTCGATATCGCCGCATCGGCTCAAGCGGCGAAATCCGTCGCCAAATCCGATGAGGGTGTGATCAAGAAACACCTGCACGCCCGGCGCACGCTACACCGGCGCAGGCTCGCTTTACGCGCGCGGCTTCTGGCGCAACAACAGCTTCAGGCCAATCCGTTCGCGCAGCCGCAAACCTTCCCGCCGGCCGTACCCCGCCAGCAATAACGCAATAAGACCGGAGAGTATCAGGCCGGCCCGGTCGCGATCGGCGGGCCGTCGGCCTTGCCCCACTCCGACCACGACCCGTCATAGAGCGCGGTGTTCTCGACGCCGAGCCGGTAGAGCGCGAGCGTCAGCACGGCGGCTGAAACGCCCGAACCGCAGCTGGTCACGATCGGCTTCGCCGTATCGACACCGGCGCCGGCAAAGGCTTTCTTCAACTCGTCGAGCGGCTTCATCGTGCCGGTCGCGGCATCGAACAGGTTGTTGTAGGGCAGATTGAGCGCACCCGGAATGTGACCGGCGCGAATGCCCGGCCTCGGCTCCACTGCTCGTCCCTCGAAACGATCCGCCGCGCGGGCGTCGATCACCTGCTCGGCGCGGCTTGCGACATTGGCGATCATCGCTTCGATCGAGCGCACGCGCTTTGCATCGTAGCTGGCGTTGAAGGTCGCCGGTTTGGCCGTCACCTCGCCGGCCTCGACAGCGCGCCCTTCCGCGCGCCATTTCTTCAAGCCGCCGTTGAGAATGCGGATATCGCGGTGGCCGTAAGAGAGGAACATCCACCATACCCGTGGCGCTGCGACCCAGCCGCCGGCGTCATAGACCACGACGGTATCGCTATTGGAGATGCCGAGCGCGCCGACATCGCGGCCGAATTGTTCAGCACTCGGAAACATATGCGGCAACGGGTTGGCATGATCCGACACCACGTCGACGTCGAAATACACCGCACCCGGAATATGCGCGGCGAAGTAGTCGTCCTTCGGCAGCGGCAGCATGCCGGGCAATTTGAACGTGGCATCGAGGAGCTTCACCTTTGCATCTTTGAGATGCTCGGCCAGCCATTCGGTGGAGACGAGTGGGTCGTTGGTGGTCATGTTGCAAGCCCCTTGGCACTGCCGTCATTGCCGGGCTTGACCCGGCAATCCATCACTTGAAGAAGATGGACACGCGGGTCAAGCCCGCGTGTGACGAGTTACTTCTTCTTCGGTTCCCATTTTTCGGTCGGCCCGCCGGCGTCGCGCCAGGCGGCGAAGCCGCCGGCAATATGCGCCACCGGCCTCAATCCCATGTCCTGCGCGGTCTTGGCCGCGAGCGCCGAGCGTAGTCCGCCCGCGCAGTGAAAAATGAATTTCTTGTCCGCCTGAAAGATCGGTTTGGCATAGGGACTGGCCGGATCGATCCAGAACTCGAGCATGCCGCGCGTACAGGAAAACGCGCCGGGAATTTTTCCATCGCGCTCGATCTCGCGCGGGTCGCGGATGTCCACGATCACGACCTCGTCGCTTTGGGCGGCCTTGATCGCGTCAAGCGCGCTTACAGTTTCGATCTCGGCGTTGGCCTCGTCGATCAGGGATTTGATCCCGCGGTGAATGGTCTGGGGCATAAATCGTTTCCTCTCGGGCTACCTTTCCCGTGATTCGCGGTGCAGCGTAATTCACGATGCATCGCAGAGCCGGGACCCGACAGCACGGTTTAATTTGATTGGCCCACGGCTCTTTCGGCACACCGCTTGCGCACTGCGCCGCGTCCGGGGCACGAAATCCCTCTACCGCACCAACTCCTTCATCGCGTTTTCGAGACCCTCGATCGTGATCGGGTACATGCGGTTTGAAAACAGGCGGCGGATGATGCTGGTCGATTCCGAATAGTCCCAGTGCTTCTGCGCGACCGGATTGAGCCAAACCGCGTGCGGATAGGTTCGCGTGACGCGTTCGAGCCAGACCGAGCCCGCCTCCTCGTTGACGTGCTCGACCGATCCGCCCGGTACCATGACCTCGTAAGGCGACATCGAGGCATCGCCGACGAACACCACCTTATAGTCATGCGGATATTTGTGCAGCACGTCCCAGGTCGGCGTGCGGTCGGTGAAGCGGCGGCGGTTCTGTTTCCACACGCCTTCATAGAGGCAGTTGTGGAAGTAGAAATATTCCATGTGCTTGAATTCGCTTTTTGCCGCCGAGAACAATTCCTCGACCTGCTCGACATGGGAATCCATCGAGCCGCCGATATCGAAGAACACCAGAACCTTGACCGCGTTGCGCCGTTCGGGGCGCATATGCACGTCGAGATAGCCGTGATTGGCCGTCTCCTTGATGGTGGTGTCGAGATCGAGTTCATCGGGCGCGCCGGTGCGGGCGAATTTGCGCAACCGCCGCAGCGCGATCTTGATGTTGCGGATGCCGAGTTCGACATTGCCGTCGAGATCCTTGAATTCGCGGCGATCCCACACCTTCACCGCGCGGAAGTTGCGGTTCTTTTCCTGGCCGATCCGCACGCCTTCCGGATTATAGCCGTGGGCGCCAAACGGCGACGTGCCGGCCGTGCCGATCCACTTGTTGCCGCCCTGGTGGCGGCCCTTCTGCTCTTCCAGGCGCTTGCGAAGCGTCTCCATGAGCTTGTCCCAGCCCATCGCCTCGATCTGCTGCTTCTCTTCATCGGTGAGGTATTTCTCCGCGAGCTTCTTCAGCCACTCTTCCGGGATATCGGCCTTCTGCATCGCCTCGAGCAGGCTTTCCAGCCCCTTGAATACCGAGCCGAACACGCGGTCGAACTTGTCGAGGTTGCGCTCGTCCTTCACCAGCGCGGTGCGGGCGAGGTAATAGAAATTCTCCACCGAATGCTCCGCCAGGTCGGCGTCGATCGCCTCCATCAGCGTCAGGTACTCGCGCAAGGTCACCGGGACCTGGGCCTCGCGCAGCGATGTGAAGAATTGCAGGAACATGGGTCACAGATTGCGTGCCTGCCCGATCTCGTCAAGAGCACCCAGAGCGGGTCAGGGCCGCATGACGAAGCGCTATCGGTCTGGACCTGCGGGGTTTTTCAATTACATTACCAACAACGACCGCCCCTTTGGCGGTCTTTCCCTTTCCAGAGGCGTTTCCTCGTCTCGACCAGCAAGGCAACGCCTCGATGAAATTTACCGGCACCAAGGACTATGTCGCGACCGACGACCTCAAGGTCGCGGTCAACGCCTCGATCGTGCTCGAACGGCCGCTTCTGATCAAGGGCGAACCCGGCACCGGCAAGACCGTGCTGGCGGAGGAAGTCGCCAAGGCGCTGAAGGCCCCGCTTTTGACCTGGCACATCAAGTCCACCACCAAGGCGCAGCAGGGTCTCTATGAGTACGACGCGGTGTCGCGGCTGCGCGACAGCCAGCTCGGCGATGCGCGGGTGTCCGACATCAAGAATTACATCAAACGCGGCAAACTGTGGGACGCCTTCGCCAGCGAAGCGCGGCCGGTGCTCCTGATCGACGAGATCGACAAGGCCGACATCGAATTTCCCAACGACCTCCTGCTCGAACTCGACCGCATGGAATTCCATGTCTACGAGACCGGCGAGACCATCAGGGCGAAGCAGCGCCCGATCATCATGATCACGTCGAACAACGAAAAGGAATTGCCGGACGCGTTCCTGCGCCGTTGTTTCTTCCACTACATCAAGTTTCCCGATGCCGATACCATGGGACGCATCGTCGACGTGCACTTCCCGAACATCAAGAAGCGCCTGGTCGAAGAAGCGCTGCGCATCTTCTTCGAGGTGCGCGAAGTGCCGGGCCTGAAGAAGAAGCCCTCGACCTCGGAGCTGCTCGACTGGCTGAAGCTGCTGCTCAACGAGGACATCACGCCGGAGATGCTGCGCGAGCGCGATCCGCGCAAGCTGATCCCGCCGCTGCACGGCGCGCTGCTGAAGAACGAACAGGACGTGCACCTGTTCGAGCGGCTGGCGTTCCTGAGCCGGCGCGAGGTGTGAGACTCTGGCAGGATGGGTTGAGCGATCGCGAAACCCGTCGGCTTTCCGCAATGCATTACGACGCGATGGGTATCGCTCCGCTCCACCCATCCTACGAACTGCAAATTTACCGATTTAATTTTCAAACAGCAGCATCCGAACAATACGTCAGCTACTCGTGTCCCGGCTTAGCAGTGCATCATTTCGCGCTGCTCATGCCGCGCTGCGACTGGGACACGAGGTACGTGCGCCCGCGATCCCGCGGCACATTTTGCGCCCGAGTGGTGCATCTATCTTCGCTCCTCCAAACAAGAGGGCGCAGGGAATGCCGGGCGCCGGTCGCGCCCGCAGCCGCGCGTGGTGGTATTAAACACGCGCGTTAGTCACCACGGTCACGCCGGAAACGTCCGGCATTCCCCGCGCAATGGTTTTAACGGGTTCCTTCGTGGTCTCCCTGGTGATCGGGCTTTCTTGCCACCATCCCCGCCGTGATGCGTCGGCATCACCGGCCGGTTGATACCAGCGTCGAGATATCAGGACGCCACGACTTCGCCGTCCGCTTGTCCGCGCAGTCGTCTGCTGCACGACAAGCGTCCACCGCATCTCCTGCCCCACGTTTTGTGACGATCGCGAAACGCCCCTCAGGCGGGCGGGAGACGCGCGGAAAAATGCCGGTGATTTGCCCGACGTCACAAGCGAAAAGGTCTGCGGCGAATTGGCACGACGGGCAAATCACGCGCGGCGGCGCATACCCGAACACGAGAGTCAAGAATCAGGACATGCGCCCGTCATTCAGTTGGGCCGATGCAGTCTGCTTCGGGTCGATTTTGTTGCAAAAGTCGGTTGCGCCCGATGGATGCTCGTCAGCCCTTCGGCTGAGGGCAACCGGCTTTAATCCGCCGGCCTGACAGCCTCTACACAACTTTAACTCTACGCGAAGCACAGAACCTGCGCCGGTGGCGGCCGCGCGACCAGGATTGCGAGCCGTCGCGCGGCGCACGTCCATAGCGTATGCATGGCGACGCCGAACGAAACCCAAAAGCTCGCTTGACGGCTCAGGACCCGCTTCGGCGGAAAACGCCGGCCGTCCAATGACCGGAGCCCGGCGTGAAGCCCCCATCAGCGCAGGCCGCCGCCGGCCGAGATTCTTTCGCCGGTCACCCAGCGCGCGTCGTCCGAGGCCACGAAAGCCACGACGTCGGCAATGTCCTGGGGCTGGCCGAGGCGACCGAGCGGCGTCTGGGCGATGATGCCCGCCTCGAACTCCGAGGCGAGCATTCCGGCACTGTGAGTGCCCTCGGTTTCGGTGAGGCTGGGGCTCACGGTATTGACCCGGACTTTTCGCGGCCCGAGCTCGTTGGCCAGCACGCCGGTGATGGCGTCCACCGCCCCCTTCGTGGCGGTGTACACCGCGGTCTGCGGCGGCGTGATCGCGGTGACGCCGGAGCCGATGTTGATGATGCTGCCGCCTTCGCGCAGATGGGGGGCCGCGGCCTGCGTCACAAGCAGCAAACCCAGCACGTTGACGTCGAACATCTTGTGGAATTGCGGCTCCGTGATCGAATCCAGGGGGCCGAATTCGTAGACGCCCGAATTGTTGACCAGGATGTCGAGCCGACCGTAGGCGGCGATGGCCGCCTCCACCAGCGCCTTCGCGTCCCCTGCCTTGGACACATCGGCCTGGACGGCGATCGCCTTGCCGTCCGAGCCTGTGATCGATTTGACGATGGCCTCTGCGCCTGCTTTGCTCGACGCATAATTGACCACGACCGCAGCGCCGCGCGCGGCCAGGGTCTTGGCGATGGCGGCACCGATGCCCTTCGAGGCGCCGGTGACGATGGCGACTTTGCCGGTTAGTTTGGACATGACGAATACTCCTTGATGATGCCGCTCAGGCGGTCTGTTCCTCGATCGCGTCGACGCGGTCGGGGTAGAAGGCGAGGTAATCCTTGATCTCGGCCACGGCCTCGTAGGGGGCTCCGTAGGTCCAGATCGCATCGGTCGCTCGTTTGCCGCCGCCCGGGATGCTGAAATAGGCCGCGTCTCCCTTGTAGGGGCAGTAGGTCTGCGTCGCCGATCGGGCGAGGGCGGCCATGTCCACGTCCTGGCGCGGAATGTACTGGACCGGCGGATATTTGGATTCACGCAAGGTGAGCGCGTTGCGCGTATCCGCGATTACACGTCCGCCGACGGTGACGATGACGCGCTTGTCGTTCCGCTCGATGGTGATCGGATGATCGGGGCCTGGTATCTTGATCGTGCGTTCGGTCATGGCGGTCGTCCTTTCGTTTCGTTTTATCGCTCAAAGCTTCGAGCCACCGTCCACGCGCAGCGTGTCGCCGGACACCCAGCGCGCGGCGTCGGAAGCCAGAAAGGCGATCGCGCCCGCGATGTCGTCGGGCTGCGCCACCCGCTTCAGCGCCTGCATGGAGAGGGTGAATTCGCGGCCCGCCTCGGTCCTGGCGAAGTTGGACATGTCGGTCTCGACGACGCCGGGCGCCACGGCGTTGACCCGCACACCCTTGGCCCCGAGGATGAAGGCGAAATGCTTGACCAGAGTGTCGATGGCTCCCTTGGTGGCGGCGTAGGCGGACAGATTTCCCACCGCTGCGTGTGCGGCGAGCGAGGACGTGAAGATGACGCTGGACCCCTCTTTCAGGATCGGCAGCAGTTGCTGGACCAGGAAATACGGCGCTCTGACGTTGACGGCGAACAGCGTGTCGAAGTCCTCGACCGTGGTCTCCTCGATCGTCGCGGCTTTCGACACGCCGGCATTGGCGACCAGAATATCGAGCCGTTCGCCGACGATTTCATGCACCTTGGCGGCAAGCCTGTGCGCACCTTGAGGATCGGAGAGATCTGACGCCGATCGCCTCCGCCTTGCCTCCTGCGGCCTTGATCTGCCCGACCACCGAACGCGCTTCGGCAGCGCCGCGTCCGTAGTGAACCAGGACCTGGGCTCCGGCTTCGGAGAGCGCCAAAGCGGCGGCGCGCCCGATGCCGCGTGAGGCGCCGGTGACGAGCGCGGTCTTTCCACAGCACGATTTCATGACGATCTTCCTTCCAGGAAATCTAGGGCACCGATCGGACAAGCCGGAAACGCGACCGGCTCGACGACCCGCGTTTCGCTACGCGTCCAGGAACATGGCGGTGTGGGCCACGAATAGCTCCGGATACTGGTTCTGGGGCCCGTGGCTCGAGTCCGGATAGACGATGAGTTGCGCGTTCGGCAGATGCTGCTGCAGCGTGAATCCGTTGACCGTGGGGATGATCAGGTCGTTGCTGCCATCGACCACGAGAACAGGATGATGGATGTCGGCCAGGTAATCCCACACGCCATCGGTCTTCTCGTTCGACTTGACGATCGCCGCGTACTGAGCCGTGGCGGACGTCTCGCTCACTTCCGGGCTGCGATCCTTGCGACGGAACTTGCGTTCGAGGTACTTCAGCCCTGCCGCGCGGCCGGCTGCATTGGGCAGGAAATGCGCGGCGATCCAGAGATGTTCGGGCGGATCGTAGGTAGCAGAGAAGATCTCTGCTGATTTGCTGGCGGCGGTGTCGGCGCCACGCGGCCCGGTGCCCACAAGGACCAGCTTGCGCACCAGATCGGGCGCTTGCACGGCGATCTCCTGAGCGACCTTGCCGCCGATCGAATAGCCGAGGATGTCGGCCTTGCTGATCCCGAGCGCCCTGATGAAGGTGATGGCATCTGTGGCCATGCCGGGGATGCTCGCCGGCGTCTCGCCCGAACTGGCGCCGATGCCCGCATTGTCGAACAGGATGACTTCGCGCTGCGCGGCCAACCCGTCGGTCACGGCCGGATCCCAATGGTCCATGGTGCCGCGGAAATGGATGTTCATGACGATCGGCACGCCGCCTGTCTTGCCGAAGCGCCGATAGGCGAAGCGGATTCCGTTGGCCTCGACGAACTGCGTGGGCGCGGTCTGGTGGTTGTGGGTAGTCATGGCAAATCTCCTCTTTTTCGGGATGAAACGAGCGACTGGATTCAGCTTGCGGTCTTGCCGCCGTTGACCCGCACGATCTGGCCGGTGATGAACGAAGCCTTCTCCGAGGCAACGAAAGTGACGGCCTCGGCGATTTCTTCAGGCCGGGCTCCGCGCTTGAGCGGCACCGCGGCATAAAAGGCCGCCTTCTTGTCCGGAGAACCGGTGAGCCGGTCGAGCATCGCAGTGTCAGTCGGCCCCGGCGCGACCGCGTTCACGCGGACGCCGAAGGCGGCTGCTTCCAGCGCGGCTGATTTGGTGAGGCCTTCCACGGCGTGCTTGCTGGCGACGTAGAGCGACAGGTTGGCCGCGCCGCGCTCGCCCATGGTCGACGAGATGTTGACGATGCTGCCCGCGCCCTGCGGCTGCATGACCCTGAGTTCGTGCTTCAGGCTGAGCAGCGTTCCGAGCACGTTGGTGTCGAACATCGCGGCATAGCTTTCGAGCGTTGTCGACGTCACCGGCCCCGGCGTCCCTTCCGTGCCGGCATTGTTGACGGCGACATCCAGCCGGCCGAAGCGCGCGACCGTCTGGTCGACCAGGCGACGGATGTCGTCTTCATGACGCACGTCGGCCGGGATGAACGTGGCCTCCGCACCAAGGCCCCGAAGCTCGGCCTCGAGCGACCGGCCTTCGGCCTCCCGGCGGCCGGAGACGACCACGGTCGCACCCTGTTTGGCGAAAGCGATAGCGGTAGCGCGGCCGATACCAGTCAGCGCGCCGGTGATGAGCACGACGGGTGTGGACATGTGAAACTCCTCGATTTGGGCAAAAATCTCCCGTTCCCTGCCACGGAGGCATGGTCGGTTGGCGTTTGCTCTTCAGCGTTGGGAGCTATTTGCGCTCGTCTGGTGTTTTTGAAAAAGACTTTGTAAGTTCCATCCCATACCCGGAGAGCATGGAATGGAGCTTCGTCATCTTCGCTATTTCGTCGCCGTTGCCGAGGAGGGCAGTCTTACCGTGGCGGCCGAAAAGCGGCTGCACACCGCGCAGCCTTCGCTGAGCCGGCAAATCCGCGACCTCGAATACGAAGTCGGGGTGCCGCTCCTGACTCGGAGCGTCCACGGCGTGCAGTTGACGGAGGCCGGCCGCGTCTTTCTCGATCACGCGCGATTGGCGTTGATGCAAGCCGAAGCCGCTACTGAAGGCGCGCGTCGCGCGGCTCAGCCGAACAAGCAGGTGTTTGCGATCGGCTTCACGACCGGCCAGGAGGTCGACTGGCTGCCGCGCGCCACCAGACTATTGCGCAACGAACTGGCCAACATCGAGATCCGCGTGTCCAGCGATCATTCGGCAACGCTGGCTCAGGAGCTTGCGCACGGCAGGCTTGACGTCGCCTTCCTGCGTGCCGAGCAGATGCCGGATATCGAATTCAGGGTCGTAGCGCAGGAGCCGCTGGTCGCAGTTCTGCCGAGCGATCACAGGCTCGCGCAGCGAAAGACTTTCGATCCGAAGGATCTGGTCGGCGAAACCTATATCGGCATCTCGAAAGTGCCGCGGGTGCTGCGCGCGCTCATTGCCGGTTATCTCGATCGCTGCGGCATCGAGGTCACACCGGCGTTCGAGATCGACAACTACGCCATGGCGATTTCACTCGTCGCATCCAATCGCGGCGTTGCGATCTTGCCGGCATCGGCCAAGAATTTCCTGCCTTGGTCCGTCGTAAGCCGCCCGCTTGATGGGGATGCGCCCACGATCGACGTGACGGTCGGCTTTCGTCGGGACAACGCATCGCCGATCTTGAAGAGCTTCCTTTCAAGAATTGACGGCTTGAATGCGGCTTAAGCATCCCAACGGCTTAGGTGCCCTTCTCCTCCGCTTCAGACGGCGGCCGCGCGATCAGGGATGCGAGCCGTCGCGCAGCGCTCGTCCATAACGTAAGCATGGCGAAGCCGAGCGAAACCCTGCCCGGTTCTGATTGCATCAGAACCACTCTGGTCTTTTGTGTTGACGCGTTTTCTTTAAGCGAACCGGCTTCCACCCCCGGATCAAGTCCGAGGGCATGCTTCGCTCAAAAGCTATCGCTCTGTCCACAACGAGGCCATCATCGAGACGAAGGCGAGCAGGATAATGACAGCGCCGTAGATATAGGCCGTGGTCGCAAGCCCGATCAGCGGCACGGACAATCCGGCCACGACCGCAGGCACGGCAAAGGCCAGATAGGATTGCAGATAAAACGCCGAGAGCAGTCCGGCGCGCTGATGAAGTTCGGCGGTCGGCAGCAACGCCCGCAGCGTTGCCGAAAAGGTCGAGCCGAATCCTGCGCCTGCGATCATCGTGCCCGCAAATAGCGCGATCACCTGCTGTTGCTGGATTCCGATCATCGTGACGGCGACGCCCAGCCCGAGCGTGCCGGTGCTCGTCACAATCAAGCGTCGCACCGGCCAATCCCGGAACGTCGCGACCGCGATGGCCGCGGTCAGCATCAACGCCGCGACGACCACGCCGCCGACCCATGGCGAGGCGATGCCCATTGCGGTCGCCACAATGGTCGGCATCAGCGAAAGATAGAGGCCGCCAAGCGACCAGGCCGCGATATTCGCCGGCGTGAGCCTGGCGAGGACGGCGCGCGTCTGCGGTGGTACGCGGACCTGCGGGCGCAGCGAAGCCAGTGCGCCATCCTTGCGCGTGCTGCTTTCGGGCATGACATACAGCAGCGCAATCAGCAGCGCCGTCAGTCCGAGCAGAACCTCATACACCCGGTGCAACGGGTCGGACGCGAACGTGATCAGCGCGGCCGCTCCGAGCGAACCGGCGGTCATGCCGAGAAACGCCGTCACGCTGTTGAGAAGAGGCCCGCGGGCGCGGTTGGTATCGAGGATGGCAGCCCCTAACGCGGTGGTGCCGACACCGACGCTAAGGCCTTGCACCATTCGCGCCAGGATCAATTGCCCGACGCCCTGCGCCTCCGAGAACAGAACCATCGCCGCAGCGTTCAGCAGCAACGCCACCAGGATCACCGGGCGACGGCCGACATAATCGGACAATCCTCCGACCGTCAGCAGTGCCGCGAGCAGGCTCGCGACATAGCTAGAGAATACGATCGTGATCCAGAACGGCGTCAGATGCATCGACGCCTGGTAGAGATGATAAAGCGGCGTCACCGCGCTGCTGCTGGCCGCGATCAGCATCGCACCTGCAAAGCTGAATACGGTCATGGCGGCCGGCGTCAGGACGCGGGCGGAGCTTTCCGGGCCGGAAACGAGCGTGTCGGTGGCCGCATTGGGCGAATTTGTCTGGCAGGCTTGCATGGGAGGCCCCTAAAGCTAATATGTTGCTTTAGCGATATAGGCGTCGGAAGGCTTAAAGCAAATCATTTGCATTAAGATCGACCCTCATTTAGGCATGGCAAGGTTGCACGGGAGCGGAAACGTGGCTGTCAAGGAGCTCATTCGGGTCGGAGGGCGGAGCGCCCGCATCCAGACCGCCGTGCACGGAGCCGTGCAGCGGCTCGGCGCGAACACCCCCCGGGACGAGCTGACGGTGCCGCAAATCGCCGCCGCCGCCGGCGTTACGCCGTCGACGATTTACCGGCGATGGGGCGACCTGTCGGCGCTATTCGCCGACGTCGCCGTGCAGCGGCTAAGGCCAATCGCCGATCCCGAAGACACCGGCACCATGACGTCGGACCTGCGGATGTTCGTCGAGCAGTTCATGGAAGAGATGTCGTCCCCGGTCGGCCGGGAATTGCTGCGGGACGTATTTTCGCAAGCAGGCGCCCACACGGTTCAGTGCTGCGGCTTTACCAAAGAGCATCTGACGACCATCGCCGAGCGGGCCAAAGCGCGCGGCGAGGCGCCGTTCGATGTCGATGAGGTGCTCGACCACGTC
This sequence comes from uncultured Alphaproteobacteria bacterium, assembly GCA_963748805.1. Taxonomy (GTDB): domain Bacteria; phylum Pseudomonadota; class Alphaproteobacteria; order Rhizobiales; family Xanthobacteraceae; genus Bradyrhizobium. Next base: position 79,825 of record CAVVLH010000119.1, on the reverse strand, counting down.
GTGGCGCCGATCATCTATCACATCCTGTATGGCGACCGGAAACTGACGCTGGACTACTGCCATTCGCTGCTGGACCGGATCCAGTCGCTGCCGCGGACGAAGTGATCAGTTCAACGGCGGAAGCGTGTGCCGGAGCTGTTCCTTCGATATCTGCATCAACCCCGCAAACGGCTGGCTCAAATCGGCCACCAGGAACAGCGCGCTCGAGACCGACAGCGCGAACACCAGCAACGCCGTCCAGGCCACCGCGCTCGGCTCGACGAACATCCCGAAACTTGTGAAGATCACCGTCAGCCAGACGATCAATATCAGCAAAAACGGGGTCAGGATCGGCTTGTCGCCGTCGGCAAAGAGCAGGAGCCGGGTCCGCGCGATATCATTGCTGGCCTGCACGATACGGGGTTTCAGCGAACGCTGGGCGTCGTTGGCGGGCGATAGCGCCTCGATCGCGGTGTAGAGCTGCTCGGCGAGCGAGTTCGCGGTGAAGGCGGTGTCTTGCGAAGCCACCGCCTTCTCATTCCAGATCCGGTCCATCGCGGCGGGAACGCTCTCGCGCATCAGGTTGCGAACCGGCATTGCCTCCGGACCATACTGCGCGAGCAGCTGATCGGTCTCGACGAGATACGCAGCCAGCTGCCGGAAGTGAGCGTCCTGGGTGTCGTAAGACGACTTGGCCGAGGCGATCAACAGACTGATGACGACAGCCGCCAGCGTCGCCAGCAGACCCGCGCCGAGCCGGATGACTTCCTTGGTGTCATGACCAAGCCTCAGCAGTGGAATCCGCGACCGCAGCCTCATCCCGAGAGCGACACCGGCGACGATCGATGCAAACGAGAGCAGGAAGGTCCAGCCGGATGTCAAAAATTACTCCTGCCGCAATGGGAATTCTCTAAAACGTAAAATAAAACGTAAAATCAATCTATCAGCGTAGTCCCGAAATCTATAACGGCGAACGATGCCCGTCACTCGATTTGCTGGCGAAACGAGCCGGCTCAACCGAGCATCACCGCCTCCAGCGGTGCCTTGCCGCGGATCATGTCGCTCGCCTTGTCGGCGATCATCTGGGTCGAGGCGTTGAGATTGGCCGAGATCATCCGCGGCATGACCGAAGCATCGACCACGCGCAAGCCTTGCAGGCCATGAACCCGCAACTGATCGTCGACCACGGCCCATGAGGCGTCCGCTGGACCCATGCGGCAGGTGCAGCCGGGATGGAATGTGGTGGTGCCGCGCTTGGTGGCGGCCTGCAGAAAATCCGCATCGGTCTGCACGTCCAGCCCGGGGAAATCCTCATAGTCGTAATAGGGCGACAACGGTTCCGACTTCAGGAGCCGCCGCGCCAGCTTCATGCCGGCGACGACGACGCGCCGGTCGAGTTCGGCGGTGAGATAGTTGGTCTGGATGATCGGCGGCGCAAACGGATCGGCCGAGCGGATGCGGACATAGCCGCGGCTTTCAGGGCGTTGCTGCCAGGAGGTGACGGTCATGCCCGGCAGATCTTCCAGCGTGCCCTGCACGCCTTCCTTGTAGCTCGCCGGCGTGAACGTCAGTTGCAGGTCGGAGCTTTCGGTGGTCTCGCCGGAATGCCAGAAGCAATAGACCATGGTCGGCGACAGCGACAGCAAGCCACGGCGCGTCGCTGCCCATTTGATGGCTTCCCCGACCAGACTAAGCCCGCGACGGCGTTCGTTGATGGTCTTGATGTTCTTGACGCGTGCGACCGAACGCGGCGCGTAGTGATCCTGCAAGCCCTCGCCGACCCCGGCCAGCGCATGACGCACCTCGATGCCGTGCGAGGTCAACAGCTCCGGCGAACCGACGCCGGACAATTGCAGAAGTTGCGGCGAGTTGTAGGTGCCGCCGGACAGGATCACTTCCTTCGCCGCGCGCACCTCATGCAAGCGTGCCGTTCTTGCCGCCGCGCCGGTAACGCACGCCGACCGCGCGCTTGCCCTCGATGATGATTTCGGTCGCATGCGCGTGCGTGCGCACATCGATATTGCCGCGCTTGCGCGCCGGATGCAGAAAGGCTGTGGCGGCAGAGACGCGAAGGCCGTTCTTGATGGTACGCTGGGCGTAGGACACGCCCTCCTGAATCGCGCCGTTGTAGTCGGGATTGCGCGGAATGCCGAGCGAAACGGCCCCCGCCATGAAGGCCTCGCACAGCGGGTCTCGCCAGTCCATGGTGGTGACGGTGAGATTACCGTCGCGACCGCGAAACGTATCGTCACCCGGGCCGACGCGGTGCTCCAGCCGTTTGAAATACGGCAATATGTCCTGATAGCCCCAGCCGCGATTGCCAAGCTGCGCCCAGGTGTCGAAATCCTGGCGCTGGCCGCGATTGTAGATATGGCCGTTGATCGAGGACGAACCGCCGAGCGTCTTGCCGCGCGGCGCATAGATGCTGCGGCCGCCGGTCCATGGACCCGGCTCCTGCTGATAGGCCCAGTTCACGCTGCGCATATGGAAGGTCTTGATGAAGCCGGCCGGCAGATGAATATACGGGTGCCAGTCGCGCGGACCTGCCTCGAGCACGCAGATTTTTGCCGCGGGATCCTCGCTCAGGCGATTGGCCAGCACGCAACCGGCCGAGCCCGCACCGACGATCACATAATCGAACGTATCCATTTTCTTTTACACCTAGTGTATCTCGGGATTTTGGCCTTCACCTCTCCCAGAGGGAGAGGTCGGATCGCACTTGCGATCCGGGTGAGGGGTTAAAGTCAATCGTTAGACCGTAACCCCTCACCCCAACCCTCTCCCACAGGGAGAGGGAGCGCACCGTCCAAGCCGACAAAGTTCGTTTCGCCTCAACGATGCTCATCGCGGCTTCTCACTAAGTTGAAACGTGAGATGCGCCTTCGCCGTCGGCCATTCCGAGGCGATGATGTGAAGACACACCGTGTCGCGCAGCGTGCCGTTCGGCGCGATCTGGTGGTTGCGCAAAATGCCATCCTGCTTGGCGCCGAGACGCTCGATGCCGCGCCGGCTCTGATGGTTGAAGAAATGCGTGCGGAATTCGACCGCGATGCAATCGAGTTTTTCGAACGCGTGGGTCAGCAGCAGCAACTTGCACTGGGTGTTGAGCGCACTGCGCTGCACACGTCTGGCGTACCAGGTCGATCCGATCTCGACGCGCCGGTTCGCCGCATCGATGTTCATGTAGGTCGACATGCCCGCGATCTTGCCGTCGGCATCGAACGCGGTGAACGGCAGCATCGAGCCTTTTTCCTGCAAACCGAGCCGGCGATCGATTTCCTTAGGCATGTCCTCGGGCTTTGGAATCGCGGTGTACCAGAGCTTGTATAGCTCGCCGTCCTTGACCGCTTCGGTCAGTCCCGAGACGTGCGCGTGCGACAATGGTTCGAGCCGCGCATGCGGACCCACAAGCGTCACCGGTTCAGGCCAGGGCATTAGATACTCCTCTTTCACCTTGTCATTCCGGGATGGTGCGAGCGACAAAATTGATATTCGATTTTGCGCAAGAGCACCAGACCTCAGATGCGCAATTGCGCATCGGGAATTCTCGATATCCCGGGTTCAATGCTGCGCATTGCTTCGCTTCGCCCGCGATGACGGCGAAGTACGCCGTCACTTATTCAAAAAATTCAGCGGCAAGCCCGGCCGCGCCCACTCCATCGCCACGAGTTCGCCCTTGCCGGACAGCGTGATGTAGGCCGTCTTCAGTTCGGGCCCGCCAAAGGCGATGTTGGTGGTGACGCGGTCGCCGGTCGGCACCTGTTCGATCAGCGTGCCATCGGGTGCGATCACCGAAATGCAGCCCGAGATCAAGGTCGCGACGCAGACATTGCCGTTCGCCTCGACCGCAAGCGAATCGAACATCTGGTAGCCGCCGAGCCCCGCGATCGGCTTGCCCCGCTCGCCGCGATAGATCACCTCGCGCGGCTTCACGGTGCCGGGCTCCGGAATGTCATAGGCCCACAACCGCGCGGTCGGTGTTTCCGCGATGTAGACGGTCTTCTCGTCCGGCGACAACCCGATGCCGTTGGCGGGCAGGATGCCATGCACGCCCTCGACGATCTCCGCACATCCGGGCCTGAGATAATAGAAGGCGCCAACATCCATGTCGCGGGCCCGGCGTTTGCCGAGATCGGAGAACCAGAGGCCGCCATGCTTGTCGAAAACCAGATCGTTCGGCCCGCGCAGAGCGTGCTCGCCGCATTTCGTGACCACGGTCTCGACCTTGCCGCTCTGCAAATCGACGCGCTGGATCGAACCGCCGAGATAATCGTCGGGCTGCGGTCCCGGCATGATCATCTTGCCGGTTGGAATCCAGGCAAAGCCGCCATTGTTGCAGATGTAGATCTTGCCATCGGGGCCGAGCGCCGCGCCGTTCGGACCGCCAGGAATTTCCGCGACGACTTCCTTCCGGCCATCGGGATAAACCCGCGTCAGCCGTTTCCCGCGAATTTCGACCAGCACCACGGAGCCATCGGGCATCACCACCGGGCCTTCCGGAAATTCCAGGCCGGTCGCGAGCACACGAACGTCAGGCATCAAACCTCCCCGATTTTATTATGCGCGCAGGGACCGGCCTGTCGCGCTTTTCACGTTGGCGCAACGTTAGGGCAAAGCCCTTGCGGCTTGCAAGCAGCCGCAACGCATGTGCAGCGTCCGCGAAACGCGAGGCTACGACTTTATTTGCCGCCCTCTTTTACCGCCCCGTCCTTGGCGGGTGTTTCCTTGGCGGGTTTCCTGGAGGATGTCTCTTTCGCGGGCGGCGCGCCGGCCTTCTTCGCCTCATCCGCCGCCTTCGGCAGTGCGGCCTGGAGATCACTCACCGTCTTTTGCAGCGCGGTGAGATTCACTTTCAACGCCTCGATCTGGCGGTTGGCCGCATCGAGTTTCTGCTGATGGTCGAGCGTCAGCTTCACTATGGTCTTCTGAAGAAACTCGACATTGCTTTGCAAGCAACTGGTACGCCGTTCCATCGTCTTTTCGACGGTGCAGATTTCAATGCCGGGAACGTCCTGCGCGTGGACGACACCCATGCCCATCGCCAGGACGCAACCGCCGAGAACCAACCGGCCGATCATCTCAAACCTCGCTTCAATCAATCTCAATATATCTCGCGCGGTAAACTTGTTGCGAGTAGCTTTTCGTGGCCGAAAGCTACCACACTGCCACCTCAATCACGCATTGAGCTTGATCGACGCGAAGTGGACAATCGCTCCGTGCAACGGACGAAAACGGGACTAGTGCGGCGAATTTGAAGTTCCTATCCGTTTCGCTGCATATTCTTCATAGGAACTTCAAATTCAAGGCCGCACTAGAAATTGACAATTGCTAGAGCTCCTTTGATTCCGAAGTTCGCATCGGAGACTGCTGCAATATCACGCGAACTTCGGAATCGGAGCTCTAGAAATGGCAACGCGCGAAAAACGGCTGGCCCAATTCGATGGCGAAGGAGAGCCGCCCCCGGACCTGCCAGTCCAGGTGTTGTGCGAGGACCAGAGCGGCACCTATGAACTGCCGTTTGCCTGCTGCTTCAGTAACGGCGCCTGGCGCAACCATGAGTCCGGCGGCACGTTGGAGGCTACCGTCATCGCCTGGCGGCGACGACGCGGCTGATTTCGCATCGCGTCACCACCGATTGTCCCAAAATGCGACGCGCGGGCGGCTCAATATCATCAGGCGTTAAGAAGCCGAACGCGCGTGGAACGAATCGCGCCCGAATCAGATGAACGGGCGCGTACGCCGATGTTCACGGCTAGATATCGGTCTGGATGAAATGGTCGGCACTACATCCAGACCGGCGAAGTGCTGCGTCAGCCGATAGCAGCCCGGAATCGTTAATTACCCGAGGGCATCACTTGCAGGCGGCTGCTTCCGAGGCGTCATTTCCAAGGCGTCACCGGCGGCACCTTGTCGGTGGCCGGCGGCATATCGACCGTCTTGAAATCCGCCGGGCTGACGATTTCCATGTATTCCATGTCCGGCGAGTAATCGAAGAGATAGTGCACGATGCCTGGCCGCTGATGGACGACATCGCCGGCCTGCACCAACGTCGGCTTGTCTTCGTACATGAAGCGGGCCCAGCCCTTCAGCATGACCACGATCTGGAAATCGCATTCGTGCTTATGCCAGCCGGTGCCATCTTCCGGCGGCATGTCGGCATTGGCCTTGACGAGGTGGCAGATCACCTGACCGCCGGTCGCCGCCGCGATCCCGAGGTCGCGGTACAGGAAGAAGTCGCGAAGGCCTCCGCCCTTGAATTCGGTATCGGCGGGTTTGACATGGGAAAATTTGCTGACGGCCGCATGCTGGTTCATCGTTGGCCTCCACCACTGTTTGACGAGAAACCGCGACAATCGCCGGCGTCCAATTTTTTGGCAGCACGGATTGGCGCGTTCAAAGCGTGATGTTGCTATGCGAAAATCGAGCCAGCAGCATTGCACCGCGGCTGTTTTGCGGATCGTGACGTCGAACGGAGCGAAGCTGTTGGACGCGGTCCGGAATTTCGGTCCGGCGATTTTTGCGCGGCGCTGATGGCCCGTCGTCTCAGTTCGCAAAGCCAGCCGCGCTGGCATGAAGTTGAGCAAGGCCCGCCTTACGCGTAAGCCGTGCAAACAGGCAGCTCAATGCCTGTGCTGCCTAATAATCCACCTCAAGCTCTTCGATGTCGGAGGGTTCAGCCTTGGCGGCCTCGATCCATTCCTGCATCTCCGGCATGCCCATGATGAGGTCGGCATACTGCTTCATCCGCGGCTCAAGCTTGACGTCATAGGTCTTGAAGCGGGTCACGACCGGCGCATACATCGCATCCGCCATCGAACGTTCGCCGAACAGGAACGGCCCGCCCGACTCGGCAAGGCACTCGCGCCAGATCGTGCAAACGCGATCGATGTCGGCCTGCGCGCGCGTCCATATCTTGAAGTTGGGGAAATGCCCCTTGAGATTGACCGGGAGCGAGGCCCGAAGCGTCGTGAAGCCGGAGTGGATTTCACCGCAAATCGAACGGCAGTGCGCCCGATGGACCCGATCTTTTGGCAACAGTCCGGCATCGGGCCGGATCTCGTTGAGATATTCCGCAATCGCCAGCGTATCCCACACGGTCGCCCCCTCATGCCGCAAGCACGGCACCAGGATGGTCGGCGACAGCAGCAGGATTTCGGCCCGGGCCGAAACGTCATCCGGCGCGGTGATGATCTCCTCGAATTCCAGCCCCGAAAACTTCGTCAGCAGCCAGCCGCGCAGCGACCAGGACGAGTAGTTCTTGCTGCTGAGGGTGAGTGTCGCCTTCGCCATTTGGCCTTTCCTTGCCGGGCCTACCCGCTGGTTACCCGCTATTTTCTGCCGTTTCTTCCGTTTTCTCGGTTTTTTAGCAGCAAGTGACGTGCCAGTTTTTTGGGCTGTTTGACTCCGCCGTGGCTTCAATATTGCATAGCAACATAAGCGGGGGTTACGAATGACGTCGTTGATGTACCAAGCCTATCAGAACCATATGGATCTGACGACACCGTGGCGGACCGGGGCTGCGCACGCGCTGAAATATCTCAACCTGCTGCCGCAGGGCGTTTCCGACAAGTTCTTCCGGCGTCTGGCGGCGGCGCTGGAGCTGATCTCGCGCACCTCCCTGACCTATACCCGTCCGGCCTACGGCATCGACAGGGTCATGGTCGGCAATCAGGAGCTGGAGGTGACCGAGGAGGTCGCCTTTGCCACGCCGTTCGGCTCGCTGTTGCATTTCAAGAAGGAGCACGGGCCCGAGCAGCCGCGACTATTATTGGTGGCGCCGATGTCCGGCCACTTCGCGACGCTGTTGCGCGGCACGGTGCAGACGCTGCTCCAGGATCACGACGTCTACATCACCGACTGGCATAACCCGCGCGACATTCCGCTTCACCACGGCCGCTTCGGGCTCGACGATTACACCGAGCACCTGATCACCTTTCTCGACCAGCTCGGCCCCCGCGCGCACATGGTGGCGATCTGTCAACCATCCGTGTCGGCGCTGGCGGCGGCGGCGATCATGTGCGAGGACGATCACCCCGCACGCCCGGCGACGCTGACCTTGATGGCCGGCCCGATCGATACCCGCATCCAGCCCACCAAAGTGAACGAATTCGCCAAGAGCAAGCCGCTCACGTGGTTCGAGAACAACCTGATCAACTACGTACCTTTCCAGTGCAAGGGCGCGTTCCGGCAGGTCTATCCCGGCTTCGTGCAGGTCACCGCGTTCGTGTCGATGAATCTCGAACGCCACATCAAGCAGCACATGGATCTGGCCAATCATCTCGCCAAGGGCGAAATCGAAAAGGCCGAGACCATCAAGACGTTCTATGACGAGTATTTCGCGGTGATGGATTTGCCGGCGGAATTTTACCTCGAAACCATCCGCGACGTGTTTCAGGAACATCTGTTGCCGCAGGGCAAGTTGACCTATCGCGGCCGCCCGGTGAACCCCGCCGCCATCAAGCGCATGGGCCTGATGACGGTCGAGGGCGAAAAGGACGATATCTGTTCGGTCGGGCAAACGCTGGCCGCGCAGGAGCTCTGCACCGGCGTGCGCGCCTACAAACGGGTGCACCATTTGCAGGCCGGCGTCGGGCATTACGGCGTGTTCTCGGGCCGCCGCTGGAACAACGAGATCTATCCGCTGCTGCGCGATTTCGTGCACGTAAACTCGTAAGTGACCCCTTAGTTCACCTCTCCCATTGGGAGAGGTCGGATTGCTCCTGGCGATGCGACAGCATAGTCCAGCGCAATCCGGGTGAGGGGTTACGCTCTATCGATAGACCGTAACCCCTCACCCCACCCCTCTCCCGCAAGGGGAGAGGGAGCTTACCGCCGATGACGCACCTTTATCGGCAGGCCTTGCAAGTTATGAAAAGTCCCGCCATCAAAGACCGCCCAACAAGAGCCCTTCCGGGAGGATTTCCATGCGTTTCTCGTCGCCAAATTTTCGCAATGTCGCAATTGGCGTTGCCGCCGCTGTGTGGTTCGCGGGCGCAGCACAAGCGGCCGAGGTGCATGTGATGATCTCGGGCGGATTGTCGGCGGCCTATAACGCGCTGGTGCCGGAATTCGAGAAGGCGACCGGCAACAAGGTGATCACGGCCTATGGCCCCTCGATGGGCACCACGGTGAACGCGATCCCGATGCGGCTGGAGCGCGGCGAACCCGCCGACGTTTTGATCCTGGTCGGCTATGCGCTCGATGACCTGATCAAGAAAGGCAAAGCGCGCGACCGCGTTGACCTCGTCAACTCCAAGATCGGCGTTGCGGTCAAGGCAGGCAGCCCGAAGCCGGACATCTCTTCACCGGATGCAGTCAAGCGCGCGCTCTTGGCGGCGAAGACGATCGCCTATTCCGACAGCGCCAGTGGCGTCTACATCTCGACCGAGATGTTCGACAAGCTCGGCATCACGGCCGAGATGAAGGACAAGGCGCGGAAGATTCCCGCAACGCCCGTCGCCGAAATCGTCGCCCAGGGCGAGGCCGAGATTGGCATGCAGCAGATCAGCGAATTGAAGCCGGTTCCGGGCATCGACATCGTCGGCCCGCTGCCGGACGCCTTGCAAAAGGTCACGGTGTTCTCCGCAGGGATCGCATCCGTGTCGAAGGAGCCCGAGGCCGGCAAAGCCCTGATCAAGTTCCTCGCCTCGCCGGCGGCGCGCGAGACCATCGTCAATAGCGGGCTCGAGCCGATCGAGGGCGGGGCGAAGTAACTCATTCGGACTCATCCTTCGAGACGCGGCCTTAATATGTGCTGTGCGCTAACAGCCTCGCTATCGCTCGGCCTGCGCGGGTCTGGCCGCTCCTCAGGATGAGGGGCCAAATCCTCATGGTGAGGAGCGCGGCAAGCCCGACAGCAGCGAGAGGCGTCTCGAACGGCGTAATCAATGCCGCGCGACGGCCCGCGCCGGAACCTAGGCCTCTCCAAGGGAGAGGTGAACGGATTCACTTCGCCCGCAGCGGGGTGTCCTTCAGCCCGTTATTGTCGAACGCCTTGCGCAACAGCCCGTTGGTCTTGGCCTCGGTCATGAACTTGGAAGCGTATTCCAGCGACAGCGGGTGATTGAGCGGCACGGCCACCGCGGTCACCGTCTGCTTGAAGGTTTCATCCAGCACGCGGGTGCCCGGAATTTTTTTTGAAAGCGCGGTGAGCTGGTCGCGCGACAGCGCAAAGGCGTCGACCTCGCCGTTCTTGAGCAGGTTGAAGATCTCGTCGAACGTCTGATAACCGGTGACCTTGGCCTGCTTCAGATGCGCTTCCGCGCCCCGCATGGTGGTGGTGTTATTCACGGCCACGACCTTGACGCCGGGCTGGTCGAGATCAGCGAAATTCCTGATGGTCGAGCCCGCCTTGACGATATAGGTCGCCTCGGCCACTTCGTAGATCGGGCCGAACGCGATCTTCTTGGCGCGCTCGGGATCCTCGGGCAGGAAACTCACATCCCAGGCGCCTTTGGCGGCTGCGTCCGTGATCTGCCCGGAATTCGGAAAAGCGACATATTCGATTGGCAGGCCCAACTGGTCGGCCATCGCCTTGCCGAGATCGACCGGCACGCCGGCGTAGCCGTTTTCGGTTTTGGTCGACCAGTAGGCGCCGCCGGCAGCACTGATCCCGATCGCGACCCGCAGCTTGCCGGTCGGCGCGATTTCGTCCTTCAGGCCGTCGGCACTGGCAACACCGGTCAGCATGATCGAGACGCCCAGGATGAAGCTGCCGAAAAACACATGACGCATAAATCCTTCTCCCACCGGCCCGTTGTTGGGCGTTCGGACCTTTCACCCATTATGGCCGATCGGCGTGGGCTGCAACACCATGCATTGAATGAAAAATCGGTGAAGCAGCTATCGCGCTGCGGTCGGCAGCCGAGCGGCGCCGCGTTGAAGAACATGCCATCTCGCATTGGCGAAAGCCTGCCGGCAAATCCGCCGAAGCCATCAGGGGACGCCCCGCGCACTGTGCCACACCTCGAGGGCGCGTTTTAACGTTCCACCGCGCGTCAATTGTTGTTATTCAAGGTGACCTTTTGGCCCGGTCCCGGTCGTCAACAAGGGGGCACCGCGATGAAGCCTGCGCGCCTACCAGCTCGAATACGAACCGATGGCAGGCGTCGCCTGCGGGCTGCCGCAACCGCCGCGCTGATCGCGGTTCTGCTCGCCGGCTGCGAACAAAACACCTATGTGCCGCCGCCCCCGCCGAAGGTCGATGTCGTGCTGCCTGTGCAGCGCCCGATCACGCGCTATCTCGAGGAGACCGGCAATACCGCACCGATCAAGAGCGTCGATCTGGTAGCCCGCGTGCAAGGCTTCCTGGAGTCGATCGACTACAAGGACGGCGATTTCGTGAAGGAAGGCACGCCGCTGTTCGCGATTGAACCGGAAACTTACAAGCTGAAACTGGATCAGGCGAAGGCCGCCGAAGCCGGCGCCCAGGCCTCGCTCAAGCAGGCAGAGGCCGACTACAGGCGCCAGGCCGATCTGGTTGCAAGGCAGGCGGTGTCGCAAGCCACCCTCGACACTTCGACCTCCAACCGCGACAACGCGCAGGCCAATCTGCAACAGGCGCAGGCCAATACCAGGATCGCGGAAGTCAACTTTGGCTACACCAAGGTCACGGCGCCGTTCGACGGGATCGTCAGCGCGCACCTGGTGTCGATCGGCGAACTGGTCGGCGCGTCCTCGCCAACCCAGCTCGCAACCATCGTGGCGCTCGATCCGATCTATGTGAATTTCAACGTCAACGAACAGGACGTCTTGCGTGTCCGCGAGGAAGCCAGGCGCCGCGGTCTGACGGCAGCCGATCTGAAATCGGTGCCGGTCGAGGTCGGGCTGCAAACCGAAGCCGGCTATCCACATCAGGGCAAGCTCGACTATGCGGCGCCGACGATCAATCAATCGACCGGAACGCTTGCCGTGCGCGGCATCGTGCCGAATCCCGACCGGGTGCTGCTGCCCGGCTATTTCGTCCGGGTCCGCGTTCCCGTCGACAAGCAACCGAGCGCGCTGCTCGTTCCCGATACCGCGCTCGGCAGCGATCAGAGCGGACGCTACCTGCTGGTGGTGACGACCGAAAACGTCGTCGAGCAGCGCAAGGTGCAGACCGGTCCGCTTGAAGGTGAGCTGCGCGTGATCGAAAGCGGCATCAAGCCGGAAGATCGCGTGGTGGCCGCTGGCCTGTTGCGGGCCGTGCCCGGTCAGAAGGTCGATCCGCAACTTCAGAAGATCGAGCAGCCTTCCGCGCCTGCAAAATAGGACCGGGCATGATTTCGAAATTTTTCATCGAGCGGCCGGTGCTTTCCAACGTCATCGCCTTGCTGATGATCCTGATCGGCGGCGTGGCGCTGTTCGGTCTTGCGGTCGCGCAATATCCCGACGTGGTGCCGCCGACGGTGCAGGTCACCACGCGCTACCCCGGCGCCAGCGCAAAGACCATCGTGGATACCGTGGCGCTGCCGATCGAACAGCAGGTCAACGGCGTCGAGGACATGCTGTACATGCAGTCCTACAGCGGCGACGACGGCAGTTACTCGCTGACGGTGACGTTCAAGATCGGCACCGACCTCAACTTCGCGCAGGTGCTGGTGCAAAACCGCGTCTCCAGCGCGCTCTCGCAATTGCCGCAATCGGTGCAAAACCAGGGCGTCACCGTACAGAAAAAGTCGACGTCGATCCTGTTGTTCGTGACGCTGACCTCTCCGGACGCCAAGTACGACAGTCTTTTTCTGAGCAACTACGCCACCATCAACCTGAAGGACGAACTGTCACGGCTGCCGGGCGTCGGCAACGTGACGGTGTTCGGCGCCGGCCAATATTCGATGCGGATCTGGCTCGATCCCGACAAACTCCAGGCGCGCGGGCTGATGCCGCAGGACGTGATCCAGGCGGTCCAGCAGCAAAGCCAGCAGGTCACCGCCGGCCAGGTCGGAAGCCCGCCGACGCCGCCCGGCCAGGCGTTCCAATACACGCTGAACATCAAGGGCCGCCTCGCCGAGGCCGGTCAGTTCGAAGACATCATCGTCAAGACCGGCAACAGCGGCGAGGTGACGCGCTTGCGCGACGTCGGCCGGGTCGAACTGGGCGCGCAAACCTACAGCCAGGTGTTTTCGCTCAACAAGCAGCCCTCCACCGGCATCGGCGTCTTCCAGTTGCCGGGCGCGAACGCGCTGGAGGTCGAAAAGGCCGTCGAAAAGAAGATGACGGAGCTGGCTCGCGCCTTCCCGCAGGGCATCAAATACGACATCCCCTTCGACACCACCAAATTCGTCAACGCTTCGATTTACGAGGTTTACAAGACCCTGATCGAGGCCGGCTTCCTGGTGCTGGTGGTCATCCTGGTTTTTCTGCAGGACTGGCGCGCGATGCTGGTTCCGGCGACCACCGTGCCGGTCACCATCATCGGCGCCTTTGCCGCCATGGCGGCGCTCGGCTTTACCATCAACTTGTCGACGCTGTTTGCGATCGTGCTCGCGATCGGCATCGTCGTCGACGACGCCATCGTCGTGGTCGAGGGCGCGGCACACAACATCGAGAAGGGCATGTCCGGGCACGACGCCGCGATCAAGGCGATGGACGCGCTGTTCGCGCCGATTGTCGGCATCACGCTGGTTCTGATCGCCGTTTTTCTGCCGGCCGCCTTCCTGCCGGGGCTTACGGGTCGCATCTATGCGCAATTCGCGCTGGTGATCGCGGCGACCGCGCTGCTGAGCGCCGTCAACGCGGCGACGTTGAAGCCGACGCAGTGCGCGCTATGGCTGCGCCGGCCGGTGCCGCCCGAGCAGCGCAACTGGTTCTATCGCGGCTTCAACAACGTCTATGACCGGATCGAGCGCGGCTATGCCCGGCTGATCGGGCGCATGGCCGCGCACAGCAGTGTCTCCGTGGTTGTCGCGCTGGTGCTGATCTTCATCGGCGGTTACGGGCTGTCGCGGGTACCGACGGGCTTCCTGCCGATCGAAGACCAGGGCTATCTGATCGCGGCCGTGCAATTGCCCGACGGCGCCGCACTCGATCGCACCCAGAAAGTGCTCGACAGGGTCAGCGAAATCGCCGGCCAGACGCCGGGCGTCTCGCAGGTCATCACCATCGCCGGCATCTCGGCGCTCGATAACAGCGCGGCGCTCGCCAATGCCGGCGTCGGCTATATCATCCTGAAGGACTGGGAGGCGCGCGGAGCGGGCGAGGATCTGCGTTCGCTGGTCTACGGATTGAACGACAAGCTTTCCACTATTCTGGAAGCGCGGGCGCTGGTGCTGCCGCCGCCGCCGATCCAGGGCATCGGCAATGCCGCCGGTTTCGCGATGCAGGTCGAGCTGCGCGACGGCGACAATGATTTCAACAAACTTCAGGCGCTCACCCAGGCCATGGTGGCTAACGCCCAGAGCCAGAGCGCGTTGCAGCGCGTCCAGTCGCCGTTCCGCGCTGGCGTACCCCAGTTCGACGTCGAGGTCGACCGGATCAAGATTCAGACGCTGCATGTCACCACCGATCAGGTATTCTCGACGCTCGCCTCCTATCTCGGCTCATCCTACATCAACCAGTTCAACAAATTCGGCCGCGTGTTCCAGGTCTACACGCAGGCGGATTCGCAGTTCCGCCTGACCACGCGCGATATCGCCAAGATGACGGTGCGCAACCAGAACGGCGACATGATTCCGATCGGAACCGTCGCCAAGATCACGCCTTCGGTCGGCCCGTCGCTGATCAGCCTCTATAACCTTTATCCGTCGGCAACCATCGTCGGTCTGCCGGCGCAGGGCTATAGCTCCGGGGAATCGTTGAATCTGATGGAGCAGATCGCCGACAAGACCTTGCCAAGCGGCGCCGGCTACGAATGGACCGCGATGTCGTACCAGGAGAAGGCTGTCTCCAGCCAGATCTACTATGTCTTTGGCCTCGCGATGCTGCTGGTCTATCTCGTGCTGGCCGGACAATATGAAAGCTGGTACGCGCCGATCTCGGTGATCCTGGCGGTGCCGCTGTCGCTGCTCGGACCCATGGTGGTGCTGGAAGCCCTGAAGATCGATAACAACCTCTACGTCCAGATCGGCCTGATCCTGCTGATCGCGCTGTCGGCCAAGAACGCGATCCTGATCGTCGAGGTCGCGCTGGAGCTGCATGTTCGCGACGGCAAGCCGCTGCTTGAATCGGCCGTGGAAGCCGCGCGCGCGCGATTCCGCCCGATCCTGATGACGTCCTTTGCCTTTATCCTCGGGGTGGTGCCGCTGGTGCTTGCGACCGGCGCCGGAGCCAGCGCACGCAAGTCGATCGGCATAACCGTGTTTTCCGGCATGCTGGCCTCGACCTGCCTTGCGGTGTTATTCGTGCCCGCCTTCTTTGTCGTGATCCAGCGCTTCGAGAACTGGCTTGCCGAACGGAAGAAGGCTCCCGCCGTGCAGACGGCGCCGTAGCCAACCAAGAATTATTCTTCAGTCACGCGCCCCACCGGCGCGAACGCCTCGCGATTGGCGCGCCAGGCGCGGCTGTATTCCATGATGCGCGCGGTCTCGTCCGCCACGCGCTCGCCGAGCATGGTAGCGAGCAGATGCAGCGTGGTGTCGATACAGAGCGTCACGCCGCCGCCGGTCACGACGCCGTCCGGCCGCTCCACCAGCATCGCCTCGCGCACATCGATCTGCGGATAAGTTCGGCGCATCACCTCGACCGGTGACGTCTCCGGCGGCACCACCTCGCGTTTGGTCGTCGCGGAGCCGCCGTCGAGCACGCCGCTGGCTGCGAGGATCATGCCGCCGGTGCAGACCGAGGCGATGCGGCCCGTGGCATGGACACGGCGGATATAGTCGAGCGTTGCGGGCGCCATGGCTTGCGCGCTCCAGCCGGGACCGCCGGTGACGATGACGATGTCGCAAGCGGGCGCATCGTCAATGCCGTACTCGGCCGAAACGCTCAGTCCGTTGGCGAGTGCGATGAGACCGGCGCGAGGCGCGATGGTGCAGATCGAGATTTCCGGCGCAATCCGGCGCGCCATCGACAGCACGCCGAAAGTCGCGAGATCGATCGGCTCGACGCCGTCATAGATGAAAATGCCGAACCGCATCGGAGGATTAATCCGTCAGCGAACCGCCGCGGGTTTCGCGGGCCGCAAGGGCCGCGGCCAATGTGATCACCGCCAGAATGATCATCATGATCGCAACGCCGCCGGTGCCGCCGAAATAACCGGCGAGTGCGGTGGCGAGGATCGGTGCGAAGCCGCCGCCGATCGCCGCCGAAACCTGGAAGCCGAACGACGCGCCGCTGTAGCGCACGCGGGGCCCGAACAGTTCCGGGAAGTAGCAGGAACTCCAGGCCGAACATCATGCCGTGGCCGAAATTCATGGCGATCATGATGCCGGTGAAGATCAGCGCCGTACTCTTGCTCTCCACCATCCAGAACAACGGGAAGGCAAAGACGATCGTGAACAGCGCACCGAGAATGTAGAAAGGCTTCCGCCCGAACTTGTCCGACAGCCAGCCGAACAGCGGCAGGCTCACGAGTTCGAGCAGTGCTGCGTACATGACCGCGTCGAGCATCAGCGACTTGGCAATACCGAGTTTCGTCGTGGCGTAACCTACAACGAACACGGTCAGCATATAGACCCAGGACACTTCGGAGAGTTTCAGGCCGACGGCGATCAGGAACGATTTGGCATTCTTGGCTACAGCTTCGCCCACCGGATTATTGGAGAGACCGTCGCTCTGCTTCATGCTTTCGAACACCGGCGTCTCCGGCACCTTTGAGCGGACGAAGGTGCCGACGGCGAGCAGGACGATGCTGACGAGGAACGGAATCCGCCAGCCATAGCTGGCAAAATCCGCCTCCGGCAATTTGGCGACGAGCCCGAACACCAGCGAAGCCAGCACGAGTCCAATCGGAAAGCCAACCTGGACGAAGCTCGTGTAGAAGCCGCGTTTGTCGGCTGGCGCGTGCTCCAGCACCATCAGCGAGGCGCCGCCCCATTCACCGCCGAGCCCGACGCCCTGGATGATGCGCAGCAGGATCAGAAGAATCGGCGCAAACACCCCGATCGAAGCGTAGGTCGGCAGCAGGCCGATGCAAAAGGTGCTCAGGCCCATGATGAACAGCGTCAGCACCAGCATGGATTTGCGCCCCAGCCGATCGCCGAAATGGCCGAACAGCGCGCCGCCGAGCGGACGGGCCAGAAATCCGACCGCATAACTGCCGAGCGCGGCCAACGTGCCGGCCAGCGGATCAAAGGTCGGGAAAAACGCCTTGTTGAACACCAGCGCCGCCGCGGTGGCGTAGATCAGAAAATCATACCATTCGATGATGGTGCCAAAGCAGCTCGCGAACACGATCGAGCTCATGCTCGAACGTTCAACGCCGGCCATCGGCGTCGCAGTTGCAATGGTCATTGGGCCTCCGCTCCACTCACGAGTTCGCCCGCAAAAATATGACAAACAGGGGCGTTGGCTAAAATGAATGCAAACAGCATGCCGTATCCGGGGGGCCTGGTCCTGGCCCGTCTGGATCGGCCCCCAGCGCGGCTTTCAAAAAAATCTCGCTCTATCAAGGAGATGGGTGTCTGATACAACCTGTTAGTATCATGCCGGCACGGTCACATCCGATGCTGCCGGGCGTCGTTTCAGATTTCGACCCGGAAGCCGACCTCGATGATGGCGTCCTGCGGAATCTTGAAAAAATCGGGCGCCCGGCTCGCGATCCGGTTCAGGAACGAGAAGATCGCAAACGAAATCGCGTCCATCGCCGAATTCGTCTCGCGGCGGACGATCGTCTCATGCGCGATGTAGTAGTTCTTGTGGTCGAGGTCGGCCTCGAAGCCGAGCTTGTTGCAGTTGATCAGGCTCAGCGGGATATCCGGCGTCTGCATGAAACCCAGCCGGACCTGAATCCGGTAGAAACCGTGGCCGAGACGGTGCACCGAATGCCGTTGGTGAAACGGCACCCGCGGCCTGCGATCGGCCAGGAACGTCAACAGCACCACCGTCTCATGCAGCACGCGATTATGCTCGATGTGGCGCAGCAGCATCGGCGATGCGCCGTGATCGACCTTGGTCAGCCACACGCCCATGCCCGCCGCGCGGCCGATCACCGTCTTGTCGGCATAGGGAAGAAATTCCTTCAGCGGCATCGACATGTCGTGAAGCCGGTTTCGGACTTCCGATGATCCCTTGCGCCAGCTCAGCATCAGCGTCGCGATCAGCGTGCCGACGATCAGCGGAAACCACCCACCTTCAACGATCTTGATGGAATTCGACACCAGGAACGTCGCGTCGATCGCGCCGAAGATCGCGATCACAGGAATGGCTATGCCCGGCGACCATCGCCATCGTGCGACCGCGACCCGGTAGAGCAGGATCGTCGTGATCAGCATGGTGCCGGACACGGCGATGCCGTAGGCGGCGGCAAGGCTGTCGGATGATCTGAACAAGATCACCGTCAACAGCGTGCCCGTCATCAACAGCCAGTTGGCGGCGGGAACGTAGATTTGCCCGGCTTCGTCCACCGAGGTCGGAACGATCCGCGCGCGCGGACACAGTCCCATCTGCATCGCCTGACGCGTCAGCGAAAATACGCCGGATACCAGCGCCTGCGAGGCGATGATGGTCGCAGCCGCCGCCAACACCACCATCGGGATCAGCGCCCATCCAGGTGCCAGTTTGTAGAACGGATTGTCGATGGCGGTCGGATCGGCCAGGATCAGCGCGCCTTGCCCGAAATAATTCAACAGCAGCGCCGGCAACACCAATCCGAACCAGGCCCGGCGAATCGCGGCCGCGCCCACATGCCCCATGTCGGCATAGAGCGCCTCGCCGCCGGTGAGCGCGAGGAACACGGCGCCGATTACGACGAAGGCAACCTTCGGATCGGCAGCGAGGAAGCGCGCGGCCTCAAGCGGATTGGCGGCGCCAAGGATGGCCGGCGCCGAGAAGATATTGGCCGCGCCGAGTGCGCCGATCACGACGAACCACACCACCATGATCGGTCCGAACAATTTGCCGATGCGCTCGGTGCCATGCCGCTGAATCACGAACAGTCCGATCAGCACCGCAATCGTGGCCGGCAGAATGAAATGCTCGAACGTCGGCGCCACCAGCTTGAGGCCCTCCATCGCCGACAACACCGAGATCGCCGGCGTAATGACGCCATCGCCGTAAAGCAGGGAGGCGCCGATCACGCCGAGCAGCACCAGCATGGAAAGCCTGGCGCCTTTGGCGATCTGGTCAGAAGCGACCAGCGAAAGCAGTGCAAGGATTTCCACCCTCGCCGTCATTGTCGGCACGCAGCACGAAGACCACGTATTTGAGCGACACCATCACCATCAGTGCCCAAAGAATGAGCGAGACCAGCCCCATGACCTCCCCTGTGGTCGGCACCGGATGGCCTAAACCCGTCAGCGCGACCTGAAATGCGTAAAGGGTGCTGGTGCCGATATCGCCAAACACGACGCCGAGCGCGGTCAGCGCCAGAAACCACGGACTGCCCGCATGAAGGAATTTCGCCTGATCTTCGATCGATTCTTGGAGTGATCCCGCCTGGCCGAAATCGAGGCTAGATACCGCACGATCGATCAGGCCGCCGCCCGGGGCACTCGATGGCATATCCATATGAACCTCACGACACGACGACGCCGTCTGAGCTCGTGAGTTGGCTATTCAAGAATCAGGCCATATTTTCTCGGTTATGTGGCGTGGCGCTGCCGTCAGTTGGCGTGAGCGGCCGGTGTCCTGATCTCGACCGGCAGAATGAACGCGGCCGCAACGATCAGGAGACACAGGCCTGCAAAGGCGTGCAGCATGGTGACAAATCCGCCTTGCTGGTAAAGCCAGGCCACGAGGCCGACCGAAACACCAGCAGCGGTAAAGCCGACGAAATAGCGCACGGCATAGGCGCGCGAGCGCCATTCCTCGCTGGTGTATTTACCGACCATGGCGTCGTTGACGGTGACCTGGCCGAACGCGCCCATCACGATGCCGATCGCGGCGATGATCAGCGGCAAGTTCGATAGCTCGGCCGCAACATACAGAAACGGCGCCAGCACGAACGACAGCGGCAATGAGACCGCCTTCAGCGAGTAACGGTCGATCAACTTACCGATCGTGTATTGTGTCATCGCGCCGAACACATAGACACCAGCCGCGATCGCCCCTAACAGCGCCGGGCTTTGGGTGAGACCACTCAGCCGCTCGGCAAACAGTTTCGGCAGCGCCACCGTCACCGCGTTGAAGGTGGTGGAGATCGCGATCACCACGATCAAGAGCGCCACGATCACCCGCCACATATCTTTTTTCGCGACGCGGGCCTGCGCCGCCGCCTGCTTCACGTTGCTGCGGTCTTCGTGGCCGACCGCCGCCATGAAGCAAACGCCGATTCCGATCGTGACGATGCCCGGCAGAATGAAAGCCCAGCGCCAGCCAAGATACTGGCCGACGACACCGGTGACCAGCGCCGACGACGCCACGCCGAGATTGCCCCACACGCCGTTGATGCCCATCTCGCGGCCGAGCGCTTCAGCATAGGAGACGATCATCGCGGTGCCGACGGGATGATAGATCGAGGCGAACAGACCGATCGACAACAGAGCGGCGCCAAGTTCGAGCGGGGTCTGGACGAAGCCTACCGATATCATCGAGGCGCCGATGCCGACAAAGAAGATCGCCATCATGTGGCGGCGGCTCCAGCGGTCCCCTAACCATCCGGTCAACAGCGAGCCCGCACCGAAGGCAACGAAGCCGGGCGTCGCGTAGGGCAGCAGCTCGGAATAGGCCATGCCGAGCGCTGGCCCCATGATGATGACGGCGGCGGCAAAGATCAGCATTGAATAATGGTCGATGAAATGGCCGGCGTTGACAAAGCCGATCACCCGGGTGGGGTTGTTCATGAACGATTCCTGTAATGACTGAAATAGGTTATACGGTCATGCGCTGACGGGGTGCGGCCAATGAATATCGCCGAAAAGCCAATTGCTGCGATCCAGGGGCGCCGGACCTCGACCGGCGACGGCGTTCATTTGATTGCGAACCACTACAAGAAAGGCGTGCGGCTCGACACCCACATGCACCGCGAGGCGCAGCTGGTATACGCCGCCAAAGGCACGATGCAGGTCACAACCCCGAGGGGACGCTGGCTGGTGCCGCCGGATCGCGCGGTATGGGTGCCCGCCCGGCTCGAGCATGCGATCGACGTGCTCGCCGACATCGACATGCGCACGATGTATTTCGACCTGAAGTGGCTCGGCCGCAAGAAACTCAACTCAAGCCTGGATTCCGAATTCGTCGTGCGCGTATCTCCCCTGTTGCATGAGTCGATCCTTGCTTTGTTCGACGAGCGCAATGACGCCGAGCGCACTGCGCTTCTGATCCGGCTCGCCATGCTCGAGTTGCATCGTGCCGAGGATTCCACGACCTTCATCCCGCTGCCGCAGGAGCCGCGCTGCCGGCGCGCCGCCGAGATCGTGCTCGGAGATCCCGCAACTTTACATGAAATCGAGACGCTGGCGCGCCAGGTCGGCACGTCGGCGCGAACCTTGTCGCGGCTGTTTTCATCGGAGACGCAACTGAGCTTCAAAAGCTGGTGCCAGCGCGCACGCATCGCGGCCGCGATAGAAAGGCTGTCCACCAAGGCAGGCGTCTCGATCAAGCAGCTCGCCCGGGAATTCGGTTATGCCAGCGTACCGGCCTTTTCGCATGCGTTCCGCCAGGTGACCGGCAAGACGCCTACCGAATTTACCGATCAGGAATAGGCCCGGTCCGCGGCTGCAAGACCACCAAACACTTGATATTCTTTGGCTGTCATGCGCGGGCTTGATTCACCTGTCCGCCGGAAAGCCTAAAAAGAGCGTTACCGGAAAAAGAGTGTTACCGGACCAATCGGGCTAAATATCACGCGCTTGATTGTGACCACCTCTGCCATAAATTCGTGTAAACTGGCGAAAGCCGCCTCAGAAAGCCGATTCCGACATTCCATGAACAACGCATTTTTTTCCGATCTGCTCACCTCGATTTCCGAACGTGGCCGTACCCTGCTTCGCCGCGTGGGATCATCGGAGGAGAAACCGGACGCGGCCGACCTGATCGAGCTCTGCGAAGCCCTGCTCTCGGGCCGGGGTGAAGCCTCTGGAACCGCGATGGCACGCGAGGTGCTCGACCGTTACGCTCACCTCAACGAGACCGAACGGCTCTCGTTCTTCCAGACGCTCTCTTCGGGTTACGGGCCGGAGCGTGAAAAGCTCGCGAAAGCCATCAGGGCCTGGCGCACCCAGCCCAACCATGCCGATGCAAGCGATCTGCATTTTGCTTCAGAGCCGAGGCGGCAGGAATTGATTCGCAGGCTGAACCGCGCCCCCGGCGGCACCGGCGATCTGGTGGCGATGCGCGCCGATCTGCTGGATCTGATGAAAGACAACAAGAACCTGGCGGCGCTCGACCGCGACGTCGTGCATCTTTTGTCTTCATGGTTCAACCGGGGATTTCTCGTGCTGCGCAGGATTGACTGGTCGACGCCGGCAAACATTCTGGAAAAGATCATCCGCTATGAAGCCGTGCACGAGATCCGTGACTGGGACGATCTCCGCCGCCGCATCGATCCCGTCGACCGGCGCTGCTACGCCTTCTTTCATCCAGCACTGGTCGACGAGCCCTTGATCTTTGTCGAGGTGGCGCTAACGGAAACCATTCCGGCTGCGATCGCGCCACTGCTCGCCGAAGACCGCCAGGCGGTTGCGGTCGAGCGGGCGCGGGTTGCGGTGTTCTATTCGATCTCCAATACCCAGCGCGGTCTCGGCGGCATTTCCTTCGGCAGCTTCCTGATCAAGCAGGTGGTGGAGGAGTTGCGCCGCGAATTGCCGAAGCTGGACGATTTCGTGACGCTGTCGCCGGTACCGGGCTTCATGTCCTGGCTGAAGGCCGCCGACGATCTGCCGGTATCCGACGAGGAGAAAGCGCTGCTTAAGCATCTGGACGAGCCGGACTGGTGGAGGAATGCCGCACTGGAGGGCCAGTTGCGTTCGATCGTCGAGCCGCTCGCCGCGCATTATTTCCTCAAAGCGCGCACCTCCAAGGGACGCCTGATCGATTTGGTGGCGCGATTCCATCTCGGCAACGGCGCCCGGCTGGAGCGGATCAACTGGCTTGGCGATACCTCGGCCAAGGGCCAGCGCGAATCCGCCGGCATCATGGTCAACTATCTCTACCGCCTCGACGACATCGAAAAGAACCACGAAGCCTATGCCAATGACGGCACCGTGGTCGCGTCCAATGCGGTGAAGAAACTGCTGAAGGGCGAGGGCCGCCGGCTGCTCGATATGCGGCTGGGGTGACGTTGCCTCATGGTTCGAGACGCGCATGCGCGCTCCTCACCATGAGGATCGGCGACCTCATCCTGAGGAGCATCGCGAAAGCGATGCGTCTCGAAGGATAGAGGCCCGGGAAATCACACCTCCGCCCAGATCCGGATCAGGTTGTGATACACGCCGGTCAGCTTGACCGTCTCGGGATCGTCGCGGCCGAGCCGCGCCACCAGAGCCTGGATCGCGTTGTCGAGGTCGAAAATCAGACTCCGCGCATGGGAATCGCGGATCATGCTTTGCAGCCAGAAAAACGACGCGACGCGCGCCCCGCGCGTCACCGGCGTGACCATGTGGAGGCTGGAGGCGGGATACAGCACGAGATCGCCGGCCGGCAGCTTGACCTCGTGCGAGCCGTAGAGATCCTCGACCACCAGTTCGCCGCCGTCATATTCGTCGGGCTCCGACAGGAACAGCGTCACCGACAAGTCGGTGCGAATGCGCAGCCCCGTCAAGCGGTCGCCACGCACGGCATTGTCGACATGGATGCCGAAATGATGCCCGTCCGCGGCGTTGTAGCGATTGAATAGCGGCGGAAAGATCTGCAGCGGGATCGCCGCCGAGATGAATCGCGGATTGGAGGTCAGCGCCGAGACGATGCGGTTGCCGAGCTTGCGCGCGATATCGCTATCCGGCGGCAACTGCTCGTTGCTCTTCACCATCGCCGACTGCGCGCCGGCGGTGGAGCGGCCATCTTCCCAGACGCTTTCATCCATGAGGCGGCGGAAATCCGCCACCTCATCCTTGCTCAGCACGTTGGGAATACAAGTCAGCATCGCTGGATCAATACCGCGCCGACAACACCAGATAAGCGGCCCGGCCGGGCGCCTGTAGCGCGAACGGCGCGTTGCTCTGGTAGAGCGCGTCGTAATAGAGCTTGTTGAAGATGTTGTTGACGTAGAGTTTGAGCCGCCAGTTCTTGTCGATCTTGGCTTCCGCGAACGCATCGAAGCGCCAGTAGCTCGGAATCGAAGTGCCTTCGTTGGCGGCGAGCAGCGTGCCGCCGTAGACCTTCGACCGGAACACCGCCTGGCCGCCGAGCTCCCACATATCGGTGAGCTGATACTTGCTCAACAGGCTGAACGACTGATGCGCGATGTTGGCGAGCGGCAGGCCGACGTCGGTCGTGTACAGCAGAGGCTGCGGCATGTTCGCGGTCGGCACGTTCGACTTGGTAACTTGAGACTGCATCAGCACGATGCCGCCGAACAGGCTCCATTTATCCGTGATCTTGCCAGCGGCCTCCAGATCGATGCCGCGCACGTAGTAGGCGGAGCCGGAAATGATGCAGGAAATGCTGCCACTCGTGACCGTATAGGGACACGAGGCGGTCTGGTTCGCCGTGCCTGTGACGTTGAAAGCCTCGCGCGCGTTATCCTTGGTGGTCTCGAACAGCGCACCCGTCAGCAACAGATGGCGGTTGAACAATTCCCACTTGGTGCCGACTTCGTAGGCCTTGTTCTTTTCCGGTCCGAAAATCTGGTTTGCTTGGCCCGACACCACCGGCGCGAGGCCGCCATAGGCAGTGCTGGTGCCGTCGAATTCGGAGCCGACAGGATCGGACGAGGTCGCAAAGGCCGCATAGACGCTGGCGTAGGGCAGCGGCTTGACCGTGATGCCGACGTTGAAGTTCGGCAAGCCGAATTCCGCCGCTTGCCTGTTGAAAGTATTGGGAGCACCGCCCCCAACGGTACCCCAGCCGGAGGTGTTGATCTTGTAGTCGTCGTAACGGATGCCGCCATTGAGGATGACAAGGTCGCGGTAATTGACCGAGTCGAGCACATAAGTGCTGGTGGTATCGATCAGGATATTGGTCGGCATGCCCGTCAGCGTCGGCGTGCCGGTGAAGGGAATGCCCGTAAATTGCGGACTGAAGACGCTCACCCCGGAGAGCGAACCGCTGCCCGTAAACGGTGTGCCGGTCACCAATTCCGACGTCAAACCGTTATATTTGTCGATTGAAGAGGTTTCCTGCGAGATTTCGACGCCGCCGGTCAGCGTGTGCTTGAAGGCGCCGGTATCGAACTTGTAGGTCGCTTCCGACTGGCTCGCCAGCACGCCAGTGGTCTGGTAGCGGCTCTGCGGATTGGCCGTAAACGTAGACGACGACAACGGTGTGGTCGGGATCGCGGTTTCCGCCAGCGTTCCGATGTAATTATTGAGCGACTGGGAGTCGCGGATCTTTTCGCTGACGACGAGATCCGGCGTGACATGGATCTCGGTATTGAACGTGCCGATATCCTGCTGAACATGGAAGAAGTCTCGGTTGACGAAACCGTAGAACTCGTCGCGATTGGAGCCGTAGAGCGGAAACGGGCCGCCGGCGGTGGAGGTAAACTTCTGGCTGCTCGAACCGGTCGCTCCCGGCCGGTAATACGGCACGCCGAAATCGGGAATGCCGTGCAGGTCGGTGTGGATGTAATCGGTGGTGATCTTCACCGCATCCGATGGCGTCCACTTGGTCGCGAGGAATCCGCCATTGCGGTCGTCGGTGACGTCGTTGCGGCCGGCTATGCCTGCGTCCTGGAACATGCCACCGGCGCGAACCGCGAAGGTCGGGCTGACGACCTGGTTGACGTCAAGCACGATCCGCTTGGTCGCGTCGGTGCCGAACGTGGTATCCATGTTGTAGAAGCTCTTGTCGGTCTGCGCTTCCTTGGTGACGATATTGATCGCGCCGCCGGTGGTGCCGCGACCGGCAAAGGACGACATCGGCCCGCGCAGGATCTCGATCTGCTCGGTGAAGAAATTCTCGCGAACGCTGACGCCGGAATTGCGCACGCCGTCGATGAAGACGTCGTTGCGGGCGTCGAAGCCGCGAATGAAGAAGCGGTCGCCGAATGCGTTGCCGCCCTCGCCGCTTCCGAGCGTGACGCCCGCGGTGCTCAGGATCGCCTGCTTGAGCGTGGTGGCGTTCTTGTCCTCGATGATGTCCTTGGTCAGCACCGTCACCGTCTTCGGCGTGTTCAGAAGCGGTTCGGGGAATTTGCCCGAAGCCTGGACACGGTCGCCTTTGTAGGGCGCGGCCGGATCGGCATAGCGATCGCGATCCGGCGCCAGCTCGGGAGTAGCCACTGCTGGAGCAGGCTTGGCCTGCTGTTGCTGGCGCTTCGCCGCGCGGCGTAGCGCGTTGCGGGCCTTGATTTGATCCGGCGTCGGCGCGCTCGCAGATTTCGGACGCGCGACCGGGGCATCGACGCTCACCGGTGGCAGACTGGACTGCTGCGCTTCAGCGCCGCCGGAAAACGATGCGACCGCGACGAGGCCCGCCACGGCAGACACCGTGCGGGTGGAATAACCATCGAGTTTTTCGTCAACAGAATTGCTGGCTGCGTTCGTCCGCAGCGACTTCGGCGCCTTAACCCGGCTCATTGTTTTTGCCCCAACTTCCAACTTCACTCGGGGCGATGAAGTCCCACACCTGCATCGAGCCCCGTGAGTTTGGTATCGAGCGAAAAAATTTCGGTCAACACCGGGACACCTTGAATATTCCTAAATCAAATCGATTCTAACTTTGAGATTTTAATCGATCTAAACTGCGGCTTGAATTGTTCTAGCTACAGGTAACAAGCAACCATTCACGCATTCGAACGGCGTGTTCAATCGCTGCTGGGCGGCTTCATCAGCGAAAACAATTCATCCACGGTCTGTTTGGCGACTTCCCGCGCGCGCTCGGCGTTACCGCTTCCGGCGATGTTGACGCCCGCAACGACAGCCCTGATCTCGTCGCGAAAGTCAGTCAGAAACCGCAAGGGATCGGCAAATTCATTGGCCACACGTGCAATCAGGCCAGCAACCAGGAGCTGGCAAGCAATCATACGTCCGTTCAACTCGTCCATCGCGCGCGCCGATTCCGATCCATGTTGCGCAACATATCGCGTGGACCGCCTTAGACCATTGAGGATAGTGAGCGCTACGGGTTAGCGGGTTTTCTTGGACAGATTCTAAAAGCTCGCTTCCCGGCTTGTGTCATCCGTGCGCGCGAGAATTCGTGAGATTTTCAACGGTTGAAATCAGATCGCGCGGCTCACGATGCCAGCGCCTTCATCTCACGGTAGAGGTCGGACTTTCCTTCGAAGCCGATTCCGGGAATATCTGGCATCATAATGTGCCCATTTTCCACGCGCACGCCATCCGGGAAACCTCCGTAGGGCTGGAACAGGTCCGGGTAGCTTTCATTGCCGCCGAGCCCGAGACCGGCGGCAATATTGAGCGACATCTGGTGACCGCCATGCGGGATGCAACGGCTTGGCGACCAGCCCGCAACCTTGAGCACCTCGAGCGTGCGCTGATATTCGCAAAGCCCGTAGGACAGGGCGCAATCGAATTGCAGCCAGTCGCGGTCCGGCCGCATGCCGCCATAGCGAAGCAGATTACGCGCGTCCTGATGGCTGAAGAGATTTTCACCGGTCGCCATCGGCGCGGGATAGAACTCGGCGAGCGCCGCCTGAAGCTGGAAGTCGAGCGGGTCGCCGGCTTCCTCGTACCAGAACAGCGGATAGTCGCGCAGCATCTTGGCGTAGGCGATTGCGGTCTCCAGATCGAAGCGGCCATTGGCATCGACCGCGAGTTGCGCGTCCTTGCCGATCTCCTTCAGCACCGCCTCGATGCGCGTTCGATCTTCCTCGATAGGCGCGCCGCCGATCTTCATCTTGACGACGTTGTAGCCGCGATCGAGATAGCCGCGCATCTCCGCGCGCAGCATCGACAGATCCTTGCCGGGGTAATAATAGCCGCCGGCGGCATAGACGAAGACGCGCGGATCGGCCTTCACGCCGTGGCGCTCGGCCAGCAGGCGAAACAGCGGCTTGCCCGCGATTTTCGCCACCGCATCCCACACCGCCATGTCGATGGTGCCGACCGCGACCGAGCGTTCACCATGCCCACCCGGCTTCTCGTTCGACATCAGCGTCGCCCACACTTTGTCGGGATCGAGATTGTCGCCGGCCGCGTTGAGAAGCGTCTTCGGATCGGCTTCCTTGATGCGTGCAGCAAAACGCTCGCGGATCAGACCGCCCTGCCCGTAACGGCCGTTCGAATTGAAGCCGTAACCGACGACGCGCTTGCCGTCGCGAACGACGTCGGTGACGACGGCGACAAGGCTGGTCGTCATCCTGGTGAAGTCGATATAGGCGTTGCGGATCGGCGAGGAGATCGGCTTGGTGATTTCCTGGATGTCGAGAATGCGAACGGACATGGGTGGTAGCTTTCAGGAGCTGCTAGTTATTCGTCATGCCCGGGCTTGGCCCGGGCATCCACGTCTTTCTTCTACTGTATCCCAAGGCGTGGATGGCCGGGACAAGCCCGGCCATGACGGGGCAATACGACGTAGGCCGGCCGCCAATCACTTCTTATCCCGGAAATACGGTTCGACCGCGCCATGCACCTTGATGGTCAGGGGATTGCCGTAGCGATCCTTGGCATTACCCGCCGTGACGCGTATCCAGCCCTCGCTGATGCAATATTCCTCGACATTGTTTTTCTCGGCGCCCTTGAAGCGAATGCCGACGTCGCGCGCCAGGATCGCCTCGTTGTAATAGGGGCTATGGGGATCGATGGACAGCCGGTCCGGAAATTCGACCGGCGTGCCAGATTCGTTTTTTTCGTTCACAGCAATGCCTCGATGTCCTTGGTGAGCGCTTCTGGCGTCGTGGTCGGTGCGTAACGCCCGACCACCTTGCCCGAACGGTCGATCAGGAATTTGGTAAAATTCCATTTGATCGCAGAGCCGAGCAAACCGCCTTTTTCGCCTTTGAGATACTGATACAACGGATGGGCGCCCTCGCCGTTGACGTCGATCTTGTCGAACATCGGAAAGCTGACGGCGTAGTTCGAAGAGCAGAACTGCCCGATCTCGGCCGCGCTTCCAGGCTCCTGGCGGCCGAACTGGTTGCAGGGAAAGCCGAGCACCGAAAAGCCGCGCGCGCCGTATTTCTGTTGCAACGTCTCGAGGCCCTTATATTGCGGCGTGAATCCGCAAGCGCTCGCGGTATTGACGATCAGCAGCACCTTGCCTTCAAACCGTTTGAGCGGAGTGTCCTCCCCCGCGAGCGATGTGGCGCTGAAATCGTAGATCGAAGCCATGCTTTAACCCTGGAAAGGATCGATCGGCGAAGGCGGCGTGCCGCCGGCCTCGATCGCCTCGCCCGCGAGCAGACAGAGATCCTCGCGGTAGCGGCCGGCGACGACATGAACGCCGACCGGCACGCGCCCGACCAGTCCCGTCGACACCGTCAGGCCCGGCAGGCCCATGAAGGGGATCGCGATCTGCGGCAGCTGCGCGTGCCAGACGCGCGCAAAGGACGCATCATCCCTGGTGTCGAGTTGATCCGGGAACGGCAATTCGCCGGACACCGGCATCAGCAGCACCGGATATTTTTCCAGGAACAGCGACCAGTCTCGGGTCAGCGTCGCACGCCGCGTCAAAATCTTCGACAGCGTCAGCGCGTCGAACGGGAAGACTTTCGACTTGTTGCCGCGCAGACAGGCGAGCGCGCCGGGATCGCCTTCGCGTTCCGCAGCCGCAAGCTGGCCCTCATAATTGTCGCCGAGCCAGAGCTTGGTCTGGAGTTCGGCAGCTTCTTTCAGCGGCGGCAGCGAGGTGACTTCTTCGACGATCCAGCCCGCGCGCTCCAGGCGCCTGGCGGCATCGAGCACCGCCGCCTTCACCTCGGGCACGGGATCTAGCCCCTCGGGATTGACGCACAGAGCCGCGCGCTTTGGCATCGGCGGTCCATCGAGCGGCGCCGGAACCCACCAGGGGTCGCGCACATCGTAGGTCGACATCGCCGCGAGCGCGATCCGCAGGTCGCCAATGGTCCGCGCCAAGGGACCGGAGACCGCCGCGATTTGCGCGCCGATCATTCGCTCCGGCAGCGCTGCATTGAAAGCCGCAACCCGGCCGAGCGTGGTGCGCAGGCCGTGCACGCCATTGGCATAGGCGGGATAGCGGATCGAGCCCGCGATATCCGTGCCGTGCGCGATATGGCCGATACCGGATGCGACCGCCGCGCCCGCGCCGCCGGACGAGCCGCCCGGTGTGATCGAGGGATCGCGCGGGTTCTTGGTGTTGCCGTGAACGAGGTTGGTGGTGAACCAGCGGTAGGAAAACGCCGGGCAATTGGTGCGCCCGAGAATCACCGCGCCGGCCTTGCGCAGATTGTCCACCACCGGGCTGTTGTCCTTCGCGATCAGTTCGGCCTGCATCTTCAGGCCGTTGGTGTTGGCAAAGCCGGCCTGGTCGATATTCGCCTTGATCGTGACCGGCACGCCCGCGAGCACGCCGAGATCATCACCGCGCGCGATCGCCGCATCGACTTCCGCCGCCTGCGACAACACATCCTCCGGGCGATGATCCACCACCGCGTTGATCGCGGGATTGACGGCATCGAGCCGCGCCAGCGCCGCGGTCGCGGCCTCTTTGGCCGAAACCTTCCTGGATTTGATCAGGCCGGCCAGTTCCTGAGCCGGCAGGCGCCAGATGTCTTTCATGCTCAGCTCCCCTATCGCTCGGGAAGTTGTACCGCCATCGCGACTTCGTGCCTAGTGTGGCGGTTCAGAAGTTCGGCGCCCTTTACGGAGCCACCTTTCGAACTTCGGAATCGCTAGCGATAGTGCGAGATGTAATAGGCAAGCTCGGGGATCTGCTCCTTGGTGACCGAGCCCATCACGTCCGCCATGGTGCCATCGTAGCCGTGGCGAGAGTTGTCCTTGTATTCGCTGAGCGTCTTGTTGAGATAATCCTCGCGCTGATTGGCAAGCCGCGGCACGTTCTCCTTGCCGGAGAAATCGGCGTTGTGGCAGCTGTTGCAGCGGTTCGCCTGCGCCAGCGCCAGGCCCTGCTGCATGCGCGCGGGATCGCCGGTCTCGGCCGGCGGCTGCGGCTTCGGCAGCTTGGCGATGAAATCGGAAAACTTCTGGAGGTCGTCGTCGGTGAACGATTTCGTCATCTCGTTCATCGGCTCGAAGGTGCGCAGCTTTTCGCGGAACATGAAAAGCTGGATCAGCGCATAAGGCGCCTGCTGGCCGCCGAGCGAAGGGGTATTTTCCATCTCGGACTGGCCGTGTTCGCCGTGGCAGGCAAAACAGGTGACCGCCCGCTGCTCGATGGTTTCTGCGGCGTTGACCGAGCCTGCCAGCGATGCGAGAGCCAGCGCCGTGATTGTTGTCGTTATTTTCCGCATCGTTGGGGCCTCAGTCCTGATTCCGAAAATAAAATCGGGGGCAGACCATAAAGGTTGCCCCCGATTGCGCGTCGCCCGCTTATTGGGTGGCGACCTTTTGCTTGCCGTAGCTGAGGCGGTAGACCGCGCCGTTCCAGTCGTCGGAGACGAGGATCGAACCATCCTTCAACTGCATCACATCGACCGGCCGGCCGACATATTTGTTGTCCTGGAGGAAGCCGGTGATGATCGGTTCGAGATTCTTGACCGTGCCGTCCTTGTTGAGATGGGCGACAACGACGTCACCACCGAACTTGTTGGTCCGATTCCAGGAACCATGACGCGCGATGATGATCTGGTTCTTGAAGCTCGCGGGGAACATCTTGCCGGTGTAGAAGCGCATGCCGAGCGAGGCCGCGTGCGGCCCCATCAGGCCGACCGGAGGCACGAACTCGCTACAGGAGTGGCCCCAGCCGAATTCGGGATCGGGGATATTGCCCTGGTAGCAATAGGGCGCACCGAAGTCTTGGCCGACCTTGGTGACGCGGTTGAGTTCGTCGTTGGGAACGTCCTCGGACAACCAGTCGCGGCCGTTGTCGGTGAAGTAAAGCTGCTTGGTTTCCGGATTCCAGTCGAAGCCGACGCTATTGCGGACGCCGAGCGCGATCACTTCGGCGCCGGTGCCGTCGAGATTGATACGGCGGATCTGGCCGTGATCCTTGTCATGCAGCACGTTGTTGCCGGGCTGGCCGACCGGAACATAGAGCTTGTTGTCCGGTCCGATGGCGATGAACTTCCAGCCGTGGGCTTCGTCCTTCGGCAGGTTGTCGTAAATCACGGTCGGCTTCGGCGGATTGTCGAGATTGTCCTCGATCTTCTCGATCTTCGAGATCTTCGAGAGTTCGGCGATATAGAGCGTGCCGTCCTTGAAGGCGACGCCGTTCGGCCGGTAGAGGCCGGTCGCGATGATCTTGACCTCGCGTTTGCCGTCCTTGTTGACGATGGCATAGACCTTGTCGACGGTACGGCTGCCGACGAAGACGGTGCCCTTGTCGCCGAGCGCGAGCGAACGGGCATTCGGCATGCCGGCGGCATACACCTCGATGTTGAAGCCGGCCGGCACCTTCAGTTTGTCCAGCGGCAGCTTGTCGGGCGCGGCCGCCAGCGGCGGCGAAGCAACCGGCGCCAGCTTTTGCGCCGCGTCGCTGTCGGGACGGCCGATCAGCGGCGACCCCGGCGGAAGTGCAGGGGCGGCGGCGGGCGCCGCGGCCGGGGGGCTGGCCGTCTGCGCGGCCGCGCCGTAACTCAACATTCCAAAGAAGGCGCTCGCCAGCAACAGGCTGCGCGGCACCGATGAACTGATCCTCATAATCTTCTCCCTATTTGTGGAAGTCTTCGATCCGTGCGGGGCTAACCCCTGCCCGTGACGGCGGACTTCGCGGCGACACTCTTGAATATTTTTGCGCCCGTGCGCAATCGGAAACATCTTCCAGAGCTCCGATTCCGGAGCTCACAAGCCATTGCTGCGGCCTCTGATGCGAACTTCGGAATCAAAGGAGCCCTGGTAAATATGGGTTTTGAGTACCGGCTTTGAATTTGAAGTTTCCTATAGCGTACTTGCAGCGAAGCCGCACTAGCGGTTGCGACGAAAGCGCCTCGCGGGCACTCCGCCGCAGCGTTAGTTTATCCGGCTTCAATGCGTTCCGGTTGATCGCGGCCTATCAATGCTTCGTGACGGTTGCGTCAGTGTCATCCTCATCGGTGTCGTCAAGAATGGCTTCGGCAAAAGGAAATTCGAGCACGATCTCGCCCTCGTCATCCGTCACTTCGAGGACCGCCCGCATCAGGTCCTCCATTCCTTCGATCCTCAAAAGCTCATGGATCATCGCGCGGGCAACCTCCCAGGCGCGATCCGGGTTGCGCAGCTCTTCGCCTTCCGGATCGGAGATCACCTCGTCGCCGATTCGCGTATTGAAAAAGTATCGCGGCATGGTCGAACCTGTTTTCGGCTTCAAGTATCCGATGCCGGCAGGAGACCGCCGGCTATTTTTTCACAGTTGGTTTATCGGGAATTGGCCAGAGCGGTCCAGCCGATCCCCGTAACGAAGAACGCTTCAGAAGAACCTATTGATGCGTCATTGATTTGACGGAGAACCGGCGGCCGGGAGGGAAAGAATTGTGCATTGCAGCATGGCTAGACACCCCTTTGGAAGAAAAGATTCCGCTGGCTAACTTTTCGTTCCGTATTACGTTATCGGGAGGGCGGAGTTCGTCCGGTTTTACCTGAAGGAGAGCCAAAATGGCCTGGAAAGCACCGAAGATCGTCGAAGTGCCGGTCGGCATGGAAATCAATATGTATGCCTGCGCTGCCCGTAAGTAAGCGGCAGCACACAGCATCCTTTTGAACTAAGGTGGATTGCCGGGGTGACGCGCCCCTTCCGGGAGCGTCGGTCATACCCGCGTCCACCTTTGAAGTTTTTGGAAGAACTTTTTCGACGACCTTCTTGAAGACCCTTCTTCCAGAACTTGAAGCGTCCTGAAGTTCTACTTTTAAAGATTCCGGGAGACGGATCATGTTGCGCGTCGTCGTCCTGGGCGCCGCGGCAGGTGGTGGCGTTCCGCAGTGGAATTGCGGCTGTCCGGTGTGTCAGGCCGCGCGAACCAAAAGTCCGGAACTTCAGAGCACGCAGGCCTCACTCGCCGTCAGCGCCGATGGCGACCACTGGTTCCTGATCAATGCCTCGCCGGACCTGCGGCAGCAGTTGACCGCAACGCCGCAGCTTCATCCCGCAGCCGGCAAACTTCGTCACTCGCCGATATCTGGCGTGATCCTGACCAATGGCGAAATCGATGCGATCACGGGCCTGTTGTCGATGCGCGAGGGATCGCCGTTCACGATCTATGCCCACGAAAAAGTGCTGGCGACGTTGAAGTCCAACAGCGTCTTCAACGTGCTCAGCGAAAAGAACGTGAAGCGGCAGGCCATCGAGATCGACCGGGTGTTCGAGCCGAAACTTCCGGACGGATCGCCCTCCGGCATCGAGATCCTGCCCTTCGAGGTTACAGGCAAGGGCGCATGGTATCTCGAGGGCGAGCGGCGCGAGGGGAGCGATGCCGCCGGCGATACGCTCGGCCTTCGCATCCGCGATAAGGCGACGGGAAAATACTTCTTTTTTCTCGCCGCTTGCGCTGAGGTGACCGATGACCTCAAATCGAGATTGAAGGGTGCCAGCCTGGTATTCTTCGACGGCACGGTGTGGCGGGATGACGAACTGATCGCGGCCGGCCTTTCGACCAAGACCGGGCGCGGCATGGGACATATCGCAATGTCCGGCGAAACGGGCGCGATCTCAGCTCTTGAAAACCTTGGCATCGAGCGAAAGATATTCCTGCATATCAACAATTCGAACCCGGCTTTGCTGCACGATTCCGAGGAACGTAAAGCCGTGATGCGGGCGGGATGGCATATTCCCGCTGACGGAACGGAGATCACGCTGTGAGTACGGACGCGATGAAGCTGGAAGGGATGACCGCGTTTTCGCTCGGCGGCAAAACCGTGCTGAACAGCGCCGCTGAGCTCGAAGCCGCGCTGCGCACTATCGGCGAGAGGCGCTATCACAGCCTGCATCCCTTTCACCGCCTGCTGCACGGCGGCAAGCTCAACAAGGGACAAGTGCAGGCCTGGGCGCTGAACCGCTACTATTACCAGAGCACGATCCCGATCAAGGATGCGGTGGTGATCTCGCGCTTTCGCGACCGCAACATCCGCATGGAATGGCGGCACCGGATCGAAGATCATGACGGAGATCCCGGCGCCGAGGGCGGCATCGAGCGCTGGCTGAAACTGACCGAGGGTCTCGGCCTCGATACAGCCTACGTCGAATCCACCGAAGGCATTTTGCCGGCGACGCGTTTTGCGGTCGAAGCCTATGTGCATTTCGTGCGCGACAAGAGCCCGCTCGAGGCCATCGCCTCCTCGCTGACGGAACTGTTCGCGCCGAACCTGCACGAAGAACGCATTTCCGGCATGCTGGCGCATTATGATTTCGTCAATCCGGACATCATGAGCTATTTCAGCCGCCGCCTGACCCAGGCGCCGCGCGACGCCGGTTTCGCCCTCGATTACGTCAAGGCCCATGCCACGACACCGGAACAGCGCGAGGCCGTTTGCAACGCCCTGATCTTCAAGACCAACGTGCTATGGGTTCAGCTCGATGCGCTGTATCATGCCTATGTCGAGGGCCATATCCCGCCGGGAGCCTTTGTGCCAAAGTCAAATTAGAAGCTGAGATTCCATGCCATCAGGCCGCAACATCAGCGTCAGCGAAGAGAGCCGGCCGAAACTGCCGCGTCATGCCAAGCTGAAATTCGATGAGACCCGACAGGTCTGGGTGATCCTGGCGCCCGAGCGGGTGCTGGCGCCGGACGAGATCGCTGTCGAAGTACTGCACCTCTGCGATGGCGCGCGCAGCGTCGCCGAAATGGTCGATCAACTCGCCGCCAAATATGCAGCGCCGCGTGACGCAATCGCGACCGACGTGGTCGCGATGCTGCAAGATCTCGCCGACAAGGGCTTTCTCACCGAAGCGCGGGAGAAGACGCCATGAGTCCAACGCTGACTGATGCGAGCCCGATTGCGACCGATCCCACGGACAGTCTTACGGCACTGGAAGGCCGCCGCTCGACGGCGGAGACATTTGGCATTCCGCTCGCAGTCCTCGCCGAGCTGACGCACCGCTGTCCGCTGCAATGCCCGTATTGTTCGAACCCGGTCGAGCTCGATCGCGGCGCCAGCGAACTGACGACGGCCGAATGGAAAAAAGTGCTCTCGGAGCTCGCCGAGATTGGCGTGTTGCAGATTCATTTTTCCGGCGGCGAGCCGACCGCGCGCAAGGACCTGGTCGAACTGGTCCAGCATGCGAGCGACGTCGGGCTCTATTCCAACCTGATCACCTCCGCCGTCTTGCTCACCCGCGAGAAATTATCCGCGCTGGCTGACGCCGGCCTCTCGCATGTGCAGATCAGCTTCCAGGGCAACGAGCCCGTCGTGGCCGACCGCGTTGGCGGCTACAAAGGCGGCCATGCCAAGAAGCTCGAGGTCGCGAAATGGACCCGCGAGCTCGAACTGCCGCTGACCGTGAACGCCGTCATGCACCGGCAGAACCTGCATCAGTTGCCCGACATCATCCAGATGGCGGTCGATCTCGACGCCGACCGGCTCGAAGTCGCCAATGTACAATATTACGGCTGGGCTTTGAAAAACCGCGCCGCTTTGATGCCGACGCTGGAGCAGATCGAGGAGACGAGCCGCGTCGTCGAAGACGCGCAGGCGCGTCTGAAAGGCATTCTCGCCATCGATTACGTCGTGCCGGACTATTACGCGCTGCGGCCGAAGAAATGCATGGGCGGCTGGGGGCGGCAATTCTTCAACATCTCGCCGGCCGGCAAGATCTTGCCGTGCCATGCGGCCGAAAGCATCAGCGGGCTCGAATTCGAATCCGTACGCTCCAATCATTCGATCGCCTGGATCTGGCAGAACTCCGAAGCCTTCAACCGCTATCGCGGCACCGGCTGGATGCCCGAACCCTGCCAGAGCTGTGAGTTCAAGGAAGTCGATTTCGGCGGCTGCCGCTGTCAGGCCTTTGCGCTGACTGGCGATGCCGGCAATACCGACCCGGCCTGCACGCTGTCGCCGCACCACGATCGGATTTTCAAGGTCGCGGCCGAGGAAGCCGCCGGCAACCACAACCGTTTCATCTATCGCGATTTCGCAGGCGGCACGCCGGAGCCGGTCAACGATGGCTCCTGATGCCGATGCCGGCAAATCCACAACACGCGCGGACCCATTCGCGCCGCTGACCTCCGATTTGTTGCCGGTCGGCGACGGCCACGACATCCATGTCGAAAGCATCGGCCGCGAAGGCGGCATTCCCGCCGTCTATCTGCATGGCGGGCCGGGCAGCGGATGCCAGCCCGATCATCGGCGGCTGTTCGATCCCGAACGTTTCCACGCCGTGCTGTTCGATCAGCGGGGCTCGGGGCGCAGCCGCCCCAAAGGCCGCCGCGAGCACAATACGCTGGCGCATCTGATCGCGGACATGGAAATGATCCGCGCAAAATTTAGTTTTAAAAAATGGATGGTGGTCGGCGGCTCCTGGGGCGCCACGCTGGCGCTGGCCTATGCGCAGGCCCATCCCGATCGCGTCTCGGGCCTCGTGTTGCGCGCCACGTTCCTCGGCACCCGCGGCGAGCTGGACGCCGCCTTTCTCGAAACGCTGCCGCGCTTCTATCCGGAACTCAGCGAGGATTTCATCAAGCTTGTCCCGGAGGCCGAGCGCGGCCAGCCGCTGGAGGCCTATTGGCGGCGCATTCTTGATTCCAGTGTCGCGGCGCATTCGCCCTTCGCCCGCGCCTGGCACGACACCGAGCGGATCTTGTCGGAGCACGCGCCTTCGCGGACGCGGCTCGATCTCGTCGCGCTGAAATCAGGCGGTGGCGCGCTCCCCGCCACGCCGTTCATGGAAGCGCATTACTTCGCCAATGATTGCTTCATGAGGCCCAACCAGCTTCTCGACGACGCCGAAAAGCTCAAGGGCATTGCCGGCATCATCGTCCAGGGACGCTACGATCTGTTGTGCCCGCCTGCAAATTCCCACGCGCTCGCCAACCGATGGCTGGAGGCCGAACTTCGCATCGTGCAAGGCGCCGGCCACACGCTGTATGATCCAGGCGTACGCAATGCCGTGATGAAGGCGATCGCGGACATGGCGTCGAAGGTGGCGAGCTAGCACCGTCATTGCGAGCGGAGCGAAGCAATCCAGAGAAAATAAATTGAAATACTGGATTGCTTCGTCGCTAACGCTCCTCGCAATGACGAACATAACGCGGAGACTTTAAAATGCCGATCGCCGGAAAGGGCATGCTGCTGACCTCGATGGATGTCGACCCCGAGCACGAGGCCGACTTCAACCGCTGGTATGACCGCGAGCATCTCGAAGAGCGTGTCGCGATCGAAGGCTTCATCGAGGCACGGCGATACGTCGCCATCGAAGGCTCGATGCCGAAATATCTGAGCCCCTATTCCACCGAAACTTTTGAAGTGCTCGACAGCCCCGCCTATCGCAAGGCGCTCGCCAGCCAGACCGCGTGGTCGAAAGAAAATATCGCGCGCTTCAAGAACATGATTCGCTGCGTGGCTCGCATCACGATCAGTCATGGCAAGGGCCGTGGCGCCGTGCTCGGCATTGTCCGCCTGCATCCCGCCAACAGTGGACATGACAAATTACGTGAGGCGCTCCGCACCGCGCTTGATCCGCGAGCGACTGACGGTGTCATTTCGATGCACGTACTCGAGAACGATCCCGTGCTGTCGAAACCCCTCACCAACACAGCCTCGGATTCCGGTGCCGGCGCCGGCGACTGGTTCGTGTTAATCGATGCGACAGACGTTACGCCCGCGCGCACCGCCCTGATGCGCTTGACGGAGAACACCAGCTTCCGACCGCTGGTGATTTCAAGCGGCGTCTATCGTCTGCTGTGGGACATCGCCAAGTCTGACCTGCGATAAGACCGATATTTCACAGGTAGAAACATCTCAGCAATCGGCAGATCGCATTCACACATGCTGCACTGCCGCATAAATTTGTTTTTAAGCAAGACGTTATGCTGGCAACGGCAAGAAAGCCGAAGATCAAGCAAAATTGGCTTTGGAGATCAGCGTGATTGGGCTTTAATACGAAATGCTGATGACGCCATTCAAGAACCGAAAAGAACGCCATGATCCGAGCGTTCGCAAGCAAAATAAGGCCGCGCTGGTTACGATCAAGTTTGGTGCGCGGATAAGGTAGGAATGAAACCGACTGATATCTCGGCGCCGGACTACTTCCATAAAGTGGTCGACTGCCAGTGGGCTTGCCCCGCGCACACACCCGTTCCGGAATATATCCGCTTGATCGCCGAAGGCCGCTACAGCGACGCCTACATGATCAATTGGAAATCGAATGTGTTTCCGGGAATTTTGGGACGCACCTGCGATCGCCCGTGCGAGCCGGCGTGCCGACGCGGCCGCGTCGAGGAAACGCCGGTCGCGATCTGCCGTCTCAAGCGCGTCGCCGCCGACTTCAAGGATGACGTCAAGGGACGGATGCCGCGCGCCGGCGCCAGGAACGGCAAGCGCGTTGCCATTGTCGGCGGCGGACCGGCCTCGTTGACGGTAGCGCGCGACCTTGCGCCGCTCGGTTATCACTGCACGGTGTTCGATTCCGACCCCAAGGCCGGCGGCATGATGCGGACGCAAATTCCAAAATTCCGTCTGCCGGATTTGGTGATCGACGAGGAAACCGATTACATCCTCAACCTCGGCATCGAGTTCAAGGCAGGCACGCGCATCGACAGCCTGAAGAAGCTGCTTGGCGAAAATTACGATGCCATCTTCGTCGGCTCCGGCGCGCCGCGCGGCCGCGAGCTCGATGTCCCCGGCCGGAAAGAGGCGGCCGCCAACATTCATATCGGCATCGATTGGCTCTCCAGCGTGTCGTTCGGCCACACGACCAAAATCGGCAAGCGCGTGATCGTGCTCGGCGGCGGCAACACCGCGATGGATTGCTGCCGCACCGCGCGCCGGCTCGGCGGCGAGGACGTCAAGGTGATCGTGCGCTCGGGCTTCGAGGAGATGAAGGCTTCTCCCTGGGAAAAAGAAGACGCCATGCATGAGGATATTCCGATCCTCAACTTCATGGTCCCGATCGCCTTCACCCATGACAACGGCAAGCTCTCCGGCGTCACCTTCCAGAAGGTGAAAGCCGAGCGCGACGCCAAAGGCAGGCGCAACCTGGTGCCATCAGGCGAGCCCGACCAGACCATTGCCTGCGACGACGTGCTGGTCGCGGTCGGCCAGGAGAACGCGTTTCCCTGGATCGAGCGCGATTGCGGCATCGAATTCGACAAATGGGACATGCCGAAGGTCGATCCGAAGACCATGGGCACGACGCATCCGAAGGTGTTCTTCGGCGGCGACGCGGCGTTTGGACCCAAGAACATCATCTGGGCGGTCGCGCACGGTCATGACGCCGCGCTTTCGATCCACAGGCTCATTTCCGGCGAAGACGTCCACGAACGGCCGCTGCCGGAAGTGCACATCTCCTCGCAGAAGATGGGCATCCACGAGTGGAGTTACGACAACGACATTTCCGACGACAAGCGTTTCAAGGTGCCGCATCGCGACAAGGTGATCGCGCTGAAGGACATCCGCACCGAGGTTGAACTCGGCTATGACGTCAAGCTCGCGCTCGGCGAGGCCCAGCGCTGCCTGAACTGCGATGTACAGACGGTGTTTTCCACCTCGCTCTGCATCGAGTGCGATGCCTGTGTCGACATCTGCCCGATGGACTGCATCACCTTCACGCAGAATGGCGACGAGGCGGATTTACGCACACGGCTTAAGGCGCCCTCGCCGCATCCGGACCAGGACCTCTACGTCTCGAGCGACCTCAAGACCGGACGCGTCATGATCAAGGACGAAGACGTCTG
The DNA here is from genome assembly GCA_963748805.1 of uncultured Alphaproteobacteria bacterium. Lineage (GTDB taxonomy): Bacteria > Pseudomonadota > Alphaproteobacteria > Rhizobiales > Xanthobacteraceae > Bradyrhizobium. The sequence continues at coordinate 38,838 of CAVVLH010000119.1, read as the reverse complement.
CCTGCATTGCGGGCTGTGCGCCGAGCGTTGTCCCACCGGCGCCTGGGATATGCAGAAATATCTCATCGAGATGACCCAAGCAGGAACAGCATGTCCGACCAAAGCCCGATCAGCAGCGTAAACGACTTCGTCGTCCGCTTCGCCAACGTCAACGGCTCGGGTTCGGCGAGCGCCAACGAACTGTTCGCCCGCGCGATCCTGCGCCACGGCGTGCCGGTCTCCCCGCGCAACATCTTCCCTTCCAACATTCAGGGCCTGCCGACCTGGTATGAAGTGCGGGTGACGGAAGACGGCCATCTCGGCGCGCGCGGCGGCGTCGACATGATGGTGGCGATGAATCCGCAGACCTGGGACAAGGATGTCGCCTCGATCGAGCCCGGCGGTTACCTGTTCTACGATTCGACCAAGCCGATGCCGACATCGAAATTCCGCTCCGACATCACCGTGATCGGGGTGCCGCTGACGGCGATCACCAACTCGACCTATACCGATCCGCGCCAGCGCCAGCTGTTCAAGAACATCATCTATCTAGGCAGCCTGTGTGCGCTGCTCGATATGGATCCGAAACTGATCGAGCAATTGATCGGCGAACAATACAAGGGCAAGGAAAAGCTGTTGTCCTCGAACGTCCACGCGCTGCATCTCGGCCGCGACTGGGCGTTGCAAAACCTCAAATGCCCGATCGGGCTACGGGTGAAAAAAGCCGACAAGGTCGGCGACCGCATCTTCATCGAAGGCAACAGCGCCGCCGCGCTCGGCGCGGTCTATGGCGGCGCCACCGTCTGCGCCTGGTACCCGATCACGCCATCGTCGTCGCTGGCGGACGCCTTTACCAGCCACTGCAAGAAGCTGCGGCACGATCCCGAAACCGGCAAAGCCAACTACGCGATCGTGCAGGGCGAGGATGAGCTTGCTTCCATCGGCATCGTCATCGGCGCGTCCTGGAACGGCGCGCGTGCCTTCACCGCGACCTCGGGCCCGGGCATTTCGCTGATGACCGAATTTATCGGGCTCTCATATTTTGCGGAAATCCCGGCCGTCATCATGAACGTGCAGCGCGCCGGCCCCTCCACGGGCATGCCGACCCGCACGCAACAATGCGATATCATCGCCTGTGCCTACGCCTCCCACGGCGACACCAAGCACGTACTGCTGTTTCCGGAAGATCCGGCGGAAGCGTTTGAGTTCGCAGCACAGGCCTTCGATCTCGCCGAGCGGCTTCAGACCACGATCTTCGTGATGCTCGATCTCGACATCGGCATGAACCACCGGCTCTGCCGGCCCTTGAAGTGGGACGACGCCCGGCAGTACGACCGCGGCAAGGTGATGACGGCGGAGATGCTCGACGAAGGCCGCGACTTCGGCCGCTACCTCGATGTCGACGGCGACGGCATTCCCTATCGCACCTATCCCGGCGCCCACCCGACCAAAGGCTCCTACTTCACTCGCGGCACCTCGCGCGACCGCTATGCGCGCTACTCGGAAGAAGGCGCGGTCTATGCCGACAACATGCAGCGCCTGCTGCGCAAGTTTGAAACCGCGCAGGACATGGTGCCGCGGCCGTTGCAGGCCAACGCGGCCAAGCCGACCAAATACGGCGTGCTCTATTTCGGCTCGACCGCGCCCGCGATGGACGAGGCGATCCAGCTTCTGGAAGCGAAAGGCCATGCGCTCGATCGCATGCGCATTCGCGCCTTCCCGTTCCATTCGTCGGTCGCAAGCTTCATCGCCGACCACGATTTCGTGTACGTGGTCGAACAAAACCGCGACGCCCAGCTTCGCACGCTGATCGTCAACGAGAACGGCATCGACCCGGTACGGCTGGTGCCGATCCGCCATTACGACGGCACGCCGATCACCGCCCGTTTTATCGCGAATTCAATCGGCGAACATCAGGATCAACTCAAGCTCACGCCGCTGCGCAAGGTAAAGTCATGACCTACATCGCCAAGCCCAAATTCCACCACCCGGGCCTGACCAAGAATCGCCTCGGCTACACCCACCGCGATTACGAAGGCAAGATTTCGACGTTGTGCGCCGGCTGCGGCCACGACTCGATCACCGCGTCGATCATCGAGGCCTGTTACGAGCTCTCGATCGAGCCGCATCGGGTCGCCAAGATTTCCGGCATCGGCTGCTCCTCGAAGACGCCCGACTATTTCCTCGGCAACTCGCACGGCTTCAATACGGTGCATGGCCGCATGCCATCGGTCCTCACCGGCGCCAATCTCGCCAATCGCGACCTGATCTATCTCGGCGTCTCCGGCGACGGCGATTCCGCGTCCATCGGCTTCGGCCAGTTCGCGCATTCGATCCGGCGCGGCGTCAACATGACCTATATCGTCGAGAACAATGGCGTGTATGGCCTCACCAAGGGCCAGTTCTCGGCAACCGCCGACCGCGGCTCGAAGTCGAAAAAAGGCGTGACCAACACCGACAACGCGGTCGACCTCGTCGCGATTGCGCTCCAGTTAGGCGCAAGCTTCGTGGCGCGCAGCTTCTCCGGCGACAAGACCCAGCTGGTGCCGCTGATCGCAGCGGCGATCGAGCACAAGGGCGCAGCGTTCATCGACATCATCAGCCCGTGCATCGCCTTCAACAACCACGCCGGCTCGACCAAGAGCTTCGATTACGTGCGCGAGCATAATGATGCGGTGAACCGGCTCGACGTGCTGACCGGCCGCGAGCCGATTTCAGTCGACTATGCGCCGGGCACCGTGCAGGTGGTCGAGCAGCACGACGGCAGCAAGATCGCGCTCCGCAAGATCGACGCCGATTACGATGCGCATGACCGCGTCGGCGCGCTGGCGTTTTTGCAAAAGCACGCCGCCAAGGGCCAGATCGTCACCGGACTGCTTTACGTCGATCCCGATGCGGAAGATCTGCACGCCCACCTCAACACGGTGGAGCAACCGCTCAACCGTCTCGAGGCCGATGTGCTCTGCCCCGGAATGGCCGCGCTGGAAAAGATCAACGCCAGTTTGCGTTGAGCGTGGCCACAAAAGGTGCGCCCCCTCTCCCTTTGGGAGAGGGTTGGGGTGAGGGGTTACGGTCTATCGTGAGAGCAGCGCCCCTCACCCGGATCGCGCTGGACAATGCTTCGCATTGCCAGAGGCGATCCGACCTCTCCCCACCGGGGAGAGGTGAAGAAGCGCCTCACGTCACCCGGCGCACGTAGCTCGCATTCAGATCCTTCACCGACTTCGCGCCGCATTGCTGCATCGCGGCCCGGGTTTCGACCCGCACAAGTTCAAGCACGCGCTCCACGCCTTCCTGGCCGAAGGCACCGAGCCCCCACAAATAAGGCCGGCCGACGCCTACCGCCTGCGCGCCCATCGCGAGTGCCTTCACCACGTCGGTGCCACGACGGAAGCCCGAGTCGACGATCACCGGCATGCGTCCTTTCACGGCCGCGATGATCTCGGGCAGCGCGTCGATGGTCGAGCGGCCATTGTCCTCGCCGCGGCCGCCATGATTGGATACCAGAATGCCGTCGATGCCGTTCTGCACGGCGAGTTCTGCATCGTCGGCGGTGACAATGCCCTTGAGCATGATTTTCATCCTGGTCACGTCGCGCATGCGCTTGACCGTGTCCCAATCGAGATTGGAGGACTCGCCGCCGCCCTTGATGCCGGTCAGATCGATGCCGTCGTAATTGTGCCGTCGCAACGCCCGGCCCGCGAAGCTCGATCGATCATGACAGCCTGAGCATTCACGGGTATCGGACTTCATCAGCCGGAATAACGTCTCCTGATTACGGCCGGCGATCCGGTCCACGGTCACCATCAGAACCGGGCAGCCGGCGCCGTCGGCCCGCTTGATCAGTGCTTTCGCCACGTCAAAGCTCGATGAAGCGTAAAGCTGAAACCAGATCGGCGCGCCGCGTGCCTTGGTGACGTCGTCGACCGAGAAGTTCGACGAGGTCGAGAGCATCTGAAGATGATTGCCGGCGCGAGCGGCCTTTGCCACCGCCAGCTCGCCGTCGACATGGAAGAACTGGTTGCCGCCGGTCGGCGCCACGAAGATCGGCGAGTCGTATTTCGTTCCGAACAGTTCGATGGAGGTATCGACCTTGGAGACGTCGTTGAGGCGATGCGGCATCAACTGAAATCGTTTGAAATCCTCGCGATTGGCGCGCAGCGTGACCTCGTCGTCGATCCCGGAGGCCATATAGCCGAAATGGGCTGGCGGCACGTTCTGGCGGGCAACCGGCTCGAAATCGAACACGTTGATCGCTTCTTTCGGGGTTTTGATCAGATCGATGCTGCCCGGCGGCGCCCAGGTCATGGGGTCGGGCAATTTTGACGGCACTTCCAGGGCCTTGGCGGCGAATGCGCCGGATGCCAGCAGCGGCGAGGCCGCGCAATATTGCAGAAAACGGCGGCGGCTGGTCGCGCTGATGAGTCGCCGATTTTGTCATCTAATATCCTCCCCTGCGCTTATTCTTTTTGTGGAGGTACGATAGCAGCGAAATGACGGCTCGGAAGGCTTCGGCCTCTGACGGGGCAGACATGCAGATTGGGAGAACCGGTGGCGTGCCTGCCCGGTCCCAAAATCTAAAAAGTGATCAGGCGCGAGCGCTTACGGAGGTATCCCGGCGGATCGATCTGGTCCGATCGCGGCGTTATCGACCGCGGACACCCATAATCCGGTCACCGAGCCGCCTAAGCAGGATTGTTGGCGACGGGCCTCTCGCTAATGCTCCGATTTTGCCGCCGAACCCATCTCCGCTCGAACCGAAACAGGGCATCATGAATCCGGTCAAAGCACTCGAAAACCATGGCCAGGCCATCTGGCTGGATTTTTTGGCACGCGGCTTTGTCGCCAAGGGCGAACTGAAGAAGCTGATCGATACCGACGGCGTCAAGGGCGTGACCTCCAACCCGTCGATCTTCGAGAAAGCGATTGGCAGTTCGGACGAATATGACGCCCCGATCGGCAGCGCCTTAAAGAAAGGCGACCGCCCGGTCGCCGCTTTATTCGAGCACCTCGCGGTCGAAGACATCCAGCACGCCGCCGACGTGCTGCGGCCGGTCTATGATGAGTTAAAAGGCCATGACGGTTTCGTCAGCCTTGAAGTCTCACCCTATCTGGCGATGGACACCAAGGCCACCATCGCGGAAGCCGAGCACCTCTGGAAGGCCGTCCACCGCAAGAATCTGATGGTGAAAGTGCCGGCGACGCCAGAAGGCCTGCCGGCGATCGAGCACCTGATCGGCAAAGGCATCAGCATCAACATCACGCTGTTGTTCTCGCAAAAGGTCTATATCGAGGTCGCCAAGGCCTATATCGCCGGCCTGGAAAAACTCGTCGCCGACGGCGGCGATCCCTCCCATGTCGCCAGCGTTGCGAGCTTCTTCGTCAGCCGCATCGACAGCGCGGTCGACAAGCAGCTCGACGAGAAGATCGCGCGCGCCAACGATCCGCACGAGAAGGAACGGCTTGCCGCACTGAAGGGCAAGGTCGCGATCGCCAACGCCAAGCTCGCTTATCAGGAATACAAGGAGCTGTTTTCCGGCGCGCGCTGGGAAAAGCTCGCCGCCAAGGGCGCCAAGCCACAGCGGCTGCTGTGGGCCTCGACCGGCACCAAGAACAAGGATTATAGCGACGTGCTCTATGTCGAGGAGCTGATCGGCCCGAACACAGTCAATACCGTGCCGCCGGCAACCCTCGATGCGTTCCGCGATCATGGCAAGCCGCGCGACAGCCTGGAGGAAAACGTCGAGGAAGCAAAACACGTGCTCGCCGAGCTCGACAAATCCGGCATCTCGCTCGATGCGATCACCGAAGAACTGGTCAAGGACGGCGTCAAACTGTTCGCTGACGCCGCCGACAAGCTTTACGGCGCGGTCGCCCACAAGCGCGCCGCCGTGCTTGGCGCCGCCATCGGCGCCCAGAAACTGGCGCTCGGCCCGGCCTCGAAAAGGCGGTCGAGAAGAGCACCGAGGAATGGCGCGCTTCAGCCAGGATCCGAAAGCTCTGGCACAAAGACAAATCGGTCTGGACCAATGACGACGAAAACAAGTGGCTGGGCTGGCTCGACAGCGCGGCGAAAGCCGACATCGCCGACTACGAAGACTATGCGCGGCGGGTGAAGGGACAGAATTTCTCCGACGCGGTCGTGCTTGGCATGGGCGGATCGAGCCTTGGGCCGGAAGTGCTGGCGGAAACCTTCCCGAAGAAATCCGGCTTTCCGAAATTGCACGTGCTCAATTCCACCGACCCCGCGCAGGTGCGGGCGATGGAAAAGGCGGTCGATCTCAAGAAGACCGTGTTCATCGTCTCGAGCAAATCCGGCGGCACCACCGAGCCGAACGTGATGAAGGACTACTTCTTCGACCAGGTCTCAAAGGCCATCGGCGCTGAGAAGGCCGGGCATCGCTTCATCGCCGTCACCGATCCCGGATCGTCGCTTGAAAAGGTCGCAAAGAAGCAAGGCTTCGCGCGCACGTTCTACGGCGATCCCAGCATCGGCGGCCGCTATTCGGTGCTGTCGCCGTTTGGCCTCGTGCCTGCCGCAACCGCCGGTATCGATGTGAGAAGCCTGATCCACCATACGCTGGCGATGGTGCGCTCGTGCGGCGCGGATGTGCCGCCGCATGAAAATCCCGGCGTCCAGCTTGGGCTCGCCATGGGCCTTGCGGGGCTCGAAGGCCGCGACAAGGTGACGATTTTTTCGTCGAAAAAAATCGCAGACTTCGGCGCCTGGGCCGAGCAGCTCATCGCCGAATCCACCGGCAAAGAAGGCAAAGGCCTCGTTCCGATCGACGGCGAAACGATCGCCGACGTCTCGGTCTACGGCAACGACCGCTTCTTCGTCGACCTGCGCACGGAGAGCGAAAACGACGCGGCGCATTCCGAAAAGCTCGACGCACTGGAGCAAGCCGGCCATCCGGTGGTTCGCATCGTCCTCAAATCGATCGAGCATATCGGGCAGGAATTCTTCCGCTTTGAAATGGCAACCGCCGTAGCCGGCGCCGTTCTCGGCATCAACCCGTTCAACCAGCCCGACGTCGAGGCCGCCAAGATCAAGACGCGCGAACTGACGGCAGCTTTTGAAAAATCAGGTTCGCTGCCGAAAGAACAGCCGGTGATCTCGACCGACCAAGCCGATCTCTATACCGACAAGGCCAACGCGGCCGACCTGCGTGAGGCCGGCGCGAACGGGACGCTTGAATCCTGGCTGAAGGCGCATTTCTCACGCATCGACGCCGGCGACTACGTGGCGCTGCTCGCTTATATCGAGCGCAACGCCGAGCACATTGATGCTTTGCAGGCCGCGCGCCTCCAGGTTCGCGACCAGCGCCATGTCGCCACCTGCGCCGAATTCGGCCCGCGCTTCCTGCATTCGACCGGACAGGCCTATAAAGGCGGCCCGGACTTCGGCGTGTTCCTTCAGATCACCGCCGACGACGTCAAGGATTTGCCGGTGCCGGGCCAAAAGGCCAGCTTCGGCGTGATCAAGGCCGCGCAGGCGCGCGGCGATTTCGGCGTCCTGACCGAGCGCGGCCGGCGCGCATTGCGAGTGCATTTGAAGGGCGATCTCAAATCCGGCTTGAAAACACTCGACCACGCGATTCGGCAGGCACTCAACTAAGGACCTCACGATGCAACTCGGCATGATCGGCTTGGGACGGATGGGCGGCAATATTGTCCGCCGTCTGATGCGTCACGGGCATACGACCGTGGTCTACGACAAGGACGCCAAAGCCGTGACCGAGATCGGCAAGGAAGGCGCAACCGGCAGCGGCTCGCTGGAAGAATTCGTCAGCAAACTGGAGAAGCCGCGCACCGCCTGGGTGATGCTGCCCGCAGGCCGCATCACTGAAACCACCATTGAAGCGCTTGCCAAGCTGATGGAAGAAGGCGACGTCATCATCGACGGCGGCAACACCTTCTGGCAGGACGACGTTCGCCGAGGCAAGACGCTGAAAGAGCGCGGCATCCATTATGTTGATGTCGGCACCTCCGGCGGCGTCTGGGGCATCGAGCGCGGCTACTGCATGATGATCGGCGGCGACAAGCCGGTGGTCGAGCGTCTCGATCCGATCTTCAAGACGCTAGCGCCCGGCCTCGGCGACGTCCCTCGCACCGAAGGACGGCAGGGACGCGACCCGCGCGTCGAACAGGGCTATCTTCATGCCGGGCCGGTCGGCGCCGGGCATTTCGTCAAGATGGTCCACAACGGCATCGAATACGGCCTGATGCAGGCCTATGCGGAAGGATTCGACATCCTGAAGAACGCCAATATCGACGCGCTGCCGCAGGACCATCGCTTCGAGCTCGATATTGCCGACATCGCTGAGGTGTGGCGGCGCGGCAGCGTGATCCCGTCCTGGCTGCTCGATCTGACAGCCTCGGCACTGGCGAAAAATCCGACGCTTGGGACTTATTCAGGTTTTGTCGAGGATTCCGGCGAAGGCCGCTGGACCGTGAATGCCGCCATCGACGAGGCCGTGCCCGCCGAGGTGCTGACCGCGGCGTTGTTTGCGCGTTTTCGCTCGCGCAAAGAGCATACGTTTGCGGAAAAAATTCTCTCCGCGATGCGCGAGGGATTTGGCGGCCACAAGGAGCCGCATTCGTGACCGAACCATCTTCCAAGAAGCGCAAGCCCGATCCCTGTTCGTTCGTGATCTTCGGCGCCACTGGCGACCTCACCCACCGGCTGGTGCTGCCTGCGCTGTACAATCTTGCGGCGGCTGATCTGTTGCCCGAAAAATTCTGCGTGGTCGGCGTCGCCCGCAACGGCATGTCGAACGACGACATGCGCGAAAGCCTGCTGAAAGGCTTGCGCCAATACAAGGCCCGTCCCATCGATGAGGCGATCGCCAAACGCCTGCTCGAATGCGTCACCAGCATCGAGGCCGATCCGAGCGATCCAGCCTCGTTCGATGCGATGGCCGAGCAATTGAACAAGCTGGAGGCCAAGCGCGAGACCGGGGGCAATCGTCTGTTCTACCTGGCGACGCCGCCATCCGCGTTCGCGCCGATCGCCAAGCAACTCGGCCGCTCCGGCATGCTGAAGGAAAACGGTTCATGGCGGCGGCTTGTGGTCGAAAAGCCGTTCGGCACGAGCCTGGCTTCCGCCAAGGCGCTCAACGACGAGTTGCTCAGGATCGCCGACGAGCAGCAGATCTACCGGATCGATCACTACCTCGGCAAGGAAACGGTCCAGAACATCCTGGTGCTGCGGTTTGCCAACGGCATGTTCGAGCCGATCTGGAATCGCAACCACATCGACCACGTGCAGATCACGGTCGATGAAAAGCTCGACGTCGGTCATCGCGGCAGCTTCTACGACGCCACCGGCGCGCTACGCGATATGGTGCCGAACCACCTGTTCCAGCTTCTGTCGCTGGTGGCGATGGAGCCGCCGGCGAAATTCGAGGCCCATGCGGTGCGTTCGGAAAAAGCCGAGGTGCTGGCGGCGATCCAGACCCAGACCGAAGAAGAAGCGCTGAAAAATTCGGTGCGCGGCCAGTATCAGGCCGGCAAGAACGGCGACACCGAGATTCCGGACTATCGCAAGACCGAAGACGTCAAGCCCGACAGCACGACCGAGACCTACGCCGCGCTGAAACTGACCATCGACAACTGGCGCTGGGCCGGCGTGCCGTTTTACCTGCGCACCGGCAAGGCGCTGGGCATGAAACGCACCGAGGTCGCGATCAAGTTCAAGCAGGCGCCGTTCGCGATGTTCCGCGACACGCCGGTCGACAAGCTATCGCAGAACTATCTCGTCATCGCGGTCGAGCCGACCGAAGGCATAACGCTTCAGTTCAATACCAAAGTGCCGGGCCCGACGATCAACATCGACGGCGTCGAGATGAAGTTCCGCTACAAGGATTATTTCCAGGTTGAGCCGACCACCGGATATGAAACGCTGATCTACGACTGCATGATCGGCGACAACATCCTGTTTCAACGCGCCGACAGCGTCGAGGCCGGCTGGCAGGCGGTTCAGCCGTTTCTGGACGCCTGGAAAAAAGCCGGCGCCAAAGGTCTCCAGCCTTACAAAGCCGGCAGCGAAGGCCCGGAAGCCGCGGACGAACTGCTCAAACGCGACGGCCGCAACTGGCGCAAGTTCGCTTAACCCGGATGCCGTCCCCCGCTCCCATCAACCGGATCGTCGCCGCCGACCCGGCTGCGCTCGCGGATGCTGCCGCAAATCACCTGATGGCGCGGATCGAAGCCAATCCGGGCCGCGTCGCGATTTGCCTGACCGGCGGATCCAGCCCGAAACAGCTTTATCGGCTGCTGGCGAGCGAGGCCTATTCGAAACGAATTCCCTGGGACCGCGTACACTGGTTCATCGGCGATGAACGTTTCGTGTCGCCTGCCGACCCCCTGAACAATATGGCGATGGCGCGCGGAATTTTCCTCGATCGTCTCGCGCCGAAAGATCACATCCATCCGATCCCGACGGATGTGGCGACGCCGGACCAATCCGCCGAGCGCTATGAGCGCGAATTGCAATCCTTCTATGGCGCCGAGGTGCTTGATCCCGCACGGCCGCTGTTCGACCTCGTGCTGATGGGGATCGGCCCTGACGGCCACACCGCCTCGCTCTTTCCGGGCTATCCCGCGGTGAATGAGGCCGAACGCTGGGTCGTCGGCGTCCCCCAGGCCCATGTCGCCCCCTTTGTGCCGCGTGTCACCCTCACTTTGCCCGCGCTCGCCTCCTGCCGCGAAATGCTGTTCGAACTCGCAGGTCACGAAAAACGTGCGATACTCGCCAAGCTTTCGACGGACGAAAGCCTGCCGGCAAACCGGGCGCGCTCCCTTGGCGAAACCGTTCTGCTGGTGGATCAGGCAGCGTTAGGTGAAAAAACCGCTTGAGCGACAGACCAGACATAGCACCCTGCGCGTTGATCGTGATGGGCGTATCGGGTTCGGGCAAAAGCACGATCGCCGCCGCCCTCGCCGAGCGCCTGGGATGGACCTTCGAGGACGGCGACCGCTTTCATCCGAAAAGCAATGTCGCCAAGATGAGCGCCGGCCATCCGCTGACCGATGAAGACCGCTGGCCCTGGCTACAGGCGATTGCGGACGAAATCGACCGGGTAAGCAATATCGGTGGCCATGTCGTGATGGCATGCTCCGCGCTGAAACGCAGCTATCGCGAGATATTGGTGCACGGGCGCAACGATATCCGGATCGTGTTCCTGGACGGCAGCCAGGCCTTGATCGCCGACCGACTTGCCAAGCGAAAGAACCACTTCATGCCGCCGGGATTGCTGGACAGCCAGTTCAAGACGCTGGAGCCGCCGCAGGCCGACGAGCGTCCCTTCACCGTCTCGATCGACGCGCCAGTCGGGGCCATCGTCGACAACATTGTCTCCCAAGTTACCTCCCAAAGTACTGGGCAAGTCAGGACTGTCGGCTCATGACCAAGACCGCACTCGTTGTTTCCGACGTCGACGGCACGCTCCTGACCAAGGAAAAGCTGCTGACCGACCGCGCGATCGGCGCCGTGCGGAAGCTTCACGAGGCCGGAATCGGATTTACGATTACATCGAGCCGGCCGACGCTCGGCATGCGGTTTCTGATCGAGCCCTTGGGTATCACGCTTCCCGTCGGCGCCTTCAACGGCAGTTGCATTGTCGATTCCGAACTGAAGCCGGTCGAACAGCATTTGATTCCTGAAGCGGCGACGCGGCGCGCGCTCGAGCTACTCGACCAGTTCGGCGCCGAAATCTGGCTGTTCAATAGCGATCAGTGGCTTACCCGCGACCCGAACGGCGCATACGTCCCGCACGAAAAGCGCGCGATCCGTGCCGATCCCACTATCGTTACCGATTTCACGCCCTATCTATCGTCGGCCTGCAAGATCGTCGGCGCCAGCGCGGACGCGGCCGGCTTACAGCGCTGCGAAGCAGAGATGCAGGAAGCGCTCGGCGCGCAGGCCACCGCGATACGATCGCAAAGTTATTATCTCGACATCACGCCACCCGGCGTCAATAAAGGCACCTTCGTGCAGACGATCGCGCATCGTCTTGGCATTTCGACCGATCAGGTCGCCACCATCGGCGACATGCAAAACGATCTCGCGATGTTTCGCGTCAGCGGCACGTCATTTGCCATGGGCAACGCCACCGATGACGTGAAACGAGAGGCCACGCACGTCACGGCCTCGAACGAGGAAGACGGTTTCGCCAAGGCGATGGAGACGATACTGAAGTCGCTTGGGTAATGAGCTTCGTTGCCCCTGAAGAACTGTCATCACCGGGCTTGTCCCGGTGATCCACGTCTAGCTTTCTTCACGTGGGGGCGAAGACGTGGATGGCCGGGTCAAGCCCGGCCATGACGAACCCAGAGGCTTTGGCCTTGGTCCACTACTTCGACCTTTGCATCGACGGCCTGTCGTTGGCGTGTTTGGCTTCGCTCAGATTATGCGCGGTGTTGATCAGCGCGATATGGGTCAAGGCTTGCGGAAAGTTACCGGTCTGGCGGCCCGCGCCGGAATCGAACTCTTCGGCCAATAGCCCGAGATCGTTGGCAACGCCAACCACGCGGTCGAACAGCGTTTGCGCCCTGTCGAGATCGCCGGCCAGCACACAGGCGTCCGCAAGCCAGAGCGTGCAGGCCAGAAACGCGCCTTCGATCGGCTGGATCTCGGAGGTAGCCTCACGGGGGTCGTGCCGCAGCACAAAGCCGTCCCGCATCATATAGCGATCGATCGCGACGATGGTGCCACGGATGCGCGGGTCCGAACCCGGCAAGAAGCCCACCGCCGGCAACAGCAGCAGGCTGGCATCGAAAACTTTGGCGCCATAGGATTCGACGAAGCTGTTCAGCCCGGTATCGAATCCCTTTTCACAGACGTCGCGATGGATGGTATCGCGCAAGGTCTTCCAGCGATCGACCGGGGCCTTGAAACCGAACATTTCGGCGCTCTTGATGCCGCGGTCGAATGCAACCCACGCCATGACTTTGGAAAAAACGTAGTGTCGCCCGTTGTCGCGACGCTCCCAGATGCCTTGATCCGGCTGATCCCAGATTTGCTCGAGATGTTCGAGCACCGCCAATTCGAGATCCCAGGTTCCGTCTTCGAGCTTGAGCTTGGTCACGCGCGACTGGTGGAAGGCGTCGATCAGCTCGCCATAGACGTCGATTTGTAATTGGGCGTGGGCGGCATTGCCGATCCGCACCGGCTGCGCGCCTTCGTAGCCGGGCAGCCAGCCTGCTTCCCACTCAAGCAGGCGGCGTTCGCCCTTGATGCCGTACATGATTTGCATATTGCCGGGGGCACCGGCGGCCGCGCGCAGCAGCCAATTGTGCCAGTCGGAGGCTTCCTCGGTATAGCCCGAGTTCATCAGGGCGAGCAGCGTGAAGGTCGCGTCCCGTAGCCAGCAGAAGCGGTAGTCCCAATTGCGCGCACCACCGAGCTTTTCCGGCAGCGACGTCGTGGGCGCCGCGACGATACCGCCGGTCGGCCCATAGGTCAGCGCCTTCAGCGTGATCAGAGAGCGCATCACGAGGTCTCGGCAATCGCCTTCATAGGTGCCGCGGCTGCACCAATCGAGCCAGAAATCCTCGGTATCCTGCAAGGCTTGCGCGGGATCGATCGGATCGGGGAGTTCCAGATGCGACACGCCATAGGTGAAAACGAACGGCACGGTCTTGCCTTCGCTCACCTCGAAGTCGGCAACCGTCGTCATGTCCTCGCCGCGCATTTCCACGGGCGTCCGCAGCACCGCCATGTCCGGTCCGCTGATCGCGAGCAAGGCGCCGTCTTCGGTGCGTTTGACCCAGGGAATGTCGGCGCCCATGCCGAAGCGGATCACGAGCTCCATCCGCATCTTTACGCGGCCTTTGACGCCGCGCACCAGGCGGACGACGTCGGAGGCGTGCCCGCGCGGCGGCATGAAGTCGACGAGGGCCACCGTGCCGTCTTCGGTCTCGAACTGCGTCTCCAGGATCAGCGTGTTGTCCCAGTAGCGGCGCGAGGTGCTCGTCACCTCTCCCGCAGGCGCAATCAGCCAGCGGCCGTTCCTGGGCGTGCCCAGGAGCGCGGCAAAACACGCGTCCGAATCGAACGCCGGCCAGCACAGCCAGTCGATCGAGCCGTCGCGGCCGACGAGAGCGGCGGTTTCGCAATCCCCGATCAGGCCGTAATCTTCTATTCTGGACACTTGGTTTGTTACCGGCTGACTTCGGTGCGGCCCACGCGGTGGCCGCTCGACCGCTGCTGGGTCGCATCTTTCAATGCCTCGATATCGATTTCACGGGCGATGTCGCTGATCGCAACCGGCAGCCGCTGCCGCCAGTTCGGATGTTCGTTGACCGTGCCGGGAATATTCGGCTGGTCGACGACGCCCAGCAAATCTTCAAGCGAGATCGCGAGCAGGCGCGACCTCGTCTTGGAGAGGAAGGCCGCGACAGCATAGAGATCGTTGTCGTCGATGGCGTGACGGCGCAGCACGTCATCGAGCATCGCCAGCGCGTGCCAGCGGGCGTCGTCGCTCTCGCCCGGGTCGATGCCGAGCGAACGCTTGATCTTGAGATCGCCGAACGAGCGCCAGCCGGCATAGGTCGAGAGATCGTGGGTGTTGAAGGTAACGAGCGCATTCGGCAAATAGCGATCGGGGCCGCGGAAGGCGCCGTGGTCGTCGCGTTCGAACATCATGACCTGATACGACCAGATGCCCCACTCGGCCATGGTGTCGCGAAAGCCTTCCGGAACGGTGCCGAGGTCCTCGCCGATCACGATGCAGGAATGCGCCATGCTTTCCTGCGCGGTCGCCGCCAGCAGCGCCTCGAACGGCATCTGCACATAGGCGCCGTTGTCGGCGGCAAAGCCGTGCGGCACCAGATAAAGCCGCTTCAGGCCGAGGACGTGGTCGAGCCGGACCGCGCCGGCATAGCGCATCGAGGCCTGAAGCATCTCGCGGTATGGCGCAAACGATTGCAATTCGAGGCCGGCCGCATTGAAGCCGGCCAGACCCCAGTTCTGGCCGGCGAGATTGAGCGGATCGGGTGGCGCACCGACCGAGAGGTGACGCGAGATCGCGGTCTGCTCATTCCAGGCATCGAAGCCGCCGGACTGCACGCCGACCGCCACGTCGAGATAGAGTCCGACTTTCATGCCGAGGCGGCGCGCCTGATCGCGGCAGGCACGCAACTGCCGGTCGGCGGTCCATTGCACGAATTCGACGAATTCGATCTCGACGGCGTCTTCTTCGCGCAGTTTGGCGCAGGCGGCATCGTCGGGCGCGCGCCAGACCGCCGGCCATTCCCACCACGGCTGATCGAACTTGTGCCGCAGCACCTCAAAGCAGGCAAAACGCGACAACAGCGGCGCTCGCTCGGCACGGAAGGCGTCAAAATCCTCCCTCCGCCCCGCGCCAGGCTTTGCCCTGAATTGATCAAAGGCTGAGCGCAGCGCCCGCCATTTCAACTCGGCAACGCCCTTGTAGTTGACGATATGGCCTTCGCGCAGCTGCGCGGCGGCTTTGGCGGCCTTGGTGCTGGCTTCAAATTCGGGGATTTGTTCGACGTCGATATAGAGCGCGTTGAGAAACAGCCGGCTGTTGGGCGAATAAGGACTGCAATCGGCCGGCTTGTCGTCGAACAAAGCGTGCAGCGGATTGAGGCCGACCCCGTCCGCGCCAAGATTCGCGGCGAGTTCGATCAAGGCGGAGAGATCGGTAAAGTCGCCGATGCCCCAATTGCGCGTTGAGCGGACGCCGTAAAGCTGGACCGCGAGCAGCCAGCCACGATCAAAATCGCCGCCATAGGCCCTTGGCGGCGAGACGATTAGCGGGACTTCCTCGCTCAAGGAGGCCGCATCGGTGAGTTGGAGCCGATAGACCCCCTCGCGCCAATCGGTGGGCCAGGCGATTGTGTGCCGGCTCGCCTCGCCCTGCGCGACCGTCTTTTGACCGGCGACGACCTTCCACGACACCGGAAGCGCTGCGGCCGGGCTCAATTCGGTGCGCGAGGCCTCGCCGGCGCGGATGACCACCGGCCCGTCGAGAATCCGGGAAGGAATCCGCTCCGGCAGGGCGCTAAGGATGATTTTGAGGGCTTTGGCATCCGTCACATGGCGGTGACCTTGACCGTCCACAAACTCGGTCTGGATGCCCAATTGCTTGGCCCTGATATAAACGTCCATTCGGCACGCCATTTGCACAAAAAGAGAACAGGAAGGGGGAAAGGGGTTCGGAGGGAGGTCGCCGCAAATTCTACAGATTCGGGAAGAGGATAGAAGTGGCTAACGCTCTCGCCCGCCATGCCGTTCCGCGGGGAACCAAAGGGTGGGAAGCGGCTTTCTATATAGTCCCCAGCATCTCCTTTCGCGCCAACGAAATGGGACCGACCATGGCCACATCATCATCGTGAACAAAATCACCGAAACTACCGCAGGCTCGGCGCGCCACCCTGAGCCTCGACCGTACCATAATCCCGCCTCCGCTCACGCCCCGGCCCCGATGAATCTGATGTCATCCATCGATACACAGGAAATACCGGCTGCCGCGCTCGACGGCGACGAGCTGTGGTACAAGGACGCCATTATCTACCAGTTGCACGTCAAGGCGTTCGCTGACAGCAACAATGACGGCATCGGCGATTTCGCAGGGCTGACCGACAAGCTCGATTATCTGCAAGACCTTGGCGTGACGACGCTGTGGCTGTTGCCGTTCTATCCCTCGCCCGGACGCGACGACGGCTACGACATCGCCGACTACGGCTCCATCAATCCCGATTTTGGCAACATGAAGGAATTCCGCCGCTTCATCATCGAAGCCAAGCGGCGCGGCCTGCGGGTCATCATCGAACTCGTCATCAACCACACCTCCGACCAGCACCACTGGTTCAAGCGCGCCAAGCGCAGCGATCCGAAGTCGAGCGCACGCAACTGGTATGTGTGGAGCGACACCGACCAGAAATATCAGGGCACGCGTATCATCTTTACCGATACGGAGAAGTCGAACTGGACCTGGGATCCGGAAGCCGGCCAGTTCTACTGGCACCGTTTTTTTTCACATCAGCCTGATCTGAACTTCGACAATCCACGCGTCGTCAACGCGATGGTCCAGGTGATGAAGCGCTGGCTCGACACCGGGGTCGACGGCTTCCGAACTCGATGCCATCCCCTATCTGTGCGAGCGCGACGGCACCAACAACGAAAACCTGCCCGAGACGCACGCCGTCATCCGGCGGCTGCGCGCCGAACTGGACAAATACGCCAAGGGCAAGGTGCTGCTCGCGGAAGCCAATCAGTGGCCGGAAGACGTGCAATACTATTTCGGCAACAGCGATGAGTGCCACATGGCGTATCATTTTCCGCTGATGCCGCGCATCTACATGGCGATTGCGCAGGAAGACCGCTTTCCCATCACCGACATTTTGCGGCAGACGCCGGATATTCCGGCCGACTGCCAATGGGCCCTGTTCCTGCGCAACCACGACGAACTGACGCTGGAAATGGTCACCGACGTCGAGCGCGACTATCTGTGGTCGACCTATGCCAACGATCCGCGCGCGCGGATCAATGTCGGCATCCGCCGGCGTCTGGCGCCGCTGATGGACAACGACCGGCGCAAGATCGAACTGATGAATTCCCTGCTGCTGTCGTTTCCCGGCACGCCGATCATCTATTACGGCGACGAAATCGGCATGGGCGACAACATCTATCTCGGTGACCGCAACGGTGTGCGCACGCCGATGCAGTGGACGCCTGACCGCAACGGCGGCTTTTCCCGCGCCGATCCCGCGCGGCTTTACGCGCCCATCATCATGGACTCCGTCTATGGCTATGAGGCGGTCAATGTCGAGGCGCAATCGCGCAGCCTGTCGTCGCTGCTCAGCGCCACCAAGAAGCTGATCGCGGTGCGCAAATCCACGCTCGCCTTCGGCCGCGGCAGCATGACCTTCATCCGCCCGGCCAATCGTTCGGTGCTGGCCTATGTCCGCAAGCTCGGCGATGAGGTGATTCTTTGCGTGGCCAACCTTTCCCGCTCGGCGCAGGCGACCGAACTTGACCTCTCGGCTTTCAAGGATCGCGTGCCGCTGGAGATGCTCGGCCGCACACATTTCCCGCCGATCGGCGAACTGCCTTACATGATCACGCTGTCGCCCTACGGCTTCTACTGGTTCCGGCTTCAGCACCGCGACAAGTCCGAGCCCGCCGCGCCTTCGATCGTCCCGGAATTCGAAACACTGGTGGTTCCGGTCGGAGCGACCTGGGTGTCGCTCGCGCGCACCCGCAGCCTGTTCGAATGCGACGTGCTGCCGGGCCATCTCGCCCGCTCCCGCTGGTATCCGGTCAACGACGCCTCGGCGATCCACCCGACCCTGACCTCGGCGATCCCGTTTTGCGATATCGGCGACAACCGGCCGTGGCTTGCGTTCTTCCAGCCTGCCGAAGACGAGGCCAAGACCCGCTACGTGTTGCCGATGCAGATCGAGTGGGTGCGTTTCGACCGCGAGCGCTACAACCCGAATGCGCTGGCGGCGGTGCGTCAGGGCGCCCGCGAAGGCACGCTGCTCGACGTCGCCGCCGACACCATCTTCATCGGGCTTCTGTTGCGCAATCTCGCGCAAAGGCTCACCGTCGAGGAAAACGGCCTGAAACTCGAATTCAGACCGACGGGCAAATTCGCCGGCAGAGCCGTACGGCAGCCCGAACGCATCGGATTGCTCGACAGCGCGCCCTTCTCCAGTTCCGTGCTGGTCGATTTCGATTATGTGGTGAAGCTGTTTCGCAAACTCGAGAACGGCGTCAATCCCGCCATCGAGCTCGGCCGTTACCTGACCGACGTCGCAGGCTTTGCCAATACGCCGGCCATGCTCGGCAGCGCCGAATTGATCGAGGGCGAGCAGCGAAACGCGATTGCGATCGTTCACGCCCAGATCGGCAATCAGGGCGATGCCTGGACGATGACAGCGTCTCATCTTGATCGCCTGCTCGAGGAACAGCAGCTGCTTGCGGCCGATGGCGAAAACCGCGAAGGCGACGAGCAGATCGCTTATATGCGCCACCTGTCGCAGATCGGCCGGCGTGCGGCCGAACTGCATCTGGCCCTGGCGGCCGCCAGCGGATCGCCGGACTTGACGGCTGAACCGGTTGAACCGCACGACATCGCACGCTGGACCGCCGCGATTGTGCAAAGCGCCGAGCGGGTATTTCAGAGCTTGAGGCAGCGCCGCCATTCGTTCGGCGAAACCGAGCGGGCCATGATCGACGAACTGCTGGCGCAGCAGGACAAGTTGCATCACCGCTTGAACGCGCTGATGCCGCCGGGAATACGGAGTGTCAGCCAGCGTCTGCACGGCGACTTCCATCTCGGACGGGTACTGATCGTCAAGGACGACGTGTTCTTCACCGGCTTTGAAGGCGATGTCCGCCAGCCGCTCGAGGAGCGCCGGCGCAAAGCGCCAGCGGCCCGTGATGTCGCCAGCATGATCTGGTCGATCGAGGCCTCAAGCCACGCCGCGCGCGGACGCGCGCCTTACCTTGCGCCCGATGACCACGGGCGGCTGGGCAGGGCGCTGACGGAATGGGTGGATCGCGCCACCGCGGCCTTCATGGGCACCTATCGCGAAGTCCTGACCGATTTATCGATCTGGCCAGCCGATTCCCGCGCCATGCAGCGGATGGTGGACTTTTTCCTGCTCGAAAAGGCTTTCGACGTGCTTGAAACCGACCTACACCAACGAACGGAAGCCGCGCCGGCGGCGATCGCCCGCATCCTGCGGATATTGTCTCAGCCCGCCCGCGAGGCCGCATGACCGATCTGACTGCCGAAGCCTACGCGATCCTGGAAGGCCGTCACTCCGATCCCTTTCAGTATCTCGGCCCCCATCACGAAAATGGCAGAACGGTCGTGCGCGCCTTCCTGCCCGACGCGCAGAAGGTCGACGCGATCGCCCCGCATGGCGAAGCGGCAGCGCTGACCCGCATTCACGACGCCGGCCTGTTTGCGGGCTTTCTGCCGAACGGCTCCAGCGCGTATCAATTGCGCGCCCGGTTCGGCGAGAGGGTGGTCGATCTCGACGACCCCTATCGTTTTCCGCCGGTTCTGACCGACTACGACCTTTATCTGCTCGGCGAAGGCACCCATCAGCGGCTTTATGAAAAGCTCGGCGCCCACCCGATGGTGATCGAGAATGTGCCGGGCGTAGCGTTCGTCGTACTCGCGCCCAATGCGCAGCGCGTCAGCGTGGTCGGCGATTTCAACTTCTGGAATCCGCTGCGTCATCCGATGCGCGTGCGTGGCCTCGGCTATTGGGAGCTGTTCATCCCGCACGCCACGGTCGGCGATCGTTACAAATTCAACATCTTCAGCCGGCAGGGCGAGCATTTGCCGCTGAAGTCCGATCCGCTGGCTTTTGCAGCCGAAATCCGCCCGAGCACGGCATCGATCGTGTTCGACGAGGAACGGTTGCCGCGTCCGCGACCGGCGCCTGCCGAGATCAATTCGTTGGACGGGCCGGTGTCGATCTACGAAGTGCATCTCGGATCGTGGCGGCGCAAGGGCGATAACGAATGGCTGACCTATCGTGAACTGGCCGAGCAGTTGCCGGCCTACGTCCATGACATGGGTTTCACCCATGTCGAGTTTCTTCCCGTCAGCGAACACCCCTTCGACGGCTCGTGGGGCTATCAGCCGACCGGGCTCTTTGCGCCGACAAGCCGCTTTGGCAGCCCGGAAGATTTCGCGGCGCTCGTCGAGGCCTGCCACAACGAGGGAATTGGCGTCTGGCTCGACTGGGTGCCGGGTCATTTTCCTGACGATCCGCACGGGCTCGGCCGGTTCGACGGCACCGCGCTCTTTGAGCACGCCAACCCGTTGCAAGGCCGGCATCTCGATTGGGGAACGTTGATCTACAATTACGGGCGCACCGAGACCGTCAATTTCCTGGTCTCCAACGCGCTGTTCTGGCTCGACCGTTACGGCATCGACGGCCTGCGCGTCGATGCCGTCGCCTCGATGCTTTATCTTGACTACAGCCGGCCTGCCGGCGAATGGGTGCCCAATCGATTTGGCGGACGCGAAAACCTCGATGCCATCGACTTCCTGCGCCGCTTCAATACCGAAGTGTTCGGCCAATTCCCGAACGCCACCACTGCGGCCGAAGAATCAACCGCATGGCCGCAGGTCTCGCGCCCGGTGGAATATGGCGGGCTCGGCTTCGGCTACAAATGGAACATGGGCTGGATGCACGACACGCTGAATTATATCAGCAAGGAGCCGATCCATCGCCAATATCATCACGGCGACATCCTGTTCGGCCTGCATTATGCGTTTTCGGAAAATTTCATCCTGCCGCTGTCTCACGACGAAGTGGTTCACGGCAAACACTCGATCCTCGGGCGGATGCCGGGCGACGACTGGCAGCGGTTTGCGAACCTGCGCGCCTATTACGGATTCATGTTCGGCCATCCCGGCAAGAAGCTCCTGTTCATGGGTTGCGAATTCGCGCAAGCGCGGGAATGGAATCACGACCATTCGCTCGACTGGCATCTGCTTCAGGACAGCCGTCACGCCGGCGTCCAGTCGCTGGTTCGCGATCTGAACTGGCTCTACCGCGACACGCCGGCGCTGCATGAGCTCGACTGCGACCCTGCTGGCTTCGAATGGCTGGTGGCCGATGATGCCAACGGCAACGTCTTTGCCTGGATGCGCAAAGGCAGGGACGAGCGCGCACGCTGCCTCGTCGTCACGAATTTTTCTCCGAACGTCTATCATAATTATATCATTCACGTGCCGCTCGCCGGCATATGGCGCGAGGTACTCAATACCGACTCGTCGCATTACGGCGGAAGCAATGTCGGCAATGTCGGCGAAGTCCGCACGCTCGAAGGTGCCGGACCGGAACTGAGATTGACCATTCCGCCCCTAGCGACCATTTTTCTCGTACCGGAAATTTAAATCATGCGACTGTCGGCCGGATCGCCCTTTCGGCTCGGTGCAAGCTGGGACGGACGCGGGACCAACTTCGCGCTGTTCTCCGCCAATGCACAGAAAGTCGAGCTCTGTCTTTTCGACAGCCAGGGACGGCGCGAGATCGAGCGCATCGAATTGCCCGAGCGCACCGAAGACGTCTGGCATGGCTATCTGAACGATGTCTCGCCGGGGCAGCTTTACGGCTATCGCGTTCACGGCCCCTATGCGCCGGAGCAAGGCCACCGCTTCAACCCGAACAAGCTTCTGCTCGATCCCTATGCGAGGCGGCTTGCCGGGCGGCTGGTATGGAGCGATGCGCATTTCGGTTATCGCACCGGCAGCGCCCGCGAGGATCTTTCGTTCGACCGGCGCGACAATGCCCGCGGCATGCCGAAGGCCGTCGTGGTCGATGAAGCCTTCAACTGGGGCCGGCGCGAACTGAGGCCCAGCATTCCCTGGGAAGATACCGTCATCTATGAAGCCCATGTCAGGGGGCTCACGCAAAAACGCGACGACGTCCCGCCCAATCTGCGCGGCACCTATGGCGGCCTCGCCTCGCCCGCGATGATCGCCCATCTCAAGCGGCTCGGCATCACGACCATCGAACTATTGCCGATCCACGGCCTGGTGGACGACCGCATGCTGGTCGAGAAGAAACTTGCCAACTACTGGGGCTACAACACGCTGGCGTTCTTTGCGCCGGAAGCGCGCTATGCGCAGGACAATTCGCTCGATTCATTTCGCACGGCGGTAGCGCGATTGCACGATGCCGGCATCGAGGTGATGCTCGACGTCGTCTACAATCACACCGCAGAGGGCAACCATATGGGCCCGACGCTGTCGTTCCGCGGCATCGACAATGCGTCCTATTACTGGCTCAAGCCGGACAACCCGCGTTACTACGACGACTTCACCGGCTGCGGCAATTCGGTCAACCTCACCCATCCGCGCGTATTGCAGATGGTGATGGATTCGCTGCGTTACTGGGTCGAAGTCTGTCATGTCGACGGCTTCCGGTTCGATCTCGCCACCGAGCTCGGCCGCGGCCCGAATGGTTTCGACCGCAATGCCGCCTTCCTCACCGCGGTCCGGCAAGACCCCGTGCTCGCCTCCGTCAAGCTGGTTGCCGAGCCCTGGGATCTCGGCATGGGCGGCTACCAGGTCGGCGGCTTTCCCTCGCAATGGTCGGAGTGGAACGACCGCTATCGCAGCGCGATGCGCCGCTACTGGAGCGGCGAAGGCAGCCTGATCGGTGAGATATCCAGCCGCATGACCGGCTCTTCCGATCTCTTCAATCATGACGGACGCGTCCAGCGCGCCGGCATCAACCACATCACCGTGCATGACGGTTTCACGCTCAACGATCTCTTCAGCTACAATGCCAAGCACAACGAGGCCAACGGCGAAGACAACCGCGACGGCGCCAACGACAACCACAGCAACAATTGCGGCCATGAAGGCCCGACCGACGATGCCGCCTATCAACGCGCTGCGCAACCAGTTGCGGAAGAATCAGCTCGCCTGTCTCCTGCTGGCGCAGGGCGTGCCGCTGATGCTGGCGGGCGACGAGGTCGGCAACACCCAGAACGGCAATAATAATGCCTACTGCCAGGACAACGAGACCGGCTGGATCGGCTGGGAAGGCATGGGGCGCGAGGGCAGTGACCTCATCGAGTTCGTCGCCCACGTGTCCGAAATCCGCCGCCGCTTTCCGCAGATCCGCGCCCGCCGCTGGCTCGACGGACGGCGCGCCGATGGCTCCTATGGCGTGCTGTGGCTGACGCCGGCCGCGGACGACATGCAGGAGCAGGACTGGAATTTTCCGGAAGGCCGATTTCTCGCCTATGTGCTCGGACCAACTGAACAGGGCCAGCCGCCGGTCTTCATCGTGCTCAATGCCGCTCCCGAAGAAATCAAATTCAAGCTGCCGAAAATGCCGGAATACAAGAGCTGGCGGCAACTATTGAACACCGCCGACGTTAAACAGACGGCTGCGGACTTTCCGTCAGGAGGCGAGACCACCGCACCGCCCCGCTCGGTACTGGTCTTTTCAGGTTCGGCATGAATGAACGGCATTTCGGCGCAAGTTTGACTCCCGAAGGCACCACATTCCGCTTGTGGGCGCCCGCAGCCCGACGCGTCGATCTGTTGCTGGAGCAGCAACGTTACCCGCTCACATCCCGCAAGCACGGCTGGTTTGAAACCGGCATACCGGGCGCCAAGGCTGGCACGCGCTACAAGTTTCGGATCGACGACGAGATCGACGTACCGGATCCTGCTTCCGCCTTTCAGCCCGACGACGTGTTCGGCCCGAGCGAGGTGATCGACCCCGCCAATTACACCTGGCGCGCCAATGAGTGGCGCGGACGGCCCTGGCACGAAACCGTGCTGCTCGAGGCCCATGTCGGCACCTTCACGCCGGAAGGCACTTACCGCGCCATGATCGAACGGCTCGACCATCTGGTCGAGACCGGCATCACCGCACTGGAATTGTTGCCGCTGGCGGATTTCGCAGGGACGCGCAACTGGGGCTATGACGGCGTGTTGTGGTATGCGCCCGACAGCGCCTACGGCCGGCCCGAGGACTTGAAGCGCCTCGTCGACGAAGCTCACTTACGCGGGCTCATGGTGTTTCTCGACGTGGTCTATAATCACTTCGGCCCCGAGGGAAATTATCTCGGCCGCTACGCGCCTTCCTTCTTTACTGAGGTGCAAACGCCGTGGGGCAGCGCGATCGATTACCGCGTACCGCAGGTGCGCGCCTTTGCGATCGAGAACGCGCTCTATTGGCTGGACGAATACCGGTTCGACGGGCTGCGGCTCGACGCCGTCCACGCCATCGCCGAACTCGGCGAGATCCCGATGCTGAACGATCTCAGCCTCGCGGCCGGTCAATTGGCCGCCGAGACCGGCCGGCACATTCATCTCGTGCTGGAAAACGACGACAATCGCGTCAGCCTGCTCGATCCCTCACAAGACCCGCCGCGCGGGAAATATCACGCGCAATGGAACGACGACTATCATCACGCCTGGCATGTGAAATTGACCGGCGAGAAGCAAGGCTATTACCGCGACTATCAGCGTTCGCCGCTCACCGACATCGCGCGCAGCCTGGGATCGGGCTTTGTCTATCAGGGCGAGGCTTCCGAACATCGCGGCGGTCAATTGCGCGGCGAAGCGAGCGGCGGCCTTCCGCCGACAGCATTCGTCAATTTCCTGCAAAACCACGACCAGATCGGCAACCGCGTCTTCGGCGACCGCCTCGAAGGCCACGTCAAACCCGAAGCGATCGAAGCGGCGCTTGCGATCACGCTGCTCGCGCCCTCGATCCCCATGCTGTTCATGGGCGAAGAGTGGGGCTCGAAAGTCCCCTTCCCGTTCTTCTGCGATTTCAAGGGCGGCCTCGCCGAAGCCGTCCGCAAGGGCCGTCGCGACGAATACGCCTGGGCTTATGCGGCCTATGGCGACGACGTCCCTGATCCCCTCAGCGAAGCTGCCTTTCGGTCCGCGACGCTGGATTGGCAAACAAGAAACGGCAGCGGGCGCGAACGGCTGGCGCTGGTGCGCGAATTGTTGGCGATCCGCAGGCGTCATATCATGCCGCGCCTCACAGGCGTACGTTTCGGCGAGGCGCGGGTCGCCGAAGATGGAACGCTCAATGCGGACTGGCAACTTGGCACTGATGCCAGGCTGTCACTCTCCGCCAACCTGTCGGATCGCACGATCGCCGTCCAATCGAGGGAGGTTCGGGGCTCGCCGATCTGGGGCAAACCAAGCGACGCCATGAGACCATGGTCGGTGCTCTGGCGTTTGGAAACACGCTGATGCCGTCTGGTACTCCCATCGCGACCTACCGTTTGCAGCTCACGGCGAATTTCGATTTCGACGCGGCCACAGCGATCGTCCCCTATCTGAAAGCGCTCGGGATCAGCCACGTCTATGCCTCGCCTTTCACAAAGGCGCGCAAGGGTTCGACCCATGGCTATGATGTCGTCAATCACACCCTGATCAATCCCGAACTCGGGGGCGACGAGGGCTTTGAACGATTGAGCTCCACGCTCAAAGCGCACGATCTCGGCCTCATCCTCGACTTCGTGCCCAACCATGTCGGCGTGCATTTCGCCGACAATCCATGGTGGCTCGACGTGCTGGAATGGGGCGAGGCTTCGCCGCATGCGGTCTCCTTCGATATCGACTGGGAGCAGTTGCCATATCGCGCGCGTGGCGGTGTGCTGCTGCCGATCTTGGGCTCCTCCTACGGCAAGGCGCTGGAGAGCGGCGAAATCGAACTGCGCTACGACGCCAGCGAAGGCAGTTTTTCGGCCTGGTATTTCGAACATCGCCTGCCGATCGCACCCGAGCGTTACGGCGAAATCCTGAACACGATCGTCAAGGAAGCGGGCGCCGGGAACAGCGCCGCGGGAAACCGCATTCTCGACCTCACTTCGCGTTACCACGGCCTGCGCCACCCCAACCGCAAGGAAGCGCCGGACTTCAAAGCCGGATTGAAGGCCATCGAAGGCGGCAAGGAGATCATCGAGCGGGGGCTTGCCGCCTATCGCGCCGGACAAGACCGGCCCGGGCAGACGCAGGCGTTGCACCATCTGCTCGAGCGCCAGCACTACAAGCTTGGACATTGGCGGCTCGCCTCCAGCGACATCAACTATCGCCGTTTCTTCGACGTCAATTCACTGGCGGGATTGCGGGTAGAAGATGCCACGACCTTCAATGTCGCGCATCGCCTGGTCGGCAGGTTGATCGCGGAAGGCAAGCTGCAAGGACTGAGACTTGATCACATCGACGGCCTGCGCGATCCCGCGCAATATTTTCAACGGCTGAGCCGCCTGATCCGGCAGACCGGCGGCAAAAGCGCCCGGTCGTTCTATATCGTGGTCGAGAAAATTCTCGGCGAACATGAAAGCTTGCGTCCATTCGCCGGCGTCGAGGGCACGACCGGCTACGAGACCCTCAACACCATCAGCCGGGTGCTGGCCAGTCAAACCGGACTGGAAGCGCTCGACGAAACCTGGCGGCAGATCAGCAACATGCCGCCGGCGCTCGCGCCTGTGCTGAAGGCCGCCAAACAACGCGTGCTCGAAACGCTGCTGACCAGCGAATTCACCGTGCTGGCGCGCCTGCTCGGGCGCATCGCGGCGGGTCACTATTCGACGCGCGACTTCTCCGCCGACAGTTTGCGCCAGGCGCTCGAACTCTATGTGCTGAATTTTCCGATCTACCGCACTTACCTCACCTCCGCCGGTGCTTCTGCCGACGATCGCGCCTTGATATCGGAGACGATCGAAAAGGCGCGAAGCGAATGGTATGATGCGGACGAGGGCCTGTTCGATTTCCTGCGCGATGCGCTGACCATGGACCTCGCCGGACCGGGCTCCGCACTGCATAGCGCGCCACGGGTGCGACGCTTTGCATTGAAAGTGCAGCAATTCACCGGTCCGTTGATGGCGAAATCGCTGGAGGACACGACCTTCTATCGCAGCCACCGACTGCTTGCGCTGAACGAAGTCGGCGGCGAACCTTCCGCATCGGCGTTGTCGACCGCCGCCTTTCACCAGATGATGCAAACCCGCGTCCAGAATTGGCCGCACGCGATGACGACCACCGCCACGCACGATACCAAGCGCGGCGAAGATGCCCGCACCCGCCTGATCGCGCTCAGCGAACTCGCGGGCGAATGGACCGGTGCGGTCGCCCGGTGGAAAGTGCTCAATGCGCCGCACATCGTCACCGACGATAAAATGCGCGCACCTTCGGCGACCTTCGAATATATGCTGTACCAGACCCTGCTCGGGGTATGGCCGCTCCCCGCGCCCCCCGATCGCTCGCTGACCGAACGCCTGCAAGCCTACGCCGTAAAGGCGGCGCGCGAGGGCAAGCAGGAAACGAGCTGGCTCAACCCGCATGAAGGCTACGAGGCGGCGCTTGGCACCTTCATCGAACGGATACTCGACCCGTCGGCCTCTACGGAGTTTCTGGAGTTGCTGCAACACTTCGCCCAGAGGGTGGCGCTGTTGGGCGCGCTCAATTCGCTGAGCCAGGTCACGCTGAAAGCGATGATGCCGGGCGTGCCGGACTTCTATCAGGGGACCGAATTCTGGGATTTGTCGATGGTCGATCCCGACAACCGCCGGCCGGTTGATTTCATGGAGCGCGCGGAGGTTCTCGGTCAGGTCGAGCGGCCCGATTGGCAAGCCCTCGCCCGCGAGTGGCCAAACGGCCACGTCAAGCTTGCCTGGACGCGACATCTGCTCGAGCTTCGCAATGAGCTTCCGGACGTTTTTGCCTCCGGCGATTACGAGCCACTGGAGGTCAGCGGGCCTCATCGCGACCATGTCATTGCGTTTGCCCGACGCCGCGGTCGCCATGCCGTGATTACCGCGGTGGCGCGCTGGTATGCTCCGCTGTCGGAGCAAGGCCGGATCTGGCCGAACGGCGGGGCTTTCGAGGGCGAGCTTCACCTCGACGGCTACTCGTTCGAAGGCGCGGGCAATCCGAATGCGTCCAGGGTGCCGCTGGCCGGTCTGTTCGAGCATCTTCCGGTGGCGGCGCTAAAAGCCGGCTATGTCGGCGCGGCAAAGCCGGTTGCAAAGAAAACCCGGCAATTCGCTTAAGCAAAATCCATTTTGCTTCGTATCCGACCCGGGTGCAGTGCGAGATGCGGGAACTTTCGTTGTTCCCATTTGTTGGCTGGCACGAACACGCGACTTGCACCCACGATCGGCTGGAGGAATTCGATGTCTATTGGTACAATCATTCTGATTATTTTGGTGATCGCCCTGCTTGGCGGCTTTAGCGGCATCGGCGGCGGCCCGTTCTACGGCACCGGCTATTATGGTGGCGGCGGCCTCGGGCTCATCGTCGTCATTCTGCTGATATTGCTTCTGCTCGGACGGCTTTAAATCCGGCGGTCACGATTACAGCCTATCCGCCAACTTCTTCATCGCAGTTTTGATCGATGATGCCGCATCGTCGTAGCCGTCCCACGCCTTGCTCTTCGCGAGCAAGGCCGGGACGCTGCGAACGGTGTAGCGCTTCGGATCGAGATCGCCGCGCACCTGCGCCCAGGTAAGCGGCATCGAGACCGTGGCGCCCTCGCGCGCCCGCGGTGAGAGCACCGCAACGGCGGTCGCCATGCGATCGTTGCGCAGATAGTCGAGGAAGATTTTTCCCTGGCGCAATTTCTTCGACATGTTGAGCAGATACTGCCCGGGCCGGTCGTTCGCCATCCACTGGCAGACGCCTTGCGCAAAGGCCTTGGCTTCCTTCCAGGTTACTTTGTCCCTGGCGCCATAGGTCAGTGGCGCCACCACGTGCAACCCCTTGCCGCCGGTGGTCTTGCAGAAGCTTTCAAGGCCGAGCGCCTCCAGACGCTGCCGCATCTCTTTGGCGGCCTCGATGACCTCGGCGAAATCGACGTTCGGCGCCGGATCGAGGTCGAACACCAGCCGGCCGGGAATATCGGTCGCGTCGGGCGCGCAATTCCACGGATGCAGTTCGAGTCCGCCGGACTGCGCCACCGCCGCAAGCCCCTCGATACGGTCGATCTGCAAATAGGGTTTGCGATCGCCGGAGACCTTGACGAGCCTGAGCAAGTCCGAGGTGCTCGGCATCGCGTGGCGCTGAAAGAATTTCTCGCCATGGATACCGTCGGGCGCGCGCAATACCGAGCACGGCCTTCCCTTCAGATGCGGCATCATCCAGTCGCCGACCGTCTCGAAATAGCGCGCGAGGTCGAGCTTGGTGACACCCTTGCCGTCGCCGGCATCGGGCCACAGCTCTTTGTCCGGCTTCGAAATCACCACGCCCATGACCTCGGTGGATTTACCGGAGGCTTTCGGCGAGGTTCTGATGACATTCACCATGGCGGGTTTCTCCGCGACGACTTCGCTCGCCGGCTTGTCCTGACGCAGGCCCTTGAAGGCTGCCTGCCGGATGTTGCCGCCGTCGGTAAAGCCCGCGAATTCGATCTCGGCGACCAGTTCCGGCTTCAGCCAGTGGATGTCGCGGGTCTTGCGCGGCGCGTCCTTGCCGCCGAACGGACTTTGCTCGGCCTCGGCCTTCTTCAGCGCGGGCATGATGCGCCGAACCGTGTCCTGCCCGAAGCCGGTTCCGATGATGCCGACGAACTCCAGGTGATCGCCGCGATAAAGGCCTGCCATCAGCGAGCGGAATTTGCCTTGCGTCGTCTTCCAGCCGCCGAGCACGACTTCCTGCCCGGCGCGCGATTTGGTCTTGGTCCAGCTTTCCGAGCGCCCGGAGCGATAGGGCGCACTGAGCTTCTTGGAAACGATGCCTTCGAGCTTTAGCTTCTTCGCCGATTCAAGAACGTCGTCGCCATTGGCCTCGAAGTGCTCGACATAGCGGATCGATGCCGCCTTCTTCCGTTGCCGCGCTTCCAGCAACTGCTTCAGTCGCGACTTTCGTTCCGCAAGCGGCAGACGGCGGAGGTCTTCGCCTCCAGCGAATAAGAGATCGAAGGCGTAGAAGATCAGATCATCGGTCGTGCCGTCCGAAATCGCGGCCTGCAAGGCCGAGAAATCCGGATGACCCTGATGGTCGAGCGCCACGATCTCGCCATCGATCATCGCATCGGGCAGCGCCCCGCCCGCTTTCGCAATCGCCTTGAACTTGCCGGTCCAATCCAGGCCCTTGCGCGTTCTTAAAACCGCCTTGCCATCCTCAACCCGCATTTGCACGCGATAGCCGTCGAATTTGATCTCGTGGCCCCAGCCCTCGCTGTTGGGCGGCGTCTCCACCGACGTACACAGTTCGAACGCGACGAATTCCGGCATTTCGTCGACCTTCGTCGCCTTCGCAGGCGCCGCTGCTTTCTTCGCGTGTGCGCGTGCCTCCGCCGCGTCTCCCCGGTTCGAATGCCAGACCGCGTCGGCCTTGCCGCGGCCGGCTGCCTTCGTCATGAACGGCTTCGGCGGCTTGCCTTTGCCGGCTGCGATCTCCGCCATCGTCCGGCCCGAGGCGACCGAACGATCTTCATCGAGAATGTCGTTATCTTTCCCTTCGCGCGCATCATCATCGCGATGCTTGATCAGAAGCCAGTTGGTGCGCTTGCCGCCGCTTCGGTCGTGCCGCATCCGCACCAGCACCCAGCTTCCATGCAGCTTGTCGCCGTGCAGGGTGAACTTCAGGTCGCCCTTCTTGAAGCCTCCGTCCGGATCGTCCGATTCCCAGGTGCCGCGATCCCAGAGCTGCACGGTGCCGCCGCCATATTGTCCCTTCGGAATCGTGCCTTCGAAATCGCCGTAATCGAGCGGATGGTCTTCCACCTCGACCGCCAGCCGCTTGTCATGCGGGTCGAGCGAGGGACCGCGCGTCACCGCCCATGACTTGAAGACGCCGTCAAATTCGAGCCTGAAATCGTAATGCAGCCGCGTCGCATCGTGTTTCTGGATCACGAAGCGCCGCTGGCTCGACGGCTTGACGGGCACGTCGCCGCTCGGCTCCGTCGTCTTGTCGAAGTCCCGCTTCTTCCGGTAGCTGGAAAGGTTTTTCAGGGACACGGCACACCCTCAAATTCTAACGACAGCGGCAAAACTACGATCAGGAACCGAAACCAGCTGACCCCGTTGAAGTTCCGTCCACTTCCTCGCCCCCGACAAACCAGAGCCTGGACCAACGGAGAGATTGTAATGGCCGTGCGTGCCTATTGGAAAGGGTCGCTGAAACTTTCCCTCGTGAGCTGTCCGGTGGCCCTTTATCCGGCGTCCACGACCGCCGATAAAACCAGCTTCCACATGATTAACAAGGAGACCGGCAACCGGCTGAAGCAGCAGATGGTCGATTCCGAAACCGGCGAAATCGTCGAGAACGACCAGAAGGCCCGTGGCTTTGAGCTGAAAAAAGGCAAGTATATCGAGATCGAAAAGGAAGAACTCGAAGCGGTGCAGATCGAGAGTAACCACACCATCGACATCGACAGTTTTGTGCCTGCTGAAGAGATCGACAAGCGCTATTTCAGCCACCCCTATTACATCGTACCGGACGGCAAGGCCGGCACCGACGCCTTCGCCGTGATCCGCGACGCCATGAAGAAGCAAAACCGCGTCGCGCTGGCCCGTGTCGTTCTCACCAACCGGGAGCACATCATCGCTATCGAACCGCTGGGAAAAGGCCTTCTCGGCACGACGCTGCGCTTCGACTACGAGATTCGCGACGAGGATACGTATTTCGACGATATCCGAAACCCGAAGGTGACCAAGGATATGGTCGAACTCGCCAGCCATATCCTTGAGACCAAGGCCGGTCATTTTGACCCGACGAAGTACAAGGATGAATATGAGGACGCATTGAAGGCGCTGGTCAAACGCAAAGCCGCCGGCAAGCCGATCAAGCAGGCCGAAAAGGAAGAGACGCGCGGCAATGTCGTCAGCCTGATGGACGCCTTGAAGCAGAGTTTGAAAACAGGCCCTGCCGCCAGACGCTCCGGTGCGTCGCACCCTCGTCACACTACCTCGCGGCGCGCGGCGAAAAAGAAGCCGCACCGGTCCGCGGCGCGGCATCGCAAGGCAGGCTGAGTTCAACAACGACGCGTGGCTGCGAGCGCCTATCGCTTCGCCTTCCGCTTCTTGGCCTTCTTTCCCCGCTTGGCAGTTTTTTTCTTCGGCACCTTCGCGCCTGCCGCCCTCGCCTCGGAAAGACCGATCGCGATCGCCTGCTTGCGGCTCTTGACCTTGCGGCCCGAACGGCCGCTCTTCAAGGTGCCGGCCTTGCGCTTCTTCATCGCGCGTTCGACGGTGCTTGACGCCTTCTTGGAATATTTCCGTGCTTTGCGTGCCATGATTATTCTCCCACTAGTGCCCCGATTCCGAAGTTCGTCGAATTTTGCGGAGCCCTGTTTCGAACTTCGGAATCTGATGGGGCGCCAGCCAATTTTGGTTCAGTGTGGCCTTGGTTCAGAAGTCCGCATGCGCGACTCGCGGCACAATCGATGCGGACTTCTGAACCGCCGCACCGGCACGGAACTAATCGGCGCGAAACGCGATGGTTCCCCCGAAGGCCGGCAGTCTGATCAGCCCTCTTCTCAGTCCCTGGCTTCCCCGTGCAGCTCCGCCTTGGTGCCATCGGTGTTTTCGAAATGGACATCGACCTTGTTGGCATCGAAAGTGAGTGTCCAGAACTGCACGTCGCTATGCCCCAATATCCGGCGCTCAATCGTAAAGCTACGCTCGTTCACCCAGCGCCCTTTAGTGGCGTTGATCCCGTAAGCTGCCGGCGGGCTTTTTCGGAAGATCCCATCAAGTCCGAGCAGCCCGGAAAATTGCGCCGTGGGCCGGTCCGGCTTGCCGGTCTCCGTCGTGATGACCCACGACGGATCTGCATCTACCAGATTCAAGATGAACGTCTTCACCTTGAGGGTATTGCTATCCAGCTGATAGGTCTTCCCGGAAATTTGTTTCGCGAGTTCAGGCGTTTCGCCACGCGGCGACGGCTGCTCGGTCGCGGCCTGACGAATCGAGGCCGCCAGCAGAGATTGCGCGACCGGGTCCGACGGCAGCGGCTGGTCGGATTTGACCGCGGCAACGATATCATCGATCAGCCGTTTCTTCGGATAGACTTGATCGTCGCGCAAAATGCCGGTCATGGCGACCACGACATCCAACTTCGGAAGCACCATGATCAGCTGGGAATGACGGCCGAGGGCCATGTAGGCTCCCTTTTCGGGCAGCGACCACCACAAATTCGCATAGTGAAATCCGAAAGTCGCAGTGACTTTCCCCGTCTGCGCTCGATCCACCCACGATGACGGGATGATCTGCTTGTCCTCCCAAATCCCGTTATGAAGGTAGAGATAGCCAAATCTCGCCATATCGTGCGGCGCGAGGGAGAGCCCGGCCTCGCCATCCGTCACACCCTGGGCATCGACGCCTCCCCATTTGGCGCTCGTAATGCCCAGTGGGCCAAACAGCTCCTTCTTCGCATAGTCCAGCGCGCTTTGCCCGGTCTTCCGGGTAATCAAGGCCGACAGCACGTATGGATTGCCGCTGTTGTAGTAAAACTTGGCGCCCGGAGCATTCGACATCGGCTGACTCAGCACGAAGGCGGTACGGTCCGGCGCCTTGTACATCTGCATGATCGTTTCGTCCGGCGTATAAGCCTTCTCCGTCCAGTCGATGCCTGAAGTCATGTCCAGCAGATGCTGCACCGTCATGGCCTTCTTGTTCTCATCGATGCTTTGAATCGGCTTGTCGGAGAACAGGTCGATCACCGGATGATCGACGCTGTCGAGCTGGCCGTTCTTGATTTCGATCGCCGTCAGCGTGCTCACGACGCTCTTCGTCACAGACCTTAGGTCGTGGCTGATGTTGGGCTGATAAGGCGCATAATAGGCATCGAGCACGATCTTGCCATGGCGCACGATCAGCAAACTGTCCTGCGGATAGGCTCCCACGGCTTCCACCAGCCGGGCCAGCGCACCGGATTGCATCCCCTGTTCTTCGGGAGTCGAAACCGGCCACGCCTTGGTGGGCCAGGCTACTTCCCCCGGTTCGCCATCCGCTGCATATCCGGGTGCGACGATCAGACATTGAAGCCCGCCAAGAAGCGCGAGGACGATCGCAGTCGCAGTACCCGCACGCGGCATCCCTATTTCCTCCATATGACGAGCACGATGGTTTAATAGAGAGGCGCTTTATACTACAGATTGCATCTCGCGGCACTATTTTGATCGCCGGCCAGTCCCTGCGGCTTCACCCTCTTGAGCTTCCGGACACGCCTTCGCTTTCTCGTGGGCGTGATGCGCCCGAGCTGCATGATGCCATTCATCCTTCGAGACGCCGCCGCTTGCGGGCTAGCTTCAACCTCGACGGAGCAGGCCTCGTCGTCAGAAGTCCGAAAAAGACATGCCTCGCCATGGCCTCGGCCCATTTGGGGTCGAGCGGCGCTAGCGGAACGAGCAGGCGGTAGTAGATCGGTCCGTAAAGTGCATCGAGTGTAGCCTCAAGGTCGATCTCCGCCCGGAGCTCGCCCCGCTCAACCCCGGCGCTCAGGATGGCTTTGGCTTCCTCGCGGCGCGGACGTGCATAGCCCTCGATAAAGGCCGCCATCGTATTGGGGTCACGCTGTCCTTCAGCCAGGATCGCCGCAAGCACGCGCCCGGTCTTGCCGCCATAGACGGCCGCGACCCGCCGCAACTGGCTGATCAGGTCAACCAACGCCGAGCCGCTGTTCGGGTAAGCGATCTTGGGCGCGGTTTCGGCCAGAAAGCCCGCCATCGCGAGCGAACCCTTGCTGGGCCACCAACGATAGATGGTGGTTTTCGCAACCCCGGCGCGTGCGGCGACCGCTTCCATGGTGAAGCCGGCGATTCCCTTCTCTTCGAGAATGGCGTTGGCCGACTTCAAGATCGCGGCACGAGCCACTTCATCGCGTGGCCTTCCGATGCGCGCGCGGGCCACAGGCTTGGCCG
Organism: uncultured Alphaproteobacteria bacterium; assembly: GCA_963748805.1. Taxonomy (GTDB): domain Bacteria; phylum Pseudomonadota; class Alphaproteobacteria; order Rhizobiales; family Xanthobacteraceae; genus Bradyrhizobium. Next base: position 3,501 of record CAVVLH010000119.1, on the reverse strand, counting down.
CCGCCCGCTTTTTCTTCGCAACATCAATCATCGGCCCTGACGTCCCCGGAAGCGAGCTCTGCACAAAATTCAAGGTTGACATCGGCTGTTATCATAGAAACGATACGCTTAGTATCGAAAATAGGAGACCAGCCGATGGGTTCTCGACTGACGCCGCAACAAATCGAGTTTTTCCAAACCAATGGCTACCTTTTTCCGCTCGACGCCATTTCCCCGGCCGAGGCCGCGGCGCTGCGCGCGCGGATCGAAACCTATGAGGCCCAGTCCGGCGAAGAGGTCAACAAGCGCCTCAAGATCAAGGCCCATCTGGCTTTCCCCTGGATGTGCGAGCTTGCCCGCCATCCGGCCATCGTGAACGCCGTGCAGTCGCTTCTTGGACCCGATCTTTTGCTTTTCGGATCGTCGGCCTTCGCCAAGAATGCGCACGACATACGTTTCGTCTCCTGGCATCAGGACTCGGCCTATTATGGCCTCGACCCTCACGACAGCGTCACCGCATGGGTCGCATTATCGCCGGCAACTTCCGAAAGCGGCTGCCTGCGGGTCCTGCCCGGCAGTCACACCGGCCCGGATCTGGTCCATGACGAAACCTACGACGCCAATAATCTGCTGGCGCGTGGCCAGTCGCTGCGTGGAATCGACGACAGTCTCGCGGTCGAAATGCCGCTCAAGCCCGGGCAGTTCTCGTTGCACCACGAACGCACCGCACATGACTCGCTGCCAAACCGTTCGGACGACCGGCGCATCGGAGTGGCGTTCTTCTACATGGCCGCCCATGTCAGCTCGACGCTGGGTCCCCGTTCAGCGATGCCGGTCGCAGGCAGCGACACCTATGGCCATTGGAGCCGGGATCCCGAGCCGCGAACGGACCTCGATCCCGTCTCGATGGAGTATCTGGATTCGATCTGGGCGCGATACCGCGATCAAGCGGCCACGATCCAGGCGGCGCGTCAGGCTGCAAGTCAAACTGCAAGTCAAACTGCAAGCCGGTCCGCCGTTTGAACGATATAGCGCGCTGCGGGAGGGGCGCGCGCCTGCGGCTCCATGACATGGCCGTCGATTGCTCCAGTGACTTACGTGGCACATTCCTTGCCTGATTCTGACAGTTCATAACGCTAGTAATGGGAGATCACTATGCCTTGGAAGATCGATTCCGGCCTGACCAGACGTCACGTACTGACGGCCGCCGCTTCGGCCGCCGCAGCCATTGGCCTGCCTCGCTTGGGCCATACCGAAACGCTTTCGGGCATCACCAAGCGCGGTTTCATGACGGTCGCCACCGAGGATGACTACCGGCCTTTCGAATTCATGAAGGATGGCGTCGCGACCGGTTACGATCAAGAACTGCTCGAGATGTTGAAGAAGAAAGTCGGGTTCGAGATCCGCCAGGACATCATCCCGTGGACCGGCATTCTGCCCGGCGTCTCCAGCGGGAAATACGATGCGGCCGTCACCGCGATCCTTGTCACCGCCGAGCGTATCCAGGCCCTCGATTTCACGAGCCCGGTCGCGGCCTCTGTGGATTACTATCTCAAGCGCAAGGGTGATCCCAAGATCACCTCGATCAAGGACCTCGATGGCAAGCCGCTCGGCGTTGAAGCCGGAAGCGCCATGTTGAAGCTGCTACCGCAGCTTGAAGATATGCTGAAGACGAACGGTGGCAAGCTCGGCAAGGTCGTGACGTACCAGGGCTATCCCGAAGCTTATCAAGACCTCTCGATTGGCCGCGTCGACTATGTGGTCAACACGTTCCTTAGTCTGGCTACAGTCGCCAAGGAGCGGCCGACAGTCTTCGAGCTCGGCGAAGCTGTTTCCAAGCCGACTTACATCGCCTGGGCCGTGCAAAAGGGCAATACAGAGCTTCTGAAGGTGTTCAACGACTTTCTGCTTGGCGCACGCAAGGACGGCTCGATGTATGCACTTCAGAAGAAGTGGTTCGACACGACCTTCGAAAGCATGTCGGTAGAGCCTGTCGCCAACATCTGATGACAGCCGTCGATTATCTCGCGCTGCTCGCCGGCGCGGGCAATACGATCGCGATCTCGGCGATCGCGATCGCGCTCGGCAGTCCGCTCGGACTGCTGCTGGCGCTTGTCCGATGGGCCAGGGTGCCGGGTCTGGACGGCCCGGTGGCAATTCTTGTCAGCCTGCTTCGCGCGACACCGTCAGTGACGCTGATGCTGCTGGTCTATTTTGCCCTGCCGGTTTTGGGGCTCGAACTTCCAAGGGTGGTCGCGGCAGTGTCCACCCTTGCGCTCGGCTCCATGGCTTACAATTGCGAAATCTGGCGCGGAGCTCTGCTCGCATTCCCCAAGGATCAGCTTGATGCCGCAAAGGCCTTCGGGATGCGGCGCCATCTTCGCTTTCGCCATATCGTTCTGCCGCAGATCGTGCGATCGGCGCTGCCGGCATTGGTCAGCGAGATGACCCTGTTGATCAAGGTCAGCCCCGCAATCGCGGTGATCGGCGTGGCGGATGTGACGCGAGCGGCGGTGCGCATCGGAGCCAGCACCTACCAGCCGGTGCCACCGTTCGCAATCGCGCTTGCCATCTACCTTGCCATTATCGGTGTCCTCGTTCTGGCCCAGCGGCTTTTTGAAAACCGCCAACTCACCCAGGACGCGGTATGAGCTTCCACGGTTTCGAAATTGTGTGGTCGCAGCGTGATCTCATGCTGAGCGGATTGCTGCTCACTTTGGAGATCGTCGCCATTTCGTCGATACTCGCGGGCGTATTGGGATTTGCCGTGTTCGGGCTCCTGGTGCAGAGCGGACCCGCTGTTGGCCGCCCGGTGAAAGCGGTCATCGATGTCGTTCGCGCGGTCCCCTTTATGCTGTTGTGTTACCTGCTCTACTATGGCCTGCCGGAATTCGGCGTTACCCTTGATAATATGACTGCCGGAATTACCGCTCTCACGATTTACAATGCAGCTTATGTGGCCGAGCTTCTGCGCGGGTCCTGGAAGGCGCAACCGCCTGAAGCGAATGAAGCCGCGCGCGCGTTTGGGCTTCATGGCTGGCGCTTGCTGGTCCGCATCATTCTGCCGCCGGTCGTCCTCGACGCGATACCTATGCTCGGCAACCAGATGATCCAGGTGATCAAGGACAGCGCGTTCCTGGTGATCATCACGGTCCAGGAACTGACTTACGCCGCGAACGAGATTCAGGCGACCTATTACGTCCCGTTCGCGAGCTTTATCTGCGCAATCCTGTTTTACTGGATTCTGTGCCTCGGCGTGGAGGGCGGCGTTCGAAGCCTTCTCCGGGTCGCCGAAGTTCGACGATAGCCGGCGGGGGCTTCCTTTTCGGAATCACGCTCTAATCCGGCGCCCGCAGGCGATAGCCGATGCCGGTTTCGGTCAGCACGAATTGCGGACGCTCGGGATCGGCTTCGATCTTCTGCCGGAGCTGGCGCACATAGACCCGCAGATATTGCGCATCCGTCATTTCGTCCCATAGTTCTTTAAGCAAAAGCCGGTGCGTCAACACCTTGCCGGCATGC
>CAVVLH010000118.1:0-26429 GCA_963748805.1 uncultured Alphaproteobacteria bacterium | reverse complement strand
AAGCAACTCGGTCAGCCTTTTCGGCCTGCAAATCCAGACCGTCTACGTGATGAGCCTTGCGGTTTCCGTGGCCATGATGATCGGCATGGCCTGGTTCTTCCGCGCTTCAAAATACGGCCTGGCAATGCGCGCCACCGCGTTCGACCAGCAGGTGGCGCAATCGCTCGGCATTTCCGTCAAGAACGTGTTTGCGATGGCCTGGGCGATCTCGGCCACGGTGTCGGCGGTCGCAGGTGTCGTCGTCGCGGTCGTCAACGGCGTGTCGTCAGGCCTCTCGGCTTACGGCATCAAGGTATTTCCCGCCGCGATCCTCGGTGGTCTCGATTCGATCGGCGGCGCGGTGCTCGGCGGCGTCATCATCGGGCTACTGGAGAACATCGCGCAATATGTCGACAGCGAATATCTGCACTGGGGCAATCTCTACGAGATCGCGCCGTTCTACGTGATGATCATCATCCTGATGATCAAGCCGTACGGCCTGTTCGGCACCAAAGACATCGAAAGAGTCTAATCCAATATGGCGAGCCCCTCCCTGATCCCCGCCGGCGACTTCCGCACCTCTTATGCTGCGGACACCACGATCTTTCCGACCGCGACCAGCCGCAACTTTGCGATTTTAGGCGTCATCGTGGCCTGCTTCGTGCCGTATCTGCTTTCCAATTACTGGCTCTCGATCTCGATCCAGATCGGCATCTTCGCGATCGCAGCGCTCGGCCTCAACATCCTCGTCGGCTTCACCGGACAGATCTCGATCGGGCATGCCGCGTTCTTTCTGTTCGGCGCGTTCACCTCGGCCTACATCTCGAACAACCTGCCGATTCCGGTGTTCTTCGCCATTCCGATCGCAGGTGTCGTCACCGCGCTGGTCGGCCTGATCTTCGGCGTGCCGGCGGCGCGGCTGAAGGGCCTCTACCTCGTCATCGCCACGCTCGCCGCGCAATATATCCTGCTCGATTTCTTCTCGCGCGCGGAATGGTTCTCCGGCGGCTCGGTGCCCGCCAGCGCCAACCCGTTCTCGATCTTCGGCTACGCGTTTCGCGGCGACCGGCAATATTTCTACGTCGTGCTCGCCTATCTCGTGGTCAGCTTCCTGCTCGTCACCAATCTGATGCGAACGCGCGACGGCCGCGCGCTGGTAGCGATCCGCGACCATTATCTCTCCGCCGAGATCATGGGCATCAACCTTGCGAAATACCGCACGCTGTCATTCGGGCTCGCCGCATTCTTCGCCGGGATCGCCGGCGCGCTCTACGCGCACTATCAGCTTGTGATCTCGCAGGAAGGGTTCGGCATCGAACGCTCGATCCTGTTCCTGGCCATGATCATCATCGGCGGCACCGGTTCGATCATGGGTACGCTGATGGGCACGGCCTTTGTGGTGCTGCTGCCGGAATTGATGGAGTGGATCAGCACGACGCTGAAGGGCTCGGCGATCGATCGCGCGCTTTCGCTCAACAACAACATTACGTTTTTGCGCGAGATCACCGTCGGACTGATCATCATCGGCTTTCTGATGTTCGAGCCGGACGGGCTCGCCCATCGCTGGCGGCAGATCAAGACCTACTGGAAACTCTACCCGTTTTCGCATTGAGCTAGAGACAAGCACGACTAAGATAGCACTTAAAATATATAACCGGAGGAAACACCATGCCCCTGAAATCCATGACCTTGAAATTATTGGCTAGCACCGTTTCGTTGGCGGTGATGCTCGGCGGCGCGGCATCGAGCGCGCAGGCCCAGATCGCCATCGGCCATCTCGAGGACTTCTCGGGCGGCACGTCCGACGTCGGCACGCCCTACGGCCAGGGCGTCGCGGACACTTTCGCCTGGATCAACAAGAATGGCGGCATCAGTGGCAAGCAGCTCGCGGTCGACAGCAACGATTACGGCTATCAGGTGCCGCGCGCGATCGCGCTCTACAAGAAATGGTCGGCGCCCGACAGCAAGGTCGCGGCGATCATGGGCTGGGGCACGGCGGACACCGAGGCGCTGACCGGCTTCCTCGCCCAGGACAAGATCCCGGATATGTCGGGCTCCTATGCGGCGGCGCTGAGCGATCCCGAAGGCACCAGCGGCAAGGCCAAGGCCGCGCCTTATAATTTCTTCTACGGCCCGACCTATTCGGATGCGCTGCGCGCCGAACTCACCTGGGCGGCCGAAGACTGGAAGGCCAAGGGCAAACCGGGCAAGCCGAAATTCGTCCATATGGGCGCCAACCATCCCTATCCCAACGCGCCGAAGGCGGCCGGTGAAGCGCTCGCGGCCGAACTCGGCTTTGAAGTATTGCCGCCTTTGGTGTTTGCGCTGTCGCCCGGCGATTACAGCGCGCAATGTTTGAGCCTGAAGAGCGCCGGCGCCAACTACGCTTATCTGGGCAATACGGCCGCCTCCAATATCTCGGTGATGAAAGCCTGCAAGACCGCGGGTGTCGACGTTCAGTTCCTCTCCAACGTCTGGGGCATGGATGAAAATGGCGCCAAGACCGCGGGCGACGCCGCCGACGGCGTGATCTTTCCGCTACGAACAGCCGTGGGCTGGGGCGGCGACGCCCCGGGCATGAAGACGGTGATGGAAATCTCCAAAATGAGTGACCCGACCGGCAAGATCTATCGCCCGGTGCATTATATCGCCGGCGTTTGCTCGGCGATGTATATGAAGGAGGCGCTGGACTGGGCCGCGAAGAACGGCGGCGCGACCGGCGAGAACGTTGCCAAGGGCTTTTACCAGAAGGCCGACTGGGTGCCGGCCGGCATGGACGGCGTCTGCAATCCCTCGACCTGGACCGCGAAGGACCATCGCGCCACGCTCAAGGTCGATCTCTACCGCTCGAAGATCTCAGGGGCGACCGACGGCGACATCAACGATCTGATGGCCAAGGGCACGATCAAGCTCGAGAAGGTCAAGACCGTCGACCTGCCGCGCAAGGCCGACTGGTTCGGGTGGTGAGACTTTGCCCGTCGACCAACCGCATGCGCCTCGTCATCCCCGCGAAAGCGGGGATCCAGTACGCTGCGGCCTCTCAATGAATCATTGGCGTCTCTGGAACACTGGGTCCCCCGCTTATGCGGGGGACGACAGTGAAGGCAATCGGACATGACTGACGTCCTCGACGCTACGCGCCCCGCATCATCAACCACCCCCGCACCCCTCCTCGCGGTGCGCAACATCGAGGTGGTCTATGACGACGTCATCCTGGTGCTGCGCGGCTTGAGCCTCGACGTGGCCAAGGGATCGATCGTGGCGCTGTTAGGGGCCAACGGCGCCGGCAAGTCGACCACGCTCAAGGCCATTTCCGGCCTGCTCAAGACCGAAGACGGCGAAGTGACGCGCGGCGAAATCCTGTTCGACGGCGAACGCATCAACGGCATCGACCCCGACAAGATCGTCCGCCGCGGCATCTTTCAGGTGATGGAGGGCCGCCGCATCATCGCCGATATGACCTCGATCGAAAACCTGAAGCTTGGCGCCTTCACGCGCAACGACAACGAAATCACCTCCGACATCGACATGGTGTTCAAGTATTTTCCGCGTTTGAAGGAACGTACGGGATTGGCCGGCTATCTCTCCGGCGGCGAACAGCAGATGCTGGCGATCGGACGCGCGCTGATGGCACGGCCCAAGATGATCCTGATGGACGAGCCCTCGATGGGCCTGTCGCCGCTGCTGGTCAAGGAAGTGTTCGCCATCATCCAGGAGATCAACCGCGACCTCGGCGTCACCATTTTGCTGGTCGAGCAAAACGCGCGCGCCGCGCTCTCGGTGGCCAGTCATGGTTACATCATGGAGCAAGGCAAGGTCGTGCTCGACGGCAACGCAGACGAATTGCGTGACAACGAGGACGTGAAAGAATTTTATCTCGGCGGCGCCGGCGATCAGCGCAAGAGTTTTAAAAATCTGAAAAGCTTCAAGCGGCGAAAGCGATGGTTGTGAGAACGTTATTTCCCCAACGTCATGCCCGGCCTCGCGCCGGGCATCCACGACTTTCTTCGCGCAAGGGGTAAGACGTCGATGGCCGGGTCAAGCCCGGCCATGACGAGAGGCGACACTGGGACAAGCCCATGACCGAACATTACGACTGGAAAGAAACCCGCGATCACGCCATGCGCGAGGCCGACCTGCTCTCGCAGCTACCGGATATCTTGCGGCGGGCGATGGAAGCGCCGGGCTATGCCGAGCATTTGCGCGGCATCGACCCGGCGGCGATCACCAGCCGCAGCATGCTCGCAACACTGCCGGTGCTGCGCAAATCCGATCTGCCTGCGCTGCACAAGGCAGCACTACCCTTCGGCGGATTCGTCAGCAAGCCGGCGAGTGGCTTTGCGCGGCTCTATACGTCACCGGGGCCGATCTTCGAAGCGGAAGCTAAACATGCCGATCCCTGGCGCGGGGCGCGGGCATTATTCGCGGCCGGCTTTCGCCCCGGCGATGTGATGCTGAACACGTTCAGCTATCACCTGACGCCCGGCGGCTTCATCTTCGACACCGCCGCGCGTGCGCTCGGCTGCGCCGTCATACCCGCGGGCCCCGGCAATGCCGAGGCGCAATTCGAGCTGATCGAAGCTTATCGTCCGATCGGCTATTGCGGTACGCCGGATTTTCTCAAGATATTGCTGGATGGCGCGACCGCCGCCGGCCGCGATATCTCTTCGATCCAGCGCGCGGTGATGTCTGGCGCAGCGTTTCCGCCGTCGTTGCAGAAGGAGATCAAGTCGCACGGTATCGACGCCTATCAGGCCTTCGGAACCGCCGATCTCGGCCTGATTGCGTTTGAGACCGCCGCGCGCCAGGGCCTCGTCGTGAACGAAGACATCATCCTTGAAATCGTGCGGCCCGGCACCGGCGAGCCGGTTGCCGCGGGCGATGTCGGCGAGATCGTCGTCACCACGCTCGATCCGGATCACCCCTGGATCAGGCTCGCGATCGGCGACCTAACCGCGGCGCTGCCGGGAACGAGCCCGTGCGGCCGTACCAATGGGCGCATCAAGGGCTGGATGGGCCGCGCCGACCAGACCACCAAAATCAAGGGCATGTTCGTGCGGCCCGAACAGATCGCCGAGATCGGCAAACGTCACCCCGAACTCGGACGATTGCGCCTCGTCGTCCAGCGCGACAACGAGCAGGACGTGATGGTGCTGAAATGCGAATTGGCCTCGCTTGATGAGACGATTCGTGAGGCGATCGCCGCCACGCTACGGGCCGTGACGAAACTCGGAGGCGGCGTGGAGTTGGCCGCGACGGGAAGCCTGCCGAACGACGGCAAAGTGATTGCGGACGAACGAGGTTAGCCTGCTCTGACGGCCTGCAGCGCGCGAGCACGATGCGAACATGAATGGCTGCTGTACGCTTCATTTTGGTGGGGGTCAGACCTCACGGCTTACCGTCGTGACTGGGCTTGATAACGATCGGGTATCGCGTCGTGAATATTCTTCGCCGGACAATCGTTCTCGCGGTTTGGCTTTCCGTTATCTCTGTTTCCGGCGCTGGACATACCCAAGAGCCGAGCACGGCACCCTTGGAACGATTGATCGAGCTTCCGATTTCGGCCGGTGATCATGAACGCCTGCTATTTGTCGCACCGCCGAAGCCGAAGGCCGTCATCGTCATGCTTCCGGGAGGCTCCGAAAACCTTGGCCTGACCAGCGGCGGCGACATTCGACATGACAATAATTTTTTGGTGCGCACCAGACAGCTTTGGACCGCGTTGGGCTACGCAGTGTTGATACCCGATACGATCGACGGTTCGAATCTCAGAGGTCTGCGCAGTTCGCCGGAATACGCCTCCGTGGTGGTCAGCCTGATCGGATTCGCGCACAATCAGGTTTCCGGCCCGGTATTTCTCTTAGGCACGAGTTAAGGCGCGATAGCGGCCATGAACGGTGCGGCCCATGCTTCGCCGGGGAGTCTTTCCGGTGTCATTCTGAGCGAGTCAGTTTCCGTCATCGGCGGCAGCCATGAAACCGTGTTCGACGCGAATCCTCAGAACGTTCGCGTCCCGGCTCTGGTGCTGGCAAATAACGACGATCTGTGCGGCGTCGCTCCGCCCACCATGGCTCCAACAATCGCATCCGCCATGGCTAATAGCCCGGACGTGAAAATCGCGATGCTATCTGGCGGCATCGCCAACTCGTCGCGAGATTGCAGCTCACTCAGTCCCCACGGCTATTATGGCATCGAGGAAAAAGCGGTCAGCGTGATTGATAACTGGATCAAAAACCACCCTCGTTGAAAGCGGTGAATGGCGCCGAATGGTCGACGACAAGATGACCTCGATGGCTGCCGGACACTCGCGCAGCGACTGCCGGGGGTTCCCAAATCGCGGCTTCAGGCACGGACGCGGTCCAGGTTTGCGGTAAGTGCCTGCATCTGGCTCGTCAAGCTCACCGCCCGCTCGATCTGCCCGACGCCGAGACTGGTTCGCATTCCCTTCGGCCCGGCGACGGAATCCAGGAAACCGTCGATGCCCGCGTTGAAGCCCGGATCGTCGAAGCGGCGGAACAACGCGATAACCTCGTTCGGATCAAGCTCCGCTTACAACAATGCCGGCGGTCTCATAGACCTCACCGCCGCAGAGCGGTAACACCACGGTCGGCAATCCCATCGCAAGACTTTCCAGTCCCGCCGTGCTGCCGGTCGTAATCACCGCATCTACTTCCCGCAAGCATTCGGTGATCGGCTTGTCGACGGAATCGATGACAAACTCGTTCGACAGCCCGCGATACAGATCTCGCCATTGTGGGTGCGGCCTGATGATAATTTCGGCCTCGGCTATCGAACTCAACTCGTGAAGAAAGGACTTGAGAAGTTCAAAGGGCGGCTGGTTCTGTGCCGCAAACAGAATCCGCTCGATTTTTCCCGATCGCTCAATTCGCGGAATGTTGTCGAGCTTGGGCAGGCCGCAGGTGATCATGCGCAAGCGAAACCGTTCACGGCACTTCGAATAGAAGTGAGGTCCGAACGTCCCGAACAGATCGAACTTGTCGGCAGCCTCTTCAAACACCGACCAGTCATGCTGCATGCCGTGCTGCAACCCGATAGTGACCGGCCGTCGATCGAGGTCGCGCAAGGCCTCGCGAATATACTGCTCCGGGCCGGCATGGAACGTCGTCATCCATACGAGATCGATGCCATACCCGGTCACGACCTGCCGCAGTGTATTCAATACTCCGCGAAGATCGCCGTCGATGGGCTGGAATTTTGGACCGAGTTTCGCCGTCAGCAGGTTTGGGTACGGCAAATCGAACAGCCCTTTGTGATCGGGGTCACTCATGAGCGGAAACAGCGCGGTGTAAACCGCGTGCCCGCGCGCGATCAGGCTGTCGAGCATTGGCCGCCAATTGTTGATGCTTCGACAGTTAAACGCGGTGACCAGCATGGCGATCCGCGGAGCGCCGTTGATCGGAGCGGACGGCGGAGCGGCGTTGGCTAAAATCCAGGCCTGGTTTTCCCGCAGCCACCTGTCGGAATATTCCGCTCGATCATTTTCGAACAGTTGATGGGTTAGATGAAGCGCGGCATTTTCGGCTCTGGCAGCGTCGAGCCGCTCGATCACACGAGCGACCACGGGCAACTTACTGAGTGCAGTTTCAACGCGTCCAACCGGCATCGCATCTTCCAGAATCGATCCAGTGGAATCCGCAAATTCCACCAGCATCACGTTACCGGAAGCATAGAATCGGCCGCGGGATTCGCCCGTTAAAACTTGTCCATCTACCGAATTGTGAAATCGTGAGAATGAAGAACGGTCGGCGCTTAATGTCACAAGTTGTGCGAATTCGTTTCAAAGCATGCCGTCAGAATTATTTTGAAATAATTTCGTTCATCGTCTCGCGGAGCAATCGTGTTTTACGATAGGACCATGATCCAATCAGAACCGGTCAACGAAAAAGCCCCCGCCGATGATCGGCGAGGGCTTTTCATTTCGCCTGATGCCGGCCTATTTCAGGGCTTGTGATACTCACGAAACCATTTTGAAAATCGCGCGATGCCGTCTTCGATCGTCGTCGAAGGCTTAAATCCGATATCGCGTTCGAGGTCTTCGATGTCGGCATAGGTCGCCGGCACGTCGCCGGGCTGCATCGGCAGCATCTCCTTGATCGCAGGTCGCCCGAATTCTTTTTCCAGCACGGCGACGACATGCATCAGTTCTTCCGGCCGGTTATTGCCGATGTTGTAGATTTTCCACGGCGCCGCGCTCGAAGACGGATCTGGATCGGCGCCGGACCGCGAGAGATTTCCTTGTGGCGGACGGTCGATCAGCCGCACGATCGCTTCAACGATGTCGTCGACATAGGTGAAGTCCCGTCGCATGTTGCCGTGGTTGAACAACCGGATCGGCTTTCCCGAGAGGATCGCCTTGGCGAAGATGAACATCGCCATGTCCGGACGCCCCCAGGGGCCATATACAGTGAAAAACCGAAGGCCGGTGGCCGGAATGCGATACAGATGGCTATAGGCATGCGCCATCAACTCGTTGGCTTTTTTCGACGCGGCGTAGAGGCTGATCGGATGATCGACATTGTCTTTCGTCGAAAACGGCAGCTTGGTATTGGTGCCATAGACCGACGACGACGAGGCAAAGAGAAGATGCCCGCAGCCGTGATGACGGCATCCCTCGAGCACATTCAAAAAGCCTTCGATATTCGCATCCGTATAGGCGTGGGGATTTTCCAGCGAATAGCGCACGCCGGCCTGGGCGGCGAGATGAACGACGACAGGAAAACGGTACTGCGCGAACAGCGCTCTTGTGGCCTCGCGATCGGCGAGGTCGGACTTCACGAAGGTGAAGCTGGATTGGCTTTTGAGGATATCGAGCCGCGCTTCTTTCAACGCCGGATCGTAATAGTCGTTGACGCTGTCGAGACCGACGACCTTCCGGCCGGCTGACAACAGACGTCGCGCGACGTGAAAGCCGATGAAGCCGGCAGCGCCTGTAACGAGGACGGTTTCGTCTTTCATGGCCTTGACCGGTTCGGTGTTCACAGCCGCCATAACTCGATGCCGTCGGGCTTCGAGCTCCGGTCGAGCTTCATTTTAACGTCGAACACGAGGCCGGAGCTACCGATCAACAGCTTCTGGATCAGAGGCCAGCCGCCCTCGATATAGCTGCCGTGCGCCACCGCCAGAATAACCGCATCCGCCGGACGCAATCCATCAAGTTCGGTGATGGTCAGGCCATATTCATGCCTGGCGTCCTCGGGGTTCGCCAGGGGATCGTGCACCTGCACCTGAAGGCCGAAGGATTCGAGTTCACGGACGATATCCACGACGCGGGAGTTGCGCGTATCCGGGACATCTTCCTTGAAGGTCAGGCCGAGGATGGTGACGATGCCGCCCGCCCCCTTCCGCCGCAGCAAGCCCCTGACGCATTCTTTCGCTATGCGCTGACCCATGCCGTCGTTGATGCGCCGGCCGGCGAGAATGACTTCGGGATGATAGCCCGCCTTCTCGGCGCGGTAGGTCAGGTAATAGGGATCGACCCCGATGCAGTGCCCGCCGACGAGGCCGGGTTGAAACGGCAGGAAATTCCACTTCGTCCGCGCCGCGGCGAGTACATCGCCGGTGTCGATCTCGAGCGCCTGAAAGATCAGCGACAATTCGTTCATGAAGGCGATGTTGAGATCGCGTTGGGTGTTTTCGATCACCTTGGCCGCCTCAGCGACCCTGATCGAAGGCGCGCGATGAATGCCGGCTTTCACCACCGCCCCGTAGACGCCGGCAATGATCTCAAGCGTCTCCGGATTTTGCGCCGAAACCACCTTCATGATCAATTCGAGGCGATGCTGCTTGTCGCCCGGATTGATCCGCTCCGGCGAATAACCGACGTTGAAATCCGTGCCAACCTTCAGCCCCGAACATTGCTCCAGGATCGGCGCGCATTCTTCTTCGACCGCACCGGGATAAACCGTCGATTCATAGACGACGATATCGCCTTTCTTCAGCGCAGCTACCCACCAGGCGCGACGCTTCGAACATCGCGCGGAGATCAGGCTGCCGCGCCTCATCGATCGGGGTCGGAACCGTCACGATGAAGAAATCGGAAGTGCGAAGGGCGTCCGCATCGCGGGTAAACGTAAGCGAATCATGCTTGAGGTCCGACGCCTCCACCTCACGCGTGCGATCGTGTCCGCCCTCGAGCTCCCGGACCCGCGAAGCATCGATATCGAAGCCCGTGACGGCAAAGCCTTCGCGCGCAAAGGCGACGGCGACAGGCAGCCCCACATAGCCCAATCCGATGACCGCGATCTTACGCCGGGACGACATCAAGTAGAATTCCATATCCAAGGCGCTTCGAGCGTCCCGCTCACAGTGGTTTACACGTTGCCAGATAGATCGCAAGGGCAAACGGCGAGGTATTAACCTGCGCCGGACGCCCAATCGGAGCTCGGCCTCGTTAGTTCGAGCACCATTCGTCGTGCCAGGCCTGCGCCATCAAGACGTTCCAGAGCCAATAGCCGTGGTTGCGCCGGCCGCTCATATGTTCGGCCATTCGCGCCGTCACGCGGCCGGCATTGAACAGGCCCTCCGCTCGCAGCCTCGCCGGCGACAACAGATCGCTGGCCCACGACTTCAGGGGCCCGCGCAGCCAGTCGTCGATCGGAATGCCAAAGCCGGTCTTCGGCCGGTCGACGAGGTTTTGCGGGACGTGCCGATAGAGCAGCTGCCGGACCAGCCACTTGCCGCGGCCGTCGCGAACCTTCATGCCGGGTGGAATTCTGGCGGCGAATTCCACCACATCCTTGTCGAGAAACGGCACCCGGGTTTCCAGCGCGACCGCCATCGCGGCGCGATCGACTTTCTGCAAGATGTCGTCGGTGAGATAGCTAAGCGAATCCGCCAGCGTCATGCGATCGAGCGGATCAAGCTTGCCCGTCATGTTCATTTCGTCGGCCGACCAGCTTCCGCCCTCCTCGCCCTGCAAGACCGTTTGCTCAGGATCATTGTCGATCGAGCAAAGCTCCCGGTACATGTCATCAAGCGAGGTCGACCCGATGATGCGCGCCAGCTTGGCCGTCTGATCGCCGGCACGCCGCACGTTGAAACGCGCCGGCAACAGTGGTGCAGCCATCCGCGCGATCGTCCCGGCCGGCTCAGGCGAAACGGCGCGCAGAAAAATAGCCAAGGCGCGCCGGAGCGCGGCCGGCATCGCCGCAAATCGCGCGTTCAGGCGCTCGCCCCACACATGCCTGTTGTAGCCGCCGAACAATTCATCTCCGGCGTCACCCGACAATGCGACCGTGACATGCTGTCGCGCCAGCGCCGATACCAGGTGCGTCGGGATCTGCGAGGAATCCGCAAATGGTTCGTCATACATCCTCGGCAGCCTCGGAATGACGTCCATCACCGTCCCGGCATCGACATAAAGTTCGGTGTGCGAGGTGCCGAGATGTGCAGCCACCTTGCGCGCATCGGAAGCTTCATCGAAAGCATCTTCCCGGAATCCGATCGTGAAGGTGCGAACCGGCTGGCTTGTCTGCGCCTGCATCAGCGCGACGATGGTGGAAGAATCGATTCCGCCGGACAGAAACGCTCCGAGCGGCACGTCGGAGAGGCATTGACGCTTGATCGCGATCGCCAACAGCCGCTGCAATTCGGCGACCGCCTCCCGTTCGTCCGTGATGCGCCTTGTCTGCGCGGTCATGACCGTTTCACGCAACGACCAATACGGCTTTGGCGCGGGCATGCCGCCTCGGGAAGCATCGGCGGTAAACGTGACGCAAGATGCGGACGGAAGCTTGCGGATGCCCGCCCAGATCGTCGACGGCGCGGGGACATAGGCATAGCGCATGAACGACGTCAGCGCATTGCGATCAAGCGATGGCGACCACTCGGGATGGGTTGCCAGCGCCTTCAACTCGGACGCAAAGACCAGATCTGTTCCGCTCCAGCCATAGAACAGCGGCTTCTCGCCGAACCTGTCGCGGGCGAGCGTCAGCGTCCGTTCCCGCTCGTCCCACAGCGCCAGTGCAAACATGCCGGAAAAGCGTTGCAGCGCCGCTTCAATGCCCCAGTGCCTGACGGCGCAGAGCAAGGTCTCCGTGTCGGAATGCCCGCGCCAGTTCGGCGCACTGCCTGCGGCTTCGAGCTCGGCCCTGATATCGAGATGATTGTAGATTTCGCCGTTGAAAGTCACCGTGAAACGGCCGCAGTCGCTGTGCATCGGCTGGCTGCCGGCCTGCGACAGGTCGAGAACGGAAAGCCGGCGGTGGCCGAAAGCTACGCCGGCGCGCGCATCGGTCCAGTAACCCGCGCCATCCGGTCCGCGATAGGCCAGCGCATCGGTCATGCGTCCGGCAATGGCGGAAAGCTCGCTTTCATCGCCTCCGCCGGGACGCAACAGACCCGCAATGCCGCACATCAGCCGCGCCCCTTCGTTGAGGCCGATCGAAGACGTCGACAAAGCTTTCTGCAACTCCGGCCACTCCCGCGCAACCGCCGGCGAGACAGGTTTTAAACGCCTCAATTGCATCTGACGATGGAGCCCCAATGCAAGCGTCGCGACATCCGCCATGCCCTTTGCCGCGTGATCGGCGATCCCCGCCAGCGCCGGGAGAAGCTTGCCGGTGGCGAGCCCGTTGCGCCAGGCCGATCCGGCGAAGGTCGCGCGGCCGGGAATCAATTTCTTCAGCGCCAGTTGGTCCTGACGATAACCGAGCAGGACCTTGTCGAGCCCACCCAGCCGGCTATGGCGAAAGCTGCGCAGCAACAAGTCCTGATCTTCCGCATATCTGAGTTCGCCGTTGTAGGGATTGTTCCGGAACCAGCTCGCTTGTCCGCACCAGGTTGGGTGAGGAAGCGGAAAACCGATAAAGGGCCGCGCGACAATGTCCTGATGGTCGAGGCCGACCGGCATTTCACCGATCAATTTGCCCTCGCTGGTAAAAACCACGGCGCCGCAAGCGATCAAATCGAGCCGCGGGTCTTCCCGCAAGCGCGCGACCTGCCGCGCCAGACGTTCCGGAAAGCAGACATCGTCGGCATCCATCCGGGCGATGAGCTCACCCCGGCTGAGACCAACCGCCTGATTGAGCCGCGCCGCCAATCCAGCAGAGCGGGATTCGCGGACGAGCTGAATACGTTCGTCTTGAAAACCTTCCACGATGTCGCCGCTCTGATCAGAGGAGCCGTCGTCGATCACGATCATTTCCCAGTCGCGCAGCGTCTGCATCAGGACCGAGCGTACCGCCGCGCCCACCGTCGATGCGCTGTTGCGCATCGACATGATGATCGAGACGGCCGGGCGCCGATCCGCGCCACTCATCTGCAAATCGAGGGCTGGCCGAATCCAGATGCGGCGATCACATTGCGGCCAGCAGGGTCATGCCGGGAAGGCCGAGGCCGGACTTGACGACACGAAAACGCCCCGGAAATTTTCCGACGATCTCGTCGATCGCGCGCGCAGGACCGACATTGTAATTCGATTCCGCGGACTGAAAAAACGTGTCATGCGCCAGCGCGCTCGCATCCGGTACGGTCGAAAAGATCTGATTGAGCTCATCACGGACCAACTCATAAGCATGATCTCCGTCGACAAAGAACAACGGCCGTTTGGGACAACCGAGCTTTCGCCACTGCTCGAGCGCGACTTCCACGCCGTTGCCGCGATGCAGATGGACCCCGGCAAGGCCCCGAACCAGCCGGCCGTGATCCTGACCGGGATGCTCGACGTGGCTTGCGTCCGGTGGCAAGTCAACCGAATGAATCTCGTAACCGAGTTTGAAGGCGTTGTTGCATTCGTAAAAGATCCGGGCCGACGTCGCCGATATACGTTCCCCAGTCGAACACCACCGACGGCCTGAGTCGGCACGCAGCCGCGGCCATCAGCAAGCAATTCGTTCAACGGATAGGGGTGCGTTCCCACGACCGGCACGACCTTCTCCAGCAGGAAGCGCGACAGCGTCCAGAGATCGACCTCGAACTCCGAGGCGGTCGGATTAGGAACGGGATCGGGCCACGCTCCCGCCAATTGCTGCGTCTTGCTGCGAAATTTTCGGATAATCGAGCGGGCTGCCGGAAAAGCCACAGTGATACTCCCCTTGCGATCTGGATATGATTACTGCGAACGGTCAGACTAAAATCCAGCCGGCTGGATAAAGATCGCTGGTATTTCGCTTGTTCAATTCCGTCGGCGCGAACCAGGCGCGTGGCGCGACGACGATCTTGTCCGGACGAAGGATTCAACCAGGCGCCCCACCAGCTGAAAGAGCTGTTGGCAATCACATGATGCCGGCAGCGCGCCATCAGCGCCATGTCCTCCCATGGACGCTCCGGGTCGCCGCGAACATGATTCAGGCGTGAGCCGGGAATAAAACCCAACACTTGCTCCGCTGCCGCGGGATCGTCCGAAAATATGAACAGCTCGGCTTCCTGGCCGATCATGCTTTCCAGGCGGTCGAACACCTGGCGATAATACGATTCTCCGAGAATTCCGTGGACCTCGTGCGTGCCGGGTTTGAGATAATCGCCACGGCGAACGTGCACCGAGACCGGCAACCGGCTGGTTTCGATCCGCTTGCAGTGCGGCCGCGGCGGCGTCGCCCAATGGTTCGCGGGGAGAAAACCAGTCGCGCAAGTTTCCTGCAATCGAATTGAAGTAGCGCTCGCTCTGGAAATAGCCGAACAGCGAAATTCCGGAACCGAGCGCCTCGAAGGCCGGATCGTAGTGAAAATGCGGCTCGCGATATTCATTTGGCGATGATGCCAGCTTCGGCAGGCCGGCCTTTCCGAGCAGGCGATCGATCCGGCTCTTCCATTTGGCGCGCGTGAAATTTATTTCGGGCTTCTCGGCGGGCTCGGCCTGCGCCGAAGTCGATGGCTTCCGGCACCAGCAAACGATCGAGCAGGAACGGCGCGTAGCGCATAGTTGCGAAAGCCGCTGATATCGAGCGCAAGAGGAACCCCGTGACGCTCGGCCAGCGCCTTGCCGGCCGCATACTGGAACATCTGGTTGCCCAGCCCGCCGATCAACGACACCGTAATCACGCCAACTGTTCCTGCGGCCTGTCTCCGGCGAAGCGCTGCGACCGCGGCACGAACGCCGTCTTCAAGTCCGATCGAAGGCTGCCAGCCGAGTTCCGAACGCAGCCGATCGGGCGAACCGACCAGCCACGGCTCGTCATCCTTGCGCATGGCAATCGGCGCCGAAACCGAGCAGAGAAGCATCGGCATTCATCGCGGATGCGACCTGCTCGGCGAATTCCCGAACCGAATGTGCGCGGCCGGTCGCGACGTTCCAGGTGGCGATACCGCCCTTCTCGCGGCAATGCGCGTCGGCGCGCACCATTGCCTCGATGACATCGTCGATATAAACGAAGTCGAGCACCTGTGTGCCGGCCGAGATCGCCACACGCTCGTGTTTGTCGAGGCCGCTGACCAGCGCCGGCAGTAGCCGATGCGGCGCCTCACCGGCACCATAGACCTTGAAAAGACGCAAGAGACGAAACGCGGTGCCATCTCCCTGCGCGATCGCGCCCGCCATCAAACCGCCGGCGGCCTTTGACGAACCGTAGAGCTTGCGCTGCTCCAGCGGCGAATCTTCCGAAAGCAGCTCCCGGCTCGACGGACTGCGATACTCCGAAAAGGTGCCCGCCATTACCATGCGCGCGCCCCATTCGCCGCATAATCGCACCAGCGCAGCCGGCATATCCATGTTGATCCGCAGCATTTCGTCGACGTCGCGGTGGTTCGGCTTCACGCCATAGGCGGCAAGATGAAAAATGGCCTCGAACGGCCGTGTCCAGGAGCTTCCGCAAATTGCCTTTCGCTGAATTCGTCGCAAGTAATGACACGAACGCGGTCGCGCCACTCTGCCGGCAGCACGCTTGACGATCTCGCCAGTACCGTGACGCGGCAACCCTCGGACAACAGCCGGGCAACGAGATGAGCGCCGACGAAACCGGTGGCGCCGGTGACGAGCGTATCAGTGGCCGACATGGGTCCTCACGGCTTGGCGATAGTGCTCGATCTGCGCGGCGGTGATTTGCGCGGCCTGATCGGGACTCGCGGCAAAATCCCGATACCAGTTGGCCGTCAGTTCGACCGTGTCGGCAAACGATAACGGCGGTATCCAGCCGAGCTGCGCCCGGGCCTTGGTGCTGTCCAGATGCAGGAAGCGCGTCTCCGGAAAACTGCCGGGCGCGTAGGTGATTTTCGGTCGTGTCCAGACCGTCGAGAGCTGCTTCGATCAGATCGCCGACGGTGCGGGCGGCCTCATTGCCGGGACCGAAATTCCAGTTGTCCGCAGCGGCGCGATCTCCGCCCAACAGCCGTGCCGCCAGCACCAGATAGCCGTGAACCAGCGCCATCACATGCTGCCATGGACGCACCGCGCCGGGATTGCGCAAAGAAATCGGCTGGCGCGTCGCCACCGCACGGACGAAATCCGGCACGATCCGGTCGGCCGACCAGTCGCCGCCGCCAATGATGTTGCCGCCGCGGGCATTCGCAATCAGCACGCCATTGCCGCGCTCTGCCAGCGTCGCGCGATAGGAAGCCGCCACCAGCTCGGCGCAGGCTTTGGAGGCGCTATAGGGATCCTTGCCGCCGAGTGGATCCTGCTCGCGATAGCCCCAGACCCAATCCTGATCGCGATAAACCTTGTCGGTGGTGATGCAGACGACGGCCTTGACGCCGGGCGTGAGCCGCGCGGCCTCGAGCACATGCGCGGTGCCCAGCGCATTGGTGGCGAAGGTCTCGATCGGATCGGCAAAGGATTTCGAAACCAGAGGCTGCGCGGCCAGATGAATGATGACGGACGGCCGATGTCGTTCAACGGCGGTGCGAACGGTCGCGAAATCGCGGATATCGCCGAGGGTCGAGCCAATGCCGTCGGCGATATCGGCAGCGGCAAACAGGTTCGGTTCGGTTGCAGGCGCAAGTGCAAGCCCGGCCACGTCGCAGCCGATCAGCTTGAGCCAGCTCACGAGCCAGCCTCCGGTAAAGCCGGTATGGCCGGTGACGAGGACGCGTTTGCCCTGCAAGGGCCATTCAAAATCCAGCAAAGGAGAAGTTAGCGTTCATACACCTCAACTCTGCGCAAAAAGCCGGTCAAAACACACCGGCAGCGGCCCGATACGCAATTTCCGATCCAACTCACCCACCGACGGCTCCCTCGACAGCATCGAACTGCATCGGCGAAATCACCGTTTCCCCACGCAAGATAGCCTCGTAAGACTTGGCGATTTTGGCCCAGGTAAATCGATCAAGCCAGGCCCGGCGGCCCGAGATACCGAGCTGGCGAAGATAATCAGGCGCGCGGACGCCCTTTTCGATTTCGCGAGCAAGGAGCGCCGGCGACACGGTAATGTAGCCGCGATCATCTCTGTCGGCCGGGCACAGCCAACCGCCGCCGGTCCAGCTTACGATTTCGCTTGCGTTGCCAGCTGGCACCGTAAGGAACGGCGTTCCGGCAGCGGCGGATTCGAACAGAACGAGCGGCGAGTATTCCACCTTGGATGCAAAGACGAACAGATCGGCTTCAAAAAACGCGTCAACTACTCTTTCTCGGGGTAGGTCGATGCGGAGTACCGTTTTCTGAGCCGGCGCAGCAATCACCGCGCAATCTATTTCGTCTGACGAATCATCGGAAGCTCCCTCAACCTTGCTACGCTGCTCCGGCGGCTTGGGAAATAAACGATCGACAACGGCTTTGATTCCGCGCTCGCGAAACAACTGAACTCCCTTTCGTATCGTCTCGGGCTTGAAAAAAAGCTGAAATACTGCGCCAACACGATACAATCCGAAGCGGCTGACAGGCCAGTTGCCGTTCAGGATCAAGGTTGCACCTCGGCCAGCCAAGTCGGCCTGCGCGAAAGCTTCGGCGACGATCTCATGCCCCTTTGCACTGACGGGAGCCCCGACCGTCAGGAACACGAGGTCAGATGCCGGAATACCGAGCTGTTGCCGGAGATGCCCGTCCTGACGCCCACTCCGCCCGAACTCGGCTTCGCTAGCACCGTTAGGTATGATGGAGAAGTTGGTCATTCCGTTCGCACGGACAAAATCTATATCGCGATAATGCTCTGCATAGAAGATCAGATGATCGAACTTACGCAAGATGTCCGGAAGCCGCTGGAAATAATCCTTGAAGGAAGGCTCGTAAAAACTTGAAAAGCCACAAGGGACAAAAACCTTGCGCGCCTTGATCCGGTCAACCATGGGCCAGAGCGCATCGAAACTCCACTGCTGCGCGGCTTTGATTAAGATGGCGTCGCCATCGAACCCAGCGAGAAACTCGCGATAGCGGTCGAGCTCGCCGCGCATGCCGACGACGAGATTGCCCCTCACATTAAACGAATAGATATGGACTCCGTTATAAAAATCGGTCGTACGATCTGGACGCGCACTTGTCGCTACACTGACGTCATGTCCACCAGCTGCCATCCGCTCAGCAATCTGGCGCATGACCTCCTGCACCCCTCCCCGGTGACGGCCAATAACTCTCACAACAAAACAAAAGCTTCATTTTAGATTCCCAAAGCGAAATTCCCTGAGCGCGCCTGACGCCAATCGACGCAAACGACCCTTGGTCGCTGCTGCGAAACGCCATGCCCAGCCATAGATCGGATGGCGAAACATGGTTTGGTTTCGAATTTGAACCTGCGTGTGCTCGATTCTTCGCGACAGCTCCGGCGCGGGCCGATCTCCTCCGATCCTGTAAGCCGCCTCGGCAATCACCGCGCGCATACTTTTAATATCAAGTTTTCGCGAAAGCCGCGCGTCACCACCGTGAATGAGCGCCGCAATGTCAATGTGAACCTGCTGTGGGACCGTTAACCCGACGGTACGAGCCAAATTCTCCGAGGAGATCGTGACGAGTTTCTCCAGAAATAGCTGGGCGTTGACGCGAGATATGCTGGAAGGAACTTCCCGATACACCGTCAAATGCTCGGCCAGATTAGCCACGCGATAATGCTGCGCGATACGAGACCACAATTCGTAGTCCTCGGGCGGCTGTCGCGCCGGATCAGTCGTATAGGCGCCGACCCGGTCGAGCGCCGACTTACGCATCATTACCGAAGAATGTACAAAAGGATTATTAAATAGAAGATCGAACCGCAGAATTTCATCTTCGGTCGGATGATCATGGAAGCGGCCGCTTGGTGTATCACCAACCCAAATAGCAGCCCGGGTACCAATCAGCGCATAGTCCGGATGGCTATCTAAAAACTCGACCTGCTTGCCAATACGGGTGGGATCGGCCAGATCGTCGTGGTCCTGTCTCGCGATATAGCGCCCGCGAGACAGCGAAATGCCGCGATTGAGCGTCGCCGCCAGACCTTCGCTGGCCTGGTGGAACACACGAAGTCGCGGCTCGGAGATGCTGTCCAGGTAAGCTGCGGTCCCATCACTTGATCCATCATTGATGACGATCAACTCCAAATTCGCAAACATCTGCCCGAAAATACTATCGATCGCTTTTGGCAGATCAGCTCCGCCATTGCGGACCGCGAGGATAACGCTGACGTCTGGCGTTGAATTCATTTTCTTAGCAGACGTGCCCGGATTCTTCGGGCCGCGCGCCAAGCCAAACCCAGGGCCGGCTGACGGAGAGTGAGACGATGCCGGAGTCGAGCCTGAGTAGTTTGAATCCTCCGCGCGAGTTCCGGGCGTGGTCCGCCGCCACCAATCCTGCGTCCGGCTTCCGCGATGACAGCGTACATCGCCCGGCGTCAGGCTTGCGGGAAATCCGCGCATCCGCGCCATGAACGAGCGCGGCGATGTCGACGTGAACCTGCTGCGGCGCCGTCGCCCCGACTCGCATACGCCAGATTTTCCGAAGAGATGGTCACGAGCCTCTCCAGAAACGGCTGGGCGCCGGCGCGCGACATGCTGGAGGGAACCTCGCGATACACCGTCAACCGTTCGCCAAGATTGGCCACGCGATAGTGCCGGGCAATGCGAGACCACAACTCATAATCTTCAGGCGGCTGCCGCGCCGGATCGGTGGCGTAACCGCCGACGTGGTCAAGCGCCGACTTCCGCATCATGACCGAGGAGTGCACAAAGGGATTATTCAAGAGGAGATCAAATCGCAGGATATCGTCCTCGGTCGGATGATCATGAAAGCGGCCGCTCGGCGCATCGCCGACCCATATCTCCGCGCGCGTACCGACCAAGGCGTGGTCCGGGTGCGCGTCGAGAAACGCGACCTGCTTTGCGATCCGGCTCGGATCGGCAAGATCATCGTGGTCCTGCCTTGCGATATACCGTCCTCGCGCCAGCGAAATACCGCGATTGAGCGCTGCAGCAAGACCCGGCGTCCGCCTGATGAAAAACACGCACCCTCGGATCGGCGATGCTGTCGAGATAGTCGCCGGTCCCGTCGGTCGAGCCGTTGTTGATCGCGATCAACTCGAAATCGGTGAACGACTGGTTCAGGATCGTAGCGAGCGCTTCGCGGCAAGTCGTTCCCGCCGTTTCGCACGGACAATACGACGCTGACCGTCGGCACACCGTCCCGGCTATTCATGGCTTGCCTTGCCGCGGCTATCCAAAATTAAGGGCTCAGGCACCGGGATGATGAATCGCCCCGCCCAATCCGGAAATTGATTGATCTGCGCCACAATCTCGTCCTGCAAATTCCAGGGCAGAATAAGAACGTAGTCAGGTCTTCGTTTCTCGATTTCCTCGGGAGCCAGGACCGGGATTCGTGTTCCCGGCAACATAAGACCTTGTTTGTGCACGTTGCGGTCAACCGTGTATCCAATGAAGTCCCGCCCGATGCCACAATAGTTCAGCAAGGTGTTGCCTTTTGCAGGAGCGCCATAGGCCGCGACTGATTTGCCGCTTTCCACGAGCTCGATCAGCAGACGAAGTAACGATCGTTTCAAATGGCGAACGCGCTGTCCAAACGCTTCATAAGTCGCGACCTGATCGAGTCCGGCCAGGATCTCCTGCTTCCGCAATTGCAAGACGGAATCGGCGACCGCCATGCAATCGGCATGCGCAACATAGAGTCGCAGCGAACCGCCATGCGTCGAGAGATGTTCGACGTCAACCACCCGCAACCCGTGGCGCGCAAATAACGGCTCGAGTGCCAACAATGACAGATAGGAATAGTGCTCGTGATATATTGTGTCGAACTCGACACTTCGGATCATTTCAAGCACGTGGGGGAATTCGAATGTCGCAACGCCTCGTTTGCCAAGCAAGATCGAGAAACCCGCGACAAAGTCGTTGATGTCGGGCACGTGGGCCAAGACATTATTGGCGATGATCAAATCCGCAGCACCGCTTCGCTCGCGGAGTTGT
Organism: uncultured Alphaproteobacteria bacterium; assembly: GCA_963748805.1. GTDB lineage: Bacteria > Pseudomonadota > Alphaproteobacteria > Rhizobiales > Xanthobacteraceae > Bradyrhizobium. The sequence goes on along the minus strand of CAVVLH010000118.1, from coordinate 5,180 downwards.
CTTGCCGCATTTGATCCGAAGAATGCCACTTCGGTCGGAACGCGCCGAAGATCCCAGGCAGCCATGGCACAGTTAGCCGCCGGATCAACTCCGAGACATGGAATGCCACGCTCGACGAAATACTGCAGGAGATAGCCATCGTTGCTCCCGACTTCGACCACCTGAGAATTTGCACCCAATGCCAGGCGGTTCACCGCTTTTTCGACGAAGCCTCTAGCATGGGCGAGCCAACTATCCGAAAACGAGGAAAAGTAAACATATTCGCCATGGAAGTGCGTCTGCGGAGATCTCGAAGTCCTCAAGCTGCACCAGCAGGCAGCGGTCGCAGACAAAGCTCTTGAGCGGATAGAACCGCTCGCTGAACGATGCCTGACCTGCGCGAATGAACGCATTCGATATCGGAGTCATGCCGAGGTCGACCAGCACTGCCGACAGCGGCGCACCGCAGGATCGGCAGGTCGGAGGGGCGGTAGCCATGCGCTCAAGCCCACTGCCGCCACGGCGCGCGGCCTGACTGCCAGAGGTCTTCAAGCATCATCTTTTCACGGAGCGTATCCATCGGCTGCCAGAACCCATAGTGCCGGTAAGCACGCAACTCCTCATCCCGGGCCAGCGCCTCAAGCGGTCGCCGATTCCCAGGAAGTGCTATCGCCTTCGATCCGATCAATCACCAGAGGATCGAGCACGAAGAAACCGCCATTGATATACGCATTGTCGCCAGGCGGCTTCTCGGCAAAGGACTTCACGGCCGATCCGTCGATCTCGAGTGCACCGTAACGTCCCGGTGGCCGCACTGCCGTAACGGTTGCCAGTTTTCCATGGCCGCGGTGAAAGGCGATTGTGGCGCCAATGTCGATATCGGAAAGTCCGTCGCCATAAGTGAAGCAGAACGGCTCGACCGGATCGAGATAGTTGCGTACCCGCTTGAGACGTCCACCGGTGAGAGTCGTCTCCCCGGTATCAACGAGAGTGATGCGCCAGGGCTCCACGCTGCTCTGATGGTAGATGATGCTGTTCTTCGTGGCATCAATCGTGACGTCCGAATGATGCAACACGAAATTCATGAAATACTCTTTGATCATGTAGCCCTTTGTAGCCGAGACAAATCACGAAATCATTGATCTCGTGATGTGCGTAGAGCTTCATGATGTGCCAGAGGATCGGCCGTCCGCCGATTTCGATCATCGGCTTCGGCCGCACGACGGTCTCTTCCGAGATCCGGGTGCCCATGCCACCGGCAAGGATGACTGCTTTCACCAGATTGCTCCTTTACCCGCGGTTTCGGCATCCCGACGAGACGAGCTCGAAGCCGCCCAAATATCCGAAACATTCGTCCTCTCCAACAATCTCGTAGTCCTCGCGGGCCCTCCCCGAGTACCAATAGTCATATGGCGACCTCGCCGCCAACACTGCGGCTGTCAACAACAAGTATCCGCTACCCGCCGCTGCCGAACGGTAGCCACGGAAATAGACCGAGCGCTCTTCGCGTGGATATAACTGGCAGCGCGGGTTCACTACAGCATCGACGGTTTCGGTGAGAGTTCGCTTTCGAAGAACCACCTGATCATCGATAACCAGATTGGACCGGCATAGATATCCGTAGACCAAATTCATGTCGCCGCCCCAAGTCGATGGACGCTTTCGGAATGCGTCGATCACCGGGGAAAGGGCGTCCCGCCGAAAGATGGAATAGATGAGGTTCGCCTTTCCCATGATCTCCGGCTCCCAGAGGAAACGCATCGAGATCGATCGATTTCAATGCGCCGGACTGAAATCGCTTGAAACTTGGATACAAATCGCACGACCTCGCCATCGGGGATTGATATTGATGACCTGGCAGAACCAGGCGGACGCGCGTCGGATTGGCATCTAGGGCAGAGACTCCCTTTTCCAAGAAGTCGACCGGCCATAAGTCGTCATCAGATGCCCACAAGAAATAACGGCGCCTCGCGCCTGGTCGAAAACAAACCAGAAATTTCTCTCCGCGCCCTGATTGGCAGGCTGCCGCACATAACGAAACCGCGAATCTTGTATGGGCGTAGCGTTCGCAGAGCTCCTGCACCTCAGGATTGGGCGAAGCGTTATCCGACATGATCAGTTCGAAATCCGTAAAGGTCTGACGGCAGAAGCATGCCAGCGCAAGCGCCAACAGCTCCGGCCGATTATAAGTCGGCAAGCCGATCGAAACGCGGGGCGAGGAGTTTTTCATCGGCGCTTCGCGGCAGTTGAGCCGATAGCGCCGCTAAAGGATTGCGAGTCCGCAAGAGCCGCTGGCTTCCAACGCAACGCGAGCAGAAATTGATGCTTCAACAGACAATAGACGGCCCAGGCACGCAGACGCCGGGTGGTTTCACGATCGTAACCAAGAGCATCGATGGCTGCGAAATTCTCGTGCATGACCATGTTATGATATTGGTAATTCGATCGGCAATCATTCAAGTAACTCCGCCACCCCCTCCAATTGGGGAGCCGCCCCCCCACTTGCTCCCATCGCGCCTGATCGCAGACGGCTTTCGGAGCTGCCTTGTAAAGACCGACCTCCGGAATAACCCTGATGTTACCGCTGGCCGCCAACAATATCTGCATGGGAATTTCGTTGAGCGTCCGCCCGATCCATTCGGTAATCGGTTTACCGTCATGAAACAGCGCCTCTCGTCTGAACACGCCATAGACGAGATTGCCGTAAACGTGACGCAGGAGGTGCTTCACACGCTCGACCGACGATGCCGAAGAATAGCTCCGAAAGGGAGAGCCTTCAAAAAAGAATGGAAACAATCCTTCGCCGTCGACCTCGTATCGGGCTTCCATCTGACACACAGCCAACGCAGGATCGCTCTGAAGTTCCGCAAGACAACGTTCGACAAAAAACGGCTCCCATCGATCGTCATCTGCCGCCCACATGAAAAATTCACCTCGGGCCTTGGGCGGCAAGGATGAAAAATTGGACATCGCACCAAGATTTTTGGGATGCCGATGATGGCTGACGCGAGAATCTTTCGCCGCGAACTCTTCGATTGTTGCGCGAACGGCCGGATCGGTGGAGGCGTTGTCCGAGACTATGATTTCGAGATTCCGGTGAGTCTGGGCACAAACACAAGCGAGCGTACGCGCCAGCCCCACGGGCCGGTTAAACGTAGGTATGCCGATCGTAACGAGTGGCTCAGTCATTGAACAGCTTCCGGCTTCACCTGACGCGCTTCAGGTAACCGTCCGGCGCCACTGTGATCAGCAGCTTGTGCTGAATACTCTTGTCGATCTCAAACTCCGGATGCCGCTTGAGGAAATCCCAGACCGCTGTCTTTGCGTTGTTGCCCTCGCCCCAAGGGCGATCGGAAAAGGCATCAGCAGGCAAATCCTCGATCAAGGTATCGAACACAATACAGTAGCTTCCGACCGTAGTCAGGTTCGCATAGGCCTCCAAGCTCGCCAAGCACGTGATCGTGGGTGTGATTGCTATCCAGCATGACAAGCACGCTGCGCTTGCCGGCGGCTTTCGCCTTGACTTGCGAAATCACTTCGGGCGCGATGCTCGAACCCTCGATCATGGCGATACGCCGCGCCATCGGGTGCGCCTCGATTGCCGCACGGTTGTGGGCGCGGATATCGATATCGATTCCCAACACCTGTGCATCCTGGGGACCACCGGAAACTGCGTTCAACTCCAGCATCGAGGCAGAGAAGATCAGCGATCCGCCATGCGCGATGCCGGTCTCGACGATGAGATCGGGCTTGACCGACCAGATGATTTCCTGAACCGCCAGAATATCCTGCGGATATTGGATGATGGGGCGCCCCATCCATTCGAAATGGTAGGTATATTTTTCTCGATTGGCGCGATCCATCCATGAAAGCGTGGTGGCAGCGAGATCGCGATCGCTCCCCATTCGCGCGATCTCGGTCGCACATTCGCTCTTGAATTTATCGTACTCGCTCATCGCGATTTCCTTTTGATATCGACGCGGACCTCGTACACGTCGCCTCCGTCCGAGAAACGCGCATGCGGGATAACCGGGAAATGTTCGCGCTCGAAGCAGATTGAGCAGATCGCGCGCGACATAGGTCTTGTCCAGATCGATCGAGCTCGCCGCCTCGAGTTCGGCATGCCTGGTGAAATGTACCGGCGGTAAGGTTCTGCGGCCGGGTCTGAAAATCCAGTTTGCGAAGCGCGGGATATGTCTGCTGGACCAACCTCAGCATCGCTTCCGTCGCCTTGCGATACAGCGACCCGCCGGTATCCTCCCAATCATAGGCGAAGTTCGGCCTGGGCAACGATGTCACCGCTATCAATGCCTTCATCGACCGTGTGAAGGCTCACCCCGAAAGGCACGCGATCGACGATCGACCAGAAATTGTAGTGCTTGCCTCTGCCGTACGGCAGAAGGCTCGGGTGAGTATTGACGAAGCCGCGGCGCGGCAAAGAGAGCAACGGCGCGCGAATAATCTTCGGCCACCAAGCCAACAGGCCCAGATCGAAGGAGAGCGCCTCGCCGGTGGCAAACTCGGAACCTGAAACGACGATCGAAACACCAGCGATCGGACCCGAGCACTCACGGGCAGCGGCCGCGACCTCATTGTCGGCGGTAGTTACGATCAGGTCGATGTCGTCACGAGAAGTTAGCGATCAGCCATCGGGCGATTGCCAACCCGACGTGCCCGTCTGCAAGCAAAAGAAGCTTCATCGCGGCGTCAACCGCTCTTAAGCATTCTGCGCACCACCGCGATCACGCGATCCTGGTCCGCCGTTGTCATGTCGTGATAGCTCGGAAGATTGATTGCCCGCTCCGGGATTTCCCATGCGTTCCGGTTGCTCGGCGCTCGCCTCGAACATCGGCAACCCCGACAAAGGATAGAAAAAGACGCGAGCATCGATATTGTCGGCGGCGAACGCCGCAATAAGCTTCTCGCGGGACACCCCGGTCTCCTCATCGAACACCACGGTCGGCATCCACGCGCCGTTGACGATGTTGCTGGGCTCCGGATTCATCCGCACGCCCGGCAGATCGCGCAAGCGATCGCGGTAGTAGTGGAAGATCTGCCGCTTGCGACCGATCAATTCGGCTAATCCGTTCCATTTGCGCGCAACCGAGCGCCGCCTGGATATTGGACATCTTGTATTTGAAGCCGACCATGTCGGGCCAGAATTGCTTTGTCTGTCCGCGCGCGCGGCCGTGGTTGGCGCG
>CAVVLH010000117.1:0-13353 GCA_963748805.1 uncultured Alphaproteobacteria bacterium | reverse complement strand
ACCATGGAACAGATCGGTCAGCGGCGCGGCTTGCGCGGCCAGCGCTGGATGGATTATTTCGCCAAGCGCTTTCGCGAATGCCTCGATCGCCTGGCGCTGATTTACGGTTTTGCCAGCAGAGTTCCGATATCGAAGTCCGCGAGCCATCGCAGCAACCTCTGATGCCGATCGCGAATTCGCAGCCTGGAAACGAAAAGGCCGCTGGCGATTAAAACCAGCGGCCTTCCGGGCCAGAAATAAGGGATAAGGATCAAATGCGCTCAGCCCCGGATGTTGGTCATCATATATAGGATGACTGAAGGAATGGAGTCGAAAACGTAAGGGCGTTGCGTGACACAGCGTCGCTGTGGCGGCTGTAGCACAGTGTTGGATGTCGGAATCCGTCAGGCCAACAGTTCCTAAGTTACAAATCATACGTTGCGTAGGGGAACTTCGATGCTCGCCGGCGACTTATCGGATAGAGGATTTTTTCAATCGTGCGCGGGAAGCGCACCAGGGGGGAACTGGCGCGTGACGGCAACGATACTGAACTTTTCGGGTTGCGACGTGGTGTACTCTCCCGAGGTGATCGAGATCATGTCGGCGGCGCTGGAGGCTTCCATCGAGAGCCTGCCGGAGCCGGTATCCGCCACCCAGGTCCACACGCTCGCTGAATCGATCCTGCACAGCGCCGGCCGCGGCGAGCGCGACGTCGGCGTGCTCGAACGCATCGCGCTGGTCGAATTGCGGATCATGCCGCGCGCTTGACGGTGGCGCTAACGCGCGCCCCGGCATGACGACTGCGGCTCATCCTGATAGGCTTGGCCGATCCTCTCGCGATGGTTCAGGCCTCTTTCAAGATGACGAATGCCGCTTTCCGCAGCCAGCCGCCTCGCATCACCGCGCATGCGCTCCATGTCGGCGAGCGGATCAATACCGCGGGTTTTGAGAAGGAAGCGCTGTCGGCGGTGCCGCTGGCGCTGCGGGCAGGCCAAGACGGCATCGCGGTGCTGTTTCGCTATGGTGCGGTGGTTTTCCTCAACATGACGATGGAGGAGGAGGCGGCCTTTCTCGATCGGCTGCTGCCGCGGATCGGCGGCCGGTTGACGCCGCCGGAAGAGGAATCCGCCACCGTCGAGCTGTTGGGCGAAACCGACGACCAGGTCGGCTCGGGCGGGCCGGTTCATGTCCGCGACATGTCGATGGCGCGGCTCCTGGTGGTGTCCGACGTGCTGGCGAAAAGCGTCGTGCTCGCCCATGACGAGCGCGAGGTCGCGAAGGTGTTCGAAACCATCGAGCCTTTTGTGCGCGAGCTCGCGTCTTCGGGAAAGTTCTTTCGCAACCGGCGCGGCATCCTGCGGCTGATCGGCGAGGCGCTTTTGGTGCAGCACAACGTCTCCGGCCGCGTCGCGATCACCGACAAGCCCGACGCGCTATGGGACCGGCCCGACCTGGAGCGGCTTTATGCCCGCCTCGAAGACGAATACGAGCTGATCGGCCGGGTCGAGACGCTCAATCGCAAGCTCGCCGTGGTGGCGGACACGGCCGATACGCTTGCCGACATCATCGACACGCGCCGCTCGCTGCGGCTCGAGGTCATCGTCGTGCTTCTGATCGGCTTTGAGATCGTGATCGGCTTTTACCAGATCTTTCTCGCGCGCGGCGGGCATTGAGCTCTTATCCCTCCCCTGCGGGAGGCAATAGATCCGGAGCGAACAAGCGACGTGCTGGGGATAAAAGCGAGCAAAAACACGCTGGCCGAGATGCTAACGGTGATGTCTGCATATCTCGCAACCTCATCGAATCATATCACAGATGCGTGCCTAATTCACTACGCATGTCCAACTCGACGCGCCCTAGCGGGCGCGGGAGCAGGGACACCGCACCCCCTAAAAGCCACACTCATATCCCGGCAATGTCCTGAAAAGGGACAGAACTCTGACCTTTTCGGCCACAATCCGGCGCGACGTTAACCAAATGGAAACCATTACGGCCATAACCATCCTGGCGCTGCTGGCGATCTCCGGAGCGGTGATCTCCGATCGGATCCTGACAAGCCAAGAGGTTGCAAGCCAAAGTCTTGCAAGCCAGCAGACCGTAACGGCGCGTTTCTGACAGTTGCCAATCTGGTGGGCGCGTTTGGCAGGTGTCGACTTAATCCTTGTCGTTCTTGGGGGACGTCGAATATGCTTTCCGTTGATCAATTCCTGAGACTTATCAGCGTGCCGGCCGTGGTGGCGGCCTTTTTGATCGCCTCGCAGGTATCGGGTGCCGGCGTGTTCCACGCCCAGCCGGCGCAATTAGCCAGCCAGTAACCATTTTCCGAAGCCGGGCTATCCGGCCCGAAACGCGCGACGGCGCCCTCTGGGGCGACGCGGTTTCGGCGTGGAACAAATTTCCCAGTGTTTCCCGAGATTTGTTACGGTGTGACGGTTTACACGCACCGCTTGCGCCTGCGTGAAACACACTTTCGATTAAAATTGTGCATCCGCCCTTTAATGCAACCTTAGAGAGCGCCCCGTAGATTTACGGGCGCGCGCGCTGGTAGCTGCAGAAATGCCGGCGTGCGGGCATCTCTTGCTCACATGGAGGCGGACTTTGCGGAACATTTTTCTGAAATTTTGGGCGGATCAATCCGGCGCCACCGCGATTGAATACGGCCTGATCGCGGCCGGGATCTCGCTTGCCATTATCGCGGCAGTCAACGGTCTCGGCTCGACGCTGAATGCCAACTTCACCTCGATCAACTCTTCGCTGAAATAACGAAATCCCCTGCTCAGAGGGGAAGCGACCCTGACACCTGGTGCATGACCCCGCGGGAAGCTTTTGCTTCCGGCGGGGTTTTTGTTGGCCGGCAAGCGCGCGGTGGCAAGGCGGACTGCAATCGCCTTTTAGTTCTTTGACGTTTTAGTTCTTGGACGGCGCACCCGGCATCTCGCTGCGGTGCGCGGCCTCGTAACGCAGCCACAGTTCAAGGCCGGCGAAAAACGCGATTCCCGCCCCGATGGCGATGCTGTAGTGCATCGCGCGGGTGTGGGCAAAGCCGAGCAGCCAGGGCGAGACCACGAGCCACAGACCAAGCGCCAGGTTGACCCATTCCTCCCAGGTGGAGAAGGCGATCATCGCCGCGATCGACAGGAGGATGATGGCAACGGCACTCAGCCGCAGATCAAGACCCGCGGTCCGGCTCGCATGGGCGAAAAACCAGGGCGATGTGAACAGCACCACCGCGAGCAGGAGATTGTAGAGGTCGAGGACCGATTCGTTGGTGAAGTTGATAACCGATGTGAGCCGCTGTCGCATCGCCGTCTCTCCGTAAAAAGCCGGGCTTGGCTGGAAGGGCCGAATCTTGTCATGGATTAATGCAGGAAAGTGGCGTCCGTTCCGCCTTGAGTCGTGCCGTTTGGCTAGACTTCCGGAGGAAGCGCATGACGAGCGCGGATTGCGCGTGCTGCGTGGCCGCGATGACCGCAATCCACAGCAATTAAGACGGCGCTTCATCTCCACTACAGACATCTACAGCGGCGGCGCTACATTCAGGAACCGGGGCAGTAGGCTGGGATTCTTTCGGAAAATGACACATCACCTTCTTTCCAACCCGTTTCATTCGAAACAGGACAATCAGGAGCGCCCGCAGGAAACGCGGCTGCGCACGGTGGTGTCCACGCGGGCGACGCCGGTTTGCGGCCATTGCCGCTCCGACGACATCCTCTCCAAGGCGACGGCGCAGTGGAGCAACGAGAAGCAGGAGTGGGAGCTGGCCGACACCTTTGCCCAGCCGGCGCACTGCAACGCCTGCAACATGGCCTGCGAGATCGTCTGGCTGCCGCTGAATTAAACGCCGTTGCCGATTGAAACCTCCCCTTGAAAAGGGGAGGTCGCTTTGCTGTTTCAGCAAAGCGGGAGGGGATCGCCGGTAAAGCCGTTTTGTCTCGGCTTTTCGTTCATTTGCGGCTATGTAGTGATCCAGCAAATCAGCTGTGCTTAAGGAGCCGCGTGAATGAAACCGATTCGTATCCTGACCATCCTGTGCCTGTTCATTCCGGTGGCCGCAATTGCGCAGGACGGCCGTCCGAAGCCGGTGGTAACCGCGCGAAAGGCCCCCGCATGGGGAGACTATGTGGCGCCGGGCGTGCTGCGGCAGGATCTGTTCTCCCGCAACAATCCGAACAATCTGCGCCACGATTATCCGTCGGCGCCGGCGCAGCCGGGTCAGTTCTGATTTCGAAAGCCTTCGCGCCCGCGCACGGCCTGGTGCCGTGCCCGGTCAGACCTTCTTTCGACCGGGCCTCGTCACGCGGCTGAAGATCGGTCGCGCGCTGGTCCCGATCAGCGATCGTCGCCCCAGCGCCATCCCGGCGGCTCGCCCTTCCACCAGCAGATCGCGGTCAGGACCACCGACAGCGCGATCATATACGCCACGAATGCGGCGGGTGAGCGATGCGGCGGCACCAGGAAAACGCCGGCGATCACCAATGCAACAAAGCCGGTCAGCACGGCCCAGCCTTCCCAGGTGACAGGAATACCCCAGCCCCAGCCATAGCGCTTTGCGGGAAACCAGTAACGGGAATCGTCGGACGGCATCTCGGCCTCCTTCAGGACTCGCTCGGCCAAAATAGCGATGGATTTTGGCCTGTGAAAGGGGCGAAGCTCGCCGAATGCGCCTCAACCCGTTCAAGCGTCGCTCGATCGTCCTTGGTTTGCTTTCTGCTTTCCTTGCGCTGTTTCACCGGATGCCGGTTGCGGCGAACGCGGCTGAAGCGACCGCGGTTTCGAAAGATCTTTGCGAGCAAATGAAGAACCACAAGACGCTGACCAACCACGGCCCGGTCGGTTGCGATCGGCTCGCAAGCGTCAAATTCAGCTATTTCGGTTTCGACGGACGCCTGCACGCAGATGGCGAGATCGTCGTATTGGATGCCGTCGCAGCCCGTGTTGCCGGGATTTTTGACAGGCTGCTGGAGCTGCGGTTTCCGCTTGCGAAAGCCCAGCCGATCAATCGCTACGAAGGCGATGACGACGCTTCGATGGCGGACGACAACACCTCCGCCTTCAACGATCGCCCGGTGGCGGGCGGAACGAGCCTGTCGATGCATGCCTATGGTCTCGCGATCGATCTGAACCCGGTCGAGAATCCATTTTTGGAAGGCGCAGGCGCGGCGCGCCGCGTCTCGCCCGGTGGCGGCGAGAAGTATCTGAACAGAGCCGACATCAGGCCCGGCATGGCCGAGACGGTGATCGATGTGTTTGCCGATAACGGCTTTCTGATCTGGGGCGGCGATTGGCACGACCCGATCGATTATCAACACTTCCAGCTCGGTCGCGAGATGGCGGAGCAGCTGGCCCGGCTTCCCAGCGCGGCCGCCAGGCAAGTTTTTGAAAAGCGGACTGAGGAATATCGCCGATGCCGCCAAAGCGGAAAGAGAAGGAGGGCGTGCGGTTTGACGCCACGCGCGTAGAAAATAACTGCAAGGGTTGGTCTAAGCCACCAGCGCCGTCAGCATCGGTGCGCTGTCGCGGCCGAATTCGGCCATCGGCACCGGCCTGCCGAACAGATAGCCTTGCGCGAGTTCGACGCCGGCGGCGCCCATATAGTCGAACTGCTCTTCGGTCTCGACGCCTTCGACCGTGGTGATGATGCCGAGCCCTTGCGCCAGTGCCAATGTGGAGGCCACCACGGCCTTGCAGTCGGCGCGGCTGAGAATGCCCTTGGTGAAGGACTTGTCGATCTTGATCTTGTCGAACGGGAAGATCGTCAGATAGTTGATCGACGAGAAGCCGGTGCCGAAATCGTCGAGCGCGATCGACAGGCCCAGATTCTTCAATTGCCGGATCGTCGTCAGATGGGCTTCCTGGTTTTCCAAAAGCGAGGTCTCGGTGATCTCGAGCTCGAGCCGTTCCGGCTGCAAGCCCGTCTTCACCAGCGCGCCGAGGATGACCTCGAACAGGTTGCCCTTCTTGAACTGGATCGCCGAGATATTGACGGCGACCTTGACATGCGCCGGCCAGTTGGCGGCGTCCGCACAGGCCTGGTTCAGGATCCATTCGCCGAGCGGCACGATCAGGCCGGTGGATTCGGCGAGCGGAATGAAATGATCCGGCGCGATCATGCCCTTGGCGGGATGCCGCCAGCGGACCAGCGACTCGACGCCGCAAAGATCGCGGGTTTTCACATCCACCACCGGCTGGTAGTGCAGCTCGAACTGGCCCTGCGCGATCGCCTCGCGCAGCTCGCGCTCGGCCGATTGCTGGGTGTTGACGATCTCGAGCATTTCGTTGCGGAACAGGCAGAAGTCGTTACGGCCGTTTGATTTGACGCTGTAGAGCGCAAGATCGGCGCGCTTGAGCAGTTCGTCCGGCTCGAGCCCGTCTTCCGGCGCCAGCGCGATCCCGATCGAGGTGCCGACTTCCACCTGGTTTCCGTTGAGGTCGAAGGGGACGGAGATCGCTCCGATGATCCGCAGCGCCAGGGCGACCGCGCCTTCGCGCTGATCGGCGCCGCCTTCCTGGATGATCGCGAATTCGTCTCCGCCGAGCCGCGCCAGCACGTCGATGTCGCGCACGGTTGCTTGCAGGCGGCGCGCCACCTCGCTCAACAGCTGGTCGCCGGCCAGATGGCCGAGCGTGTCGTTGACCGCCTTGAACCGGTCGAGGTCGATCATCATCACGGTGACGCTGCCGCCGTTGCGCTTCAGCCTGCGGCTGGCTTCTTCGAGCCGGGCGTTGAATTCGGCGCGGTTGGCAAGTCCGGTCAGCACGTCGTGCCGCGCCAAATGGACGATTTCGGCCTCCGCGCGCCGGCGTTCGGTGATGTCCTCGACCATCGTAACCCAGCCGCCGCCCGCCATCGGCCGCCGCGTCAGCATCACGAATCTGCCATCCGACAATTCGTCGACCCGGGAGGCATCGGGCGCCAGCATCAACAGCTCCGTTACCCTCAACTTGACCGCGGGATCGTCGATCGTCCGCCGCATGTCGCGGGCGACCCGGTAGGCGAGAATCTCGCGAAGCGGCGTTCCGACTTTCAATAGACGCTCCGGCATGCCGAGAAGCTCGACGTAACGGTCGTTCCAGACGGTCAGGTGCCTTTCGCCGTCGAACATGCACAGCCCTTGCGCCATATTGGAGAGCGCGGTCGAGAAGCGCGTGTTCATCACCTCGAGTTCGCTGGCCTTTTCGGCGAGCAGCTTTTCGTTCAGCTTCTCCGCGGTGACATCCTCATGGGTGGTCAGCCATCCGCCGTTGGACATCGGCTGCCGCTTGATCGAAATCAACCGCCCGTCGGCGAGCTGCTGGATCTCGGTGGCCTGTTTGATATTGACGCTGACATAGGCGTCCGGATCGGTCACGAAACCGGTGCCGCTCTCCTCGCGCGCTTGCAGGATTTCCCGCAGGCTTGTGCCGGGCTCGATCTGGTCCTCGCCCAGGCGGTAGATTTCCGCATAGCGGGCGTTGGCGACCACCACCCGCTGCTCCGGATCGAACAGGCACAGCCCCTGCGACATGTTGCGAAGAGCTGCGGTGAAACGCGCATTGGCGAGTTCGAGTTCGGTCTGGCTGCGGTCGAGCCGGATCTGATAGCGGACGGCAAAGCCGATGCCGATCAGGACAAACAGAGTGACGATCGAAGCCACCAGGTAATAGGCGGTGCGGTGCTGGCGGTATTCGTTCAGGATGCTGTCTTCGGAGAGTCCCACCGTGAAGATCAACGGGAAGCGGTCAGACTTGCGGTAGGCGATCAGGCGAACGGTGCCGTCGATATTGCCGTTCCCCCAATAGTGTCCGAAGGAGGACTTTGCCAATTCGCCGGACAGCATCTGGCGGCCCGGGTTGACGCCGATGAGCTCGGCCGAGAATCCCTTGGCCGCGAGAATCACGCCGGCCGCACTGCGAATCGAAATGCCGCCGTGGCTGCCGAGGTCGACACTGCGGTAGAAGGGTTCGATGAAATCGGGATTGATCGAGAGTGAAAGCAGGCCGGCCGTGCTGCCGTCCGGGTTACGAAGCCGGCGCAATAGCGCGATCGACAGGCGTTTCGTTCTCTTGCCCATGACCGGATCGCTGATCAGGAGTTCGTCATTGGTCGCCTGCAACTGCTTCTGCACATGCGCACGGTCGCCAAGATAAAGCTGCCCAGGGTCAGCCCTCAGCGTCGTGGCCTTCAGGTAGCCATCGGTGCCGATCATGGTCAACACGATCGATTCCTCGCTGATCAGCGCGGTCTGTTCGGCCCAATTGCGCAAATCGAAATGAGCGGGATCGTCCTCGTAGCTTTTGCGCAATAACAACAGCGTGCGGTCGAAGCGGCCGATGGTTCCGATGGTGTCGTGCTCGAACAGCCGCGCCAGGCTGTCGGATTGCTTCATCGCTTCCTCGACCGCCTTTCCGCGCTCGACGGAGGAGATGTAGGCGGCGAAGAACCAGCTCGCGGCGATCAGGACTAAACCCGCAATAGCAGCCGAATGCAGGAAAGCCCGCATCCAGAGCAGCCATTTGCCGCGCACGATCATTCTCGAAAGCCCCCCAGGGAAAACGCGCAAAACGAATGCGTTTTATCGCCCCTCGGCGGTTTAAGCCGTGGTTACACGGGCATTTCTCTGTTGGGCGTAGTTAACATCGGTAGAATTTATGGCTGTCACAACCGGAAATTTACCATGCTGGGCCACTCGGCTACCGCTGGGCGGTCGTCGTTGCGACGCACACCTAAAGCGCGGTGAGATTTGGATAAATCGTCATCGCGCTTTGGTTGTCTGATTGAGCATGGTCTTTTCGGAAAACCGCTGCACACTTTTCCGGATCAATCGCTAATAGTGGCTGCGGTTCATCACCGGAACGGCGCCGCCTTCCTGGGCGATGGCGGCAGCCCGGCGGGCCTCGTCAACCAGCGCGCGGATCTCCTTGGCGCTGATCAGGGCCTTGCGGACATTGCGGTCCTCCACCGTCATGTCGAAGGTGATCAGGCGGTTGCAGTGCTGGCAATTGGTCTGAAAGCCCGGGCGCACCCTTTGCGCCCGCTCGCGGAAAACTTGCGAGCACTTCGTGCATTTAATTCTGACTTTGTCGTCGATCATGAATGCCCCCGCTTGGAATATCGTCTTTGAAAGATCGCAGGCACAGTCTGCGCGAGCTGGCTTAACGCCGTGTTCGCGCCTTCGCTAAAACTTGAGCGAGAGAGTGCCGCCATGGCCGGCTTTTCCGGTTTTGATTCAAATTGCCCGCGCCAAGGTTGCCGTCAAGGTTGCCGCTCAAATTGTCTTTGGCCGCGCGCGGATTCCCGTCACCACGCCCGTTTAAGAATGCCGTAACCGGGTAGGGCCCAGCATGGGACATGGCGATCGAAACCAAACCGAAGCGGCTTTTTCAGCGCGTTGCGCCCGCGAGCGGCGAGGCTGCGAAAGCGCAGATCATCGTGAGTGCGAAGGCTCCGGTGGTCAGTTGCCGGCTGGTCGATTATTCGCGCGGCGGCGCCTGCCTTGAGGTTTCTCCCACCGTGATGTTGCCGGAGCGGTTCGAATTGCTCCATGGCGGCGTGCGGAAAAAAAGCCGCGTGGTGTGGCGGCGCGGCATCCGCATCGGCGTGGCGTTTTAAAGACGCGTAAAATCATCGCCCGCGTCGGGCCTCACCGGCCGGCGAGGCCCGATCCCAAGCCCCGATCCCAAGCTCCGATTCCGAGTCCCAATTCCGAGTCCCGATTACAAGCCTTTTTGGGCCCTTGGAGGCCGATTTGCTATCCCTTGCAGCATTGCCGCGCCCGCTTTGGCCCGATATTGATGTCCCCAATTGCTTTGATACCCCCTGCCGGTCCCCTGTTTGGGCCGGTCTCCTTTTGAGTGGCCGGCCCTCAAAACGAGGCCGGGTTCGACGTTTGGTTTTGGGGATTTGCGATGTGGGGTCTGTTGGCGTGGCTGGTGCTGCTGGCCGCAACCGTTGTGCTCGCAAGCGTCGCGTTTCATTTCGACGTCGCTTCATTGCCTGCGGCTTTCCAGGCGCTGTCGCCGACCCAGCAGGTTGCCGCGATCCTGATCGCGTTGGTGGCGCTGGCGCTGACCACTTCGACCCTGTGGCAATCCTGGCGTCTCACCAGCCGGGAGCGGGAAGCCCGCGCGGTGCAAGGCGGCATTCTGGGTGCGAAAAAGGCCGCGGCGCTCGCAGCCAGCTCGCAAAAGGACTTGAGCGCCAGCAATACGTTTTTTTTTTTTTTTTTTTTTTTTTCTCACTTGGCTCAGTTTCGTCTCCCCAAACCCCAAAACCCCATAATTTATTTAGTGATTGAGTATAGTTAGTTAGTGTGAATTTAAGTTAACATAGTCATAAATTAATGATGTCTTTCATATGTTCATCATACTTCTTAAACAAGTCCAGCACAGTCTTCCCAATATTTTCAATCTTATGATCTAGTTTTTTAATTTTCCTCACAATAGCATCTTAACTGTTCTTGCTCGCATGTTTCAAATTCTTCTCTTCTTCTTTAAATTCCTTATCGGTCTCATTATTAGAATCCATCTACCCAAGCTACCCTAAGTTCATTACTACTGTTTTCCTTTTTCTCAAGAGTAGTCCAGCTTCAGTTTCTTTCTTATGATCATGGACAGGTTTGCTTATTTTTTCCCTGTAGTTCTTCAATATCATTTGTTTCATCTTTGCTGAGTATTCAGGATATGACTCTAAGATCTTAATGAATTTCTTTTTGCGGATGATGTAGCAGTCCAGATTAGTCAGAGCTTTATAAACAAACTAAGGTTTCTTTCCAAACACCATATAGTAGTCTCCAATCGTTGTCTTCTCCCCTAACTTCTTTGCAAAGTGTTCTTTCCCATGAATCGTGTATCCCACCACATACTATATATTATTTTAGAATAAATATATTACATCTCCTTTAACAACAAAGTGGAACTCCTCCACATCTTACTCAATATCAAAAATGGATTCCTTTTGCAGTACTTATCTAGGTTCTAGCTTTTTAAGAATTAAAACCATAAACGCACTAAACTCTGAGTCATCCCAGTTGTCCTTCCAATCTGAAGTGTGACGCTTTTCCTTCAAGTCACGAGGAATGTTCAGGAAGTGCTTAAATTAGTAGAGGAAGTCTTTAAACAAGAAGTCTTTATATATCTAAAATAAATAATATTTAATTGTTAGTTTCTTACATTAATTTGAATATGTTCAGGAAGTTCACTCATAAACCTCTTATCATCCTGAGACTTAATAGCATAGTTCTTATCATATTTCCAATAGTAGTCAAAGTAGGCTTCTATCTGCCTTGTCATGTCCTTAGGCAAAGCCCTTCCCTTGTTAAACCTAGCTAATAGGTTCATCCACTTAGTCAAATCTGAAGACTCCTCATTATCAGCTGTCACTATCTTAAATGACAATAAGATTTCTATAAAGTTGCCCATAATGAAGGAGAATACAGCAGTTCCAAAGAGGAGTATGAAGCAGAAGGCAACTCTCTCAACATCATTTTCAGCATGATAGTCTCCAAAGCCCACAGTAGTGAGAGTTGTAAATGCAAAGTACATCATTATGATTACTTGATCCATGTCAGACAAACTGTCCAGGTTGTTATCATTTATGAAGTTTTAAGGCATGTTAGCATACTGAGCTCCTTACTGTCAAGTTAGAGTTGAGTAGATGTAGAAGAGAGTGCCTATGAAGTAACTGATTGTTATTATTATTAGGATTAGTCTAAAGACTTTAAACCCATAGGCTATCTTTATCTAAGTCATTATCTTGTTATTGTCTTCTTTACTTTACATCGCCTCATCTGGATTCTTTTCTATATATCTTTAGAGTCGGCCTCTATAGTAGGACTTGAGTAAATCAATTAAATTTTTATTATTGAGGAAGTAAAACAGTTTAGGTAGTCTGAAGAGTTTGAACAGACGTGAATACTATCGAGCTTCTATACTCTTGTTCCTGAGGATTATTGTGTCCAAGGGTAACACTGCTATGAAGTCAGGAATTAATCTCCCTCTATTCAAATTATGAAATTAAATGGTTTTTAAGATACTTGAAGTAATGTTAAGCAATAATCTTGAAGCTTCTAACAGGATAATAATCTTCATCGCTTATATATTCCTAGAAGAAATCTAGATATTAAATAAACTATATATCTTATATATTACTTGTAATAATGTCAATAGCAAAACATATTTCAATAACTCCATCCGCAATGTTCAATACATCATTTGTAGGCAGTCCAAATGCAGCACTATCTTAATATTAATCCTCTAAATATTCTTACTAAAATGCAGATGAGAAGGTAGAGTAGACAGCAAGGATGAGCATATAAAAGTTGAAAATGCCTTTGATTTTGCTATCCTTTGATATTATGAAGTAATCAGAGCAGGATCTAACTGGCTTTTCCTGCTTAAAGGAACTGAAGTTCTAAGATTAAGAACCTGTTATCTTTACTTAGGTGCTCCTATATATAAATATATAATTATAGGAGATACACATTTAGGGAGGAAGCGTTTTCGTGAGTTGATATGCCAAACACTACATCGTTTCTTTCTTATCGCTTCTTGCTAATTGAAAGTTAAAAGGAATTGTTAATGTTACGCAATTGCAGAATTATATTTTTTCCCTCCAAAAATATCAGAATTTCTTTACGATATTATTTTAGATTTTGAGAAGGATTGATTATTATCAGTTTAATCAATGTTAGTCTCATCCATAAGAGTCCTTGTTGGATTAGGAAGTTACGAGATCTTTACATCTCCTCCTCCATACTCAACTGATTGATTCATTTATATTAATGCTAATATTAATGTTTTTATTTTAACATTAACCTCAGCATCTCATTATTTCAAATGATGGGGTTTTGGGGTTTTGGGGAGCAATACGTGGCAATAGTTTTATGTCATCTACTCGTTTCAGTTACGTGTCCAGCGTCCCCCTCCCCCAATCGCACCCCCAAGCGGTGGACGGACCAGCTGCTGAGATGTCCGGGGGCGTGATAACCGTGCTGGTCCTGGGCGCCCTCTGCCTTGTCCTGGGGGTGTCCTCAGGGTATATCTACTACACGAGAATCAACCCGCGTTCGTCGCATCGGATACGAAAGTCTTTCGAGTCGGCACCGGCGTGCGACCAGACTATTAACTTGTCGACACATCTCTTTCTTTTCGAGAAAAACCTGAACGATGTCGGCGCAGGTTTGTTGATATTATAAAATGTAAGCATTGTTCTGGTGGTATACCGTTCTTTTCAGAGAAGAACTGAAACGCCTGCTCGTCGTCTTTTCTTTTCAGGAAACTCAAAGCGTTGTTGGAGCATTTCTTTAATGAACGCACGAAAGATATCTTCTTTTGAAAGAAACCCAAACGATGTAGAGGCATCTTTTTTTCTTTTGAAGATAACCTCGAACGTTTTCG
>CAVVLH010000116.1:0-4793 GCA_963748805.1 uncultured Alphaproteobacteria bacterium | reverse complement strand
TCGAGCTTCTCGTATGGGCATCAGCGCCTGATCGAGATCGCGCGTGCGCTTGCGGCCAATCCGACCCTGTTATTGCTGGACGAGCCGGCGGCCGGGCTGAATTCCACCGAGAAGCTCGAATTGCACGGCCTGCTCAAGCGCATCGCGGCGCAAGGCCTCACCATCCTGATCATCGATCACGACATGACGCTGGTGAGCGAGGCCGCCCAACACATCACGGTGCTCAATTTCGGCAAACGCATCGCCGACGGCGAATCGCTTGCGGTGCTGCGCCATCCCGACGTCGTCTCCGCCTACCTCGGAACCGAATAATGGCGCTGCTTCAAATCAACGATCTGGTGGTGCGCTATGGCGAGATCGAAGCCTTGCGCGGCGTCTCGCTTGCCGTCGATGAAGGCCAGGTCGTGACCTTGCTCGGCGCCAACGGCGCCGGCAAATCGACCACGCTGCGGGCAATTTCCGGACTGACGAAGCCTGCCTCCGGCGAGATCCTGTTCGACGGCAAGCTGATCTCGGGGCCAAATGCGCACACGCTCGGACCTGAAGCGATCGTGCGGCTTGGAATTTCGCACGTCCCGGAGGGCAGGCGGGTATTTCCCGGTCTTTCCGTCAGGGAAAACATCATGCTCGGCGGCTCGAACCGGCGCGCCGGCAAAGCCGAATTGTCGCGCGAAGCCGACGCCATGTTCGACCTGTTTCCGGATATCCGCAGCTTTGCCAATGCGCTCGGCTGGACGCTGTCGGGCGGCCAGTTGCAGATGGTAGCGGTCGCGCGCGGCCTGATGGCCAAGCCGAGGCTGTTGCTGCTGGACGAGCCGTCGCTCGGGCTCGCGCCCGTCATCGTCCAGGCGGTGTTCCGGATCATTTCGGAAATCCGCCGCAACACCACGGTCTTGCTTGTCGAGCAGAACGCGCGCATGGGATTGTCGGTCGCCGACCACGGCTACGTGCTGGAAACTGGGCGGATCGTGCTCGGCGGCAAGCCCGACGAACTCTGGGGCAACGAAGCCATCCGCGCCGCCTATCTCGGCGGTCATGCCAAGGTGAGCGCGTAGCGCGTCACGAGAAATAATCGCCAAAACCAGCAAGAGCGAAGATCTGAAATGGTTACGATCAAGGTTCCTCATCTCATCGATTTTGTGGCCGACATTTTTGGTCACGCCGAGTCCTCGCCGGAAGAGGCGCGGCGTGTCGCGACGTATCTGACGACCGCCAATCTCACCGGCCATGACAGTCACGGCGTGATCCGCGTGCCCGTCTATATCCGATGGAAGAAGATGGGCTCGATCGTTCCGAACCAGACGGCTGAAGTGGTCGTCGACACGCCGTCGCTGGCGGTGGTCGACGGAAAGTTCGGTTACGGGCAGACGGTGGCGCCGGTTGCCGTCAAGCTTGGGATCGAGAAATGCAAGAAGGCCGGCCTTGCTGCGATCGCCTTGCGCAATGCCGGGCACATCGGCCGGGTCGGCGACTGGGCCGAGATGGCCGCCGCCGAGGGCCTTGTCTCCGTGCATTTCGTCAATGCCGCCGGCTCGCTTTTGGTCGCGCCCTACGGTGGCGTCGAGAAGCGGCTCTCGACCGCGCCCTATTGCGTCGGCGTGCCGCGCGAGGGGCAAGACCCGATCGTGCTCGATTTCGCCACCTCGATCGTCGCCGAGGGCAAGGTGCTGGTCTCAAGCCGCGGCGGCAAGAAACTGCCCAAGGGTGCGCTGATCGATGCCGACGGCACCTTGAGCGAGGATCCGCACGTGCTCTACGGCCCCTATACGCCGGATGGCCCGCGCGATCATACCAAGGGCACCGGCGCGATCCGGGCCTTCGGCGAGCACAAGGGCTCGGGGCTGGCGTTCATTTGCGAATTGCTCGGCGGCGCGTTGACCGGGACCGGCGCGACCGCGCCCAACCGGCGCTTTGCCAATGGCATGCTCGCCTTCTACATCGACCCCAAGGTGGTCGACCCCGCGCATTTCTTCGACGGCGAGATCTCCCGCTATGTCGATTTCATCCGGCAGACCAGGCCGATTGCCGGCGGTGATCCCGTCATGATCCCCGGCGATGCCGAACGCAGGACGCGCACCGAGCGCACCAAAAACGGCATTCCGCTGCCGGACGATACCTGGGCCGCGATCGTCAACACCGCCCGCGAGGTTGGCGTCAGCGAAGCAGCCATTCAGAGGGCCGTGCAGTGATTTTTCCGTCATTGCGAGCAGCGAAACGACGAAGCAATCCAGCTATGCTTACGAGATGGATTGCTTCGCTTCGCTCGCAATGACGGTATTGTCGACAAACTGGAAGGAAGGAACGATGGCAAACAAGGTTAAGGAAATCTGGGCGTCGGGCAAGGTGGTCGTCAACGCCTGGCTTGCGATTCCTTCCGGCTTCTCGGCCGAGGTGATGGCGCAATGCGGCTTCGACAGCGTCACCGTCGACATGCAGCATGGCGTGCAGGACTATCTCTCGATGGTCCAGTGTTTCCAGGCCATGAACGCCCATCCGGTGACGCCGATGGTGCGGGTGCCGTGGAACGAACCCGGCATCATCGGCAAGGTGCTCGACGGCGGCGCCTATGGCGTGATCTGCCCGATGATCAACACGCCGGAAGAAGCCAAGAATCTCGTCGCCTACAGCAAGTACCCGCCGAAGGGGACGCGCTCGAACGGCCCGATCCGCGCCGGCCTGTACGGCACCGCCGGCAGTTACCAGAAGACCGCCAACGACGAAATCGTTCTGCTGCCGATGATGGAAACCAAGACCGCGATCGCCAACATGGAAGCGATCCTCGACGTCGAAGGCATCAACGGCGTCTATATCGGTCCGTCCGATCTCGGCTTCTCCTATGGGCTGGTGCCGAAGCTCGATCGCGACGAGCCGGAGATCCTCAAGATTTACGAAAAGATCGTGAAGGAATGCGGCAAGCGCGGTCTTTATCCCGGCATCCATTGCTCGGGTGCCGACGGGGCGCTGCGGGCGATCAACATGGGTTTCAAGATGGTGACCCTGTTCAACGAGGTTGGCCTGATGGCCACGTACGCGAAGATGCAGATCGCGCAGACACGCAAGGATTCGGGCGGAAAGGCTTAGGCAACAAACTATCTCCTCATGCTGAGGAGGCCCACGCACCCGAGCAGGCCGAGCGTCAGCGAGGCGGTCGCGAGCGGTGCAGATTAAAGGGCCGTCTCGAAGCATGAGGCCCCGCGGCCATCCTTCGAGACGCAGGCTTGCGCCTGCTCCTCAGGATGAGGTCCGTGGTTGCTGCAATACCTGTTCGAAGGAGATATCCCCATGTCGCCCGCACCCGTCATTCGTCTGCACCCCGACGATGGCGTGCTGATCGCGCGCTCCAGCCTGCCGGCGGGCCTGGCGATTGCCGAGGGCGTCACGACCGTCGAACGCATTCCGGCCGGCCACAAGGTGGCGATCCGGCCCATTGCGGTCGGCGAACCGATTCACCGTTACGGCCAGATCATCGGCTTTGCGACGCAGCCGATCTTGCCGGGCCAGCATGTGCACACCCAGAATTGCGGCATGGGCGACTTCGCCAAGGACTATGCCTTCGGTGTCGATGTGAAGCCGGTGCCGAACTTCGATCTGCCGGCCACGTTCGAGGGCATTCGCCGGCCGGACGGGCGGGTCGCGACCCGCAACTATGTCGGCATCCTTACGTCCGTGAATTGCAGCGCGCATGTCGCAGGCCTGGTCGCGGACGTCTTCAAGAAGAATCCGTTTACCGGCGACAATCCGCTCGCCGATTTTCCCCATGTCGACGGCGTGGTCGCGCTCACCCACAAGACCGGCTGCGGCATGACGCAAAACGAGCCGCTGGCGTTGCTGCGGCGGACGCTTGGCGGTTATGCGCGGCACGTCAATTTCTCCGCCGTGGTCGTGCTGGGCCTGGGCTGCGAGGTCAATCAGATCGGCGGGCTGATGGCCGAGCAGAAACTCGCCGGCCGCCTGCGCGAACTCGAAATTCAGGAAATCGGCGGCACCCGCAAGACGGTCGAAGCCGGTGTTGCCTTTGTTCGCGAGGCGCTCACCGACGCCAACAAGGTCAGGCGCGAGGCTGTTCCGGCGAGCGAGCTGACGGTGGCGCTGCAATGCGGCGGCTCGGACGGCTATTCCGGCATTTCGGCGAACCCTGCGCTCGGTGCCGCCAGCGATCTTCTCGTCCGCCATGGCGGCACGGTCATTCTATCGGAGACCCCGGAAACCTATGGCGCCGAACATCTGTTGACCCGGCGCGCGGTCAGCCGCGAGGTTGGCGAAAAGCTCGTCGGCCTGATGCGCTGGTGGGAGGAATATACGCAGCGCGAAGGCGCCGAGATGGATGCCAATCCGAGCCCCGGCAACAAGGCCGGCGGGCTGACGACGATCCTGGAAAAATCGCTCGGCGCGATGGCGAAGGCCGGCAGCACCAACCTCGTCGATGTCCTGAACTATGCCGAAGCCGTCACCAAGAAGGGTTTCGTCTTCATGGACACGCCCGGCTACGACCCGGTCGCGGCGACCGGGCAGGTGGCGGGCGGGGCCAATCTCGTCTGCTTCACGACGGGGCGCGGCAGCGTGTTCGGCTGCAAGCCGGCGCCCTCGATCAAGCTTGCGACCAACACGCCGATGTACAAGCGCATGGAAGACGACATGGACGTCAATTGCGGCACCATCCTCGATGGCGAGGAGAGCGTGCAGCAATGCGGCCAGCGGATTTTCGACCTGATGCTCAAGACCGCCTCCGGCCAGCCGACCAAGAGCGAGAGCTTCGATTTCGGGGGCGCCGAGTTCGCGCCCTGGGTGCTTGG
>CAVVLH010000115.1:0-44644 GCA_963748805.1 uncultured Alphaproteobacteria bacterium | reverse complement strand
CGCCGAGTTCGATCGGGCGAGAGAGAAACGGCGTCGCAAAGGTGTTGTCGATCAGAAGCGGAATTTTCGCGTCATGCGCGATTTGCGCGACTGCTGGAATATCCAGCACTTCCAGCCCGGGATTGCCGATGGTCTCGCCGATGACGAGCCGGGTGGTGGGACGGATCGCCGCCCGGAACTCCTCGAGCGCGCGTGGCTTCACAAATGTGGTCGTGATGCCGAAGCGCGGCAGCGTGTGCGCGAGCAGGTTGATGGTGCCGCCATAGAGCGAGGCGGAGGCGACGATGTGATCGCCGGCGTTGAGCAGTGTTGCGATCGCCAGATGAAGCGCGGCCATGCCGCTCGCGGTTGCGATCGCGCCGACGCCCGCTTCCAGCGCCGCAATCCGCTCCTCCAGCACCGCCGTGGTCGGATTTGAAATCCGCGTATAGATGTGGCCGGCGCGTTCCAGGTTGAACAGCGCCGCGGCATGATCGGTATCCTGAAAGACGTAAGAGGTGGTCTGGTAGATCGGCACGGCGCGCGCGCCGGTTGCGGGGTCTACCCGTTGGCCGGCATGCAGGCTCAGGGTTTCAAAAGCAGGCGGTTTGGGGGTCGGCATGAATGCTCGCCTGATGATGAGGGTTGAACGCGCCGCGGCGTCACACATGCACGGCGGTGCGGACCCGCCCGGCATTGCCGAACACGCGCAGGTAACGCTCGACCTCGCTCGCCGCGCCAGTGGCCTTTTCCGGATTGTCGGAGAGCTTGACCGCGGGCCGTCCATCGACCGAAGTCACCTTGCAGACGATCGAGATCGGATCGAGGTTGACCGAACCGTTCGGCGCGCATCCGACGAAATCGTTGGTGAGATTGGTGCCCCAGCCGAAGCTGATACGGACGCGGCCGGCAAAATGCCGATAGGTTTGCTCGATCAATTCGACATCCATCGCGTCGGAAAACACCAGAAGCTTTTCCTTCGGATTTTGTCCCTTCTGTTTCCACCAGGCGATGATTTCTTCGCCGGCCTCGATCGGCGGCGCGCTGTCCGGCCGAAAGCCGGTCCAGTCCGCGACCCATTCCGGCGCGTCGCGCAGGAATGCCTTGGTGCCAAAGGCATCGGGCAGCGCGATCAGCAGATTGCCGCCATAGGTGTGACGCCATTGATCGAGAATACGATAGGGCGCCCAGCGCAACTCGCTGTCGTCGTTCGCAAGCGCTGCCGCCACCATCGGCAGCTCATGGGCGTTGGTGCCGATGGCCTCAAGATCGCTGTCCATCGCCAGCAGCACGTTGGAGGTGCCGGTGAACGATGAACCCAGTCCTTCCTTGACCGCCTCGACGCACCAGCGCTGCCACAGAAAACCGTGACGTCGCCGCGTACCGAAGTCCGACAGGCGCAGACCGTCCAGCTTTCGCAGCCGCTCGACCTTGGCCCAGAGCTTGGCCTTGGCGCGCGCATAGAGCACGTCGAGTGCAAACCGGCCTTGTCCCTTCATGACCTGGCGCGAGCGCAGTTCGTTGAGGATGGCGAGCGCCGGGATCTCCCACATCGTCGTATGGGTCCACGGCCCGTAAAAGTTCAGCTCGTACTGGCCGTCGACTTTCTTCAGTTCGTATTCGGGGAGACGAAACGTCGAGAGGTAGCTGATGAAGTCCGGCGAGAACATCTGGGTCTTGCCGTAGAACGTATTGCCGGCGAGCCAGATCAATTCCTTCTTGCTGAAGCGAATCGAGCGGGCGTGATCGAGCTGGGCGCGCAACTCGCCTTCGTCGATCACTTCGGCGAGCCGGACATGCTTGCTGCGGTTGATGACCGAGAAGGTCACACGCTGGTTCGGGTAAATGTCCCGGATCATTTGCAGCATCAGCAGTTTGTAGAAATCGGTATCCAGCAGGCTGCGCACGATCGGATCGAGCCGCCAGCTGTGATTATGGGTCCGGGTCGCGATATCGGTGACTGTCATAATTGAAGTCTAGCGTGCGGAGGGGGACCCAACCAGTGGGTTTCGGCCGGCGCTCCCTTGCCGGACACGCATGATGGTGTCCCGAACCCCGGTCCAGGCCGGCTTTTGCGGCGCAAATTGCTGCCGGAGGTAGGCCACGAGTTCGGCGAGCTGGTCGTCGGACAGGGCGTCCCCGAAGGCCGGCATATAGCCGAGATCGCTTGAGACCGGAGCCATAATGCCGTGCAGGATCACCTGGATCAGGTTGTCGGGGGTCGCCGCGTGCACGTTGCTGTTGAGCGCCAAAGAAGGCCGGCTGCCGAACAAAGGAGGACCGCCGACCGCGTGGCAGACCGCGCAGGCGCCCTCGTAAAAGCGCTGCCCGGCCGGCGATGTCGCGACAATGCGCGTGCCGGTCGTCCGCTCAAGCCGCTCGGCCAGAGCCTCCTGGGCCGGTTTGCCACCTGTTATTTCGTTGAAGGAGGCGAGGTAGACCGCCATGGCGCGGATGTCCTCGTCCGGCAGCGCTTTCAGCTCCTGCACGACCGGCGTCATCGGGCCCGCGGCGACCCCGTGGAAGCGGGAAAAGCCGGTCCGCAAATAGGCAAACAGCTCGTCCTCGTCCCAGGGAATGGGCGCGTGCGAGAGCGAGGTGAGCGGTGGAGCTTCCCAGCCCTCGGCAAGGCCGCCCGCGAGATAGGCGCCGGCCTTTTCCGCGCCCAACGCGTTGCGCGGCGAATGACAGCCGCCGCAATGGCCGAGGCCCTCGACCAGATAGGCGCCGCGATTCCACGCAGCTGATTGCTTCGCGTCTGAGGTGAACGCTTCAGCGTTGTGAAATAGCGCGTTCCAGCCAGCGAGTAACGGGCGCCAATTGAAGGGAAAGGCGAGTTCGTGGGCGCGATTTTCGCTTCGCACCGCTGTCCCAGCCATCAGGAAGGCGTAGAGCGCCTGCAAGTCGGCATCGCTCGCCTTCGCAAAATGCGTGTAAGGAAACGCGGGATAGAGCTGCCGTCCGTCGCGATGGATGCCCTCGCGCATCGCGCGCTCAAAGGCCGGATAGGACCAGTTGCCGATCCCGGTCTCGACATCGGGCGTGATGTTGGTGCTGTAGATGACGCCGAACGGCGTCTCGATGGCGCGGCCGCCGGCATTGAGCACGCCATGGAGCGAGGTATGGCAGATCGCGCAGTCGCCAAGTGAGGCAAGTTGCCGGCCGTGTTCGATGGTGGCTGGCGAAAACACCGAAGGCTCAGGCCGGGCGATCGGCGCGATCGACCGCCAGGGCAAGATCGCGGCGGCGATACCGATAGCGCCGGCGACAAGGGCGGCGGCGGTGGCATAGACACCGCGTCGCGCGTGGAAAGGGTTTGACCAGCGGTTCGAATTCGCAGATGCCGGGGCCGGTGAGGGCAGGGCTTCGCGATGCGAGGTTTGCTCGCCGCGCAGTCCCGCCAGAATGCGCTCCGGCGTGAATGGCGGTTCGCGGAAACGCACGCCGGTGGCGTCATAGATGGCGTTGGCAATGGCGGCGGCGCTCGGGACGGAGGCGGACTCGCCGACGCCGAGCGGCGGCTGGTCATTGCGTGGCAGCATCAGCACATCGATCTTGGGCAGCTCCGGGAATTTGATGATCGGATAGGCGCCCCATTCGCGGCTTGCGACCGAGGAACCGCTGAACGAGACCTCTTCCATCAGCGCGCGGCTGGTCGACTGGATCACGTTGCCTTCGATCTGATGGCGCACGCCATCCGGATTGATCATCAGGCCGGAATCCTGGCCCGCGATCACCCGGGTCACGCTGACGTCGCCGGTTGTCGTATTGACCGCGACGTCGGCGATCCAGGCCGACCATGCCGCGCCATAACCCGGAAACTTGCTGTGAACGTAGAGTGCATAGGCAAAGCCGCGACCGTGCGCGATGTCGCCTTCGCTGTCTTTTTCCTGCCGCACCGGACGCGGCTGCCAGTTCGCGCGCTCGGCGACGGCCTTGACGAGATCGACCGCGCGCGGATCCTTCAGGTAACGCAGGCGGTATTCGATCGGATCGACGCCGGCCTCAGACGCGAGTTCGTCGATATAGGATTCATGCGCAAACGTATTGGGGAGCGCCGACACGCCGCGAAGCCACGCCGCGCGCATGATCGGCGGCATGTCATGCACGACCACGCGCTGGTTATCGTAGTCGTAAGGCGGGATCGCGGTGCGGTCGCCCATCTCGGAGACAAGGGGAGTGGATGAGATCGTTCCGGTCAGCAACAGCGCCAGCGTCGGCGCGCCGTTGGAGGGATAGCGGCTTGCGAAATCGTAACCCGCGATGCCGCCATCGGCGTTCAATCCGCCCTTGATGTCGATCAGTTGCGCGGTGCCTTTCGGCTCCCAGACGTGCTCCTGCTCGCGCGTCAGCTGCACGCGGACCGGACGGCCGACCGCGCGCGATAACAACACCGCGTCGGCACAGACGTCGTCCGCGCAGTTGCGGCCATAGCAGCCGGCCGCTTCCATCCGGATGATCTCGATCTCGGAGTTCGGGGCGCCGCAGCAGCAGCGCCAGGTCGCCGCGCAGGATGTGCGGATTTTGCGTGCCTGACCACACGCGAACCTGATCTTGCCGAAAGTCGGCCACCGCACAGGATGGCCCGATCGAGGCGTGCATCTGGTAAGGCCAAACGTAGGTACGTTCGATCGGCTTTGCCGCGTGCTGGAGCGCCGAGTTGACATCGCCCTTGTCGATCAGGATGCGCGGCGTCGACGGGTTGGCGCGCAGCGCTGTCTCGATATCTTTCATATCGGGAAGCGTCGGCACCTTCTTCCAGACGAGCTTGAGCTGCGCCGCCGCCTGAATCGCATTTTCCTCGCGCTCGGTGACGACGCCGACGAAATCTGCGATCCGCACTACCGCAACAAGGCCGGGAATATCGCGCACCGAGGACTCGTCGACGTCAATTAGACTGGTGCCGACAAAATCGCCGCCATCGACGCCGGCATAAGGCGGGCGCACCACGCGGCCATGAAGCATGCCGGGCACGCGGACGTCATGGACGTAGACCAGTTCGCCGGTCGCCTTGGCCGGAAGATCGACGCGCGGCACCGACTGGCCGACGACGCGATAGGTGTCGGTAGGTTTCACTTCGACGTCATCGGCGAGTTCAAGGCGGATGGTGTCGTCGCCGATCAATTCGCCATAGCTGACGCTGCGGTTGTGCCCGCGGACCAGCCCATCCTCGATCGCAAACTCTTCCAGCGGAAGTTCGAGCCGTTCCGCGGCGCGCGCGAGCAAAAATTGCCGTGCTTGGGCTGCGGCCTTGCGCAGCGGCACCGCCGAAATCTGGATGGTTTCGCTTGCAATCGTCGCGCCCTGATTGGGAACGCGCGAGGTATCGCCCAGCACCACAACGACGCGGGCAAAGGAGACGTCGAGCTCTTCGGCAACGATTTGCCCGAGGGCGGTGCGGATGCCGGTGCCGAGATCGACGTGGCCGTTGAAGGCGGTGACCGAACCGTCCGCGGTGATCTTGATGAAAGTCTCGAAAGGGTGGTTCGAGCCGGTTGCGGCCGGGCGCACCACTGTCAGTGTTCCCCGCCGATCTCCGCTGTCGTCGGATGAGCCGGATGCGCCCATCAATCGCGCGCCTCGACCACGCTGCCTGCGGCGCGCATCACCGCGCGAATGATCTCCATATGGGCGCCGCAGCGGCAGAGATTGTAGCGAAGTGCTTCCAGCGCCTCTTGTTCGGTCGGATGCGGGTTGCGCATCAATAGCGCCTTGGTCGTCATGATCATGCCGTTGAGGCAATAGCCGCATTGCGCGGCGTTCTCGGTAATGAAGGCTTCCTGTACGGGATCCGGATCGTGACGCGAGCCGAGACCTTCAAGCGTTACGATTTCGCGGTCCGCGCAGCCGTCGATCGGGATCACACAGGAGCGTGCCGCCACGCCGTCGATCAGCACGGTGCAGGTGCCGCATTCGCCGAGCCCGCAGCCGTATTTCGGTCCGTTCAGTTCGAGGTCGTTGCGCAGCACGTGGAGCAGGGCGGTATCGGGAGCGGCGCCGACGTCGTGGACCCGGCCGTTGACAGAGAGGCGGATCGGAGCTTGCTTGCAGTGGGCCAAGAGCGCTCGTGCAGGTCGTTGACAGGTGTTTCGAGAATACCGTTTGCATACAAACGTGCAAGGCTGGCCACACTGCCACCCAAATGCGCTTGACAGTCTTTTATGGCGCGCGCAAAATCGTTCGTATACGAATGAAAACGGGCTCCGTTCAATGACGACGGACACGACGGCCGACAAGATCCGCTGCGATGCCTGCCCTGTGATGTGCTACATCAAGCCGGGCGCGGCCGGCGCGTGCGACCGCTACGCCAATCAGGATGGCCAGCTGGTACGCGTCGATCCGCATGTTCTATTGGAGCGGACGGTCTCGCATGGCGGACGGCTGGTGCCGTTCCAGGCCGGCGGCGACTGGGACGGCAAGATCGTTCACGAACCCGATGTGTTCGTGACCGCGATCGGCGCCGGCACCACCTATCCCGATTACAAGCCGGCGCCTTTCATCGTGTCCTCGGAGATCGACGGTGTCGATATGGTCACGGTCGTCACCGAAGGCATTTTCAGTTATTGCGGCGTCAAGGTGAAGATCGACACCGACCGTTTCCTTGGCCCGGAAGCCGCGACCGTCCGCGTGCAGGGCGAAGCGGTGGGGCATGTGACGACAGGCGAATACGGCTCGCAGATGCTGTCGCTTGGCGGCGTGCATCATTTGACCGGCGGGTCGAAAAAGGAAGGCCGCGTCACCTGCGATGCGCTGATGGATTTGAGCAACTGCAAGCCGGTGGAAATCGCCATCGACGGCGGGGCGACCGTGGTGGTGCAGGCCGGCTATCCGCCCATCGTCAACGGCGTTGCCGAAGAGCGCATGCGCGTGGGCTGCGGCTCGGCCACGATCGGCATGTTCGCCAAGCAGTGGCACGGCAAGGTCGACGAGGTCGTGGTCGTTGACGACCACATTACCGGTGTGCTCAGCGAACATCAGGCGGGCAAGGTGTTGGATATTGCCGATACCGGCATCAAGATGAAGGGACGGCGTTCGACGCCCGGCCGCTATTTCCAGGTCGCCGAGCCTGGCACGGGCTGGGGCGGCACGCAGATTTCGGACCCGTTGACGATCCTGGGGCCGTTCGATCCGAAGGTTGCGCGGGCCGGCACCACGATGCTGATGGTGTCGACCACGGGCGAGCACGC
This sequence comes from uncultured Alphaproteobacteria bacterium, assembly GCA_963748805.1. Lineage (GTDB taxonomy): Bacteria > Pseudomonadota > Alphaproteobacteria > Rhizobiales > Xanthobacteraceae > Bradyrhizobium. The sequence goes on along the minus strand of CAVVLH010000115.1, from coordinate 37,478 downwards.
TGCCTTCTATGAACTCGACGAAAACTTGAAGCCGGTCGAGAAGACCATGCCGGCGGATTTGAGGTTTTCGGTCGAACGAATTCAGGAAAATTGCGAACCGGCATTGTGCACCGTGCTGTTCATGGGCGGGGCTGGCGGCTCGCTGCGCGCCGGCGTTACCGATAATCCGGTGCGGCTGACGCGTTCGGTCAAGGATGCGCTGACCCGCGTCACCAGCGGCGGTGCGCCGGTCTATGTCTGGCCGGGCGGCGGCATCACGTTTATGGTCGATGTCACGCGGCTGCCGGCCGGCGCGTTCGGCTATGTGCCGACGCCGGCGCTGGTGGCGCCGATCGAGTTCACGATGCGGCTGTCGGATTACGCAGCCCTTGGCGGCCATATGGATCATGTTCGCCCGCTAGCATCTCTAAAGGTCAACGAGGCGCGCCTGGTGGCGCCGCCCTCGCCGAAAGCGGGGGCGCCGTCATGACGCGGCAGCCGCAGGTCGGATGGTTGAGAGACGGCAAGCGGCTGCATTTGCAGGATGGCCCGATCGATCTGATCGTGGAAGCGCAGGGTAACGCTGCGAACATGCGCGCGGCCTATGACGCTGCGATCGGCCGTTTCACCGGCCTGCTGGACGAACTCTGTGATGAACTGGCCCTGTTGCGGACGACCGCCGATCCCGTGCGATGCGTGTTGCAAGGCACCGTCGCGCGCCGCATGCATGCGGCGGTAGCGCCATTCGCCGCGGATCATTTCATGACGCCGATGGCGGCGGTTGCCGGCAGTGTTGCTGAGGAAATTCTCGCTAGCATGGTGCAGGCCGCGCCGTTGACTCGCGCTTATGTCAACAATGGCGGCGATATCGCCCTGCATTTGAGTGACGGCGAATCCTTCACCGTCGGCCTGATCGATCGTCCCGACAGGTTTGGCCTGATGCGAACGGCTGAGATCCGCAGCCGCGATCCCACACGCGGCATCGCGACCAGCGGATGGCACGGGCGCAGTTTTTCGCTCGGCATCGCCGATGCGGTGACAGTGATGGCTAAAACCGCCGCGTCAGCCGATGCGGCAGCTACCATCATTGCGAATGCTGTCGATCTGCCCGGCCATCCCGCTGTTATCCGCTGCCCGGCCAGCGAGATTTCACCGGACAGCGATCTCGGGCCGCGTCTGGTGACGCGAGATGTCGGCTTCCTCGATTTATCCGAGATCGCGGCGGCGCTTGACGCCGGCGCTGCCGAGGCCCGCCAATGGCTCGGCCGCGGTCTGATCGAGGCGGCGGCGCTGCATTTGAAGGGCGAAATCCGCGTCATCGGCTTGCCAAGCCGAAGCGCAAATGGTCTTGATCGGTCCTCGCTTGCGGCAGGTGAAAGTGTGATCCATGCCTGAGCGAGCTTCGCCTTTCGCATCCGTTCAACGGAGTGCCCGTCCATGAGCGTGGTGATACGCAAGATCGTTACCGTCGTCGAAGAGACCCTGATGGAGATGGGGCAGAACGTCAGCCCACCGACCCGGCGTGCAGCCGCGATTGCGGTGATCGAAAATCCCTTTGCCGGCCGATATGTCGAGGACCTCTCGCCGCTGATCGCGATCGGCGAGGAACTCGGCGACCTGCTCGCCCAAAGGGCGATTGCGGCGTTGGGGATCGACGGCGCCAGGGCGCACAGCTATGGCAAGGCGGCAGCCGTCGGCGAAAATGGCGAACTGGAGCATGCGGCAGCGATCTTGCATCCCAAGATGGGGGCGCCGGTTCGCAAACGCCTCGGCAAGGGGACGGCGCTGATACCGTCCTCGAAAAAGCGCAGCGGCCCCGGCACCACGCTCGATATTCCGCTCGGCCACAAGGACGCGGCCTTTGTCAGGAGCCATTTCGACGGCATGGAAGTGCAGATCAACGATGCCCCCCGCGCCAACGAGATCATGGTCGCGCTCGCCGTCACCGACAGCGGCCGGCCGCTGCCGCGGGTCGGTGGCTTGACGGTTGGCGAGGTCAAGGGCGAAGACGGATTGCGATAACTCTATTGGATCAACGCTGGAGGTTCGGCATGCAACGAAGCAACGGATTACTGGGCGCGGCACTGGCCTTGACCTTCGCGGGGCTTGCGCAGAGCGCTTTTGCGCAAAGCGGCGAGATCAAGATCGGTGAGATCAACAGCTATTCGCTGTTGCCCGCTTTCACCGAACCTTATCGCAAGGGCTGGCAGCTCGCGGTTGAGGAAATCAACGCGGCCGGCGGCATCAACGGCAAGAAGCTCGTCGTCGTTTCCAAGGATGATGGCGGCAAGCCTGCCGACGCACAGACCGCGGCCAACGAGCTGGTCTCGAGCGAAAACGTTGCGATGCTGACCGGCACGTTCCTGTCCAACATCGGTCTGGCGGTCAGCGACTTCGCCAACCAGAAGAAGGTATTTTTCCTGGCGGCCGAGCCTCTGACCGACGCGATCACCTGGTCGAAAGGCAACCGCTATACTTTCCGCCTGCGTCCCTCCAACTACATGCAGGCCGCGATGCTGGTCGAGGCCGCCGCGAAATTGCCGGCCAAGCGTTGGGCAACGATTGCGCCGAACTACGAATACGGCCAGTCGGCCGTCGCCGTATTCAAGAAGCTGATGTCGGAGAAACGCCCGGACATTCAATGGGTCGAGGAGCAATGGCCCCCTCAAGGCAAGATCGATGCGGGCCCGGTGGTGCAGGCGGTTGCCGCCGCCAACCCCGAAGCGATCCTGAACGTCGAATTCGGCGCCGATCTCGTCAAGCTTGTGCGCGAAGGCAACACCCGCGGTCTGTTCAAGGATCGCGCGGTGGTGAGCTTCCTGACCGGCGAGCCCGAATATCTCGATCCGCTCAAGGACGAAACGCCGGAGGGGTGGATCGTGACCGGCTATCCCTGGTCCTCGATCAAGACGCCGGAACATGACGCTTTCCTCAAAGCGTATCAGACCAAGTATAACGACTATCCGCGGCTCGGCTCGATCGTTGGTTACGAGACCATCAAGGCGGCGGCCGCGATCCTCGTCAAGGCGAACTCGACCGATCCGGAAAAGATGATCGCGGCAGCCGAAGGCCTGTCGCTGTCATCGCCGTTCGGCGAGATCACCTTCCGCAAGATCGACCATCAGTCGACGCTCGGCGCCTTCGTCGGCAAGACCGCGCTGAAAGACGGCAAGGGCGTGATGGTCGATTCCGTCTACCGCAAGGGTTCGGACTATCTGCCGAGCGATGCGGAAGTCGAAAAGATGCGGCCGAAGGAGTGATCCGCTTCTCCCTCGCCCCGCAATTTGCGGGGAGAGGGTTGGGGTGAGGGGCCGCTTCCGATGAGCGGCATGTGTAGAAAATCCCCCTCACCCGAAACTCAAGCTAACGCTTGAGCTTCGACCTCTCCCCGCAAGCGGGGCGAGGTGAAGAATGTCCAGCGCCGTTCGAAATTTGACAGGGCTACTCCAACACATCCAATGGCCTTTTACGTCGTTCAGTTCCTGACCGGTCTTGCCAGCGCCGCTTCGCTGTTTCTGGTCGCCTCGGGCCTGTCGATCATCTTTGGCGTGACGCGGATCGTCAATTTCGCCCATGGCGCGTTCTACATGCTCGGCGCTTATGTGGCGTACACTTTGACCGAACGCTTTTCCGGTGCCCTCGGATTCTGGGGCGGGATCCTGGCGGCGGCGCTGATTGTGGCGGCGATCGGCGTTGTTGTCGAAATGCTACTGCTGCGACGAATTTATCACGCGCCTGAGCTGTTCCAGTTGCTGGCGACCTTCGGCCTGACGCTGATGGTCGAAGACCTCGTGGTGCTGGCCTGGGGGCCGGACGATCTGGTTGGTCCGCGTGCGCCCGGCTTGAAAGGCGCGCTCGACTTCTTCGGGCAGAAAATTCCAAGCTACGATCTGTTCCTGATCGTGCTCGGGCCGGCGGTGCTCGGTCTGTTGTGGCTGGTGTTTCAGCGCACCCGCTGGGGCGTTCTGGTCCGCGCCGCGACGCAGGACCGCGACATGGTCGCAGCGCTTGGCGTCAACCAGAAATGGTTGTTTACATCGGTGTTTGCGCTCGGCGTGTTTCTGGCCGCACTCGCCGGCGCCCTGCAAATCCCGCGCGATGCCGTCCATCACGCGATGGACCTGAGAATCATCGTCGATGTTTTCGTCGTCGTGGTGATTGGCGGCCTCGGCAGCGTCGTCGGCGCCTTTGTCGCGGCGGTATTGGTTTCTGAATTAAATGCGTTCGGCATCCTTATTTTTCCAAAGATATCGATCATCCTGGTGTTCCTGGTGATGGCCGTGGTGCTGATCGTGCGGCCGTGGGGACTGCTCGGCAAGGCCGAAGCTACGGCGCGACGGACGCCGGGGCTCACCGTCAATCCCTGGCGTCCGCTGACTTCAAACGAACGCATCGCGGCTGTTGTCGCGCTCCTGCTCGCGGCCTCGTTGCCGTTCTTCGCCGGCAACTACGCGCTGACGGTTGGCGCCGAGATCGCGATCTTCGTGATCTTTGCCGCTAGCCTGCATTTCCTGATGTCGGCCGGCGGGCTCGCCTCTTTCGGACACGCGGCCTATTTCGGCCTTGGCGCTTATGGCGTGGCTTTCGCGGCCAAGCTTGCAGGCCTGCCGATGATCGTAGCACTTCTGCTCGGTCCCGTACTCGGTCTGCTTGGTGCCGCCGTGTTCGGTTTCTTCGCGGTTCAATTATCCGGCGTCTATTTCGCGATGCTGACGCTCGCCTTTGCGCAGATCGTCTGGTCGGTTGCGTTCCAATGGGTGGGCTTGACCGGCGGCGACAATGGTATTCTCGGCGTCTGGCCCGAACGATGGGCGACCAGTCCCTCGCATTTCTATTGGCTTTCGCTGGCGGTTGCCGCTCTCGCGGTCGGGGCATTGCGGATCATGACATTCTCGCCCTTCGGCTTTGCGCTGCGGGCAACCCGCGATTCTCCGCTGCGCAGCGAGGCCATCGGCATCGACGGCAAGCGTGTTCAGTGGAGCGCCTTCGTCATTGCCGGCACGGTGGCTGGATTGGGCGGGGCGCTGTTCGCTTATCTCAAGGGCAGCGTATTTCCGGATGTCCTCGGCATTCCGCTCTCGGTCGATGCGCTGGTCATGGTGCTGCTCGGCGGGGTCGAGACCGTCTCGGGCGCAATCGTCGGCGCCATCGTCTACAAGGCGCTCTCGATCTGGCTGGTCAGCCAGACCGAATGGTCCAAGCTCGTGCTGGGCGGCTTTATCGTCGTGATCGTGGTGGCGTTCCCCAAAGGCATCGTCGGCGTGCTGGAATCGATCCGCCATCGCCGGCCGTCCTCGGCCAAGGCCGCCGTTCTCGCCTCGCAGATCGAGACCGCCGAATGAGCGCTCAGCCACTATTGTCACTCGAAGGGTTGAGCAAGTCCTATGGCGGGGTACACGCCGTGCGTAGCGTCTCGTTTTCGCTTCAAGCCGGCGAAATCCTGGCGCTGATCGGCCCTAACGGCGCCGGCAAGTCTACCTGCTTCAACATGCTCAACGGCCAGACCGCGCCCGATGCCGGCCGGGTCCACGTGCTGGGGCAGGACACCACCGGCCTGAAGCCGCGCGAGGTCTGGCGGCTGGGTGTGGGACGCACCTTTCAGATCACCGCGACGTTCCCGACCATGACCGTGCGCGAGAACGTCCAGGTGGCGCTGTCCTCTCATGGTCACAGACTGTTCAATCTCGTCGCTTCGTTGCCGCGATATGCGCAAGAGGAGGCGGACCGCCTGCTCGAGCTCGTCGGGATGGGCGGTTTTGCGACACGCGCCTGCGGTGAACTGGCCTATGGCGATCTCAAGCGGCTCGAATTGGCGGTCGCGCTCGCCAACCAGCCGAAACTGCTGCTGATGGACGAACCGACCGCCGGCATGGCGCCGCGTGAACGCATCGAGCTGATGCGGCTCACCGCGCAAATCGCCAAGCAGAAGTCGATCGGGGTCCTCTTCACCGAGCACGACATGGACGTCGTGTTCGAACACGCCGATCGTATTCTGGTGCTCAATCGCGGCAGCCTGATTGCAGAGGGTTCGCCGGAAGACGTCCGGCGTAACGCGGAGGTGCGCGCGATCTATCTCGGCGAAGGCCTGCTATACGACGCGCGTCATCGGGAAGGGGCCGCGCCGTGAAGCTGTCCGTCCAGGAACTCAACAGCTATTACGGACAGGCGCACATTCTGTTCGACGTCGCGCTCGACGTCGGCGCCGGCGAAGCGGTTGCGCTGCTCGGCCGTAATGGCGCCGGCAAGTCCACCACCTTTCGCTCGATCGTCGGCCTGGTCGCGCAATGTTCGGGCCGTATCCAGTTCGAGGGTCACGACATCTCGAGCCTGCCGACGCATGCGATCGTGCGTGGCGGGCTTGGTTATGTGCCGGAAGAGCGCCGTATCTTTACGGATTTGACCGTGGAGGAGAATCTCGAGGTCGGCCGCCAGCCGCCTCGGGAAAACGCGCCGCAATGGACGCGCGAGCGGCTGTTTACGCTGTTTCCAAATCTTGCGGAAATGCGCGGGCGGCCGGGCGGACGCATGAGCGGCGGCGAGCAGCAGATGCTTACCATCGCGCGGACCTTGATGGGCAACCCGTCGTTGGTACTGCTCGATGAGCCGTCCGAAGGTCTCTCGCCCAAGATCGTCGAGCAGATGGTCGAGGCCATCCTGATCATGAAAAAGGAAGGCGTCAGCCTTCTGGTCTCCGAGCAGAATTTGCATTTCGCGCGGCTGATTTCCGACCGCGCTTACATCATCGAGCGCGGACGCATCTGCTTTTCCGGCACCATGGCCGAGCTCGATGCGCGCCCTGACATTCGGGACGCGCATCTGGCGCTGTAGCGGCGGCGGATAAAAATGACGAGGGCGGAGATGAGCAGGGCAGTTTCATTGAGGCGCGGCGTGAAGCCGTCACGGCTGCCCTACGTGCTCGATGATCAGATCGGCTTCATCCTGCGTCAGGTCTCGCAGCGCCATGCCATGATCTTCGCCCGCGACATCGGCGCCGATTTGACGACAGCCCAGTGGGCCGCGATGTCGAAACTCGCCGAGACCGGGCCGTGTTCGCAGAACCAGCTCGGGCGTCTGACGGCCATGGACGTCGCTACCATCAAAGGCGTCATCGATCGCTTGACGGCGCGGGGCCTGACCGAGACCAGCGCCGATCCCGAGGACGGCCGCCGTCTGCGCGTCAGCCTGACGCGCGCAGGCCAGCAATTGGTAGAAAAAGTTGCGTCCAATGCGCTGGCAATTTCGAGGGAGACTTTAGCGCCGCTCGATCCGCGCGAGCGTGAGGTGTTCATGGCGCTGCTCGACAAGTTGCGGTGACGACACGCGGAGCTCATTGGCGAAACAGCCCATCGACGCGAAACGAATATCCAAGGCCTACGATATAGCTCGGCGAGTTGCGGTTCAGCCCGGCCGCGAAATGAAAATCGATCTGCTGCGTTCTGGTCAGATGAAACACGCCGCCGGAATTCCAGAGCTGGCTCGGATTGGAGCCTTGGGGATAGTCGCCGACATATTCGGTGAACAGGCTGAAACGCTCGGTTAGTTTCTTTTCCAGAACGAAGGTCGCCTCGGAGATGCTTCTGGCCGCAAGATCGTCCGGACGAAAGAACTCGGTGAGCATGCCGCTGATGCTCCACCCCTCGTGCAGCTCCCAGGACCACGGCAGTTGCAGATAAGGCTGAGCGCCGCGGCCTGCGATGGCGACCGATCCGATCGGCAAAGCGACGCCGGTGACAACCGATACATCGATCTTTCCCGGCAGCGGGCTGATTTGCCATTTGATCGCCGGCGACACGTCGGTGAAGCCGGATACGCCGGCTCCGTGCACGTTCGCAAAGTAGGTCGGCAGGTCGACCAGCACTTCCAGGCAAGGGGCTATTCCCAATCGCCAACGGCTGTTGGCTCCGTCCACGCTTTGTCTGCCGTCGCGCGCGCTGACGTTCACGCCGTTTTCGTTTTGCAGACTGCCGAAAGGCACGACGATGCTTGAGTTGGTGACATCGGGACGATCGGTGGCAATCTCGTCCGATGATTGCGGACAACCATCCGCTTGTGCATCGGTGACAGTCAGCGCAACGGAGATGGCCAAAAGATAGAAGCGAACATCCAGATTGATCACCGGTCACTTCACCACGTCGGATTGTTAGGCACGCACGCATTTGCGGGATCCGGCACCCCGCACGACGACTCGTCGATAAACCGCAAAGCCGATCGATTATTCCGAACCGATTGTCAGATTCTGAAAAGGGATGACGCGAGCATGGTTGACGCATTCCTCCGATGGCGCCGGGTGTTCTTTTGAGGCCGTTTCGCGACGCATGATGGTGATCATAAAGGTAAAGGACTAACCGAATTTTTTCGCCCGCAGCGCTGCGGCCGTCCGCCGATAGAATGGATTCGGAACGGCCGGATTCGGCTATTATCAGGTGTTTCCGCCGTCCTCGCCGGTAGAATTAAGAGGAATTTAGAAAGCCGGAGAGGTCTATTTGCGAACTCGCGCGTTGATTACCTGAGAAAGAGATCGTCTACGAAAGGTCGCGCCCGGTTGGCTCGGATTGTGTTAGCGACTTTCTTTCGGCGTTCAGCTACAGTCGTTTAGAGGAGAAGGTTCATGAACAGGTTCGGCTGGATTGGAGTTTCGGCGTTATCGCTGATGCTTGCGTTCGCTACGACGGCGACGGCACAGGACAGGGATACGCGCCACGTCAAACGCGCCGTTCAGGGCACGACCGTTGCCGGCGATCCAAACTTGCCGGTCGAGAATGCGCTGCGCTGGGGTTACAGCCAGGGTTATAGCGACTATCCGTCGGGCTTCGGCGGCCTCTATGGCGACGGTCGATATCCCGGCAATACTGTTTCCGGCCCCCACACCTACAATACGCTACGATAGGAAGAGGCGCGGACAGAAATAACGCTGCCGAGAATGGTTCAGAGCCGTGAATGGTTCAGAAAAAAGCCCCGGTCGAAGCCGGGGCTTTTTTGTTGATGTTGCGTGATCAGTATTTGGCGATCACCGGTCCGCCGCCGAACCGGTAGTTGATGCCGAAGCGAACGACGTTGTCGTCCAGCGTCACCGAACCGCGCGTGCCGTCTCCCAAAGCCGTCACGAACCCCTTGTCGTCAAACTTCATATAGAGCCACTCGAACTTCGCGGACCAGTTCGGCGCGAAACCCCATTCGAGACCTCCGCCAGCGACCCAGCCGCTACGGGTGCTTGATGCCGAGGCCAACAGAACGTTGTTGTTGGCGTTCTTGATGCCGGCTTGGACGCCCGCGCCAGCATAGCCGCCAGTGCCGTAAAACAACAGATTGTTCACGGCGTAGCCGACGCGTCCGCGAGCCGTCGCGAGCCAGGTTTCCTTGGTGAAGCTTTGGACCGTCGGATCCGCGACCAGGGATGCGCCTCCGGTTGCAATGTTGTTATTGTCGTTGTGACTGCCATATTGGCCGACCCAGGATAGGTCGCCTTCGAAGCCCAGCACGAGACTGGACATCTGCCAGTTGTAACCCACTGTGCCGCCAGCCAGGCCGCCTTTCACGTTAAATCCGTCCGCTACAAGGTTGGCGCCCGTTGGATCGACATGGTTGCTGCCGCCGAAAGAGCCGCCACCCGAGCCACCAATATAAAATCCGGTCCACTCGTAAATTAGGACTGGTGGCGGCGCCTTCACGGGCAAATCCGCGGCCGACGCTGTTGTCGAACCGAGCGCCAGAGCCGCGACGGCCCCAAATAGGATGATCTTTGTCATGGTTGTCTTTCGAACGTGTTTGGCTGATGTCTGTTTGCGGGCGGGATTCATGCTCCTGTCGTTATGAAGCATCAGAACCTCCACTGAATGCCGGTGGAGATACCGCCGAGCACGGTGCCGGTGTAGCAATGCGGATTGGAAGCAAGGCCGCCGGATGCATCTGATGCGTCGTGGCAGTCGGTGGTGATGCCGTGGCCGCCCGCGCCGAGATCGTAATGCGCGCTCGGCCCGTTGAAGGTCGCGGCCACCGCCGTGTACCATGTCAGGTTGGGGCCGAACTTGTGCTTGTAGTTCGCCGTGACCATGTCGGCTTGGTTGTTGTTCGGGTGCGAACCCGTGGCTTCCGCCGGTTCGAGCTTGTTGTCGTCCAGCCGGTCGCGGTCGTTCGTTTGCTGCCCGGGATCGCCGTTCGCAGCGAACGCGTGGGCCCAGCCGAGGCTGATGGTGTCGACCGGCGTCAATTCCTGGGTCACGAACAACCATGTGCCGTTGCGTTGGCGTTCGTTGATGAATTGCAATTCGGCCGGATCGTTACGATGCAACAACTCGAAGATGGCGCCGACCGTGGTCTTGGTCGAGAACGTGTAGAGTGCTCCGACCTTCCAGGCCCATTCATCGGCGACATCCTCGTTGCAAAGCCGCAGGAAGTTGGCGCCGGCTGCGCCAGTCAATCCCGAGGCATTCGAGACCGCCTGACAGCTGCTTGCATTGCTGAATACGCCATTGTTGGCCAAGCCATAGATGGCCGCAATGTCGCTCTGCCGGTTGACGTTCTGGTGCCACTCGGCAGCCGCCGACCAAGTACAACGGGCCGTTGGTGTAGCTTATATTACCGCTGGCTGCGTTGCCGAACGAACCGTCGCTGCAGTTGACCGGCAAATCGCCGCCCGAGGTTGGGTCGTTGCCGCCGGTACAGTCGGATCCCCCCGCTGGAAGGTTGTCGTTGATGACGGATCGGTTCTGACCGGGCGAGAACAATACGTTCCACTGGAAGCCACCGATGGTCGGCGATTCGTACCAGATCGAGTGATCGAGCCTTGTATCGAATTCGACACGGTTGTCTCCGCCAGTATTCCCCATGATGACCCGGTAGTCGCCGATCTGGCCCGCAAACGGATTAAAGCCACCGGTTGAGTTAGAGTAGGGCGTATTCGTCTTGCCGATCTTGATGGCGCCAAATTCGGGCGAGGCAAAACCGATATAGGTGTTGCGGTTGAACAGCGAGCCGTTGACGTTGTTGCTGATCTGGCTGTTGCTCTGCTTCAGGCCGGGCGTGGCCGAAACGTCGAAGCCGACTTCCAGTTGATAGACGAAGTTGAAAGGGAAGTTCGGCAGTTGCTGGAAGCCGCGCACGCCGAGATAGGAACTGTTGCTGGAAATCGCCGGCAGCCAGCCGAAATTCCCAACCGGAGACGAATTCCCGTTGAGGTCGAAGTTGCCCCAGCTTTTGGTCGTATCGTCGACGGAAACATCGATATTGCCGTAGCCGGTGATCTCGCCGCCCGGCGTATAGAAGGTAAGCGGATTGCCTTTCTTGTGCTCAAGAAAGCCGTGACCGTTGGCGTCGATTTCCGGTGCGCTGAGGGACTGCGGCGGTGTCGGCGTGCGCGTGGCAACAACCGCGCGCACCGCTGGCGAAACAGGCGGGGCCGTTGATGCAGGCTCGACGACGACTGTACTCTTGGGCTTGCTGGCTTCGACCTTGTTGAGCCGCGCCTTCAGCGCTGCGTTTTCATTCGCGAGTTTCGCGTTGTTCTTTTCGATCGCTTCAAGCCGTGACAGGACATCATCGAGCTTGTCGGCGGATGCAGGTAGCGCGTGGAACACCAAACCTGCTGCGACTAGAGCTGCACCCAGTACGTGTTTTCTCATCGTTTCCGCCCTCATTAAAATTAATTAATTCTTTAGGGCAGCGTGGCGCGGTCGTTTGATACCGTCAACGCGGTGCGTGAGCGGCGGAATCCCCGCAGTTGCGAGATGATGTCGACCGGAATTTGATAAAAAATTGTTATATTTCATGTACTTATAGGGAGGTAAGAAGTTTTATCGCAAAGCGGAAACATTGTGTTTTTCTGGCAACACTTAGGAATAATGTATACCAGTAATGGGAAGAATAGGAAATTCTGAGGGGGTAATGAGGAATTTAATGAAGGATTAGAAGGCATATTTGGCAGGGAATAATTGGCAATCGAGAGTCTCGCCAGCCACCTCGCCACAGCAAGCCAAGCTCTCGACAACCATTGCGAGCGGTGTCGCAAGATCGTTGAGCGGCCGTTCAGGCCCGGAATACGCAAGAACCGCGCGATGGAAAAACGACTGACCCTGCAACAAGAGTCTGAAGACGGCGTACTGGCGCGGCAACCGGACGCCGCCGTTCGATCTCAACGTCAACCCAGGTTCATCTCCACCGCGATGCGGATGAGATCGGAGTGATTTTTTGCGCCGAGCTTTTGCTTGAGCAGCGAAGTGGTGTTGGCGACTGTTTTGTACGAGATGCCGAGCGCATCGGCTATTTCGGCGATCTTGTCGCCGCGTCTGAGCAGCGTCAAAATTTCCAACTCGCGCGTCGTCATCTTGTTTGTTGGACTGGCTTTGATGGCGGCGGACGAAAAGGTAACAGCCTCCGCGAGGTGCGGTGAAACGTAGTTTTCTCCGGCCGCCACTTTGAGGACGGCTTTGACAAAAAGCCGCGGATCGTCCGATTTTGAAAGATAGCCTTGCGCGCCCATCTCGACCGCTCGCACCACGAAGGCCGGATCATCGTTCATGCTGAACATGATGATCCTGGCGTCGGGGTCTTCTTTTCGAATTTGCCGCATCAATTCGAAGCCGGAAACGTCGGGAAGCTTGATATCGATGACCGTAACGTCGGGCTTGCTTTGCACGAACGCCAGATAGCCGGCTTTGGCGCTTCCGGCACCCTCGATTTGCACGGAGGCGTCCGAAGCAAACAAAGATCTGCATCCCGACACGACCACCGGGTGGTCGTCGACGATTAAAACCTTCGTTTCCAATTTCTGGCTCTCCGACATCGGTATCGCTGGCATTTGACGGATATAAACGCGGAGCGAAATTCAATAGAATAAAATCTCTCTAGATAATCGGGATTGTTTATGTGGAACAGGCTTCCTCTACGGTTTCGGCTTTTCCTGCCGACGATAGCGCTGATCGCCGCCACGCTGCTGTTCGGCATTTTTTCCTTGCAAATCTTTTCGCCCGATCAATTCGAGAATGAAAGCGAGGATGCGGCAGCCTTGGTGAGAACCGTGACAAACGGCCTCAACGCCGCACTCGTGGTGACCGTAAACCCCCAGCAGGCGCTGGACGCGTTCGTGGATGGCATCGGAACAGGAGATGCAATCAGGTACCGTAAGGCCGATGCTCCCTCGGGCAAACCCAAAATACGCCTGACCACCGACGGGGTTCCCGCCTGGTTCGTCAGCCTTCTGCGAATTCCGAACCTCGCCACTGCTCACCCGATTACCATCGGACAGCGGCGTGTGGGCGATATCCTGTTCGTCCCCGATCTTACGCCCGATCTCGTTGAGAAGTGGCTTGGTTTCCTGGCGATCGTATTGTCGGGATCGGCGTTACTCGTGCTCGCGGCTATCAGCGCCTATTTGACGACCACCATGGCGCTGCGGCCGCTGGAGCAACTCGGCGCCGGTCTGGCGCGGATGCAACAAGGCGATTACGACCGTGCGATTCCGCTGCTTGGTCCCCCCGAAATCCGGAAAAGCTGCGAAGAGGCCAATCAGCTTGCGCGAAAGCTCAAGCGACTGGCCCAGGACAACAGAAGTATGTTGCGCAAAATCGTCTCGCTGGAGGACGATGAGCGCCGGGAACTCGCAAACGAGCTCCATGATGAACTCGGCCCGCTGCTGTTCGCCATCAGGGCCAATGCCGTTGCGCTATCGGGGGCGTCTTCGGATCCAGATGCGCCGTCCATCCGGTTGATTGAAGCCGCAGAGGCGGTCCAGCATGCCAGTCGCCGCATTCTTGAAGGGCTCAGCCCGCTTTATCTCGAAGAGCTGGGGCTTGAGAAAAGCATTAAAACGCTGCTTCAAAACGCTCACACATCCTTGCCGACCGTGACAACTTCCGCCGAGCTCGATCCTCGGCTGGACTCCCTCGATCACCTGCTGTCGCAGACGATCTACCGCGTCATCCAGGAAGCGGTGACAAACGTCATCAAGCACGCGCAGGCGACCACGTTGAACGTCGTCGCCGCGATGCGCGATCAAGCCGTGACGATCGAAGTTTCCGACGATGGAATTGGATTTCCGGACAACGTCTCGCTTGGCCGAGGGTTGACCGGAATGTCCGATCGCAGTCGCGCGCTCGACGGCAAGCTGGACCTGCTGCGCGAAGGAGGAAGGACGATGGTGCGCTGCTGGTTGCCTGTGAACCCACAGTCCTCGCCGAGCTGAAGCGGGCTGAATATTCGGCTGCCCCGACTGAGTTGGCTTTCAGGATTTCGCCCGAAGGTGCTGCGAACAGAGGCTCTCGCCCCTGCGGAGCACGGCGCCCGAAGCTCCGGTTCCATTCGATTCCTCCGTGCTGGCCTGGGCTACGATCCCGGTTGACGTGGAAACGATCGCCGTGATCCTGCAAAACGGCGAGTAGCCCTGCGAAACATAGCTCGGGCTGCCGCCGTCACCGTAGAGTCCGCCGGAGCCCGTCGTCGGCGGCGTCCCCGTCGGCGTTTCGAACTGCCACACAATGGTCGTTTGATCGCCATCCGCAGCCGAGCTTCTCGCGGGTGGCCCAAGCTGCGCAATCAATGCGTCCAGATTTTTCCCGACGAGTTGATCGGCCGGCCTGGTCGCCGTCACCGCAGCCTCCGGCAACCGCGGCATCGAGCAACCGCCAAACGTTACGCCTGACGCGACGCACAGCAATATCAATTGAGTGGTTCGCATCTCGTAGGCGCCCGTCCCTATGCCGATTTATCGTTTCTTGGGGCGGATCATTTCTGAAGCAACCCCGGCGAGCAAGGAAATTCCGATGCGAGGTCGTCATCAATTGGAACGCCGGTGGAACTCATCTCCGGGGAGGGAGTGTCGCCCGCGCCCGCGGTGGCGTGTAACCCTGCCGTGGAGACCTATCAATGCCCGCTGACAATCACGGGCACGTTGGTTGCGGGCGGCGTGTTGCGGCTGCGCTGGGTACGGACAATGCCGTCGATGATCGTCATGCCGATGCCGGGCAGATCGCCGAGTTGAACGCTGTCGAGAATGTTCTTTCCCGGCGAATGTTGTGCCTTGTCCATGAGGACGAAATCGGCCGCGCGACCGACCTCGATCAGGCCGCAGTCGAGTTGGCGCATGCGCGCGGTGTTGCCGGTGGCAAAGCAGAAAGCGATCTCGGCCGGGACTTCGCCGAGCGACGACAACATCGAGACCATGCGCAAGATACCGAGCGGCTGTACGCCGGAGCCGGCCGGCGCATCGGTACCGAGAATAACACGGCCGAGCTCGTTCATCTCGCGCGCGGTGCGCAGCGTGAACAACGCCGAACGCTCGTTGCCGTTGTGCACCAGTTCCAGCCCGCGCTTGCAGCCTTCGCAGATGCAGCGGATCTGATCATCCGGCAGCGCGGTGTGGCCGCCATTGATGTGACCAACCACGTCGGTGTCGGCCTCAAGGACTACGTCCTTGTCGATCAAACCGGAGCCAGGAATCGAAGGCCCGCCGGTATGGATCGTGCTTTGAATGCCGTATTTGCGCGCCCATCCGACCATCTTGCGCGCGGTCGGGCCGTCCTTGACGCCGCCAAGCCCGACTTCGCCGAGCAGCTTGACGCCGGCGGCGGCCAGTTCCTTGAAATCGTCCTCGACCATTTCGCATTCGATCACCGGAGCGCCGGCGTGAACCTTCACGCCCCCAGGCCGCAGCGTCCAGAATGCGCGTTGCGCGAAGATCGCCATGGCTTTCAGGCCTATAACGTCGCGCGGCCGGCCGGGCATGTGCACTTCACCTGCGGAGATCATCGTCGTGACCCCGCCATGGAGATAGCTGTCGATCCAGTTGATCTGATTTTGCCGCGGGGTCCAGTCGCCGGCGACAGGATGGACGTGGCTGTCGATCAGGCCCGGGGCAAGCGTGGTGCCATTGGCGTCGACGATCGTGGTGGCGCCGTCGGTGTCGAGGTCCTTGAAGCGGCCGATGGCGGTGATCTTGCCGTTCTCGGCGACGATCGTATCGGCATCGAGAATCGGTTTTTCCAATGCGCCGGAAAGCATCAGCCCGATATTGCGGATCACCAGTTTGCTTGGACCGGTTGGCTGGGCTGCATCATGGGCCATCGTTTTATCCTTGACTCGTTATGGGAGCTGACGAGTAATACGGCCGCTCCACTGCTACGTAAAAAACAATACAAACATAACTCCGGGAGGAGAAGACCATGGCAAGCATTGGTCGGCGTGGTTTTGTCAAAAGCGCAACGCTGGGCGCGCTGGCCTTTTCGGTCGGCGGCGTTGAGGTGCTGATGGCGCCGGGCGAGGCGAGGGCGCGCAGTGTGCCGTTCCGCCTGCTCGATGGCCATCAGGGTGAAACGCTGGAGGCGCTCGGCGAGACTCTGGTGCCAAAGGCACGTGAAGCCGGCATCGCCCATTACATCGATCAGCAGTTGTCGGTGCCGCCGCAGGAATTGCTGCTTCAGGCCCGCATTTTCAATTTTCGCCCGCCATTCGCCGAATACTATCGAAGCACGCTTCTGACGATCGACGATGTCAGCCGGAAGTCGTTCGGCAAGGAGTTCGCGCAGCTCGCGGCAAAGGATCAGCGCGAATTCGTCGACCGCATGCGGCAGAACAAGCTCGAAGGATGGACCGGAAAGCCCGCGGCGCTGGCCTATGCCGTGCTGCGCGCTGACGCCGTCGACGTCGTCTACGGCACCATGGAAGGCTATGAGGCGCTCGGCATTCCCTACATGCCGCACATTGCCCCGGAAAAGAGGTGGTGAGATGACCAACGAAAAAGTCGACATCGTCATCGTTGGCGCAGGTGCGTCGGGATCGGTCTACGCCTCCGTGATGGCGAAGGCAGGCAAGAAAGTCGTTCTGCTGGAGCAGGGGCCGGATTGGCAATTGTCCGATCTCATCAGTTCGGACATCTGGGGCCGCCGGATTAAGCCTGCCGGGCCGCCGATCCTGCTTGAGGGCAAGAATCCGATGGGCTACGTCGCGCAAGCGGGCTGGGGTTCGGGTGGCGCGTCGCTGCATTATTTCGCGAATTTTCCCAGGCTTCTGCCGACCGATTTTCGGATGAAGAGCGAACACGGCCGCGGGCATGACTGGCCGATTGCATACGAAGATGTTGCTCCTTTCTTCGACAAGGTAGCGCGCGAGATCGGCGTTTCCGGCGATGCCAAGGCCGAGGAGCGCTGGCGTCCGGCGGGCGAGGCTTACCCGATGCCGCCGATGAAGACGTTCCGCAACGGCGATATCTGGACCAAGGCGCTGGAGGCGTCGGGCATTCCGATGGTGCCGGCGCCGGTCGGCATGAACTCGGTGGAGTTCAAGGGGCGCCCGGCCTGTCTGTATGACGGCTGGTGTCACGTCGGCTGCCCGATCGGCGCGTTAGCCAACCCGCAGGTGACCTATCTCGGCGATGCGCGCAAGGCCGGAGCCGAATTGCGCGCCTTTTCGACCGTAACGCGCGTTCTCACCAATCAGGCTGGCACGCGGGTCACAGGCGTCGAATATTACGACGACAAGCACCAGAAGCAGATCCAGGAAGCCAGCGTCGTGCTGCTCGCCTCATGGTCGGCGCAAAATCCGCGATTGTTGTTAAACTCGGCGACCGACAAGCACCCGAAGGGCCTTTCGAATGCAAGCGGGCTCGTCGGACATTTCATGATGTCGCATCATGTGGCGTCGACCTGGGCGTTATTCGACGAGGACGTCCAGAATCACATGGGCACGATTGCCGTGCAGCACATGTCCTATGAACGCTATCCCAAGACCAGCCAGAAGAACGCGTTCGGCAGCTCGTTCCTGGTAGCAGGCTTCGCGCTGAAGACCACCGATCTTGCCAATTCGCGTCCCGATCTCTTCGGCGTAGAGTTGGACGACTACATGAAGCGCGCGGCGCGCAATCTCACCGGTATCAAGGCATTCGGCGAGGAACTGCCGGCGATGGAAAACCGCGTCGAATTGGCGAGCGAGAAGGATGAGTTCGGCATGCCGCTCGGAAAATTCACCCACACATTCCAGGACGATGCGGTCGCGCTGTGGAACGCCAATCTCGAAGAGGGGTTGAAGGTTGCGAAAGCGGCGGGCGCGAAAGAAGCGTGGTCCGCACGCGGCGCCATTCCGACCAGCCATTTGCTCGGCGGCACCATCATGGGGACCGGGCCTTCCAACTCGGTCGTCGACAGCTTCGGCCAGAGCCACGAAATCCCGAACCTGTGGATTTCGGGCCCTGGCATCTTCCCGACGGAAGGCGCGTCGAACCCGACCTTCACGCTGTTCGCCCTTTCGCAGCGCGGCGCCGAACGCATGGCCTCGCAATGGGGGACGCTGACGAACTAGTGTGGCGGTTCAGAAGTCCGCATCATGATCGCCGCGAGTTCGTCATGCGGACTTCTGAACCAAAGCCACACTAGATCAACAGGTTTGCTAGTGTCCTTTCGATTCCGAAGTTCGAAACGCGGTTCCGTAACATGATACGAACTTCGGAATCGGGACACGAGTGGACGATTTGCCGGAGTCTCCGCTCGCTTGTTCGAAGGAGTGCGAAAGCGCAGTGCTGATTTATATTGTCGCAGCAGGATCGGTAAATTCCGCGTGAGGGCCTTTGAAGGCCTGCGATATGCGACCCATTTGTGACGGCGGGCTGCTGATGATCATGTCATAAAAGCATCAGGCGAAAGGAATATCGCTGCCTCTCTATGAGTCCATGTCAGGCCGGTGATTTTTACTGGTATTTGTACGACCTGGTAACGTAGCTAGCGAAGCGATGATGAAAGATACCTACCGGGCGCCGGACCACATCGACCAGGAAATCCTCGCCGCGGATGCGCTGGAGCGGGCACGCTTGTTGCCGCCGGGTCCGGAACGCAACGAGGCGCTCAAGCGCGCCAGCCTGTTGCGAGTTACGGCCGACTCGCGGGGGCCGGTGTTTGCCAAGCGTGGCCGGCCGCGCAAATGAATGCGCGCCGGCTGGTGCGTCCTTGCCTTCAACATCCCCTGCAAACGCCCTTGATGACTTCGTCGATCCGCGCATTTTCTTCAACCACAGCCTGATCGATCGAAGAAGTTCTCGATGAACTTACATCGATGACCTGCGGCTGACGGTGACCGACCGGTGCCGACCAGGGAAGCGTTGAAGTTTCGCATCCCGGCGGAAGCGCATTGGCGGTAGGCGCCGGAGGCCCGGCAACGTTGAGCGCTTCAACCGACAGTCGACAAACGGACGACTGCCGGGTGGTCGCTTGCAGGGATGCGGGTGTTGCAAATGCCAGTGCGAGGATCGTTGTCACTCCAAGAAGAGCTGGTCTTTTCATCGGTGTTCTCCGGCGTTGGGCTCATGACGAGCGGTTCCGGTAAACAGACCCACGTTCGAGTTGCGATATTCCTCCGATCACGGCGAGCGACGAATTGCCGCGTGCACGCAAGAACCGCTTGATGGTTCTCACGAGCGCGTGCGCGGGTGGAATAAAGCTGGAAGAGAGATGGTGGCGGGTGGCGAGACGGAATCAAACCGCCATCGGTTTTTTCCATCCGCCGAACGTCTGCTCAAGATACCTGACCAGCGCCAGCGCGACATCCTCGCGCCAGGGCTTTGCTGCCACTTGCACATTGAGAGGAAGCCCTTCCGGCGAGGTGCCGACCCGCACGGTGGCGCTCGGCCAACCCGTCAGGTTGTACATCTGCGTATAACCGAAGCCGCGGCGGGTTTGCTCCTCGAAGCCGGTGCCGTGAAGCACGGCCGGGAAGGGCGCCACCGGGGAGAGAATCGCATCGTAGTTTTCGATGAAGCGCAGCATCGAGTTGCGAAAGACGTCCCACCTCACGAAAGCGGCCAGCGCTTCGGTAGTGGTGGCAAACGCGGGCGCAACGGAATGCGTCAGCGCCTGTTCGAACAGCGGCGAAATCGGATCGCTGCCGATGCTCTTGAGGAAGGCGCGCGTGCCGGCGCCGCCGTCGCCGCGGCTCATGTCGTGGTAGACGGTAGCCGCTTTCGCGGCATCTGGCGGGCGGTTCTCTTCGACGGTGAGGCCGGCATCCGAAAAAGCCTTGGCGCAATCGCGAACCGCAGCGGCAATTTCCCTGGTCGGTGAAGCCGAGCCGTCGTCGTCGAAATAAGCCAGCTTCAATCCGCCGAGTTGCACGACTTTCGGATCGAGTAGCGGCATTCCGACAATCGAATGATCGCGGAAATCAGGTCCGGCGATGATCGGCAAAGCGAGCGCCAGGTCATCGACATTGCGCGCGATCAGGCTGACGTGAAACACCGCGTTGCGCGCGCCCATCGGCAACGGAAATTGCCCGGTGCGTGGCACGCGGCCGGAAGTCGGCTTGATGGCCGCGAGTCCGCAAAAATGCGCAGGGATTCGAATGCTGCCGCCGGCATCGGTGCCAAGGCCAAGCGGCGAACCGCAGGCCGAGACGATGGCGGCCTCGCCGCCGCTGGAGCCTCCGGGCGTGCGAGCGAGGTCGTAAGGATTGTTGGTTCGGCCGTAGACGAGATTGTCTGTCTCGATCGCGCCGGCCAGTTCCGGCACGTTGGTCTTGCCGAGGATGATGGCGCCGGCGGCACGCAGCCGCGCAACCGCTGTTGCATCCGCACTCGGCACATAACTGGCGCGGCCCTTGGTGCCGCCAGTACAGATGACGCCTGATGTTTCCAGCGTATCCTTGATCGTCACGGGCACGCCGTGCAGCGGTCCCTTGATGTCGCCACGCGCCAGCGCCGCATCGGCGTCATCCGCTTCTTTCCGCGCCGAATCCGCCGTCAGCTGGACGACGGCGTTAAGCTTCGGGTTGACCTTGGCGATCTGGTCCAGATGCGCCTGCACGATCGCCTTCGAGCTGAGCTGTTTGGAGCGGATCGCGTTCGCAAGCTCGCTGGCCGATTTCACGGTGATGTCATGATCCGTGCTGGTCGCGGCTTTCGCCTGATCGATCAGACCCGAGCGTCCGGCCGCCGCGACCACGCCCGCCGCTGCCGCCGTTCCGAGAAAATCTCGTCGTGCCCATTTGTCATTCATTGGTGGCCCGTCCTTACCATTGCCTTCAAATCCACTCTGCCGCTGCATGCAAGTTCCCGGCCAGCGTGGCCACCCTTCTGCAATGACTCGCCATGAATCCGAAACGATTGAACGCGGCGTTCTAAGCCTTTACTCTTGGATCTAACCGAAGGTAGCAGCCATAAGCTACTCTCAAGCAATCATGGGGAAGGATCGCGATCATGATGAACCGGCGTCAATTTGTGGGCACGGCGGGAGCCGCGGTTTTTACCGGCATGCCGAGCGCGTTTGCGGCAACCTACGATCTCGTCATCAAGGGTGGGCGCGTGATCGATCCTTCAATGGGCCTCGATGCGACCCGAGACATCGCGATTTCGGGCGGCAGGATCGCCGCCGTCGAAGCCAGCATTGCGGCGGACGCAACCGAGACCATCGATGCCCGCGGGAAGGTCGTGACGGCTGGCCTGATCGACATCCACACCCATGCCGGCCGCAGCAAGGAAGGCCCGTCGATGTGCCTTCAGGACGGGGTGACCGGCTGGGTCGATGCCGGTTCCGGCGGGGCCGACAACATCGACGCGGTCGCGGCGATTGCGCGCAGTGCGCCGCAGACCGGCCGCTGCCTCGTCAACATCGCGCGCACCGGCGTGGTGACGCCGGCCGGCGAATTGCACGACATCAACGCGGCAAACGTCGCCATGGCCAAGGCAGCCGTCGAGCGCAACCGCGATGTCGTCGTCGGCGTCAAAGCCCGCTTGTCGGATAATGTCGCGGGTGCCAACGATCTCGAAGCTTTGCGCCGCGCACAGGAGGTCGCGACGACCTTCAATCTACCGGTCATGATCCACATCGGCCAAAACTATTCGCCGCTGCGCTCTCTTCTGGCGCTGCTCAAGCGCGGCGACATCATCACGCATATCTACGCGCCGGGTAAGAACGGGATTCTGGACGACAGCGGCATTTTGCGCCCCGAAGTCCTGGCTGCGCATCGCCGCGGCGTGATCTTCGACTTCGGCAACGGTGTTTCCGATCATTTCGACTGGGACACGGTCCAGAAGGCGACCCAACAGGGATTGTGGCCCGACACGTTCTCGACCGACTGGAATGCGAATTCAAAAACCAGCGGGGTCGTCGATCTGCCGAATGTCATGTCGAAATTCATCATGTTCGGCATGCCGCTCAACCAGATCATCGCGGCTGCCACCGTCAACGCCGCGCGATGTTTTCCTGCCTTCGACGACCGCGGCACGCTCAATGTCGGCGCACCGGCCGACGTCGCCATCATGGAATTGCGGGAAGGGACGTTCGAATTTCTCGACAACTACAAGGGCACGCGGACCGGCCGTCAGCGGCTGTTTCCATCCGAGGTCGTGCTCGGCGGCAAACGCGTGCCGCGGGCTTGAAACTCAACAAGCAGGATCAACCACCAAGATAGGCCTCGCGAATGCGCGGATCGTCGGCAAGCATGGCCGACGGCCCGGACAGCGTGATAGACCCGGTCTCGAGCACGAAAGCGCGGCTGGCGATCTCAAGCGCCATGGCTGAATTCTGCTCGACCAGCAGCACGGCAAGGCCGGTGCGTTTGTTGAGTTCGAGGATGCGGTCGAACACTTGTTCGATTACGATCGGCGCCAGGCCCAGCGATGGCTCGTCCAGCATCAGAAGGCTGGGGCGGCCCATCAAAGCGCGGCCGATCGCGAGCATCTGCTGTTCGCCGCCTGACAACGACCAGCCGCCTTGTTTGAGCCGTTCCTTCAGACGTGGAAACAGGTCGAAGACCAGCGCGAGATCTTCGTCGACCTCGGTTTTGTTTCGCCTGCGCGACGCGGTGCCGGTGATCAGGTTTTCCAGCACGGTGAGGCCGGGAAAAATCCGCCGCCCCTCCGGGCAGTGAGCCAGCCCCGAGCCAACGATGTCTTCCACGGCGGCCTTCTGAATCTGCTCGCCCTTCCAGGCGATGGTGCCCGCCATGGGACGCACCAGTCCGGAGATGGTGCTGAGCGTCGTGGTCTTGCCGGCGCCGTTGCCGCCGATCAAGGCGACGATCTCGCCCGTCTCGACGCTGAACGAAATGCCCTTGAGCACCTCGATATGGCCGTAGGAGACGCGCAATTGATCGACCTTAAGCATGGCGGTGCCGCCTGCCGAGATAGGCCTCGATCACGAGGGGGTTGCGCTGAACCTCCGAAGGCGCGCCCTCGGCGATCTTCTTGCCGAAGTCGAGCACCGTCACGCGGTCGCTGATCCCCATCACCAGCCGCACATTGTGCTCGACCAAGAGGATGGTGATGCCGCGGCTCTTGAGTTTGGCGATGGTATCCAGCAGCGTCATGCTTTCGGTCATGTTCATGCCGGCGGCGGGTTCATCGAGCAGCAGCACGTTAGGCTGAGATGCCAGTGCCCGCGCGATTTCCAGAAGACGCCGCTGGGCGTAGGGCAGTTGGGTGGCGCGGTCACCGGCGCGATGGGAGAGACCGACGGTGTCAAGCGCTTCCCGGGCGAGCGTGTCGATATCCGCTTCGCTGCGTTTGTGCCGCGCGTTGGCGGCGATGATGTCGAAAAAAGAGGTCGGCTTGTTGCAGGCGACCGCCACCTTGACGTTTTCGAGCACACTCAGATTGTCGAAAATCCGGATGTTCTGAAATGTCCGGGCGAGGCCGAGCCGCGCGATGCGGTGCGGCTTGAGGCGGAAAATCTCATGACCGCCGATCCGAATCGAGCCGGCGTCCGCATGCGAAGCCCCACTCAGCGCATTGAGCAGGGTTGTTTTGCCCGAGCCGTTCGGCCCGATGATCGCCTGCACGATGCCGGTGGGCACGTCGAGATCGATGTTGTCGAGCGCAGTGAGGCCGCCGAAACGCCGCGTCACCCCACGGGCCGTGATGATCGGCGCCAGCGTCAACGCGCACCTGCCCGGCGCAGGGGGAGTTGCGACGCAAGCGATGCCAATCCGCCGGGCGCAAGAACGATAACGGCGATGACGCCGAGGCCGTAGAGGACGAGATACCACTGGCCGAGAAACCGCAGCGCTTCCGGCAGGATGGTCAGCGCCACCGCGCCGAACACGCAGCCGACGATCGAGCCCATGCCGCCGACGATCAGCATGGTCATCAACAGGATCGCTTGCGTGCCGGAAAAGCTGTCGGGGCTGATGAAGCGGATGGAAGAGGCATAGAGGCAGCCGGCGAGCCCCGCATAGACCGCGCCGATCATGAAGGCGATCAGTTTGGTGCGCGTGGTATCGACGCCGCTTTGTTCGGCGGCGATTTCGCTGTCTCTTGTCGCAATCATCGCCCGGCCGAGGACCGAGTGGCGAATTCGCGCCGCGACGGTCATGGCGATCGCGAGGGAAGCTGCGAGAAGATAGTAATGCTGAACCTGTCCCTCCGGCCCGATGCCGAAAATGCTAATGCCGGGAATGGCTCGCAGGCCCGAGGTCCCGCCCGTGACCGGCTCCCAATGCACAATGATCAGACGGATGATTTCACCAAAACCGATCGTTGTCATCGCGAGGTAATAGGTCCGCAGCCGCATTGTCGGCAATCCCAGCGCGAGGCTCGCCACTATGACGACGATCGCGGACAGGAAGGGCGTCGTGATCCACGGCAGACCGGACTTGGTCGCAATGGCGGTGGTATAGGCGCCGAGCCCATAGAAGGCGGCCTGTCCAAAGTTGATCTGGCCGGCCCAGCCGGTCACGAAGTTCAGGCCCAGCACCACGATCGTATTGAGAATGGCGATGTTGAGGAGCTGGATGATGTAGCCATCCTGCGTGAACAGCGGAATGGCCAGGGCAGCCGCGATGCTTGCAGCCGCAACGGACCAGCCTCTCGGCTCGGGGCCCATCGTCACACTTTCTCGCTGCTCTTCTCACCGAACAGGCCACGAGGCCAGGCAATGAGAACGGTGATCATGACGATGAAGGCGTAGGCGTCGCGGAAGTTCGACGAGATGTAGCGGGCGCCGAACGTCTCGATCAGCCCGAGAAACAACCCGCCGATCACGGCACCTGGCAAATTGCCGAAGCCGCCGATGACACTGACGACAAAGCCCTTCAGACCGAGGCTGCCACCCATGGTCGGCTCTGCCAGGAAGATCGGCGCGACCAAAAGCCCGGCAATGCCGGACAGCATCGTGCCAAGCGCAAACGCAACCGCAATGGTCCGGTTGACGGGGATGCCGACCAGTCTTGCGGTGTGCAGGTCCTGCGCGGTCGCCTGCATCAGGATTCCGAACCGGGTTTTGGTCAGGAAGATAAATTGCAGAACCAGGATGACCGCGAGCGTGGCGAAGATGAAGAGCTGGTGCATCGAAATCACGACACCTGCAAAGCGCAAGGGCGGGCCATGGACCGGGGAAGGCAGCGAGACTGGCAGCGGTCCCCAGATGATCAGCGCGAGATTTTCCAGAACGATGCCCATCGCAATCGTCGTCAGGATAACGAGGAAGGCCGGGCGGCCGCGTAGCGGAAAATACACCAGCACCATGAACACGACGCCGACCAGCGCCATCGCCACCATGGTGACGGCCCATGCGGCGGCCATCGGCAGTTCATGGGTCACGGCGCAACTGATGCCGATGAATGCGCCGAGCATCAGAAGCTGGCCTTGCGCGAAATTGACGATCTGCACCGTGTTGAAGATCAGCAGCAGGCCAAGGGCTACGAGAGCATAGATGCTGCCGAGCGCAAGGCCATTGACGACAAGTTGGCCCATGAGGGGGTTAGAATCCGCTTTCCTTGATCGGGCCGACCAGTTCCGGCGTCTTGCCCTTGTTGCGGTAGATTCCGAGCGTATGCGCGAGATCGCCCTGCGCATCGGCCTGGTAGGAAATCAGCATGCCTTTCCAGTCCTTGGTGGCGGCGAACGCATCGCGGATCGCGGGCTTGTTGCAGCCAACCTTCTCGATGATCGACTTGAGCAGATAGACGGTGTCGTAATAGGAGACGGTGAAGTTGTCGGCCGGCACCTTGTATTTGTCCTGCACGCGTTTGGCCCAGTCGAGGATTTTCGCATCGCTCGAGGTCTGCGGAATCATGCCGCCGATTGCATAAGCACCGTCGGCTTCCGCGGCTGTGAGATTGTTGAGGGCGGTTTGTGCCACGAGGCTGGAATTACCGATCGTGGTCAGCTTGATGCCGAGATCGGCCATTTGCTTCATGACCAACGTGACGTCGGCGGGGCGGCCGAACACGATCACGCTGTCGGCGCCCTTGTCCTTGATCTCGAGGAGTTGCGCGCTCATGTCCTTGTCCGACGGCGCGTAGGAAGTCACCGCGACCGGCGCGACCTTGAGCTTGGCGAGCGAGGCCTGAATTCCCCGCGAAGCGCCGAGGCCGTAATCGTCCGCAACGGCGATGATGCCGGGTTTGCTCTTGCCGAGTGATTTCACCAGATATTCCGGAATGAGATCGGCGAGCTGGCCGTCATGGACATGGGTGCGGAACAGCCATTTGCTGCCCTGCGCGGTCACTTTCGCGTTGGTCGCGCCGACCAGAAACGGCGTTTCCGATTTGGTCACGACTTCGGTCTGGGCGAACACGTGCGGGCTGATCATCGATCCGAAGATAACAAGCGGCTTGCCTTCGAGAATGCGGTTCATCGCATTCAGCGCGTCGGTGCTCGATGCGCCCGTATCTTCCGTCGTCAGCGCGAGCTTCTTGCCGTCGATGCCGCCTGAGGCGTTGATTTCGTCGACCGCGAATTCGACGCCGCTGCGCGCCTGGGTGCCGAGCAGGGCGACGTTGCCGGTCAACGCGGTCGTCAGGCCGAGCGGGATCGGCGAGGGACAAGCGGCAGCCTCAGCCCACGACGGACTGGCTGTCATCGCTGCTAGAGAAAAAGCGGCAGCGCCTGCGATCGCGTTCTTCATCACTATCGAAGTCATCAGGTTTCCTGTCGAATGGTCCGCTTGCGTGCAAGCATAACACGGCAGGCCTGTCGCTGTCCGACAGGCCTGCCTTGGTGGTAGAACCCCTGTTAGAGGCTCAAAATTCCCGCAAACAGAGCAGTGATCGCAGGTAATCCGTGTCTCATTTGGCTCCGGTCGTTGCGAGGCTGGCTGCCGTGACGGTCCGGCCGCCGATCGCAAGATAGAGCCCGCCGGCGACCACGATCCCGGCCAGCCAGCTAAGGTCTGCGCCGTTCATGATTCCGGAGAGCGGTCCTTGCAGGGCGGGCACGAGTCCGTCCTCCAGCGACCAGCCGGCCGCAAGGCCCACCAGAAACGCGATGATGGCACCCCAATTGATGTCTCCGTAGGCGCTGGTTTCCGGCGAGGCGTAGAGCTCGGCGACGTCGATCTTGCTTTTCCGCTTGATGAAGAAGTCCGCCAGGATCACGCCGGCCCAGGGACTCATCCAGAGCAGGAGGCTGATCATCCAGTTGTCGAAGGCTTTCGCAAAGGAAGGCGCGAAGACGAAGTAGATGGTTACGAGATAGCCGATGATACCGACGATCAGGGCCAGCGCCGTCCGTGACAGACGGATGCCCATGCTGAGCGCGGCGAGCGCGGCCGAATAGACGTTGAGGATGTTGGTCGCGATCGGGCCGTGCAGAACCATCAGCAGCACCAGGAGGCTGGCGACACCGCCGAATACGGCGCTTACCATCTTGGCCGGGTCGGTGTCGGCGGTGACGCTCGCGATCGTCGCGCCGAGAATGGCGAGCCAGACCGACGGTACGAACATTCCAACATAGCTGTACCAGAACACGGAGGACGACGACACGCTGCGCGGCACGAAGCGCGAATAGTCCGATGCCCAGGTTACCCAGGAAATGCCCCAGCCGACGCCGATCGCCGTCGTCAATAGCGAGAGCATCGCAAAATGCGGCCCGGGCGGAAGCGAACTGGTCAAATTCCAGTTGACGATGCCGGGCTGGCTCCAGGCCAGCACGCTCATCAGCACCATGATGACGACGGTGACCGGCACAGTGTATTTTTCAAAGGTGCGAATGGCATAGAAGCCGTAGATGCCGATCACGACCTGGATCACCATGACGATCGTCATGATGATGAAGGTGGTCAGCAGCGTTTCCGGTATTCCGAACTGGCCGAGGATGGCCATCGAGATCTTGACCGGGAAATAGGTGTTCACGCCGATCCAGCACAGCGTCATCAGGAACATCAGAAGGCTCGGCAGATAGGCGCCGCGGCGGCCGAACGCAGAGCGGCTGAGAACCATCTGATTGACGCCGGTCTTGTGGCCCATCACCGTGAAGGCGGCGAAGATCGCGCAACCGACGATATTGCCGAAGAAGATGACGGCGATCGTCTCCCACAGGCCAAGCTTGAGGATGATGCCGAGCGCGCCCAGCGCCCAGTTGACCGGCGCGATATTGGCGCCGGCCCAGATCCACATTTGCTGCGGGCCGGTTGAATTGCGGTCTGAATCGGGAATTGGTTCAATGCTGTGAATGTCGGATCGAAGTTCGGAACTCGTCATGACGCCCCCCTGGTGAACGACCCCATTCCAGCAAGAATCGTACCAATGTCGGGGATTTTGTTCGCGTCACACAGAAGATTGGCTGCGGTGTATTGGCCCGATTGAAAAATACGAAGTACTCTTCGCATTCCTTTGGGGGCGGCCGCGACGGTCTCGGGAGTTCGGGCGGACGTGAAGCGCGATGGCGGCCCAGGCCGGTTGTGGTTTTCACGGTTGTGGCATACCGTTTGCTTGATTTGAGGCCGGGTTCGAGGAACTTACGGCCGCGGAGCTAGCGGGCGAAACGAAATTTCAAGGGAGTTGCTCTCATGCCAGCCAAACTGACGCGTCGCCAAGCTCTTGTTCTTCCTGCCGGGATTGCAGTCGGCAGCCTTGTTGGCCGCACTGCGCTGGCGGCGGAGCCGGTCAAGATCGGTCTGGTGGCGGCGCTTTCCGGGCCTTCGGCGAAATCGGGCGAGGGGATCACCCGCGGCCTCACGATCGCCATTGATGAAATCAACGCCAAGGGCGGCGTACTCGGTGGCCGGATGCTTGAACTCGTGCGCCGCGACGATGAATTGAATCCCGCCAAGGGCCAGACCGCGGCCCGCGAGTTGATCGACAAGGAAGGCGCCGTCATCCTCTTTGGCGGGATCGACAGTCCGGTGTCGCTGGCGATCGTGCCGCTGGTGAATACGGCCAAGGTCCCCTTTATGGGCGTATGGGCGGCGGCGACCAATATCACGCGCAACGGCGCCAACCCGAATTTCGTTTTCCGGGTGTCGGCCGTGGACGTCCTGGTCGACCGCGCCTTGATGAAATACGCCACGACGAAGTTCGGCTCCAAGAAGCCCGGCCTGATGCTGGTCAACAACGGTTGGGGCGAGTCCAATCTTGCGGGCCTCACCGCAGCAGCGAAAGCCGCCGGCATCGAGCTCGCAGGGGCGGAGAAATTCGACGACAAGGACGCCGACATGACGCCGCAATTGCAGCGGCTGCGGGAAGCCGGCGCCGACACCATCATTCTGGTCGGCAACGCGGCTCCGGGCGCGCAGGTGATGAAATCGTTGCAGAAGTCCGCATGGACGGTGCCGGTCGTCTCGCACTGGGGCATCTCCGGCGGCCGTTTCCCGGAGCTTGCGGGCTCCTGGGCCGGCAAAGTGCATTTCATCCAGACCTACAGCTTCTTCGGACCGCAGAACGATGTCGGCAAGCGCGTGCTCGCGGCGATGATGGCGAAATACCCCGACGTCAAGGGGCCCGGCGATATCACCCCGCCGGTCGGCGTGGCCAACGCCTATGACGCCATGCAACTCACGGCACTGGCGATCGCGAAGGCGGGTTCGACCGAAGGGCCGAAAATGCGCGAAGGCTTTTTGGCGATCGAGAACTATCAAGGCTTGATCAAGAACTACACCAAGCCGTTCACGGACGAGAACCACGACGCGTTGAATGAGAACGATTACGTCATGGTCCGTTACAACGGGGATCAGATCGAACCCGTCACTGGTTAACCAGTTAAAATGCTCGCGACTGCACTTGTCTCGGGGCTGAGCCTCGGGAGCATTTACGGCCTGATCGCACTCGGCTTCACGCTGACTTTCGCCGTCTCCGGGACGGTGAATTTCGCGCAAGGCTCCTCCGTGATGCTGGGTGCGGTGATCTGCTACGCGGTCGCGATGGGACTGCGCTGGCCGATGCTGGTCGCGGTCCCGTTGGCGCTCATCGCGTGCGCGATCTGGGGCTTGATCGTCGAGCGCATCGCGGTCCGGCCTTTTATCGCCCGTGGCAGCAATGCGTGGCTGATGGCAACGGTTGCGCTCGGTATCGTGCTCGACAATGTCGTGATGGTGCTGTTCGGCAAGGAGCCGCGCGCGCTGCCGTCGTCTTTGGCCGACGATCCCTGGGTCATCGGCAATGTCGGTATTTTCCCGCTCCAGGTGCTTGTACCGATCGTCGGGCTGGGTCTGGCGCTCGCGGTTCATCTCGGCATGCACCGGACCGGGCTCGGATTGAAGTTGCGTGCGGCGGTCGAAAACCCGGATGCGGCGCGGCTGATGAGCATCGACGTAACGCGGCTGATCGCGCTCACCTATGCGGCCGCGGCGCTGCTGGCGGGGATCGGCGGCATCCTGATCGCGCCGCTCTATAACGTCGCCTATGACATGGGGACCTTGTTCGGCATCAAGGCCTTTGCGGTGGCGATCCTCGGCGGCCTGACCAATCCCTGGGGTGTCGTGATCGCCGGGCTTGCCTATGGTCTGGTCGAAGCCTGCGCCACCACCTGGCTCGGCTCGGGCAGCACCCAGATCGTGACATTCTCGGTGGTGATCGCGGCTCTGGTGCTGGCGCCGTCAGGCCTGTTCGGCGGGCGGGCCAAGGTGCGGGTATGAGAACCGCCGCTATCGTCATGGCGGCGGTGCTCGCTTGCATTGCCACGGCTGCGGTCTGTCTTCTGGCGCCCGGCTACTACGCCTATCTGTTCGGGATGCTCGCGACTACGGCGCTCGCCGGTATCGGGCTGAACGTGCTGCTCGGTCTCGCCGGCGAGATATCGCTAGGTCAGGGCGGATTTCGTGGCGCTCGGCGCCTATGGACTCGGCATCCTCACCACCAAGGCCGGCTTGAATTTCTGGGAGGCGCTGCCGCTCGCGGTGCTTTTGGTGGCCGCGATTTCGGCTGCGCTCTCGATCCCCGCGCTTCGCGTCACCGGTCCATATCTTGCCATGGTGACGATTGCGTTCGGCTTTATCGTCGAATCCGTCTCGATTGAATGGCGCGATCTGACCGGCGGCTCCAGCGGGCTGGTCGGAATTCCGGCACCGTTCGGCACCGGCGGCACCGCTCTGTTGGCATGCGGCCTGTGTCTGGTTGCGCTTGTGCTGTTTTATTATCTGGCGCGAAGCCCCATTGGTCTGGCGATGCAGGCCTATGCCTCGGCTCCGGCTGCGGCGCGCGGCGTCGGAATCAGTCCAGTGCCGGTGCGCACGGCCGCCTTCGTACTGGCAGCCGCCGCAGCCGGACTTGCCGGCGGCTTGCAGGCGGCGCTGACCGGTTTCATCGCGCCAAGTTCGTTTCCGTTTTCGCAATCGATCCTGTTTCTTCTTGTCGTGGTCGTTGGGGGCGCGGGCCGCACCCTCGGGCCGCTGATCGGATCGGCGGTCGTGGTGTTCCTGCCCGAGGTGCTGGCGGGTCTCGCCGAATATCGCCTTCTGGTGTTCGGCGCAGGCCTCCTGATCGTTCTGTGGGCCGCGCCGGGCGGGATCGCGGGCGCGGTCGCGCGTCTTGTCACGCCGAAAAAGTCTTACCTGGATTCGAAGCCCGATATCGATCGCGCGTTGGCCCACATCACCGGCGCTCGCGGAAGTCTGGCCGCGGAAGGTGTGCGCGTTGCCTTCGGCGGAGTTGTCGCGGTTGCGGGCGTCGATATGGTCGCTTCGCCCGGCCGCATTACCAGCGTGATCGGCCCCAATGGCGCCGGCAAGACCACGCTGCTTAATCTGATGAGCGGATTTCAGCGGCCGGACGCGGGAACCGTGCGGGTCGGAAAGTGCGAGATCACCGGCTTGCCCGCCCATGATGTGGCGCGCGCAGGCCTGGCGCGGACCTTTCAGACGGCGCAGCCTTTCGCGAACTTAAGCGTGCTCGATAATGTCCGGCTCGGTTTGTTGCGCGGCGGCTGGCGCGGCGAGGCGCCGGCGGATTTGGCGCGCGCATTGCTGGGGCTGGTTGGCTTTGCTGGACCTTCCTCCAGACAAGCGGCGACGCTGCCGCATGTCGACCGCCGGCTGGTCGAGATTGCCCGGGCGCTCGCCACCGCGCCGGCGGTATTGCTGCTGGATGAGCCGGCGGCGGGACTTAGTGAGACAGATACAGCCAAGCTCGGCGGCTTGCTACAGCGGCTCGCGAAGGCTGGATTGGCGGTTGTGCTGGTCGAGCACGACATGTCGCTGGTGATGTCGATTTCCGACGAGATCGTGGTGCTCGATGCCGGGCGCCGCATCGCAGCCGGGTCGCCCGCGACCGTGCGCAACGACCCTGCCGTGAAGGCGGCCTATCTCGGCGCAACCATGGCGGCAGGATCGGCTGCCGCACGCACGGCTGGAGTAACCTTGCTCGAAGTCGAGAGCTTAAGCGCTGGCTACGGCGCGTTGTCCGTGCTCCACAATGTCAGCCTCAAGGTCGGGCGCGGCGAGGTGATCGCGCTGTTCGGCCCGAATGGCGCCGGCAAATCGACGCTGATGAAGGCGTTGAGCGGGTTGATCCGTCCCGTAAGCGGAAGCATCAAACTGGCGGACCGGGACTTAACATCGCTTTCGGCGCCGCTGGTGGCGCGTTCGGGCCTGATCCTGGTGCCGGAGGGACGACAGGTGTTTCCGCAGTTGACGGTTGCCGAAAATCTTCGCCTCGGCGCCACGCGACGCGATGACTTTGACGTGAGCGAAATCGAAGACATGCTCGCGCGCTTTCCGCGTCTGCGCCCGCGTCTGTACACGGCGGCAGGCCTGCTCTCGGGCGGCGAGCAGCAGATGCTTGCCGTTGCACGCGGATTATTGGCCCGGCCCGAAGTGCTGCTGCTCGACGAGCCGTCGCTCGGGCTGGCGCCGGCGGTCGTCACTGAGCTGTTCGAGCAGTTTACACGGCTGCGAGATGAAGGCATGACCTTGCTGATCGTGGACCAGATGGCCGATTATGCGCTCGCGATCGCGGACCGCGGCTACGTGCTCGGCGGCGGCCGTGTCGTCGCGCAAGGAAGCCCGGCGGAACTGCGCGGCGCCATGCTCGACGACGCCTATCTTGGTTCGGCTTCGTGAAGGTGATGAACCGATGGATTTGATTGTCCGGGACGCGCGCATCCAGCGCGATGGCAAACTCGTCAATGTCGATATTGCCGTTCAGGGCGAGAGGATTGCCGCCGTTGCGCCTGGGCTCGCGGCCGACGGTCCGGAACTGAAGGCGGAAGGCTGCCTCGTCGTTCCCGGCCTGATCGAAACCCATATTCATCTCGATAAAACCTGCATCCTTGATCGGTGCCGCCTCGAAGAGGGCACGGTTGCCGAGGCCGTCCGTGAGACCGCGGCGGCCAAGCGCGGTTTCACGGTTGAGGATGTCTATGCGCGGGGCAGAAAGACGCTGGAGCGTTGCGTTTCGCACGGCACGATGCGGATGCGGACCCACGTCGAACTGGACCCTGGCATCGGCCTGATCGGGCTCGAGGCGGTCGAGCAATTGGCGCGCGACTATGCCTGGGCGATCGACGTCGAGATATGTGTATTCCCGCAAGAGGGGATGACCAACTATCCCGGCACCGAAGAACTGTTGATCGAAGGGCTGCGCCGCGGCGCGCGCACCATCGGCGCGGTGCCGTATTTCGACACCGACCCGCGCGCCCAGATCGATCGCATCTTTGCCATCGCGCGCGATTTCGATGCCGAGATCGATATGCATCTCGATCTCGCCGAGACCACGCAGAACATGCAGATCGAATACGTCTGCCGCAAGACGGAGGAATTCGGTCGTGGCGGAAGGGTGGCAGTGGGCCACGTCACCCAGATGTCGTTGCTGCCGCCCGAGCGTTTTGGTGCAATCGCCAAACGATTGGCCGATGTCGGCGTCGCCGTGACGATCTTGCCTTCGACCGACCTGCATCTGATGGGCCGCAGCCACGACCATGCCGTGCCGCGTGGCGTCGTGCCGGCCGAACCCCTGCGAAAAGCGGGCGTGACCTGCTCGATCTCGACCAACAATGTCTTAAATCCGTTTACGCCTTATGGCGACGGCTCGCTGATCCGGATGGCAAACCTCTACGCCAATGTCTGTCATGTCTCGCGCCCGGCCGACCTCGCCGGCTGCCTCGACATGATCACGGGCTCGGCGGCGCGGCTGATGCGGCTCAAGGATTACGGAATCAAGGTCGGCGCGCCGGCCGATCTCGTCTGTCTCGATGCGACCAATCCGACCGACGCGGTTGCAACGCTGGCGCAGCCGCTGTGGGGCTTCAAGCGCGGCCGTAAATCATTCACGCGCCCGCGCGTGCAGCTTCATCCCCACGCACGCTAAAGCGCTTTGAAATTTAGTTGAATCGCTTTGCAGGCGAGCTCGGTTCACCTCTTCCACAAGGGGAGAGGGAGCGCACCTTCATCGCGGTGGTAGTTCGACCTTACTTCATTACACGTTAGGGTCGGCGAAAACTACTCCGCCGCCTTGTCGGTCCTGGCGCCGAACATGCGGGTCGGGACGGGGAAGCCGCAGGAGGTGCCGTCGGTGACCTTGACCTGATCTTCCCAGGGAAGCCGGTAGGTGCCGGCGACCATGTCCTGCATGAAAGTGTAGGGGCAATCCATCGCGCCGCCTTTCACCGCGACATAGCCGCGGTGCCAGAGCTGGTAGATGTTGTTCTCGACGCCCCAGTTGATCCGGGCTTCGCGCACCAAGTCGGGACGCACTTCCGCGGTGATGATCTCGTCGACCCGGCCGGTGGTGCCGTGGGCTAGGATAGAGCCGTCAAAATTGACGATCATGCCTTCGCCCATCGAATTGAATGAGCCGTCGGAGCCGCACATGCAGACGTTCGCGGTGACCATCAGGTTCTGGAACGCGTTGGCCTGGTTGGTGAAGCGCCAGCTCTCGCGGATCGGCGCCGTATAGCCCGCCGTGCGGATCATGATCTCGGCGCCCTTATAGGCGCATTCCCGCGCCATTTCCGGGAACATGCCGTCATGACAAATGATCAGCGCGATCTTGGCGCCCTTGGGCCCCTCGATCACGGGAATGCCGACGTCGCCGGGCTCCCACGGCTCGACCGGAATCCAGGGGTGGAACTTGCGATAGTAGAGCTTGATCTCGCCCTGATCGTCGATGATCAGGCCGGAATTATAGGGATTGCCGTCGGGGTTGAACTCCATGATCGAGAAGCAGCCCCAGATCTTGTTGTCGATGCAGGCTTTCTTGAAGGCTGCGACTTCAGGGCCATCGAGCCGGCACATGATCGCGGGATTGGTGTCCATCGACAGGCCGTGCAGCGAGTATTCCGGGAACACCACGAGATCCATGGTGCCGAGATTGCGGCGCGCTTTGCCGACCATGTAGACGATCCGCTCGGTCTGGCGGGCGAGGTCTGCCTTGGTCACGACCACGGGCAGTTGAAGCTGCACCAGCCCGATCACAACGCCGTTGGGTGATTTGTTAAGTCCACCGAGCCCGTTCATGTGTAACTCCTTGGCAAGAACCGCATCTCTGTTTAAGGGAAACAAAGCCGATTTTTACGGACAGCAAAAGAGCATATTTCAGGCGGCCGGGCGGCCGGCTTGAGGGAGAAGCCGGCAAATGACAGACGTAGCTCTCCGGGTCGCCATCGCGGGACTGGGACCGATCGGGAAAAAAGTCGCCGAGGCGCTCGATCAAGGCATCGACGGTCTCACTTTAACGGCCGTGTCGGCGCAGAACCCGGAAAAGCAC
The DNA here is from genome assembly GCA_963748805.1 of uncultured Alphaproteobacteria bacterium. Lineage (GTDB taxonomy): Bacteria > Pseudomonadota > Alphaproteobacteria > Rhizobiales > Xanthobacteraceae > Bradyrhizobium. The sequence goes on along the minus strand of CAVVLH010000115.1, from coordinate 1,676 downwards.
CACAACTGGCTTGGCAGCCTGAAGACGAGGCCTGCTGTCCTGCCGATCGAGAAGCTTTCCGATGTCGCTGACATCGTCATCGAATGCGCGCCCGCAAAACTTCTGCGATCGATCGTGGCGCCGTTCGTGGAAAAAGGAAAAACCGCAATCGTGCTCAGCGCCGGCGCGTTGCTCGAAAATGAAGACCTGATCGATGTGGCGCGGCAACACGGCGGGCAGATCGTGGTGCCCACGGGCGCGCTGATCGGCCTCGATGCGGTGACGGCGGCGGCCGTCGGTGAAATTCATTCGGTGCGGATGGTGACGCGCAAGCCGGTGCAAGGGCTCGCCGGCGCGCCGTTTCTGCTCGAGAACAATATCAATATTGAAGACATCAAGGAGCCGCTGAAGATTTTCGACGGCTCGGCGCGGGAAGCCGCCAAGGGCTTTCCCGCCAACCTCAACGTCGCGGTCGCGCTGTCGCTCGCCGGCATCGGCCCGGACCGCACGAGGCTCGAAATCTGGGCCGATCCCGCGCTGACGCGCAACGTGCACCGCGTTGAGGTCGATTCCGATGCGGCGCGGTTTTCGATGTCGATCGAGAATATTCCGTCCGAAAATCCCAAGACCGGCCGGATCACCGCGTTGTCGGTGATCGCGCTGCTGCGAAAACAGCGGGCAGCACTGCGGGTCGGGACGTAAAATAAGCGTTCCGCTATTTCGTGCCGTAAGCGCGGTCGCCGGCATCGCCAAGTCCGGGCAGGATGAACCCGTTCTTATCCAGCCCTTCGTCGATGGCGGCAAGCCAGATCGGCACATCCGGGTGAATGCCGCGTAGTCGCTCCACGCCTTCAGGTGCGGCGATCAGACACACCAAGCGAATGTCGTTGGCGCCGCGTTCCTTCAGCCGGTCGACCGCGGCGACCGCGGTGTTGGCGGTTGCAAGCACCGGCGAGATCACGATGACCTGCCGTTCGTGCAGGTCGGTTGGCGCCTTGAAGTAATATTCGACGGCGGTGAACGTCTCGGGTTCACGGTAAAGACCGATATGGGCAACGCGGGCGTTCGGCACCAGATCGAGCATGCCTTCCGCGAACGTCATTCCAGCACGCAGCACCGGCGCGAATACCAGCTTCTTGCCGGCGATCTGCGGCGTTTTCATTCGGGCGAGTGGTGTTTCGATATCGACCTCGCTGAGCGGCAGGTCGCGGGTGACCTCGTAGCACAGCAGCATTCCGATTTCCTGAAGCAGCTCGCGAAACGACTTGGTCGAGGCGTCCTTTTCCCGCAATAGCGTCAGCTTGTGCTGGACGAGCGGGTGGTCGACGATGGTGACGCCTTTCATATCGCCGCCCTCTAAAAGACCGTGCCGTCGCTGATGACCTTCACCGGCGGCGAGGCATCGGCGCGGCGTTCACGCGCGAGCCGCCGGCCCGCGGCCCAGGAGCCGCCTTCGAGCACCTTGGCGAGCGGCAACGACACCGCATCGAGCCCGAGCCGTTTTCGCACGCCTTCGGCGAGGCGGTCGAGCAGCGCTACCGTCAGTGCACGCCATTCCACGACCAGGCTCGAGGAAACCTCATGTTCGCGTTGCGCGTCTTGCTCGTTGCGAAATGTGAGCACGCCGGCGTCGATGAACAGGCCGCCATTGCGATATTCGGCAAGCCCCGTGAGACCATCGATGTCGATGACCTCGA
>CAVVLH010000114.1:0-34234 GCA_963748805.1 uncultured Alphaproteobacteria bacterium | reverse complement strand
TGCCGATCCCACGCTGTCCTTCACTAATTTGCGGCGTGCGATGCGCCGATCGGGCCGGCTCGCCTTTGCCTGCTGGCGCGAGCCGCGCCAAAATCCTTTCTTCATGCTGCCGCTCCAGGCCGTGTATCAACACGTTCCGAAAATGCCGCAAGTGGGACCGGAAGACCCTGGCCCATTCTCGTTTGCGTCTGAAGCGCGCGTGCACCGTATCCTGAGTAGCGCCGGCTTTTCGGATGTCGCCATGGAGCCCTGCGATCTCGCGCTCGACGTCGCGGTCGGCGGCGGGCTGGATGCCGCGGTCCGAAGCGCGCTCGAAATCGGACCGTCGGCCCGCGCGCTGGCCAACCAGCCGCCGGATATCATCGCGGCCGCGGCCCAATCGGTCCGCGAAGCGCTGACGCCATTCGTGAAGGGAGATACCGGTGCCGCTCGATGCCAAGATCTGGATCGTGACAGCGAAAGCCTAGCGTCCCACGTTAGGCAGGCTGATGCTTGACGGTCAAAATCCGTTCGAGATGCGAGACGGAAGCGGCTCCGAGTTGGTCTGGGGCATCTACATGCTTGATGACAGGATAGATATCGTCGGTGTCGTGACCGATGCTTATTGCGCTTGAGATGGATATCGCCAGCTTCGTTACCGTTCGCCACCACCCGGAGATGGTCGTAAAGATAAGTCGAGCCGATTTGTCGAGCAGGGTAGAATCATCGACCGGAGCGCCATCGAGAAGAATTATCAGGTATTTGTTTGTTTGAGGCAGAGCTCGCAGACGCTTCGCGGCCCAAAGAAGCGCCTCTCCATCTATGTTTTCCTTTGGCAGATCGGGCCGCAGCATCTCACGAAACTCCCAACGGCCCGTGCTTGCGCGAAGGTGATCCGGCGCTCTTGTAGACAATGTGCAAAATATCATTCACACGACCTGGCGGCGTGGCTTTAATCGCCACAGCCATCGCTTGCGTGAACGGCCTCCACGCCATCGCGAGGTGGTAAAGCCAAGCACTTCGCAGGAGAATCCCAACGTTTGCATGAACTCTTGAACGACGTCAGCTGTTGCGGCGGCAAATAGCATCTTTTGGCTGCGCATAGACCCGACTGGTCGATCAAGAGCCATACCACCGTTCCGCTCGCCGAACTTCTCCAAGGTTGTCTCTTATTCGCGCGCTTGCTTTCGGCGGCGACGATGAGCAATCGGGTTTCCAGGATAGCAGGCCTGTTTCAAAGTGTGCCACGCCTGGTCCAGGGCTGGCTGTCTTTGCTGGAAAGCGGACCAAGGGCGGCATAGAGACGGTCGCCACGCACCTTCACATCGAACTGGGTCGTATAGATCCGATATGCCTCCTGAACGCTGGGGCCTTCGGTCTTTGTGGATGAAGAGTTGATCATGAAGGACCGGCGGATCGCGAATGCGTGTTACCGGAAGCTTTAAGCCCGCTCTTCCCAGATCATCGCCAGATGGACGATGGTCTGCACGGCCTTTTCCATGTCCTGCCGGCTGACCCATTCAAGCCGCGAGTGGAAAGCGTGTTCGCCCGCGAAAATGTTGGGGCAGGGCAGGCCCATGAATGACAGTCGTGAGCCGTCGGTGCCGCCGCGGATCGACGTTTTCACGGGATCAAGACCCGCGCGCCGGATTGCCTCGACAGCATAATCGACGATCTCCGGATGACGATCGATCACCTGCTTCATGTTGCGGTATTGCTGCTTGATGTCGATGCGATAGGTCGAACGCGGATAGTCGGCCATCACCTCTTTGACGATGTTCTCCAATAGCCGCTCCTTCTCGCGCAAACCCTCCTCGGTGAAGTCGCGCACGATGAGGCCGAGCGTAGCCGCCTCCAGGGTCCCGGACAGCCCAATGGGGTGCAAAAATCCCTCCCGGCCTTCGGTGGTCTCGGGCGAGCAGGTGTTTTTCGGCAGGCGCTCGACGATAGCGGCGGCGATCTTGATCGCGTGTTCCATCTTGCCCTTGGCAAAGCCGGGATGGGTGGAAACGCCTTCGATGGTGAGGGTGGCCGCATCGGCGGAGAAGGTTTCGTCTTCGATCTGGCCGGCGCTTTCACCGTCGATCGTATAGGCAAACTCCGCACCGAGTTTTTTCAGATCCGCCTTGTCGACGCCACGGCCGATTTCCTCGTCCGGCGTGAACAGGATCTTGATGGCGCCGTGTTTGACCTGCGGGTTCTTCACAAGGAAATGCACCGCGTCCATGATTTCCGCGACGCCGGCCTTGTTGTCGGCGCCGAGCAGGGTGGTGCCATCGGTCGTGATGATGTCATGGCCGATCTGGCTGGCGAGCGCCGGATGCTCGGCAAAGCGAATCACTTGCGAGGGATCACCCGGCAGGACGATGTCGCCGCCCCGGTAATTCTTGACGACTTGCGGCCTGACATTGGCGCCGGAGCAATCCGGCGAGGTGTCCATATGCGAACAGAAGCAGATCACCGGCACCTGCTTGTCGGTATTCGCCGGTATCGTCGCATAGACATAGCCGTTATCGTCGAGATGGGCGTCGGAAAGGCCGATCTCCCGCAGCTCGGCGGCGAGCAGCCGGCCCAGATCCTTCTGTTTTTCGGTCGACGGGCAGGTCGGTGACGCCGGATCGGACTGGGTGTCGATCACCACATAGCGCAGGAAGCGCTCGGTCACGGTGTGGGCGAAGTTTAAAGGGGGGCTCGCGGTCATGGAGGCAGCCGAGTAACAGAAAAACCGACTTCAGGGTAGCGCCACTCCGGGCGGCCGCTTTCACTCTTGGCGCCTGCCCTGGCTGGCCGCCTGAAGCCGGTTGGCGGGAAAATAAGCCATTTTTTGCATCGAAATCGCAAAAGGGCCTGCAAGACAAGGGGTTTTGCAACAACCTTGACTAAAGAGAGGCGCGCCTTTAATCCCTGCTTTCGTTGCGGACCAGTCCCCTGGCAATTTCCCGGGGATTGCGGCATCCGCGGGAGTAGCTCAGTTGGTTAGAGCGCCGCCCTGTCACGGCGGAGGCCGCGGGTTCGAGTCCCGTCTCTCGCGCCATCCTTTCGATGGTTTGGATGTCCCGTTGTTTGAGAAGTGTCACAAGGGGTTTCGATGTGACACTTTCGTCCGCCCTCTGTTCCAGATTTTTAGATCCGATGACCCCGGCTGCGTCGTGGCGACGTGCGCTGGCACGACTATAGAAGGCGCGCTCGTCGCGAACGGCGCGAAGCCCGTCGGCAACGGGGCATACCTTTATTGCCGCGATGAAGGGATGGACCGAGATCGCCCGGGCTGAACCGTGAGACGCAACGCTACCTCGCGTGAGCCGTCAAAAACTTCGAGCAACTGGTTGCAACTCAAGCAATGAAACTCGCCGCTTTCGCCCGGCTTCGACAGCAATTCGATGCGCGTGTAACCGGCGTGGCACTTGGGACAGGTGAGGTCGGACTTCCGCATTGTCCAAAGCTAGCGGCTTTCGCGTCATGTCCGCAGTCCACAAATTGTTCACAGGCCTGTTAAAATAGTTGACTACGGTAATTCCTTGGGGATTCGTTGGATTTGGGGCGCTGGTTTGGAGTTATCCACATGCTGCCAACCGCTTGGACGCTGACAAACATCGAGGCTGCTGTCTTCTTGGTCGTCGTGCTGAGTTTGGCCGGCGCCGGGACTTGGGCATCTGTCATCGGTTGACACCTCAGACCAAAACCACGACACGGCGGCCGCGAGCGCCACGATCATTGTGTCTCACGGACCCGATGTCGTGCGATCCAGACCCGGTACGCAGGACCACGCGCGTCATCCTCAGCGCGCCGCCCGGCTGCAGCATTGGCCGCCCCGAATGTAGAAAGGGCCGCCTGGGGGGAGCGGCCCTTCCACATCCCTAGTGGTCCAATTCAAACATTCGCATCCCGTTTCAGCGGTCACCTTTTGCGAATGTTTGAATTTAAGGACCTCTAGCAAACATAGGATTATAGTGAAGTTTAGGATTTGACATTCGCTTGTGACCCCGCGGCTAGGCTGGAGCGAATGTCAAATCCACTTCACTATTGGGGGACGAGGTCCTCGGGGGGACGAGGTTTAGCGAACGACTGAGGTGTCCGAACTGGTCAGGACCACCGGCTTGCCCGCCTTGATGACACGGGCGGACTGGCTGTAATCGGCGTTGGTGCGCGCGGAAATGGAAACACCTGCAACCGCTATTCCGGCCACAAGCGCCATCACCACGATCTTGACGTGGGTCGCACGGTCTGCGGAATGAATTGAGTGGTTCATGGAAGCCTCCGAGGCGTCTTCAGCGCCATCTGTTGGTTCCCTATGTATCCTTGGTTTGTTTCCGCCCGGTTTCGCCGGATCCGCAAAATGGTTTCATTCCGGCTTCCCGGAGGTTTTCAGCAGCTGCCACCCGCGCCGCCGGTCAGGGAATTTTGGACCGCGAAATCGGAGGGCGGGCTTGAGCCCGAGGGGTGGTTTTCCACGCGTGGCAAGACCGGGCAGGGCGTCAAGATAGCTTGTCTTGCGCGCCTTGTTGCGCTGCGCTAAGCCTCGGAACAATTCTAATCTTTGCGAATCTGCGGGACCCCTTCAGCCACCGCAGAAAAAGGTCCCTCCCGATGACCGGTATCTTGCAGAATTACCTTCCGCTGGTGGTGTTTATCGCCGTCGCCGGCGTGATCGGCCTGGTGCTCCTGATCGCGCCGTTTTTGGTCGCCTTCCAGCAGCCCGATCCGGAAAAGCTGTCGGCTTATGAGTGCGGCTTCAATGCCTTCGACGACGCCCGCATGAAGTTCGACGTCCGCTTCTATCTGGTCGCCATCCTCTTCATCATCTTCGATCTGGAAGTCGCCTTCCTGTTTCCGTGGGCCGTGGCGTTCGGAAAACTGGGCGCGACCGGGTTCTGGTCGATGTTTGTGTTTCTGGCCGTTCTCACGGTCGGCTTTGCCTATGAATGGAAGAAAGGCGCTCTCGAATGGGATTGAGCCCATCACCCGCCAGACCGGGGTTCGCAGCCGCCGTTGCCCCCGCCGCGACCGGCATCCTTGATCCCGCAACCGGCAAGCCGGTCGGCGCGAACGATCCCTATTTCCTCGAAGTCAACCACGAGCTCTCCGACAAGGGCTTCTTCGTCGCCGCTGCCGATGACCTCGTCACCTGGGCGCGCACTGGCTCGCTGATGTGGATGACCTTCGGTCTTGCCTGTTGCGCGGTCGAGATGATGCAGGTCTCGATGCCTCGCTATGACGTCGAGCGCTTCGGCTTTGCGCCGCGCGCCTCGCCGCGGCAGTCCGACGTGATGATCGTGGCCGGCACGCTGACCAACAAGATGGCGCCGGCGCTGCGCAAGGTTTACGACCAGATGCCGGAGCCGCGCTACGTGATCTCGATGGGATCCTGCGCCAATGGCGGCGGCTACTATCACTATTCCTACTCGGTGGTGCGCGGCTGCGACCGCATCGTGCCCATCGACATCTACGTGCCCGGTTGTCCGCCCACGGCGGAAGCGCTGCTTTACGGCGTGCTGCTGTTGCAGAAAAAGATCCGGCGCACCGGAACCATCGAACGTTAGGGTTTTAGCTCATGGACGACGGCAGGCTTGACGCTCTGGGGCAGACGATCGTTGGCGCGTTGGCCGGCGCGGCGACGGGCCATTCGGTGGCGTTCAACCAGCTCACCGTAGACGTGCAAATCGGACGCATCGTCGATGTCGTCCGCTATTTGCGAGATGATCCGTCCTGCCGCTTCGTCAACCTGACCGATGTGACGGCGGTCGACTATCCCGGCCGTGAGAAGCGTTTCGACGTGGTCTACCATCTGCTGTCGCCGACGCTGAATGCGCGCATCCGCCTGCGGGGCGAAGCCGACGAGACCACCCAGGTGCCGTCGATCATCGACGTGTTCCCCGGCGCCGACTGGTTCGAGCGGGAGACCTACGATCTTTATGGCGTGATCTTCGTCGGCCATCCCGATATGCGGCGGCTGTTGACCGATTACGGTTTCGACGGCCACCCGCTGCGCAAGGACTTCCCGCTCACCGGTTTCGTCGAGGTCCGCTACGACGACCAGGAGAAGCGGGTGCTGTACGAGCCGGTCCGGCTCAACCAGGAATTCCGGAAATTCGATTTCATGTCGCCATGGGAAGGCGCCGACTATCCCTTGCCGGGTGATGAGAAAGCGAAGGCGGAGCCGAAGCCATGAACGAGCAACCGCAGAACCTCCGCAACTTCACCATCAACTTCGGCCCGCAGCATCCGGCCGCGCACGGCGTGCTGCGTCTGGTGCTGGAGCTTGACGGCGAGGTTGTCGCCCGCGTCGATCCGCATATCGGCCTGCTTCATCGCGGCACCGAGAAGCTGATCGAGAGCAAGACCTATCTTCAGGCGATCCCGTATTTCGACCGGCTCGACTATGTCGCGCCGATGAATCAGGAGCACGCGTTTTGCCTGGCGGCGGAAAAGCTGCTCGGCATCGAGGTGCCGCGCCGCGGCCAACTGATCCGGGTGCTCTACTGCGAGATCGGTCGTATTCTTTCGCATCTTCTCAACGTCACCACGCAGGCAATGGACGTCGGCGCGCTCACCCCGCCGTTGTGGGGTTTTGAAGAGCGCGAGAAGCTGATGGTGTTCTACGAACGCGCCTCGGGCTCGCGCATGCATGCGGCCTACTTCCGCATCGGCGGCGTGCATCAAGACCTGCCGCCGAAATTGATCGACGATATCGATGCCTGGTGCGATCCCTTCCTGCAGGTGGTCGCCGATCTCGAGACGTTGCTCACAGGCAATCGCATCTTCAAGCAGCGCAACGTCGATATCGGCGTGGTCTCGCTGCAACAGGCCTGGGAGTGGGGCTTCTCCGGCGTGATGGTGCGCGGCTCGGGCGCCGCCTGGGATCTGCGCAAGTCGCAACCTTACGAATGCTACGCCGAGATGGATTTCGACATTCCGATCGGCAAGAACGGCGACTGCTATGACCGCTACTGCATCCGCATGGAAGAGATGCGCCAGTCGGTCAAGATCATGAAGCAGTGCATCGCCAAGCTGCGCGCGCCCGAAGGGCAGGGGCCGGTCGCTATTCTGGATCACAAGATTTTCCCGCCACGCCGTGGCGAGATGAAGCGTTCGATGGAAGCGCTGATTCACCACTTCAAGCTCTACACCGAAGGATTCCATGTGCCCGCCGGCGAAGTCTATGCCGCGGTGGAAGCGCCGAAGGGCGAGTTCGGCGTCTACCTCGTCGCCGACGGCAGCAACAAGCCCTACAAGTGCAAGATCCGCGCGCCGGGCTTTGCGCATTTGCAGGCGATGGATTTCATCTGCCGGGGCCACCTGCTTGCCGACGTCTCGGCTATCCTCGGCTCGCTCGACATCGTGTTCGGAGAGGTCGACCGGTGATCGCACAGCCGCCCATTCAGTTCGACCGCGCCTCGGGAGCCCTGGAAGGGGCAAACCTGTGGGAGCGGACGGCTGCATTGGCGCTGGTCACGGGCTCGAAAATATCGTCGCATTTCTCGCACCGGGGCTACATCGGTTGCGCCAATCTGCTGCGCAAGGCGCTGCCCGCGCGCAACATCGCGATCAAACTCAATGAGGATGCGACGTACGAATTTCCCTATGGCGACGGTTACTGGAGCAAGTTGCTCGACCGCGCCTATAGTTACGAAGACGAACTGGAGTTTCTGTTCCGCCATTCCATCGACATCGACTACACGCTGCTCGATTGCGGCGCCAACTACGGCTACTGGTCGGTGCTGGTGACGAGCGAGCCGTTCGGCTCGCACAAGGCGATCGCGATCGAGCCGTCGTCGGACAATTTCGCCAAGCTCGCCAACAATGCGCGCGTGAACGGCAATCGTTTCGAGGTCATGAAGTGCGCCATCGGAGCCACCAAAGGGACCGCGCAACTGTCCGGGACCAAGCACGAGAAATTCAGCATCGCAGGCTCCCCCGGAAGCGGTTTCGAGACCGTGCCGGTGATTGCGCTCGACGATCTGCTGGACCAGGGCAAGATTGCCGCTGATGGCAAATACCTGATCAAGCTCGATGTCGAAGGCGTCGAGATCGATGCCATCAAGGGCGGCGCGCGGCTTTTGACGTGCGACAGCGTGATCATGTGCGAAGAACACGGCAACGATCCCGACCACACGGTGTCGCGCTACATTCTCGAACAGACCCCGCTCAAGCTGATCGTCTACGATCCCCGCTCGAATCGGCTGGAGACCGTGAGCGAGCTTTCGATCCTCGATCGCATCAAGGTTTCATCCCACATCGGTTATAACGTTTTCGGCACGTCAAGCGCGTTCTGGCAGGAGCGCATCGCGGCCTTGAACGCCAATGCCGCGCGCCGCATGCAATGAGAGACTGAGCACGATGTCCGTTCGCCGCCTTGCGCCCAAGGAAGTTCAGCCCGCGAGTTTCGAGTTCACGCCGGATAATCTGGCTTGGGCGAAAGCGCAGATCGCCAAATATCCAGAAGGCCGTCAGGCTTCGGCGGCGATCGCGATCCTGTGGCGGGTTCAGGAACAGCATGAAGGCTGGGTGTCGGAAGCCGCGATCCGCGCCGTCGCGGACCTGCTGGATATGCCCTACATCCGCATGCTCGAGATCGCGACCTTCTACACGATGTTCCAGCTCCAGCCGGTCGGCAAGAAGGCGCATGTCCAGGTGTGCGGCACGACGCCGTGCCGGCTGCGCGGGGCGGCTGACCTCATCGAGGTGTGTCAGAGCCGGATCCACCACGACCCCTTCCATCTGTCGAAAGACGGCAATTTTTCCTGGGAAGAGGTCGAATGCCTCGGCGCCTGCGTGAACGCGCCGATGGTCCTGATCTGGAAGGACACCTACGAGGATCTGACCAAGGAAAGTTTTGGCAAGGTGCTCGACGGCTTCGCCTCGGGCAAAGCGCCGAAGCCGGGCCCCCAGATCGATCGCCAATTCTCCGCGCCGGTGGGTGGGCCGACCACGCTGAAGGAAGTGACCTGATGCTCGAGGACAAGGACCGTATCTTCAAAAACCTCTACGGCCTGCACGACTGGGGCCTGGAGGGCGCGCGGAAGCGTGGCGCCTGGGACGGCACCAAGGGGATCATCGACAAGGGGCGCGACTGGATCATCAACGAGATGAAGGCCTCTGGCCTGCGCGGCCGTGGCGGCGCCGGATTCCCGACCGGGATGAAGTGGTCCTTCATGCCGAAGGAATCCAAGGACGGACGCCCGAGCTATCTTGTCGTCAATGCCGACGAGTCCGAGCCCGGCACCTGCAAGGACCGCGAGATCATGCGGCACGATCCGCATCTGTTGGTCGAGGGCTGCCTGATCGCCAGCTTCGCGATGGGCGCGCATGCCTGCTACATCTATGTGCGCGGCGAGTTCATCCGCGAGCGCGAGCATCTGCAAGCCGCGGTCGATCAGGCCTATGAAGCCAAACTGATCGGCAAGGACAACGTCAACGGCTGGCCGTTCGACCTCTACGTGGCGCACGGTGCCGGCGCCTACATCTGCGGCGAAGAAACCGCGCTGCTGGAAAGCCTTGAAGGCAAGAAGGGCCAGCCACGGCTGAAGCCTCCGTTCCCGGCCAACGTCGGCCTTTACGGCTGCCCGACCACGGTCAACAACGTCGAGTTCGATCGCGGTTGCTCCCGACATCCTTCGGCGCGGCGCGTCCTGGTTCGCCGCGATCGGCCGGCCCAACAATGTCGGCACCAAGCTGTTTTGTATTTCCGGACACGTCGAACGCCCCTGCAACGTCGAAGAGGCCATGGGCATTCCGTTCCGCGAATTGATCGAAAAGCATTGCGGCGGCATTCGTGGCGGCTGGGACAACCTCAAGGCGGTGATCCCCGGCGGCTCCTCGGTGCGGATGGTGCCGGCCGAACAGATCATCGACACGCCGATGGATTTCGACAGCCTCGGCAAGCTGCGCTCGGGCCTCGGCACCGCGGCCGTGATTGTGATGGACAAGTCGACCGACCTGATCCGTGCCATCGCCCGCATTTCCTACTTCTACAAGCACGAAAGCTGCGGCCAGTGCACGCCCTGCCGCGAGGGCACCGGCTGGATGTGGCGGGTGTTGACCCGCATGGCCGAAGGCCGCGCCCACAAGCGCGAGATCGATATGCTCCTGGAGGTCACCAAGCAGATCGAGGGCCACACCATTTGCGCGCTGGGCGACGCCGCCGCCTGGCCGATCCAGGGCCTGATCGCGCATTTCCGTCATGAGATCGAAGAGCGGATCGATCAATATTCGCACAAGGCCGATCTCGACGATCAGGGCATTCTCGACCCCGCGCACATGGTCGCGGCGGAGTAGGATTGATGTCGCAGCCCGCCACATTCTGGCAGAAATACGGGACGCTGGCGCAGATGGCGCAGGCGGCCGTGGCGCTGCTCGGCTTTGTGGCTATTCTGTTCCAGATCAACGAAATCCGCTCCAACAATCGCGCCACCAGCGCGCGACAGGCGTTTCTCGGCTACACCGATTTGGCGTTCCGGAATCCGAAATTCTCCGCGCCCGATTACGAGGCCATCAAGAAGGCTGGCCGCGACCAGCAGGTTCAGTACGAAAGCTTCGTATCCTACTTTCTCTACGCCTGCGAAGAAGCCTTCAGCGCCTTTTCCGACCGGCGCGAGTGGCTCGCTTCCTGCGACTACGACTTGAAGCCGCATTTGCCGTTTCTCTGCGAGAAAAACCAGGCCGAGCCCGGCTATCTCGCCACCTACTCAACCATCACCCAGGAATGGGTGAAGACCTCCTTCAAAACCGCCAGCGTCGCGCCGCCGGACTGCAAGCTGGGAAAGACTTGAGACAGCAATGACCAAACTCATTGTCGATGGCAAAGAAATCGATGTCCCCGCGGAATACACGCTGTTGCAGGCGTGCGAGGCGGCGGGCGCGGAAATTCCGCGGTTCTGCTACCACGAGCGGCTTTCGATCGCCGGCAATTGCCGGATGTGCCTGGTTGAAGTGAAGGGCGGCCCGAAGCCGGTCGCCAGCTGCGCCTGGGGCGTGCGCGATTGCCGTCCGGGTCCCAAAGGCGAGCCGCCGGAAATTTCCACCCGATCGCCGATGGTGAAGAAGGCCCGCGAAGGCGTGATGGAATTCCTGCTGATCAACCATCCGTTGGACTGCCCGATTTGCGACCAGGGCGGGGAATGCGATCTGCAAGACCAGGCGATGGGCTACGGCGTCGATACCTCGCGCTTCGCCGAAAACAAACGCGCGGTCGAAGACAAGTATCTCGGCGCGCTGGTGAAGACCTCGATGAATCGCTGCATCCAGTGCACGCGCTGTGTGCGGTTTTCGGCCGAAGTCTGTGGCGCGCCGGAAATGGGCGCGACCGGTCGCGGCGAGGACATGGAGATCACGACCTATCTCGAGAGCGCCCTGACCTCGGAGTTGCAGGGCAATCTCGTCGATATCTGCCCTGTCGGCGCGCTGACCTCGAAGCCTTACGCGTTTGCCGCCCGTCCGTGGGAGCTGGGCAAGACCCAATCCGTCGACGTGATGGATGGCGTGGGCTCCGCGATCCGCGTCGATACCCGTGGCCGCGAGGTGATGCGGATCCTGCCGCGCGTCAACGAAGCGGTGAACGAGGAATGGATTTCCGACAAGACCCGCCACGTCGTTGATGGCCTGCGCACGCAGCGGCTGGACCGCCCCTACATCCGTGAAAACGGCCAGCTTCGCGCCGCCTCGTGGCAGCAGGCTTTCCAGGCTATCGCCGCCAGGGTTTCGCGGATCGACGGCAAACGAATTGGCGCCATCGCGGGTGACCTGTCGGCCGTCGAGGAGATGTTCGCGCTGAAGGAGCTGCTGGCGAAGTTCGGCTCGGCCAATCTCGCGGTGCAGGGCGGCGACGCGTTTGATCCCAAGGCGGGACGCGCGTCCTACATTTTCAATCCGACCATTGCCGGTATCGATCAGGCGGATGCGCTTCTGATCGTCGGCTCGAATCCGCGCAAGGAGGCCGCCGTTCTCAACGCGCGCATCCGCAAGCGCTGGCGCACCGGCCAGCTCAAGGTCGGCGTCGTCGGCGCGCGGCCTGATCTGACCTATGATTACGACTACGTGGGCGCCGGAACGGAATTGCTCGCCGATCTCGCCGCGGGCAAGCATTCCTTCGCCGACGTCCTGAAGAATGCGAAAAACCCGATCGTGCTGGTCGGCACCGACGCCTTTACGCGGCATGACGGTGGGGTGGTGCTGGCGAAAGCCGCCAAGCTCGCGCTCGACATCGGCGCGGTCAAGGACGGCTGGAACGGCTTTGCGGTTTTGCAGAACACCGCCTCGCGGGTCGGTGCGCTCGATATCGGCTTTACCGCAGGCAGCGGCGGGTTGAACGCGGCGCAGATGAACACGTTCGGCACGCTGGATGTGCTGTTTTTGCTCGGCGCCGATGAAGTGAAGGTGCCGGACGGAGTGTTCGTGGTCTATATCGGCACCCATGGCGATGCCGGCGCCCACCGCGCCGACGTGATCCTGCCGGGCGCGGCCTACACCGAAAAATCCGGCATCTTCGTCAACACCGAGGGCCGGGCGCAGATGGCCAACCGCGCGGGCTTCCCGCCCGGCGAGGCCAAGGAAGACTGGGCGATCATCCGTGCGCTCTCCGACGTGCTGGCGAAGAAGCTGCCTTACGACTTGCTCGCCGCGTTGCGTCAGGCGATCTTCAAGGCAGTGCCGCACCTGATGCGGCTCGATCAGATCGAGGCCGGGAATGCCGCCGACCTCAAGACACTTGCCGGCCGCAGCGGCGAAGTCGAGAAGGTGCCGTTCAAGGCGTCGGTCGAGGATTTCTATCTGACCAATCCGATCGCGCGGGCGTCTGCCGTGATGGCGGAGTGCTCGCGTCTTGCCTCCGGGCACATGCTGACGGCAGCGGAGTGAACTGATGGCCGAATTCTGGACCAGCACCTTGTGGCCGCTGATCATCATGGTCGCCGAGAGCGTGTTGCTGCTCGTGGTGCTGCTGATCGCGATCGCCTACATCCTGCTCGCCGACCGCAAGATCTGGGCGGCGGTGCAGATCCGACGGGGTCCCAACGTGGTCGGGCCGTGGGGCCTGTTCCAGTCCTTCGCCGATCTTCTGAAGTTCGTGCTGAAGGAGCCGATCATCCCGGCCGGCGCCAACAAGGGCGTGTTCCTGCTCGCGCCGCTGGTCTCCTGCGTGCTTGCGCTCGCGGCCTGGGCGGTGATCCCGACCAACCTCGGCTGGGTGATCGCCGATATCAATGTCGGCGTTCTCTTCATCTTCGCGATTTCGTCGCTGTCGATCTACGGCATCATCATGGCCGGCTGGTCGTCGAATTCGAAATATCCGTTCCTCGCCGCACTCCGCTCGGCGGCGCAGATGGTGAGCTACGAAGTCTCGATCGGATTCGTCATTATCACGGTGCTCTTGTGCGCCGGCACGCTCAATCTGTCCGCCGTGGTCGAGGCGCAGAAGCTTCACGGGCTGGCGACGCTGATCGGGCTGCCGCAGCTGACGATCCTGAACTGGTACGTGTGGCCGCTGTTTCCGATGTTTGTCGTGTTCTACGTCTCGGCGCTGGCGGAAACCAACCGCCCGCCGTTCGATCTGGTCGAGGCGGAGTCCGAGCTGGTCGCCGGCTTCATGGTTGAATACGGCTCGACGCCGTATCTGCTGTTCATGCTCGGCGAATATGTCGCGATCACCACCATGTGCGCCTTAGCGACGATCCTGTTCCTGGGCGGCTGGCTGCCGCCGATCGACCTGCCGCCTTTCAACTGGGTGCCGGGGGTGATCTGGTTCAGCTTGAAACTGTTTTTCATGTTCTTCCTGATTGCGATGGCCAAAGCCATCGTGCCGCGCTACCGCTACGACCAGTTGATGAGGCTTGGCTGGAAGGTGTTCCTGCCGCTGTCACTCGCCATGGTCGTCATCGTTGCGGGCGTGCTGCAACTCGCGGGGATCGCGCCGAAATGAGGTCGCTATGAGTATCAACATCAACGCCACCGCGCGCTCGCTTCTGCTGTCGGAATTCGTGTCGGCGTTCTTTCTCGCCATGCGCTATTTCTTCAAGCCGAAGCCGACACTGAATTATCCCTTTGAAAAGGGGCCGATCTCGCCCCGCTTTCGCGGCGAGCATGCGTTGCGTCGTTATCCGAATGGCGAAGAGCGCTGCATTGCCTGCAAGCTCTGCGAGGCGATCTGTCCTGCGCAGGCGATCACGATCGAGGCCGGTCCGCGTCGCAACGACGGCACGCGGCGCACTGTGCGCTACGACATCGACATGGTGAAGTGCATTTATTGCGGTCTGTGCCAGGAAGCGTGTCCGGTCGATGCGATCGTCGAGGGACCGAACTTCGAATTCGCGACCGAAACGCGCGAGGAACTCTACTATGACAAGGCGAAGCTTCTCGCCAATGGCGACCGCTGGGAGCGTGAAATCGCCCAGTCGATCGCCCAAGACGCGCCGTACCGGTGAGATCATGAACGTGGTGATGAGACACGCATTCGCCGCAGCCGCGGTCGGCTCTCTCCCCCCTTGTGGGGGAGAGCTGGAGAGGGGGGTAAGCCTCGGATTCGACGTGCGTGGTTTACCCCCCTCCCTAACCTCGAGAGCGAGCTTCGCTCGCCTCGGACCCCACAAGGGGGGAGGGAACGCAGTTGTGTTTGCGGACGGGAGCGTCGCATGATCCTTCCGGCCCTGTTCTTTTATCTGTTTGCGGGCATCTGCGTCGCCTCCGCCGTGATGGTGGTGGTCTCGCGCAATCCCGTGCATTCGGTATTGTTCCTGATCCTCGCCTTCGTCAACGCCTCCGGCCTGTTCGTGCTGATGGGGGCCGAATTCCTGGCGATGATCCTGATCGTCGTCTATGTCGGCGCGGTTGCGGTCCTGTTCCTGTTCGTGATCATGATGCTCGACGTCGACTTCGCGGAGCTGCGCGAAGGCTTCATCCAGTACCTGCCGGTCGGCATCGTGATCGGCGGCATCTTCATGTTCGAATTGCTTTTGGTCGGCGGCGGCTGGGTGATCAACGCCAATGTCGCGAAATCGATCACGTCGGCGATCCCCTCCAATGTCAGCAACACCGAAGCCCTGGGGCTCGTGCTCTACACGAAGTATATCCACTACTTCCAGATTGCCGGCATGGTGCTCTTGGTGGCGATGATCGGCGCCATCGTGCTGACGTTGCGTCACAAGGCGAGCGTCAAGCGGCAGGATATCAACGTGCAGAATGCGCGGACGCCCGAGATGGCGATGGCCGTGCGCAAGGTGGCCTCGGGTCAGGGCTTGCAGGATGCGGACGCGGCGGAGTGGGTGCAATGACGATCGGTCTTGGACACTATCTCGCGGTCGGCGCCATCCTGTTCACGCTCGGAATCCTCGGCATCTTCCTCAACCGCAAGAACATCATCGTCATCCTGATGTCGATCGAACTGATCCTGCTCGCCGTCAATATCAACCTGGTGGCGTTTTCGACGTTCATCGGCGACATCGTCGGCCAGGTGTTCGCGCTTCTGGTGCTGACGGTCGCGGCGGCGGAAGCCGCGATCGGGCTTGCTGTTCTCGTCGTCTACTTCCGCAATCGCGGTTCGATCGCGGTTGAAGACGTCAATCTGATGAAGGGTTAGCGCATGATCCGGAAAAGTGGGGATCGGTTTTCCGTCGCGACAAACGCGGAACGTGTTTGCGCGGAGATCATGCGCAAGGGAATGCCCAGATGATCCAGGCAATTGTTTTTCTGCCGTTGATCGGCGCCATCCTTGCGGGCGTGATCTCGATCGTTGGCGCGCATGCGCGCCATCCGAGCGGAGATGAGGTCGAGCATCACGACGATGCCCACGGCGCCGGTGCGCATGCGGCGGAAGCCCATGACGACCACGGCGGCGATCACGGTCACGACGACCATCACGCCGCCGAGCCGCCCGCTGCAGGTTCACGTGCGGCCGAACTGATCACCACAGCCTTGCTGTTGATCTCTGCCGCGCTGTCGTGGTGGACACTGGTTGACGTCGGTTTCGGACATCACGATGTCCGGGTCGAGCTGTTCCCGTGGATCACCTCGGGCGATCTGCAAGTATCCTGGTCGCTGCGCGTCGATACGCTGACCGCCGTGATGCTGGTCGTGGTCAATACGGTTTCCTCGCTCGTCCATCTCTATTCGATCGGTTACATGGACGAGGATCCGAACCGGCCGCGGTTCTTCGGCTATCTGTCGCTGTTCACCTTCGCGATGCTGATGCTGGTGACGTCGGATAACCTCGTGCAGATGTTCTTCGGCTGGGAAGGCGTCGGTCTGGCGAGCTATCTCTTGATCGGTTTCTGGTATCAGAAACCATCGGCGAACGCCGCCGCGATCAAGGCCTTCGTGGTCAACCGGGTCGGCGACTTCGGTTTTGCGCTCGGCATTTTCGCCGTGTTCATGCTGATCGGATCGACCGACTTCGAGACCATCTTTGGCGCAGCTCCAGGGCTGACCGGCAAGACCATCAACTTCTTCAGCTGGCATCCGGACGCGCTGACCTTGACCTGTCTGCTGCTGTTCATGGGCGCGATGGGCAAGTCGGCGCAATTCCTGCTGCACACCTGGCTGCCGGACGCGATGGAAGGTCCGACGCCGGTTTCGGCGCTGATCCATGCCGCGACCATGGTCACCGCCGGCGTGTTCATGGTGGCGCGGTTGTCGCCGCTGTTTGAACTGGCGCCGACCGCGCAAGCCTTCGTGATGTTCATCGGCGCTACCACCGCGTTCTTCGCGGCGACCATTGGCCTCGTCCAGAACGATATCAAGCGGATCGTGGCCTACTCGACCTGTTCGCAGCTCGGCTACATGTTCGTGGCGATGGGGGCGGGCGCCTATTCGGTCGGCATGTTCCACCTGTTCACCCATGCCTTCTTCAAGGCGCTGTTGTTCTTGGGCTCGGGCTCGGTGATCTATGCGATGCATCACGAGCAGGACATCCGCAACATGGGCGGGCTTTGGCGGAAGATTCCCTACACGTGCGCGGTGATGTTCGTCGGAACCTTGGCGTTGACGGGCTTCCCGTTGTTTGCCGGTTATTTTTCCAAGGATGCGATCATCGAATCCGCCTATGCCTCGCATAATCCGTTTGCGACCTACGCTTATCTGGCGACGGTCGTCGCGGCGGGCCTTACCTCGTTCTATTCCTGGCGTTTGATCTTCAAGACCTTCTTCGGCGAGCCGCACGACCAGGAGCACTACGAAGCAGCCCATGAAGCGCCGCTATGGATCCTGATTCCGATCGGCTTGCTGGCGATCGGCTCCATCGCAGCCGGCTTCCCTTTCAAGGAGCTGTTTACCGCTCCGCATGGTGTGGAAGAGTTCTTCCGCGAGTCCGTGAAGATGAATCCGCACATCCTCGAAGACATGGAGCACATGCCGTCTCTCTTGGGGTATCTGCCGACGGTGATGATGCTGTTGGGTCTGGTAGTCGCCTATATCTTCTATATCCGCCGGCCGTATCTGCCGGTCGAACTCGCCAAGCAGCAACCGCTGCTCTACCAGTTCCTGCTCAACAAATGGTATTTCGACGAGCTGTACGATCTGATCTTCGTCCGTCCGGCGAAGTGGATCGGCTACTTTCTGTGGAAGGTTGGCGACGGCAAGATCATCGACGGACTCGGTCCGGACGGCGTGTCGGCGCGGGTTCTCGACATCACCCGGAACGCCGTCAAGCTTCAAACCGGCTATCTCTACCACTATGCCTTTGCCATGCTGATCGGCGTCGCGGGCTTCATCACCTGGTTCATGTTCGGTGTGGGAGGCTGATCGATGACGACCTGGCCCATTCTTTCGGTCGTTACCTTCCTGCCTGCGATCGGCGCCCTGATGATCTATCTCGTCAGGGGCGACGACGAGGCGGCCCAGCGCAATGCGAAATGGATCGCGCTCTGGACCACACTGGTGACGTTTGCGGTTTCACTGATCCTGGTTTTTCGTTTCGACCCGTCGCAAGCCGACTTCCAGTTCGTTGAAAAGGCGCCGTGGCTCGCCAACGCCATCACCTATCACATGGGCGTCGACGGGATTTCGCTGCCGTTCGTGATCCTGACCACCGCCTTGATGCCATTCTGCATCGTAGCGAGCTGGAAATCGGTCAAGATGCGGCTTCGCGAATACATGATGGCGTTCCTGATCCTGGAAACGCTGATGGTCGGCACCTTTTCGGCGCTCGACCTCGTGCTGTTCTACCTGTTCTTCGAAGGCGGCCTGATCCCGATGTTCCTGATCATCGGGATCTGGGGCGGACCACGCCGGGTCTATGCGTCCTTCAAGTTCTTCCTCTACACCTTCCTCGGCTCGGTCCTAATGCTGCTCGCGATCATGGCCCTGTACTGGAACGCCGGCACCACCGACATTCCGACCCTGATGCACACGGCGGTGCCGCGTTCGTTGCAGACGTGGGCATGGTTCGCGTTCTTTGCGTCGTTTGCGGTGAAAATGCCGATGTGGCCGGTCCACACCTGGCTGCCGGACGCGCATGTCGAGGCGCCGACCGCGGGCTCGGTGATCCTGGCCGCGATCCTGTTGAAAATGGGCGGCTATGGATTCCTTCGCTTTTCGTTGCCGATGTTCCCGCTGGCCTCGCATGAATTCGCGCCGTTTATTTTCTCGCTGTCGGTGATCGCGATCATCTACACCTCGCTGGTTGCCTTGATGCAGGAAGACATCAAGAAGCTGATCGCCTATTCCTCGGTGGCCCATATGGGCTTCGTCACCATGGGAATCTTCGCCGGCACCACGCAGGGCGTCGCCGGCGGCGTGTTCCAGATGATCTCGCATGGCATCGTGTCCGGCGCGCTGTTCCTTTGCGTCGGCGTCGTCTACGACCGCCTGCATACCCGCGAAATCGCCGCCTATGGCGGGCTGGTCAACCGAATGCCGCTTTACGCGCTGGTGTTCATGGTCTTCACCATGGCCAATGTCGGTTTGCCCGGTACCTCCGGTTTCGTCGGCGAATTCATGACTTTGCTCGGTACTTTCAAGGTTTCGCTTCCGACCGCATTTTTCGCCACCACCGGCGTGATCCTGTCGGCAGCCTACGCGCTGTGGCTGTATCGCAAGGTGGTGTTCGGCGCGCTGGTCAAGCCGTCGCTTTCCAGCATCAAGGATCTGACCTTCCGTGAAGGCCTGCTGCTGGTGCCGCTGGTTGCCCTCACCATCCTGTTCGGGTTCTACCCGAAGCCGGTGCTCGATATGTCGGCGACCTCGGTGCAGCAACTCGTCAACAACTACAATACCGCAGTGACGGCCGTGAAGGCCGCGTCGCTAGCACACTGAGCATAGCGTTTTCGAGCGAAGTGGGACCCGGTTCGCGTGAAGAAAACGTGTCAAACAAGAGAGGCGAACTTCGGTTCTGGTCGGATCAGAATTGAAGTTCTAGTCAGGACAACGTGCCATGAGCTTTGAGAGCGCCGGTTATCAATTGCTGCCCATACTGCCGGAGCTGGTTCTGGCGGTGGGCGCTATGGCGCTGCTGATGGTCGGGGCCTACCGGGGCGTACAGACCACGGGCCTGGTTGTTATCCTTGCGCTGATCCTGATGGTGATCGTGGGCGTGCTGGAGCTGACGCTGCCCGCCGGCAAGCTTGTGACGTTCAACGGCAGCTTCATTGTCGACGATTTCGCACGCTTCCTTAAAATCCTGGCGCTGATCGGATCGGGCGCCACGCTCATTCTGTCGACGGAGTTTCTGGCCGACCCATCGCGGCGCATCTTTGAGTATGCCATCCTGGTCCTGCTTTCGACGCTCGGCATGATGGTGCTGATCTCGGCCGGCGATCTGATCATGCTCTATCTCGGTCTCGAGCTGATGAGCCTTGCGCTCTACGTGGTTGCCGCCAGTAACCGTGACGACCTCAAATCGACCGAAGCGGGGCTGAAGTATTTCGTGCTGGGAGCGCTCTCCTCGGGCATGTTGCTGTACGGCGCTTCCCTGATCTATGGCTTCACCGGCACCGTCAGCTTTGCCGGCATCGCAGCCGCCGCCAAGACCGGCAGCATCGGCATCGTGTTCGGCATTGTGTTCCTGCTCGCCGGGCTTTGCTTCAAGGTTTCGGCGGTGCCGTTCCATATGTGGACGCCCGATGTCTATGAGGGGGCGCCGACGCCGGTCACGGCTTTCTTCGCGTCAGCCCCGAAAGTCGCGGCCATGGCGGTTTTCACCCGCGTCGCGCTGACGGCATTCCCCGGGATCGCTCCACAGTGGCAGCAGATCGTGGTGTTTGTTTCGATCGCCTCGATGGCGCTGGGGTCGTTCGCGGCGATCGGCCAGACCAACATCAAGCGCCTGATGGCGTATTCCTCGATCGGCCATATGGGCTTTGCCCTGGTCGGGCTTGCGGCCGGCACGGCGGAAGGCGCGCAAGGCGTGCTGGTCTATGTTGCGATCTATGTCGCAATGACGCTCGGCAGCTTCTCGGTGATCCTGGCGATGAAGCGCAACGGTCTGCATCTTGAAAAGATCAGCGATTTTGCCGGCCTGTCCCGTACCAATCCGCTGCTCGCCTTCTTCTTTGCGATGCTGCTGTTTTCGCTGGCCGGCGTTCCCCCGCTCGCCGGTTTCTTCGGCAAGTTCTATGTGTTCGTCGCGGCGATCAAGGCCGGCCTGTTCACGCTGTCGGTGATCGGCGTGCTGACCAGCGTGATCGGCGCCTATTACTATCTGCGCATTGTCAAAGTGATGTATTTCGACGAGCCGTTGACCGAACTCGATCCGGTGCGCGTGGAGTTGCGCGCGGTGTTGGCGGTTGCCGGTCTCTTCAATATCTTTTTCTTTGTCTATCCGGGACCGCTGGTGAGCATGGCGACGGTCGCGGCCAAATCACTTTTTTAGGGCATGATCCCGAAAAGTGGATCCCGGTTTTCGGAGCAGATCATGCCCAACAAAACCATCGGCGCCCAGACGGTTCTGGCTAAGCCGGATCAGCCCTGAGATGGCATTCACGCTCGGTCCACGAGCCACATCGGCCGGCTACCGGCTCGAAAGCTTCGATCAGACTGGCTCGACGAATTCGGAAGCCATGGAACGTGCGCGCGGCGGCGAGCGCGGGCCGATGTGGTTTGTCACGACAGAACAGACCGCCGGCCGGGGGCGACGGCAGCGGCCGTGGGTTGCGCCGAGGGGTAACCTGGCCAGCAGCGTTCTCGAAACCGTCGATGTCGCGCCAGCCGTGGCGGCGACACTCGGTTTCGCCGCTGGACTGGCGCTGGCGGCGGCGCTTCGCGCCGTGGCAGGCTCGGCTTTGGTCGGGTTCTCCCTGAAATGGCCCAACGACGTCCTGGCAGGGCAGGCAAAGCTTTCCGGCATCCTGCTGGAGGCGGAGACCATGCCGGGCGGGAGCCTCGCCGTCGTGGTCGGCATGGGCACCAATGTCGTTGCCGCGCCGGAGGGAACGCCAACCCCTGCCACGTCGCTGGCCGCGGTTGGCGTCGAGACCAGCGCGGAACAGCTTTTTCTGGGCCTCTCCGACAGCTGGGCCGAATACCGTGGGATCTGGGACGGGGGCAAAGGGTTTGGCGAAATCCGTCGGCGCTGGCTGGCGCTTGCGGCGGGACTAGGCCAGCCTGTATCGGTCCATACCGGGCACGCTACGGTGTCAGGCATCTTCGACACCCTCGATGACACAGGCTGCATGATTGTGAAAACGTCCACCGGCGACAGGGTTCCGGTTTCAGCCGGCGACGTGCATTTCGGCGTCGCGGCGACCGCGAGGGCAGGCTGATGGCCGAGGGCGACGAATTTACCTTTGCCCCGCTCGGAGGGGTCGGCGAGATCGGCATGAACCTGTCGATCTATGGTCTCGGCAGTCGCCGGCAGCGCTCGTGGCTGGCGGTCGATCTCGGCGTCTCCTTCGGCGACGAAGAACATCTTCCGGGCATCGACACCATCATGCCGGACATCAGCTTTCTGGTGAAGGAACGGAAGAATCTGGTCGGGCTGGTGCTGACGCACGCCCATGAGGACCATTTCGGCGCCATCATCGACCTTTGGCCCCGCCTGAAATGCCCGATCTATGCGACGAAATTCTCGGCCGCGTTGTTCGAGGCCAAATGCGCTTCCGAGCGCAATCCGCCCAAAATCCCGGTCACGGTCGTGCCGTCGGGCGGCCGGATCGAACTCGGGCCGTTTGGCGTCGAGTTCATTCCGGTGGCGCACTCGATTCCGGAATCGCACGCACTGGCGATTCACACGGCAGTGGGAACGGCTCTCCATACGGGCGACTGGAAACTCGATCCGACGCCGATGGTCGGTCCGCCGACCGACGAGCGGCGGTTGCGCGAACTCGGCGACGCTGGCGTAATCGCTCTGATCGGCGATTCCACCAACGCCGTGAGGGAAGGCCGCTCGCCGTCGGAGACCGAAGTCGCCAAGACTATCGCCGAACTGGTGAAGGCTGCCAAAGGCCGGGTCGCCGTGACGACGTTTGCGTCGAACGTCGCCCGGCTGCGCGCGGTTGCCGATGCCGCGCGACTGTCCGGGCGCGAAGTGGTGGTGGTCGGACGCGCGATGGAGCGCGTCGTTCAAGTTGCCCGCGAAACCGGCCATCTCGACGGCGTGCAGAACTTCCGCAACGCCGAGCTCTACGGGCATTTTCCGCCCGACAAGGTGCTGGCGCTGTGCACCGGCAGCCAGGGCGAGCCGCGCGCGGCGCTCGCGCGCATCGCCAATGACGACCATCCGCAGGTGACGCTCAACAAAGGCGACTGCGTGATTTTTTCCTCACGGACGATTCCCGGCAACGAGAAGGCGGTGGGGTCGATCATCAACGGCCTGATCCGGCAGGGGATCGAGGTCATCACCGATCGAACCCATCTCGTTCATGTGTCCGGCCATCCGCGCCGCGACGAACTACGCGATATGATCGGCTGGGTACGCCCGCAACTGCTGATTCCCGTTCACGGCGAGGCCCTGCATCTGTTCGAGCATGCCAAGCTGGCGCGGGCTGCGGGTGTTCCGAAGGTGCTGATCTGTCGCAACGGCGATCTCGTCAAAATAGGACCGGGCGAGTCCGGTATCATCGAGGAATTGCCATCGGGCCGGCTCTACAAGGACGGCAACATTCTGGAGGATTCCAAATCGCGCGCCGTCGTCGAGCGGCGGCGGATGGGGTTTGCTGGCTGCGCCTTCGTGGCCTTGGCGATGGATGAGAAGGGCGAACTTGCCGACGATCCCGAGATCGAGCTGATCGGCATCCCGGAAAAGAACATGGCCGGAGAGCCTATCGACGACATCGTGTTTGATGTCGTGGTCTCGACCGTGGAAGGTTTGCCGCGCGCGCGGCGGCGCGACCCGGACGCGCTGGCGGAATCGGTGCGGCGGGCGGTTCGTGGCACCGTGAACGAACACTGGGGAAAGAAGCCGTTGTGCTTTGTTCATGTGCTGACGGTGTGATGCAGAGATTTCACCTTGGCGCGAAATCGAAAAGCCAGACCGAAGTCAGTTTTGCGAAGGCGGCTCGGCGCGTTATAGGAAAGTGGGAGATGCGCCATGCTCGGCCGGCTTAATCATGTAGCTATCGCGGTTAAAGATGCCGAGAAGGCCGCCAAAATCTATGGCTCGGCGTTTGGTGCCGAGGTGTCGGCGGCGGTGCCGCTGCCCGAGCACGGCGTCATCACCGTCTTTGTCACGCTGCCCAACACCAAGATCGAATTCATTCAGCCGCTCGGGGAGGCTTCTCCGATCGCCAAATTCCTCGAGCGCAACGCGGACGGTGGCATTCACCACGTCTGCTACGATGTGCCGGATATCCTTGTGGCGCGTGACCGGCTGATCAAGGAAGGCGCACGGGTGCTCGGCGACGGCGTTCCCAAGATCGGGGCGCACGGCAAACCCGTGCTCTTCCTGCATCCGAAAGACTTTTCCGGCGCGCTTGTCGAAATCGAGCAGGCCTGAACCTAGCGAATGTTAGAATCGGACCACTAGCATGGCCTATATCATCTCCACCGGGTTCGCGATCTACTTCGTGCTGTGGTGGCTCGTGCTGTTTGTCACGCTGCCGTTCGGCGTGCGCAGCCTGCATGAAGACGGCGGCGGCAGCCCCGGCACCGATCCGGGGGCACCAGTTGTAACCCGGATGGGCCGCAAGCTGATCTGGACCACGCTACTGTCGGCCGTGCTCTATGCAGTGGGTGTGGCGGCTTATTACGAGGGTTTTTTGAACATCGATCGGTTGGCAAGGATCATGGGCACGCCGTTCTGACGCTGCGTTGCCGGCGCATGTGGGACATTGGGGGAGACGATGTGGTTTCAACGGATTATTGCGGTGCTTTTGCTGTTTACCATCGCCGGTCTTGCGGCCGCTCTGTATTTGAACTTCAGAACCAACTCGCAGCTTCAGACGCTGAAAACATTTGTCGAAGGCTACGTGTTCACTGAAGCAGTTGGCGCTTGCGAGAAAGCCTCAAGCACCACGCCTTTCAAATGGAATGGCGGTACCAATACGCGCGTGATTGGCCTGAACTCGGTCAAGCTCGACAAGTACAATATGGTTGCGAGCTATACGCTGGTTGCCGACGGCGTGTTTTGCGATTTCGACCCGATCAAGAAGAAAGCCAATATCGGATCGAACTTTCTCGAACGCGAGTGACCCGCTCGAAACTTTCCGGCTGGTGGAAAATCAGTGCAAAATAAAAAAAAAAAAAGGAGCAGGACTTGTTCAGTCCTGCTCCAAAAATTGTGTCGACCCTATTTTCCCGTATCAGTGATTGGTCTTGATTGACGGGGCGACGCTGCTTGTGCGCGCCAGGGCTCCTCCCGAGACTTGGACCACCAGACGACCTCACGATCATTCTGAGGGTTGGATTCCTAGACCAAAATTCGTGACATGTCACCTATTTCGGCAACGATTGTTCAAAATTGCAGCACGTAGTGAAATGAATGGAATTTTGGCATTTGAAACCCGAATGACGGTATATTGGTAGTCCCTCGAGGGCCGGCTGTCGCCAAGGCGCGGGTTCGGATTGGAAGAGATGCTGGGCGGCCATGGCCGCTTTAATCGTGCCGAGGGGTCTTGGACCATGCGGGAAAGAGGCGGAGCAACAGCAGGAGTAGTCCGACCGACAGCTGACCGAAGGCAGTTGTCCGTTCAAGAGTGGCTGACGAACCAACCACGGTTTATCACTTGAGCTGCTTAAGGTATGCGATGAGGTCTGCGCGATCTTGCGGCTTTTCGACCTCGTAGAACATCCGCGTGCCTGGGACTAGCGCGCCGGGATCGGTCAACCACCGATCCAGTGTTGCTTCGTCCCAGGTCAGACCGGAATTCTTCAGAGCCTTCGAATAGCCGAAGCCTGGAATGCTTCCCGCGCGGCGGCCAACCACACCGCGATGTCTCGGCCCGACATCATCCTTGTCGATGGAATGGCAATCCATGCAACCCTGATAGAGCACTTGGCCACGGGCCGGATCGCCGTTTAGCGCCTCAAGCTGAGTGGATTGTGCGAGCGCGACATCCAATAAAAGGATCGCGATGGTCATGGAATGTAAAATGGTCTTGATCATCTTATTGGGCCGCACCGACAATCTCCTGCTCTCGGTTCACGATCGATTCCTGAACCGCTACAGGCCAGACTTGCCCAAGTCCGAACTTATTCCCGGCGGCCCCGTCACCTTCCGTGTTGACCAATAACGAGAGCGTTATTTGCTGGTCGTGCTGGGGTGCCGGTGCGCCGCCAAAGTCTCGACAACGATTAACGAGGGTGATACGAACGCGGTGGGTGCTCGGGGAAAATCATGCGACGGCGACTGGAATTGTTCATTCCGATCGTGATGCTGACGGTGATGGTGCAGTTGATGGCGCCCATCGCGGCATTTCGCGTGGTTGCGTATGCGACGACCGACCCGCTCTACATGGCGTCGATCTGTGAGCAGATGACGTCTTCGGACGAGGGGCAGTCCGCCCCCCGCAAAAAGCCAGCACACGCATGGAAATTGCTGTGCGTTCTGCGGGACCGGTGCTGGCGGCACGGTGCCGCTGGTTTCTCCACCGCTCATTTTCGTAGCTCTGCAACGCCAGTACCAGCGCATATCCTGGCTGGAAGCCGCAGAGACTTTGCCGGCCGTTCGTGTCGGCTCGAACGCCCAAGCGCGCGCCCCACCTTCCATTTCCTGACCACGATTCCGTAAGAGGCGATGCGGCTGTTTGCATCGCCAAGTGTCTCGTTTTTAGCCGGCCGTGAACGAGCCGGCGTCAGGAAAGTCAGATGTCGAGGTTATGTGCCCTCTGTGGTGCAAGCGCAATCGCGTTGGAAATCGCTTGGCTTGCCCCGTTCAATACAGCTTATGCCCAGAGCAATGAAAGCGCGCTACCGCCGGTGACGGTGCAGGCGCCGCCTAAGGTCGTCGCCAAGCGTCCTGCTAAAAAGCCAGGTGAACGCGTTGCGGCGGCACGGCGGCGTACGCCCAAGCCGGTCGCCGCGGCGGAGGAGCCGCCGAAGCCCGCCGTCTCTCCAGCGATCGATGGTGGCGGTGTGAAGGCATCTTACGGAACGCCGCCGGTTGTGGCGCGATTCCAGTTACCTCAGGAGACCTACAGCATCACGTCGAAACAGATCGACGAGACCATCAATCTCAAGGATCCCGAAGACGCCGTCAAATACATGCCGGACTTGTTCGTGCGCAAGCGCAACGACGGCGACAACCAGGCGGTGCTCGCCACACGCGACTGGGGTCTCAGCTCCAGCGCACGCACGCTGATCTACTACGACGACATCCTTGTTTCGGCGTTGATTGCCAACAACAACACCAACGGTTCGCCGCACTGGAACTTGATCTCGCCCGAAGCGATCCGACGCGTCGACTTTCTCGATGGACCGTTCGCCGCCGCCTATCCCGGTAACTCCATCGGCGGCGTGCTGCTATTTAGCTCAAAGATGCCGGACAAGCCTTTCGCGGTTGCGAAGGAAACCGTGTCGGTGATGCCGTGGAACCAGTACGGCACCAAGGATACCTATGTGACCAGCCAGACCAGCGCGGCAGCGGGCAACCGTAACGGCGCAGTGTCATGGCTGATCAGCGCCAACTATCTCGACAGCTATCAGCAGCCGCTGACGTATACGACCAACGGGGCAACGAGCACCAATCCAAGCGGAATTCCCGCGGGGACAACAGGCGCCATTCCTGCCCTGAACAAGCAAGGTATCATTGCCAATGTCGTAGGCACGGGCGCGCTAGCCCATTCACAGCAGGAGTTGGGCAACGTTCGCGTAGCCTATGATCTCAACGCGATCGTGCAGGCGACGTATTCGTTTGGCGTCTGGAATAACCATCAGGTGTCCAACCCGCAGACGTACCTGACCTCGACCGCCAATGGGCAATCGACGTTTGCAGGTATCTCCGGTTTTGCCAGCAACAGATACGTCTGGGATCAGACGCATATGAGCAATGCCGTGTCGCTCAAGAGCGACAGCAAAGGCGTGTTCGACTTCGATTTGTCCGCGTCAACCTATAACTATCTCCAGGACATCATGCTCAATCCGTTCACCGTCGCGTCAACGGGCGTCGGCTATTCGGCGAACGGCAAGATCACGCGCAACGACGGCACCAACTGGCAGAACGCGGATGCCAAAGGCATCTGGCGCCCGTTTGGCTATGACGGGCCGCAGGAAATCTCCTTCGGAGTCCATGGCGATCGCTACGAGCTCGTCAACCCGGTTTATGCCTCCGCGAATACTTTTCAGACGTCATCGACCGGCACCGGACAGCTTTACTCTGATGGCGAGGGCGAAACCCACACCGATGCGATCTGGATACAGGATGCATGGAAGATCCAGCCCAATTTGAAACTCACATTGGGAGGCCGTTTTGAGGCTTGGGAAGCGGTCAACGGCTTAAACGTCAACACCCTGACAAATGCCAACAGCGGCGCGATAACTTCAACGACCACTATCAATCAACCGGGATTGCAATCGACCAATTTTTCGCCGAAAGCATCGCTCTCTTACGACCCGAACAAGGATTGGAACATCACCGCCAACTTCGGTCAGGCCTATCGATATCCGACGGTGGCCGAGCTCTATCAGAACATCACGGTCAGCGGGGTAGCTACAGTCGCCAATCCCTTTCTGACGCCTGAGCAAGATCTCAACGGCGAGCTCAATATCGAACGACACTGGAATGACGGAAAGGTCAGGCTCACGCTCTTTGACGAGTTGGTCCACAATGCGATCATTTCGCAGACCAACTTGGCTACCAATCCGGTGAACGGCGCGCAGGTACCCACTACGACGATCGGAAACGTCGATCTGATCCGGTTTCGAGGCGTCGATTTGTCTGCCGACAAGAACAACGTGGTGATCAACGGTCTGCAAATTTTCGGCAGCGTCACCTACGTCGATTCCCGAATCCTGTCGGATCCCACCTATGCGGGCAGCAATCCTCTGACGGGCATTCGCGATACCGCGGTCGGCAAGCAAGTCCCCAACGTTCCGGACTGGAGGGCCAAGGCCGGGTTCACCTATCGGCCCGACGACTTTTGGGCCTATACGTTGGCGGTTCGTTATAGCGGCAAACAGTTCTCGACACTGGATAACACCGATGTCGTTTCCCACGTCTTCGGGGCGTTCGACTACTTCACCGTCGTCGACATGAAGATCCATTACAATGCGACGAAGAATTTTTCGTTCGATTTCGGGATCGATAATCTACTTAACCAGCAGTACTTCCTGTTCCACCCGTTCCCGGGCAGAACCTACGTGCTGGCGTCGAAATACACGTTTTAAGTAGCGGCAATCCAAGCAAGGAGCTTTTCATGAGAAGAATGATCGTAACGTCGTTTTGCGTGGCACTGATCGCCTGCATAGCGGGCTCACCTGTGCGTGCCGAAGAGGTCAAGGCCGGCAATCTTGTCATCACGCAGGGCTGGAGCCGCGCCACGCCGAACGGCGCCAAGATCGGTGCCGGCTATCTTACCATCGAGAACAAGGGGACGACGGCCGACAGGCTGATCGGCGTGAGCGGCAGCATCTCCGACAAGATCGAGGTGCACGAGATGTCGATGAACAACGGCGTCATGAAAATGCGGCCCGTCGACGGCGGGCTCGCCATCGACCCCGGCAAGACGATCAAGCTCGCGCCCAGCGGCTATCACCTGATGATCATGGATCTGAAAAGCCCGCTGAAACAGGGTGACAAGGTGCCGGTCACGCTCGAGTTCGAAAAGGCTGGCAAGGTTGCGGTCACGCTCGACGTGCAGGGGGTCGGCGCTCAAGGTCCCGGCGGCGGCGACGGCATGAAGATGTCGCCCGGCATGAAGATGTGAGGCGGCCGTGACGGTGAAATCATCAGGCTTTGTGATCGCTGCGTTGCTGTTTGCAACGCCGGCTTTTGCCCATGTCACCCTGGAAGGCCGTCAGGCCACGATCGGCACGTGGTACAAGGCGGTATTTGCGGTGCCGCACGGTTGCGCCGGCTCGGCGACAATCAAAATCCGCGTACAAATCCCCGACGGCGTGATCGATGTGAAGCCGATGCCAAAGCCCGGCTGGAACGTCGAGGTCATCAAGGGAAAATATGCCGCGCCATATGACTTCCACGGCGCCAAGGTTTCGGAAGGTGCGAAGGAGGTGGTCTGGAGCGCCGGCAAGTTGCCGGACGACAACTACGACGAATTCGTCATCAGCACCTATCTCACGGCAACTCTCAAGCCGGACACGGTGCTTTATTTTCCCACGGTGCAGGAGTGCGAGCAGGGCACTAGCCGCTGGATCGATATTCCTGCGGAAGGTGAAGCGGAACACGGGCATGGCGCCAAGTCGCCGGCGCCCGGCGTCAAGCTGATAGCAAAGCCCTGACCGGCCTGAACATGCGCCTGATTGCGGGCGTCACAATCCTGTTATCGGTGCTCGGCTTTGCCACCGATGCGTTCGCACACGCCTCGCTGATTTCGACCGAGCCCAGCGACGGCAGCATGATGGCAAGCGCGCCGAAGACGGTGCGCCTGCGTTTCAATGAGCCCGTCGCGCCGGCCTCGATCAGGCTGATCGATGGCGCGGGCACCCTGCGCGACGATATATCGGTCAATACGCGCGACGACACGATTGAAATCAACCTGCCGAATGATCTCGCTCGCGGTACGCAAGTCGTCAGCTATCGCGTCGTCTCGGCAGACGGGCATCCGGTCGGAGGATCGCTGGTATTTTCGCTTGGCATGTCCGCCAACAAGGTGATCCGGCCTGCTGATCGGGCGCCCGCGCTTGACGCGCTGATCTGGCTGGCACGCCTTGGCCTTTACACCGGATTGTTCGCAGGCGTTGGCGGCGCGTTTTTTGGCGCGTGGATTTCCCGCACAAACTCGGCTCGACGGCTGATAGTGGCCGCCTTGCTGATCGGCTTGATAGGTGCAGTCGTTGCCTGGGGGCTTCAGGGCCTCGATCTGTTGGGTCTTACTGCGGGAGATATTCTGACTTCCGCGCCGTGGCAAGCGGCCGCCAGCACCAGTCTGGCGACATCCTTGCTGATCGCCATCGGCGCGATGGTTTTGGCGATGATGTCGCTGCTCAATGTTTCGGGCAAGACCAGGTGCGCGCTGTCCGCCGTGGCGATACTGGCCACAGGTACCGCGCTCGCGGCCAGCGGACACGCCAGCACGGCACCGCCGCAATGGCTGACCCGGCCGATGGTCTTTCTGCATGGCATTGGCGTTGCCTTCTGGATCGGGGCGCTCGCGCCGCTGGCCGCGATGGCAAAACAGCGGGCCGCCTCGCTGCTCGTGATCGTGAACCGGTTTTCGCGCATGGCGGTGCCGGTCGTCGCAACCATCGCGCTGACGGGGCTCGCGCTTGCCGTCGTGCAGTTGGAGAGCCTTCGCGCGCTGATCGAGACCCGCTATGGCCTGATCCTGTCGGTCAAACTCGTGCTGGTCGCGAGCCTGCTCGGCCTTGCCGCGTTGAACCGTTTTTGCCTGACACCGCGGCTTGCTCTCAATCCCTTCGACACAAAGGCCCTGGTCCGATCCATTGTTTGGGAATGCGTCGTGGCCGTGGGGATTCTGGCGGTCGTTGCCGGCTGGCGCTTGACGCCGCCGCCGCGCGCGCTGGTGAAAGCCGCCGTCAAGCCGCTGGCGATCCATATCCACACCGATGCCGCGATGTTTCAGGTACTGATTTCTCCCGGCACCGTCGGCAAGGACAGCTTCGTCCTGCAACTGATGGAGGGCGACGCGAGCCCACTCGTTGCCAAGGAAGCGACATTGATCTTGAGCCTGCCGGAACGCGGCATCGAGCCTTTGCAACGGACGGCCACGCTTGGTGCCGACGGCTATTGGCAGGTCGCTGACGTTCCGATCCCCTATCCGGGCCGGTGGCACATCCGCATCGAGGCTCTGGTCACTGACTTCCGTAAAGTCGCGCTGGAAGACGATTTTGACGTGGCGTCGCCATAGATGATTGCAATTCTTTCGTTTTCTCGGGCGAGCGCGAGCGCAACCATCGGGATTGGGCCCCGACTTCGATAAAATCCCTGACAGTCAGGATGCTTGGTGGGCTTTTCCAACGCTTTTGCTTGTGTTTTGACGCCCGATCCGCTTTCACTTCCGAACGCCCTTCAACCCGGACCGATTCCCGTAAGGCAAGCCATGCGACTGTCGCGTTTCTTTCTTCCCATCCTCAAGGAGAATCCGAAAGAGGCGGAGATCGTGTCGCATCGTCTGATGCTGCGCGCCGGCATGATCCGGCAGGAAGCCGCCGGCATCTATGCTTGGTTGCCGCTCGGCTTGCGGGTGCTGAAGAAGATCGAGCAGATCGTGCGCGAGGAGCAGAACCGCGCCGGCGCGCTCGAACTGTTGATGCCAACCTTGCAACTCGCCGACCTCTGGCGCGAGAGCGGTCGCTACGACGCTTACGGCCCCGAAATGCTGCGCATCGCCGACCGCCACAAGCGCGAGTTGCTTTATGGGCCGACCAACGAGGAAATGATCACCGAGATCTTCCGCGCCTACGTCAAGTCGTACCGAAACCTGCCGCTCAACCTCTATCACATCCAGTGGAAATTCCGCGACGAGCAGCGGCCGCGCTTCGGCGTGATGCGCGGACGCGAATTTCTGATGAAGGATGCCTATTCGTTCGACCTCGATGAGGCCGGTGCGCGGCGCGCCTATAACCGCATGTTCGTGGCTTACTTGCGCACCTTCGCGCGCATGGGATTGAAGGCGATCCCAATGAGGGCCGAGACCGGTCCAATCGGTGGCGATCTCAGCCACGAATTCATCGTGCTGGCGGAGACCGGCGAGTCCGGCGTCTATTGCGACCGCGACGTGCTCGATCTTCCGGTGCCCGGCGAGGATGTCGACTATGACGCCGACCTCACCCCGATCATCCAGCAATGGACGTCGGTCTATGCGGCGACCGAAGACGTCCATGATGGCGCGCGGTTCGAGCGCGAAGTTCCGGAAGAGAAGCGGGTGCATACCAGGGGCATCGAGGTCGGCCAGATCTTCTATTTCGGCACCAAATATTCCGAGCCGATGAAGGCGTTGGTGGCGGGCCCCGACGGGGCCGAGGTCGCCATTCATGGCGGCTCCTATGGCGTCGGCGTTTCGAGGCTGCTCGGGGCCATCATCGAAGCCTGCCACGACGATGCCGGAATCAAATGGCCGGAAGCCGTGGCGCCGTTCAAGGCGGCGATCCTGAACTTGAAACAGGGTTCGGCCGATACCGACGGCGCTTGCGAAGCGCTTTACCGCGAGTTGACCGCCAAAGGCGTCGAAGTGCTTTATGACGATACCGACCAGCGCGCGGGCGCGAAATTCGCCACGGCCGATCTGATCGGCATCCCCTGGCAAATCCTCGTCGGTCCCAAGGGCCTTGCCGAGGGCAAGTTTGAGCTCAAGCGCCGAAGCGACGGCACGCGTGAGAATCTGAGTTCAGCGGAAGTATTGGCGCGGCTTGCTTAGGTTATTTGAGCTTATCCACCGCAGCCGTGGCGGGAATACCGGCCGTCATGGCCACAATTAGCCCGAATCGTGTGAAAAGCGGACATGGACCAAGCCATGAGCGAGCCCGTTCAAACCCCACCCTTTGCGCCATTCGAATGGCTGCTCTCCGGACGCTATTTGCGGGCGCGTCGCAAGGAAGGATTCATCTCGGTCATCGCGGGGTTTTCCTTCCTCGGCATCATGCTCGGCGTGGCTACGCTGATCATCGTGATGGCCGTGATGAACGGCTTCCGCAAGGAACTGCTCGACAAGATCCTCGGCCTCAACGGCCACCTTCTGGTGCAGCCGCTGGAATCGCCGCTGACCGACTGGAAGGACGTCGCCGACCGTATCAATCAGGTTCCGGGCATCCGACTTGCCGCACCCGTTGTGGATGGGCAGGCGCTGGCGTCCTCGCCGTACAATGCTTCGGGCGTCTTCGTTCGCGGCATCCGTGCCGACGACCTCAACAACCTCACCTCGATCGCCAAGAACATCAAACAGGGCACGCTCGAGGGATTTGACGAAGGGCAGGGCGTCGCGATCGGCCGCCGGCTGGCCGATACGCTGTCGCTGCATGCCGGTGACAGCGTGACGCTGGTGGCGCCGCGAGGTGCGGTGACCCCGATGGGTACGACGCCGCGCATCAAGCCCTACAAGATCACGGCCGTGTTCGAGATCGGCATGTCGGAATACGACGCTAGCTTCGTGTTCATGCCGCTCGCCGAAGCGCAGGCCTATTTCAATCGCAACAACGATGTAACCGCGATCGAAGTATTTACGACGAACCCCGACAAGATCGACGCCTTTCGCAAGAGCGTGACGGAGGCGGCGGGCAGACCGGTTTACCTGGTCGACTGGCGCCAGCGCAATTCGACCTTCTTCAACGCCCTTCAGGTCGAACGCAATGTGATGTTTTTGATCCTGACCATGATCGTTCTGGTCGCGGCCCTCAATATCGTTTCGGGCCTGATCATGCTGGTGAAAGACAAAGGCAGCGACATCGCGATCCTGCGCACCATGGGCGCCTCGCAAGGCTCCATCATGCGGATATTCCTGATCACGGGCGCATCGATCGGCGTGATCGGGACCCTGATGGGATTCCTGTTGGGCATGCTGATCTGCCTGAACATCGAATCGATCCGGCTGTTTTTGTCCTGGGTCACCAACACCGAGATTTTCGATCCCACGATCTATTTTCTCTCGAAATTACCGGCCGAGATCGATTTCGGTGAAACCAGCGCGGTCGTGATCATGGCGCTGACCTTGTCGTTCCTCGCCACGCTCTATCCATCCTGGCGTGCTGCCCGCCTCGATCCTGTCGAAGCGCTGCGGTACGAGTGAGGAACCGATGACCGAGGGGGCGGAGGAGGTACCGGTTGTCTATC
>CAVVLH010000113.1:0-92752 GCA_963748805.1 uncultured Alphaproteobacteria bacterium | reverse complement strand
CAACAACCTGAAAGGCAACTATGACTATGCCAATGCGGTGCTGAAGAAAATTCGCCAGGTGCCGGGCATCGCCGATCTTCGCATTCAGCAGATCTTCAACTACCCGCAGATCAATATCGACGTCGACCGCACCATGGCGGCCGATGTCGGGCTGACCCAGCGCGATGTCGCCAACAGTCTTCTCGTTACGCTTTCCGGCAGCGGCCAGGTGAAGCCGAATTTCTGGCTCAACCCGGAAAACGGCGTGTCGTATCCGATCGTGGCCCAGATGCCGCAATACCGGGTCAACAGCATTTCCGATCTGTCGAATATTCCGATCACTACCCAGGAAAACGGCGTCGGCGCGCAACGCTATCTCGGCGGGTTGGCGAAGATCACCCAGGGGCCGAGCCCGGGCGTGGTGTCGCACTATAACGTCCAGCCGGTGATCGACATCTTCGGCGATACGCAAGGACGCGACCTCGGCGCGGTGGCCGGTGACATTTCGAAAATCCTCGCCGAAACCAAGAAGGACCTGCCGCGCGGCTCTTACGTTGCCGTGCGCGGTCAGGTCCAGACCATGAATAATGCCTATAGCCAGCTTTACATCGGCCTCGCCGGCGCGATCGTGCTGATCTATCTCATCATCGTCGTCAACTTCCAGTCCTGGCTCGATCCGTTCATCATCATCACCGCGTTGCCCGGAGCGTTGGCCGGCATCGTCTGGATGCTGTTCACCACCGGCACCACGCTATCGGTGCCGGCCCTGACCGGCGCCATCATGTGCATGGGTATTGCGACCGCCAACAGTATTCTGTTGGTCAGCTTCGCCCGCGAAGGTCTGGAAAACGGTCTCGACGCGACGACCGCGGCGCTCGAATCCGGCTTCACCCGCTTTCGCCCGGTGCTGATGACGGCGCTGGCGATGATCATCGGCATGGTTCCGATGGCGCTGGCGATGGGCGAGGGCGGCGAACAGAATGCGCCGCTCGGCCGCGCCGTGATCGGCGGCTTGGCCGTCGCGACCATCGCCACGCTGTTCTTCGTTCCGACCGTCTTCAGCGTTCTTCACCGCAACAGGAGCGGCCACACAGCGAGCCGGTGATTTTGGAGAAGTGCCTTGCTTGATTCTCATCCGCACCATGCCGAGGCCAGACCGGAGGCCGGCGCTTCCGGGATAAATCCGGCGCCGCGTCCGAACCGGTCGCGGCTGATTGCCATCATCGCGGTGCTTGTGGCCGTCGGCATCGCCGTCGCCGGCATCCTGTTGCGCCGCCATCAGGAAAGCGAGGTCGCGAAATGGACGACCGAGCTTGCGGTGCCCATCGTGGCCACGGTGACGCCGAAGCAGGGCGTGACGGGTCAGCAGGTTTCGCTGCCCGGCGATATCGAGGCATGGTTCGAGGCGCCGATCTATGCGCGGGTGAGCGGCTATCTCAAAGCCTGGTATTTCGATTTCGGCGCCCATGTCGAGAAGGGCCAGTTGCTGGCGGAAATCGATGCGCCCGATCTCGATGCCCAATTGGCGGCGGCCAAAGCAAGACTCGCTTCGGCCGAAGCCCAGGTCAAGGTGCGAGAGGCCGAGCGCAATTTTGCCGAGACGACCTATGCGCGCTGGCGCGACTCGCCGAAGGGCGTCGTTTCCGAGCAGGAGACCGAATCAAAGAAGGCGGAATTCGGCAGCGCCGATGCGCGCTACAAGGCGTCCCTCGCCGAGGCCAATGTCAACCAGAGCCAGGTCGATCAGCTCACCGCGCTGGAGGCCTTCAAGCGTATCGTTGCTCCGTTCGACGGGGTCGTAACCCAGCGCAATACGGATATCGGCGCGCTGATCAATGCCGGGAGCGGCAGCAGCAACGGGCCGCAGCTCTTCCGGGTTGCCGATGTGCATGAGATGCGGGTGTTCGTTCAGGTGCCGCAGGAACAGTCGTCCAGCATGCGCGCCGGCCTGACCGCCGAGGTGACGTTGCCGCAATATCCGGACAAGACCTTTAAAGCAGTGGTGTCGACGACGTCGGAGGCGATCAACAAGACCGCGCGGACCTTGCTGGTCGAGCTTCATGCCGATAACGCCGACAATCTGTTGCAGCCGGGCACCTTCGCTCAGGTACGTTTCAATCTCCCGGACAACCCCACCACGCTGCGGATCCCGACCAGCGCGCTCATTTTCCGCGAAAACGGCCCGCAACTGGCGATCCTGGGGCCGGGCGACAAGGTCGAATTGCGCTCGATCAAACTCGGCCGCAACCTCGGAACCGAATTCGAGGTGCTCGCGGGTCTTAAGCCGTCGGAGACGATCATCAACAGCCCGCCGGATTCATTGTCGCAAGACGAACAGGTGCGGGTCGCCAAGGATGCCCCGCCCCCTCCGGCGCATGAGGCCGAAGTGAGATGAGCCAAGCGCGTTGCCTTTTGACCACAAGGCCCCAGCAAAATTTGCCGGAACTCTCAAAATTTGCCGGGCGGGTTGACGCCGCGGTCGCGGCCGACATCCTATCGGCGGTATCTAACGTCTCGCGCCTGTCGACAGGCATAGCGTCTGGAACAGGTGCATGAGAGTCCAACCATGAGAGTTCAACGTCTGGCGTGTTTGGTCGTCTGCGCCGGAGCATTGGCGGGATGCTCGCTGGGTCCGGAATACTTGACGCCCGATGCAGCGCTTCCGGTCAATTTCGTGACCACGCCGGCGGGGGAGCAGCCGTCATCCGGCGGTGCCAGCCCCGAGCTGTGGCAATGGTGGCGGACGCTGCATGATCATCAGCTCAACGAGTTGGTCGAGCTTGCGATCCAGAACAATCTCGACCTCAAGATCGCGCTCGACCGCTTGCAGCAGGCGCGACTGCAACTGGTCGTGCTCGGCGCGCAGCAGCTTCCGGAGCTCAACGGCGGCGTCGGCGCCGGCACTGGCACCGGCACTGACGAAACCAAGGGCAGGGTCGCGCAGGCCTTGCGCGATGGCGACAACAACACGGGCCTGAAGAAGATCACGGGCGTCGGCGGTCTTGATGCGGAATGGGAAATCGACATCTTCGGCAAGATCGCAAGCCGTATCGAGGCGCAGGTCTATACCGCCGAGGCGCTGAAGGAGGCACGCGACTGGGTCTATGTGGTGATGGCAGCCGACGTCAGCCGTCTTTATTTCGACCTTCGCGCGCGCCAGGACCGTCTGCAGATCCTCTACCGCAACATCGAAGCGTCGCGGAAGGTGCTTGACCTCGCGCAGACCCGCCTCGATCGCGGATTAACCAACGAACTGGACGTGCTGCTCGCCAAGCGTCAGGTCGAAACCTTGCAGGCGGACGTCGAGCCGCTGAAGGCACAGATCGCCGCCAACGCTTACGCGATCGCCGTTCTGGTTGGCGACTATCCGGAAAACATGGTCCGCCGTTTGCAGCGGCCGAGCGCGGTGCCGCGCCTGCCGGCCCGGGCGCCTGCCGGAACTCCCGTCGACTTGCTACGCCGCCGTCCCGATATCCGCGAGGCCGAACGCCTCCTGGCAGCCTCCGTCGCCGATATCGGCGCCCGGACGGCGGACCTGTTCCCGAGCGTGGCGATCACCGCGGGCGCCGGCGGCCAAGCCGGTCCGAAGTCGGGCTCGGCTATTCCGATTACCTGGATAGGATCGGTGGGCCCAACTCTCGATGCCCCGATCCTGGACTTCGGGGCGCTGGACGCCAAGATCGAGATCGCCGACTACCGCGCCCACGAATTGGCAGCCGTCTACAAGCGGTCGATCCTCACCGCGATCCAGCAGGTGGACGAGGCGAATGCCGCTTATCAGGCCTTCCGTCAAAGCGTACGCAGCCTCGACCTTGCGCTGGAGGCCGCCCGTCAGGCGACGCGGGTGGCGACGGAGCGTTACGACCGCGGCCTGACCGACTTCCTCAACGTGCTGGACGCCGAACGGCAGCAATTCACTTTGGAGCAGCAACGCGCCGAAGTCGTCCGGCTTGCCGGCGACAGTTTTGTGGCGCTCTATAAGGCGCTTGGCGGCGGCTGGCCGCCGGATGAGGTCATCCCGTCGGTCAGGCGCCCGGACCCCGCGGTGGTCGCGGCGGTCAAACGTCTGGCCCAGGACCCGCCGCATTTGCGGCCGCCTCCGCCGCCGGGACTGACGCCCTGACGTGAGGGTAAGGGATCGCGCCCTTGATAAACAAAGCTGACGTTCACCCGCAAACCATCGTGCTCGTCGAGGACGAGGAAGCGATGGCGGCCGAGATCAAGGGTGAGCTCGAAAGCAAGGGTTACTTCGTGCGGGTGGCTTCGATCGCCCAAGCTGCCGATGCG
This sequence comes from uncultured Alphaproteobacteria bacterium, assembly GCA_963748805.1. GTDB lineage: Bacteria > Pseudomonadota > Alphaproteobacteria > Rhizobiales > Xanthobacteraceae > Bradyrhizobium. Next base: position 88,486 of record CAVVLH010000113.1, on the reverse strand, counting down.
GCGCGGGTGGGGGATGCGGCTGTCATGATCATGGACCGGATCGTTTTCGGCGAAGACAGCCTCAAGACGCTTGAGGTCCTGCGCAAGGAAGGCGTCAAGGTGCCGGTTCTGGTGATCTCGGCCTTGTCGTCCGTCGATGAAAAGGTCAAGGGCCTGAAAGCGGGCGGCGACGACTACCTGACAAAGCCATTTGCGATGGTCGAGCTTTCGGCGCGGGTGGAGGCGATGCTGCGCCGCCTCGACGACGTGCGCACCACGAAATTGCACGTCGGCGATCTCGAAATGGATTTGATCGAAAAGACCGTCCATCGCGGCGATGCGAAGATCGATCTGTTGCCGCGCGAGTTTCGCCTGCTGGAATATTTCCTGCGCCACCCCGGGCGTGTCATCACGCGGGCGATGCTGTTGCAGGAGGTCTGGCAGTATCATTTCTCGCTCGAGACCAACGTCGTTGACGTCCACATCAGTAATTTGCGGAAAAAGATCGACACCAAGGGGTCGCCCTCGCTGATCGTGAATATACGCGGCGCGGGGTTCATGCTGAATGCGAATGCTTGAATTCTACCGTTCCTCGGCGGTGCGCGTCGCGCTCGCCTTTGTGCTCGTCACCACGCTGGCGACGACGGCAGTGTTCGGTCTGGTCTATTTCCAGATCCGCGAGGCCAATGAAGCGAGAAGCCGGCTTATCCTCGAAGCTGAAGCCGACAAGAGCGTCAATCGCCCGGTTGAGGAATTGAGAAGTGCATTCGAGGTCAGGCTGACACATGACCTGCGGCGCATCGATTTTGCAGCGCTGTTTGATGCCAACCACAAATTCATGTTCGGCAATATCGAGGAACTGCCGGCGATGCCGGTCGACGGCAAGTCGCATTTTATCGCGGCGGCGGGGGCGCGCGACAGTGGCGATCTGGAGCCGGTCATTTTCGTTGCACGCGTCCGGCCCGACGGCAATGTGATGTTACTGGGCCGCAGTCTGCTGGAAAGCTTTGCCTATCGCCGCATCGTACAGAGCGCGCTTCTGGCGGGACTGGTCCCCATGCTGCTGCTCGCACTTGCGATCGGCGCCTATTTCGCTCGCCGCTCGTCGCGACGACTTACCGCCATTCATGACGCGATTGACCGCATCATGAAGGGGGACACGGATTTGCGCCTGCCGGTCGGCTCGCGGCATGACCCGATCGCCACGATATCGCGCGACGTCAATTTGATGCTCGACGAGATCGGCCGCCTGCTGGTGCAGCTCAAGGGGGTGGGCGACAATATCGCGCACGACCTGCGCAGCCCGCTCGCCGTCGTTCACGCCCAGCTCGAGCGTGGACTGGAAAGTTCAAGCGATGAGCAATTGCGCGTCGTCGCGAAGCAGTCGCTTGCTTATATCGACAAGGCCATGCTGACGGTGGCGGCGCTGCTGCGGCTGGCCGATGTCGAATACGGCCCGAAATCGCGCAATTTCGAATCGATCGATCTGTCGGCGATCTGTGCTGACCTCTTCGAGTTCTACGAGCCGCTGGCGGAATCGAAATCGATCAAGATGACGCTGGAGACCCATTCTCCGGTTCAGATCGAGGGCGACGGCGATCTGATGCGCGAAGCCGTATCGAACCTGATCGGCAACGCGATCAAGTTCACGCCCGAAAATGGCGCCGTCAGCGTCTCGGTGATCCGGGAGGACGGACTGCCGGTGGTGCGGGTGCGTGATAGTGGGATCGGCGTCGAGCCGGCAGAACGGGACAAGATATTCCAGCGGTTTTATCGCACGTCCAGCGGCCATCGCGTGCCGGGCAGCGGGCTTGGCTTGAGCATTGCGGCTGCCATCGCCAACCTGCATGAATTCGACCTGCGATTTAACGACAATAGTCCCGGCGCGGTGTTCGAGATGGTAGGCCGCCGGAAGTAGTGGCCGCACGGCAGCCGAGAACAGCGGCGGAGTAAGAGTCTGTTAACCAAGAATGGGCAAAGCTGAACGCAGGCTTTTCGGCCGAAAATCCCGGCTAACTCGCTGTTTTCAGACACAATCGGCAACAATGCAGACACCCCAACCCGTCAGCGCTTCCCTGGATGCGGACACGACCGGCTCCATCGCCCAGCAGCAACTGCGTATCGGTCTGGCCTTGTACCGCGAGGGAAAAGCCGCGGACGCCATCGCCGCGTTTCAGCACGGTCTGCTGGCGGCCGAAAAGGCCGGCACCGAATCCACCGAGACGCTGTCTGAACTGCACGCCAGGCTTGGCAACGTGGCCGCAGCCGGCGGCGATTTCCAGCTCGCAAGCGTCAATTACCATGCGGCATTGACGATCGCGCCGCATCTGACGAATTGCTGGTGCAGCTTCGGCGACCTGTATTTGCGGTGCGGGCAGCATCAAAGGGCGATCGATCTCTATCTTCAGGCCCTGAAGCTCAATCCTCAGCATTGGGCGGCGCGCGCCAACATGGTTCAGGCGCTGATGGCCGCCAAACAATATCTCATTGCGAAAGCGATCCTGATCGAATTGAAGGGCGAGCGCCCGCAGGACGGGCGCATCCACCACCTGCTCGGTAAAACCCTTTTCGAGCTGAACGAAATCGCGCCGGCGATCGCGAGTTTTCAGGAAGCGGTCGCGATCAATCCGCAGGATGCCGAGAGCATCAATTGGATCGGGGCGCTCAGGCAGACGACCGGCGACGATGAGGCCGCCCAGGCGGCCTATGCGGAAGCGGCGCGAATCCAGCCGCTGATCAGCCGCCCGGCCGCCAAGCAGCCGGCGGAATTTCGCGTGCTGGCCTTGTACGCGCCGTTCGGCGGCAATACGCCGACCGAATATCTGTTCCAGGATGCGTTTTTCGACACCGATACGCTCGCGCTGTTCGCTTCGCGCGAATACGACGCGGCAGCGCTTGGCCGGAATATTCAACTCATCATCAACCTGGTTTCGGATGCCGACCAGACGGAAGCCTTGTTGCCGCTCGCGGCTGAACTTGTAGACCGGCTTTCTCTGCCGACGCTCAACCATCCGCGCCGGGTGCAGCAGACGACACGTGATGCGGTTGCCCAACTGCTTCAGGGGATTCCGGGCTGCCGGGTGCCGCAAGCCGCGCGACTGAAGGCGGGGGCCGATTGTTCGGAAGCGGCGCTGAGGGCGATGCTGCCATTCAACTCGACGGTTTTGGCCCGGCCGGTCGGCACCCATGGCGGCGACGATTTCGAGAAGGTCGAGGACATCGCGGCGCTGTCGGCTTTCCTGTCGCAGCGCCCCGACCATGATCATTATCTGATCGAATATATCGACTACATCTCCGCCGACGGTCATTTCCGCAAATACCGGTTCATCTTCGTCGGCGACGAGATCCTGCCGTATCATCTGTGCATCGGACGTGACTGGAAACTGCATCACATCAACACCGACATGGCCCATCAGCCGTGGATGCAGCAGGAGGAAGCGGCGTTTCTGAATGATTCCGCCGCCGTGTTCGGGCCGGCGCAATTTGAGGCGCTGCACGAAATCCGCCGGCGGGTCGGTCTCGACTATTTCGGGATCGATTGCGGGCTCGACGCGTCGGGGAATGTCGTCGTGTTCGAGGTCAATGCCTCGATGCTGGTTCACGCCCGCAACGAGGGCTTCCTGTACAAGACGCCAGCGGTGGAGCGCATTAAGCGCGCTTATGATGCGATGCTGCGCAGGCTTGCGGTGGGAGCCGCCTCGAACTGAGGCGCCTCAAGACGCTTTTGCGCGGACGTCCTGAGAGACGTCCGACGGCTATTTCATTTCCTGAACTTCCAGCATGGCTTTCAGCGTGCCTTCACTGAGCCGCCCGCGCGGATGTTGCGGTTTGCGCTCGGCGCCCTCGATCTCGGGAAAGTTTTGCGGCGGAGGACGGTTGACGATCGGCGCCGGCTGGCCGGTACCACCTGCCTCGTGCGCCTGGGCCATCTCGTCGAGTTCGTTGAGCATGCCGATGCCGATGCGGCGTTTCTTCTTCTCGATCTTTTTCGGCGGCGGCGGCGTGTAGATGATCGGCGGCAGCGTGTGATGTTTTGACATGTTTGATTCCTTCGGTGAGGAACACAACGCAACCGAAACGAAAATGGGCAAGGCCTACGAAGCAAACCTCAGGCCAGATAAATTATCTTTATAAATCAAAGGCCAATTGCGCCGGCGCGGTTAAGACCCCGGCAAGCTTTGCCCGCCGACGGGCAGTGAATTCCGCAAACGTTTCCGATGATTTCTAACCCGCCGTGCGCGCTTTGCGGCCCTCGATCGGATATTGCGGATCGTTGTAGCCGGGCGTCGAGGGGTGGCCGCTGACCACAAGCCGGTCGATCAGGGCTTCGTCCTCGGCGGTGAAGCGATACTCGAGCGCGCGCACGTAATCGTCCCATTGCGCTTCGGTGCGGGGACCCGCGATCACGCCGGTGACGAAGGCTGAGTTGAGCACCCAGGCGACGGCAAACTGGCCGGCGGTGATGCCGCGCGCCTCGGCATGGGCGCGGATCTCCTGCGCCAGCTTCAGCGATTCCGGCCGCCACTCGGTCTGCATCATGCGGGTGTCGCTGCGGCCGGCGCGGGTGTCCTTGTCGGGCGCGGCATCCGGGCTGTATTTGCCGGTCAGCACGCCGCGCGCCAGCGGGCTGTAGGGCACGATGCCGAGTCCGTAGTAACCGCAAGCCGGAAAGTGCTCGACCTCCGGCATGCGGTTCATTGCGTTGTAATAGGGCTGGCTGACGATCGGCCGGTCGATGCCGAGGTCGTCGCAGATGTTGCAGATTTCGGCGACCCGCCAGGCGCGGTAGTTCGAGACCCCGAAGTAACGCACCTTGCCTTGTCGGATCAGTTCGCCCATCGCGCGCACGGTCTCCGCCAGCGGCGTCGAGTGGTCTTCCTTGTGCAGGTAATAGATATCGATGTAGTCGGTGCCGAGCCGCTTCAGGCTCTCGTCGGCAGCTTGCAAGACCCAGCGCCGCGACAGGCCGCCGCGATTGGGATCGTCGCCCATCTGGTTGGCGAGCTTGGTCGCCAGCACCCAGCCCGGCCGGTTGTTGGAGATGGCGCGGCCGACCACGGTCTCCGAGCCGCCGTTCGAATAGGCGTCCGCGGTGTCGATGAAATTCACGCCGGCCTCGCGCGCTTTGGCAACGATCCGCGTCGAGGTGGCCTCATCGGCCGGGCCGCCGAACATCATGGTGCCGAGGCAGATCGGCGAGATTTTCAGGCCGCTGCGGCCGAGTTGACGATATTCCACGGGACGCGTTCCTTTCGATTGAAAGCCGGACAGGATCAGGAATTGTCTTTCAGGATCTTGAACACGCCGCTGGCGGTCGCGACGATGCGGCCCTCAGCCACTACCTCGGTGTTGGTGAAGATCAGCGTGTGCGTGACGCGGATCACGCGCGGCCTGGCGATCAGAAGCTCGCCGATTTGGCCCGCGTCGATGAAGTGCACGTCCATCTGAACCGTGGCGAGCGTCGGCCGGCCGGAAGCCAGGCGCGCGATCATGCCCGAGGCTCGATCGGCCAGCGTCATCAACACGCCGCCCTGAACCCGGCTGCGACGGTTATGGTGTTTGTCCTCGGTGAGGATCGCGTATTCGTGATGGCCGTCAACGACACGCTCCCACAACGGGCCGATCAGGTTCAGGAACCCGGAGGTCTCGACCACGGTCCAGCCCGCGGCTTTCAATTTTTCGTCGGCCGTTTCTGTCGTCATCAGGGGCTTTTCCAAAGCACGTTTCAGTGCGCGGGTTTAGTCGGACGCAACAGTCATTTCATCAATCGATGGTGCCGCTTAGTCAAGCGGAATGGTCGTCTTGCGAAGGCCGCCGCTTTCAACGACGATGGCGAAAACGAGAAATGTCGGGGAGGTTGGCCCATGCGCTGGTTCTGCGCGTCGCTTTCGATGGTGCTGCTGGCGTCAGGCCCTGGCGGCAGCCTCAACGTTGCCCGCGCGCAGACCTATCCGAACCGCAACATCACGCTGGTGGTCCCGTTTCCGCCCGGAGGCTCGACCTCGATCGTTGGACGGGTGGTCGCCGACAAGATGAGTCAATTGCTCGGCCAGAGCATCGTTGTCGACAACAGGGGCGGTGCCGGCGGCACGGTCGGCACCAAGACGGTCGCGAAAAGCGAGCCTGACGGTTACACGCTTCTGGCCGGATACACCGGTACGCTTGCGATCGGGCCCTCGCTCTACCGCAATGTCGGCTACGACCCGCGCAAGGACTTCGCGCCGATCGGCTCGATCGGATGTTCACCGTCCTCGCTGGTGGTGCATCCGTCGTTTCCGGCCAGGACCGTGGCCGAACTGATCGCCTATGCCAAAGCCAATCCCGGCAAAGTCAACTTCGGCTCCGCCGGCGTCAGCACGGTCGGTCATATCACCGGCGAGTATTTCGCGCATGCGACCGGCATCCACATCGTTCACATTCCCTACAAGGGAACGGGACCCGCGTTGAGCGATTTACTGGGCGGTCATATTCCGATGTCGTTTTCGCCGATCGCCACGACCGCCGGCAACGTCAAGGCCGGCCTGTTGCGCGGCCTTGCCGTGACGTCCGTCCACCGCAATCCATTATTGCCCGACGTGCCGACAATGATCGAGGCGGGCGTGCCGGACTTCGACGCATCGCTGTGCTACGGCCTGGTGGCCCCAGTTGGCACCCCGCGTCCCGTGATCGATCGGCTCAATGCGGCGCTGCAAGCAGCACTTGCCTCCGATGAGGTGAAAAAGCAGCTCGAGCTTGACGGAACCGAGATCGTGCCGGGGACGCCGGAACAATATGCCGACTTCATCGACAAGGATGAAAAGAAGTGGTCGGAACTCGCCAAGGCGAGTGGCGTCGAGCCGGAGTGATGGCGGGTTTTCGCGCGAAACCCGTTCGCACTTCGCGCCGTCCTAATCTAGAATCCGCTCATGTTCCTTCAAACGATTCGCGTTCGCGCCGGATGGCTCGTCCTCGCTCTGCCGCTCCTGGCGCTGCCGGCGCAGGCGATCGATGGCGCGGTGCCGCCAGAGAATAATGCGATGGCGCAGGCCGCCTCGCCCTATGCGATCGCGGAATACCGTCGTCTTCTTGCCGAATATCAGGAGGTTCACGGAGCGTTCGAAGAAGAGGCGAGTGCCTATTGGAATTCGATCACGGAGAAGCGGCGCGGTCGCAACGCCAAGCGGCGCGAGCATCTCGCCATTGCGCTCGACGACTATGTGCTGACACAGCCGCCGGTCTATACCGGGCCGAAGCGGCCGGTAAATCCCGAACCGGAAGAACAGCCGGAAAGGCCGCCGCGGCAATACAAGGCGATTCCGGTGGTGGGCGATCTGTTGCAAGCCGCCAACGAGTATTACCAGTGGGTGCCGCAAAAGCCCTCAAGCGAGCTCGAGTTCAAACGCGCCTATGCGCGCTATGCGCAGGCCGCCGGCTTGACGCGCGAGCAGGCGGTGCGGGTCTATTCGTTCGAGACCGGCGGCACCGGCAATTACGATGTGCAGGCGGGAATAGAGCACGGCGGCAAGCGCGCGATTTCGACCGCGATGGGCTACAATCAGCTTCTCACCACCAACAGCGTCGAGTTGATGGCCGAACAGGGCCAGGAGTTCGTCAAGGAATTGACGGCGAGGGCAGCAGGACTGTCGGGAGGCCAGCGCCAGGTGATGGACCGCAAGATCGCCGTCCTGAAGAAAATGGTGGCCTATGCGCGTTCCGTGCCGGACGACTGGTCGGCTCACCAGAAACTCGCCGATACGCCGCAGGGCTGGGCGGTTCACGCCATGGTGCTCGATATCGATGTCGGGCCGATGCTGCAAACCCACAAGCTGCTGACTTCGGTGATCTTCGCGCGCACCAAGGGTTACACCCGCCCCCTCACCGCCGCTGAACTGGAGATGATGAATCTCACCGGCGACGGCACCGGCCTCGACATGGTGACCATGCCGCAGGCGATGCGCGAGCAGGTGCCGACCTCGAATTTCTTTCAGCGTTCAGGCTATGAGCGCAATCCGGTGGCGATCCGTCACAATACGGTCGCCAGACTGCTCGCGATCACCGACAGCCGGATGGACGCCAACAGCAATCTGCCGGGCGCCAGGGAACTGGCGGCGGCATTTTAATCGTCCGTCGTCCCGGCCAAGCCAACGGGTCGCGCGAATGCGCGCCCGATGACAGGCTCCGGGCGAGCCGGGACCCATAACCACCGGCCTATCTGCTCTCGCGAAGTGGCTGGCCAGCTTTTGTCTAGCAACAACCGCTTGGGGGTATGGGTCCCGGCGTTCGCCGGGACGACAAGCGGTGGCTTCGAGTTGGGCTCAATTCGATCCGAACATGAATTTGCCATCGCCCTCGAGATACGGGCCGGTCCGCATATAGAGCTGCCCGTTCTGTCCGATGAAGAACAGCGTACCCTTCGGCACCTTCTTGGCGCCCTTCAGAAGCAGGCCGGCGTTGCTGGTCCCCATCTTGTAGGCGAAGGTCTTGCCTTCCTTGTCGTAGCCATAGCCCATGTCCGGCTTGAGCTCCCACGGCGTTGGCGGTTCGGCAAAGGCCGGCACCGAAAGTGCCACGAGCGCCGCTGCCACCATCAGCGGTTTGATCGAAAATCGCGTCATATCCGTCATCCTCCCAGCATTTCACGTCAGGCGTCCCGGCCCGGTCGATTTTGAACAAATCACGAACGCCGTCGGCCCGTCAACACGATGCGATCTGAGGCCGGCAATCCCCGAAGATTTTGTGATTCCCCGCCTCACGCTTCGCTTCCTCGCAAAATCCGTCTAGTGCGGCGAATTTGAAGTTCCTATCAGTTTCGTTGCAAGTGCGTTATAGGAACTTCAAATTCAAAGCCGCTGCTCAAAACCGATATTCTCCAGAGCTCCTTTGATTCCGAAGTTCGCATCAGAGGCGACCGCAATAGCTTGCGAACTTCGGAACCGGAGCCCTAGAAAGCGGTCTTGCAGGAAAACGTTATAGGGACGATTCGGATGAACCATATTGTCAAGATCGGTTTTGTTGCGGCGTTGTTTTTGCCGTTGTCGGACGCTGCGCGCGCCGACGACTTCAAGCTCAGCAACAACCAGCGCATTTCCTGCAGCCGGGGGCTGGCGCCTGGCAAGCTCAATACGGCGACCTGCAAATCCTATACGTATATCTTCAATACCAAGACGTCGGAATATTTCCGCTGTCAGGTCACGCTGGCGCTGACCCGCGACAACAAGGAAGTCATCAACGTCCAGACCGACGGCGGTTGCGCCAAGAAGCCGCGCGTTTTCGATACCGATTCCGATTACTCCTTCGACGCCACCGAGACCGAGCCGCCGAACACCAATTCGTTCTTCGGGCCCGGCGGCTATTCGATCTGGGTCAGCGACAATTCCAAGCAGAGGGTGCGTGGCTGCATCACCATCAGTTCAGGGCTTGGGTCGGACATCTCGAAATGTCTCGACATGACGTTTCAGTGACCGCCGGCTGACAGGGCCCGAAACATGCGCCGTCTGCGGCCCGCGCACCTCTGCCGCTCCTGGCTCTTTCTGGAAGGCGCCAACGAGGACGTGCTCGCCCGTGCGCCCGAGAGTGGCGCCGACGTCTTGATCCAGGAGCTGGAGGACTTCACGCCGCCGAAGTTGCGACCTGCGGCGCACTCGCTGGCACCCGACCTTTATGCCGCGTGGCGCTCGACCGGCGCCGTGGTGGCCGTGCGCATCAACCCGCTCGATCAGGACGGTATGGACGATCTCGCCGCGGTCATGCGTGGTGCGCCTGATATCGTGGCGCTTCCGAAAGTGGCCGAGCCGTTTCAGGTCACGCGGCTCGATGAGGCGGTGACGCGCTTCGAACGCGACTACGGCATTCCGGAAGGGTCGACGGCCTTGCTGCCGAACATCGAATTCGCCCGCGGCCTTGTTCAGACGGTTGCGATCGCCAGGGCCAGCCGGCGCACTGCGGCTTGCCTGATGGCCTCCGAGGACATGGCTGCCGATCTCGGCGCCGAACGCGGCGAGGACGGCGTCGAGCTGGCCTATTGCCGCCAGCGCTTTCTGGTCGAATGCGTTGCGGCTGGCGTCGTCGCGGTCGATTGCCCCTATACTTTCATCGATGCCGAGGGGGTCGCGCGCGACACCCGTTGGGCGCGGCGGCTTGGCTATGTGGCGAAGAGCCTGGTCGACCCGGCGCATGCGTCCATCGTCAACGGCGCTCTGTCACCCGCTGAAGTCGAACTCCGCCACGCTCATCGCCTTGTCACGGCATTTGAAACGGCCCGTGCCGCAGGCCAGGCCCGCGTCGAACTCGATGGCGCTCTGGTTGAAGTCCCGACCTACCAGAATGCGAAGCGGCTGCTGTCACGCCATGAGGCTGTCCGGCAATTCGAACGTGGAACGCAGAATTAGGCGCGACGAATAAAGGAAAACGCCGGCCGGCGATCCTGGTGCCGGCCGGCATTTGTCGAGTCAGTGTCCCATCCGGGCCGAGGCCGGATGGCCCGGGACCTTGAAGTGCTTGCCGGTGTTGGTGACCTTGGTGCCGTCGACCTTCAGGATCGAGAAATCCTGGTCCATGTAATTTCCGGCGAGAAGATATTTGCCGTCCGGCGTAAACACGACGGCCTCGGGCAAGCCGCCGACCTCGATATCCTGGGTCTTGGTCACCTTCTTGCCGTCGATCTTCAGGATCGAGAGGCTGCCGGTCTTGTTGTAGAAGAACGCCTTCTTGTTGGCGTTCGAGCCGCGCAGGATGGCTGCGACCGCCAGATCGCCCTTCGGCGACATCGCAAGCCCCTCCGGGCCGTCGCCGACCACGACGCGATCGATGATCCGCGGCGGATTGGCTTCGAGATCGATCACGCTGGTGGTGTCGACGCTGCCGTCGGAAGCGCCGGAATTGCCGTTGTCGGAGGTCAGCGCGATCTTGCTGTTGGGCGTGACCACGACGTTGTAGGGCCATTGGCCGGTCGGCAGATCGACCTTGTTATAGGTCACCTTGTCGCCGTTAACGTCGAGCACCGATATCTTGTGAGCGGGGAATCGCGCTACCAGCGCATGCTTGCCGTCGGGGGTGAAAATCACATGCGCGACGCTGTCGGGAAAGGTGATGGTGTCGGTGATCTTGACGTCGGTGCCGTTGACCGACAGCACGCTGATCGAGTTGTCGGCACGGTTGGCGACCAGCGCCATCTTGCCCGACGGGCTGAAGCTCAAGCCCGAAGGCTGTTTGCCGCCGGTGACGGTGGCGGCAAGTTTCGGCGGATTGGCTTTCAGATCGATGACGAAAATCTTGTTGTCCGGCACCTGCTTCAGCGCATCGCCGTCTTTCACGACGTCGACCGAATCGGCGACCAGCGCGACCGAGCCTGATCGGATCGATGTCGAGATTGACGGGTGGCCCGACCACGGAATTCTCCAGCGGCAGGGTCGCCACGATCTTGGGATCTTCCGGGTTGGCGAGATCGACGATCAGGACGGAATCCTTGCCCGGCATGGACAGGACGGTCTTGCCCTCGTCGTCCCACGTCACCTTCTCGTCGATGCCGACGATCATGAACGGCTTGGCACAGGCAGTGTTGACACCGGCGCTGCACAGCATCGCGGTCGCGACCGCAAATCCAAAGGTACGAAAGACAGGCATATTGGCATTCTCCCATGGGACCAGCCTCTCACGGGCGGGTTCGCGAGGGGACATTACGCGGGCAAGGCGCTCGTTGCTAGTCTTTGAGATTCGACCTTGGTATGGCGAGGCGGCCTTAGGTCGGGCGCCGGCCCGCGTCATGCCGGCACGCCTGCCTGACGATGAACAGTTGACCGCGGGCTAGTGGAGTGGATTTGACATTCGCTACCCACCTGGCCACGAGTTCGCCAGCGAATGTCAAATCCAAAACTCCACTAGAAACTTATATTTGCTGGTGGTCCTTTTGGTTCTAACATTCGCAAAAGAGACGGCTGCGACGGGGTGCGAATGTTAGAATCAGACCACCACGTCCAGCCAATTTCCGCATAACAACGCATAACAAAAAGGGAGAAACCGCATGGCGCGCCTGGCAGGCAAGACAGCGATTGTGGTCGGCGCCGGTTCGATCGGGCCCGGCTGGGGCAATGGCAAGGCGACCGCCGTGACCTTTGCGCGCGAGGGCGCGCAGGTCCTGTGCGTCGATCGCAACGCGGCTGCCGCCGCCGAGACCGCCGGGATCATCGCGAGCGAGGGCGGCAGGGCCGTGAGCTTTGCCGCCGACGCCTCGCGCGCCGAGGACATCGCGGCGATGGTGGCTCACTGCCTGAAGACCTATGGCCGCATCGACGTGCTCGACAACAATGTCGGTATCGCCGAGACCGGCAGCGTGGTGGATGTGACCGAGGCCGATTGGGATCGCGTCTTCGCCGTCAATCTCAAGAGCGCTTTTCTCGCCATGAAACACGTTATTCCCGTGATGGCGGCGCAAGGCGGCGGCTCGATCATCAATATTTCATCGATCGCCTCGATCCGGCATCTCGGCATTTCCTATGTCACCTATGCGACCACGAAGGCCGCGATGAACCAGATGACGCGCGCCACGGCGGTGGAATTCGCCGCGCAAAAAGTCCGCGTCAACGCAATCCTGCCGGGGCTGATGAAGACGCCGATGGTGGAGCATTCGGCGAGTGTTGTCGCGAGCTATGCCAAAGGCGACGTGGAAGCGATGTGGCGCGCGCGTGACGCGCAGGTGCCGATGGGGCATATGGGCGAAGCGTGGGATGTCGCCAATGCCGCGCTGTTTCTCGCTTCCGACGAATCGAAATATGTCACCGGCATCGAGCTCGTGGTCGATGGCGGGATCACGCTGAAAGTGACATAAACCTCCGATGGGATTTTTCCTCACAGTCCTGTCCGCAGGCCTCTCCGTGGCCTGCGTGGTCTTGGCGAATTCCGCCTTCGGTGCCACGAGCGAGCCGACCGGCGAACAGATCGATTCCTCGCCCTGTATGGCCGCGTTGACGGCCGCCGACGACGACAGGATCATCGCCTCCTGTGGCGCCCTGATCGGCAACGACAAGGCGCCGAAGGCGGAGCGCATCAAGGCCGCGATCGCGCGTGCTTCAGCCTATGACCGCAAGGGCGAGATTGAGCGCGCCATCGGCGACGACGATATCGCGCTGCGGCTCGACCCGACGCAGGCCGACGTGTTCAACGCGCGGGGTGAATTGCTGCGCAGGAAAGGCGACCGGGTGCATGCGCTCTCCGATTTCGGGACCGCGGTCAAACTCGACCCCAATCACGCCGCCGCGAAAGCCAATTACAAATCGCTGTCGCTGGAGGTCGAGCGCATCGGGGCGATGATGGCGGTCAACAACAAACCGAGCTTCAACTGCGCGACGGCCAGACGCCCGGTCGAAAAGGCGATCTGCGCCAATCCTGAACTAGCCAACATGGATCGCGAGATCAACGCGGTGAATACCAGGGTGGTCCGAGAGGCCGGCCAGGGTAATCCCCGCGCCGGGCGTACCATGCAGCGCGAGCAGGACGACTTTCTCGCCCGCCGCAACGCCGAGTTCGGAAAGCCAGACTTCGACCTGCAAAAGATGATGCGGGACCGGCTCGACCATCTGCTGTCGCTGGTAGGCCGATTCTGACATTCGCCTTCCCTCAGCGTCGGGACTTTGCGATGTTAGAATCACGGGACCACTGGCAAGTACAAGAAAAGCGGCCCGATTTGATCCATCGCATGGTTCGGCGCGTTGGCGTGACCAAGGTGGATCTTTCGCAGGACCGCCGGCATTCGCGTCGGATGGGAGGACGCCATGAATATTCAATACAAGAGTACCTATCACGAGGTCCATGCGCGCTCGCTGCGTGACCCCGAGGGCTTTTGGGGCGAGGCGGCGGCCGAGATCGACTGGATCAAGCCGGCGGACAAAATATTCGATTCCACGCTCGGCCTTTACGGCCGCTGGTTTGCCGGCGCCGTGGTCAACACCTGCTACAACGCGCTCGATCGCCATGTCGAGCGCGGGCGCGCCGATCAAGCTGGCGCTGATTTACGATTCGCCGCTCACCGGCCGCATCACCAAATTCACCTATGCCGAGCTACTGCATGAGGTGAAAACGCTCGCCGCGATCATGGTTGATTTTGGTATTAGCAAAGGCGATCGCGTCATCATCTATATGCCGATGGTGCCCGAAGCGGTCGTCGCCATGCTCGCCTGCGCGCGGATCGGCGCCGTGCATTCGGTGGTGTTCGGCGGCTTTGCGGCCAAGGAACTCGCGACCCGGATCGACGACGCCGCGCCGAAACTGATCTTTTCCGCCAGTTGCGGCATCGAGCCCGGCCGCATCGTCGCTTACAAACCGCTGCTCGATGAGGCGATCAAGCTGGCGGAGTTCAAGCCGCAGGCCTGCATCATCCTGCAACGCTCCGAGCAGACCTGCGAATTGATCGCGGGCCGCGATCACGACTGGGCGGCGTTGCGCGCGGCCGCGATCAAAGCGAAAAAATCCGCCGATTGCGTACCGGTGGCGGCGACCGATCCGCTCTATATTCTCTACACGTCGGGCACGACCGGCCGGCCCAAAGGCGTGGTGCGCGACAATGGCGGGCATCTGGTGGCGCTGAAGTGGTCGATGTTCAACCTCTATGGCATCAAGCCGGGCGAGGTCTGGTGGTGCGGCTCGGATATCGGCTGGGTGGTCGGCCACAGCTATATCGTCTATGGCCCGCTGTTTCATGGCGCGACCTCGATCATGTATGAGGGCAAGCCGATCGGCACGCCCGATGCCGGCGCGTTCTGGCGGGTGATCGCCGAGCACAAGGCGGTGGCGCTGTTCACCGCGCCGACCGCGTTCCGCGCGATCCGCAAAGAGGACCCCGAAGGCAAATTCATTCGCCAATATGACTTGTCGACATTCCGCACGCTGTATCTCGCCGGCGAACGCGCCGATCCACCGACGGTGGAATGGGCGGAGGCGCAGTTGAAAGTGCCCGTGATCGATCACTGGTGGCAGACCGAGACCGGCTGGTGCATCGCCGGCAACCCGGTCGGACTTGGGATGCTGCCGGTCAAGCACGGCTCGCCGACGGTGCCGATGCCGGGCTATTGCGTGGAAGTCGTGGACGAAGCCGCAAAGCCGGTCCCGCCGAACACCATGGGCTCGATCGTGATCAAGCTGCCGATGCCGCCGGCATGTCTGCCGACGCTGTGGCAGCAGGATGAGCGTTGCAAGGAAGCCTATTTCAACGAGTTTCCCGGCTATTACAAAACCTCCGACGCCGGCTACATGGACGAGGACGGCTACGTCTTTGTGATGGGCCGCACCGACGACATCATCAATGTCGCCGGTCACCGGCTGTCCACCGGCGGCATGGAAGAGATTCTGGCCTCGCATCCCGACGTCGCCGAATGCGCGGTGCTCGGCATCAAGGATGCGATCAAGGGCGAGGTGCCCTGCGGCTTCCTGGTGCTGAAGGCCGGCGTTACGCGCAAACCTTCCGAGATCGAGCGGGAAGTCGTGGCGTTGGTGCGCGACAAGCTCGGGCCCGTGGCGGCGTTCAAGCTCGCGATCACGGTGGGGCGTCTGCCGAAGACACGTTCCGGGAAAATCCTGCGCGGCACCATCAAGAAGATCGCCGACGGCGAGGCATGGACCATGCCCGCCACCATCGAGGACACCAGGGTGCTCGACGAAATCACGGAGGCGTTGCAGGGGAGGGGGTAGCTGCCTTCGTCATTGCGACGGCGTCATTCCGGGGCGATGCGAAGCATCGAGCCCGGACTCCCGAGATTCCGGGTCTGGTGCTCGCGCACCATCCCGGAATGACGAGGCTGGCGGCTTACAAATCCCACATTTCGGGCTACACCTGTCGCCGACATCACGGGATTTGATATGCGGTTTGATCATCTGAAGTTTCCGGTTCTTGTTGCGCTCATCGCCCTCGCGCTTTGCTCCTGCGCCCGGCGTGGAGAGATGCCGGCCAACAATGCGGCGCTTGCCGAGGACGATGACAGCTTCTGCCGGAAGGGCGGCCAGGTCGCATCCGGATCACCCGAATATGTCGCCTGCCGTAGGGATCGCGATGCGCAGCGCGGCAACGCGATCGATCGCGCCGACAGGAAGCAGCGCGATCTCGGCGAATACATGCTCAACAATCCGACCAAGCCGTACTAGGGCACGAACCCTTAAATACAGTCGGGCCAACTTCTGACGGCCGCCTAGCTTGCTGGACCAAGGGATGACAGAGCGGGACGTATCTGAACGAGGCGGCGCCGTGCAATTTGTATCCGGCCGATCTACTAAGTTTGGTCGATACGAACTCTTTGCAGATCTAAGGCTACTGCTCCGCGACGGAAATAAGATCGACCTTGGCGGACGGGCGTTCGACGTTCTTTTGGTTCTTGCAGAGGCCGGTGGCGATGTCGTCAGTAAGGAACTTCTTATCCAAAAAGTATGGGCCGGAGCTGCGATCGAAGACAATAGCTTGCAAGCCCAGATATCCGCAATCCGGCGAGCCCTCGGTCCTGATCGCGACCTCCTCTCTACCGACTTCGGTCGGGGTTATCGCCTAGCGGGCCTGAGCCAAACTGCTGAACAGCACCATCGCGTGGACCAAGCGCTGCGCCCTACACAGCTTCCGTTCGCGCTCACCCCGTTGTTGGGACGCGAAAAGGAGTGCTCCGAAATCGGGCGGCTCATTACGCGAAATCGATTTGTCACGCTCACAGGTCCGGGTGGGATCGGGAAGACACGGTTGGCTCTTGAAGTCGGCCGGTCGATCGCTCCGACGTTCGCTGATGGGGTTCACCTCGTCGAGATGGCTCGCATCGCCGAGGAAAGTTTCGTTTGGTCGACGATTGCCGGATGCCTGCAACTCCATAACACCGTTCAACCCGAACAGCTCCAGGATCATATCAAGGGCAAGCATCTTCTTTTGATCATCGACAATTGCGAGCACCTAACCGACTCCATCGCTGTTGCGGTGGAGGTCCTATTACGGACTGTCAGCAAACTGCACGTTCTGGTAACGGCTCAGGAGCCGCTCGGCGCCGAAGGCGAACATGTTTATCGGCTGTCGCCGCTGTCGATTCCGCCGCCGGACACCGACACCAAGGAGGAGGCACTCTCGCACGCCGCCGTGCAGCTTTTTGTCGACCGCGCTTCAGCTGGCTCGCAAGCTTTCTCGCTGACGCAAGATAATTTTCAGGATGTCTGCGCCATCTGCCGGCGGCTCGATGGACTGCCGTTGAGTCTCGAACTGGCCTCGGCACGCGTCTCGGCTCTCGGCCTTCAGGGCGTGATCGTAGGTCTCGACGACCGATTCAAGCTCCTGACGGCCGGACGTCGGACGGCCTTGCCGCGTCATCGGACCCTTCGGGCCACGGTCGACTGGAGCCACAGCCTTTTGAATGCCGATGAGCGGCGTTTTTTTCACCTGCTTGCTGTCTTCGCATCGTATTTTAACGCCGCCGCGGCTCGTCACATAGCCGGGCCAGATTTCGCGGAGCCGTGGCGGATAGCCGATCTGCTTACTGATCTTGTTGCAAAATCGCTTCTGCTCTGCGAGGTCGACATTTCTGGTCCGCGTTATCGGTTACTTGAGACGATCCGATTTTACGCACTCGAGAAGCTCGCTGAGAGCAGTGACGTTACGGAGGTCGCTCAGCGGCACGCTAATTTCGTGGCGGCGATGGTTGAGACGGGAGCCAGGGAATGGGTCACCGCACCGACCGAGGTCTGGAGGCGGGAGCACCAAAGCGAAATCGATGATTTGCGAGCCGCGCTCGACTGGGCCTTTTCCCCCGGAGGGGTCAAGCGGATCGGGCTTAAGATTCTGGCTAATTCCGCTCCTTATTGGATTCAGCTCTCAATGCACGACGAATGCCAGCGCTGGTTGACTCTGGCGCTCGGAACGTCGTCGAGCATTCCACCAGAAGAAGAACTTGCATTGCGGGTCGCCCTCGGTACATCGCTCAGTTGGGCCAAAGGACCCGTCAATCAAACCGGGTCCGTTTGGGCATCCGCTTGCGAGCTGGCCGTTCGATTGAATCATACCGAAGCGCAGCTTCAATCGCGTTACGGGCTCTGGCTTTTCTTTCTGCGCTGTGGCGAATACAAACAATCCTTGGCGTACGCGGCCGAGATGATGAAGCTGGCGCATGCGGTCGATGACGCCGAAGCCCTGGCGGCTGCGCAACGTATCGTGGGAGTATCCAGGCATTTTCTCGGTGACCACAGGAAAGCCCGATCGCTGATCGAAGCGTCACTCGCCTGGTATGAACAAGGACTTTGCAGTCAACCGTTTCGGTTCGGGCTCGACCAGAGGGTGTCAGGACTGGCTTTCTTGTCCCGCGTTCTTTGGGTCCAGGGAGAGTTTACCAGGGCCTTTGAAGTCGCGTCAGCATCGATCGCTGGCGCTCGCGCGCTGGATCATGCATGCACGATGTGTTGCGCACTCGCGGAGGGTTGGTGCACCGTCAATGCGCTTGCCGAAGATCGGGACGCTGTCGAGAGCGGTTCCCTCATGCTGATTAAGACTGGCGCAAAATACGGGCTCGGGTTCTGGACCGCCTATGGAGAGATTTTTCATACTTGGGCCGAAGCCACGGGCGCGAAGCAACCTGACGACGCACTCCCGCGATTGATCTCTCTGCACAAGGACATCGACCTCGATCCCGGCTATTCGAGCCTTGTCGGAGACCTTCTTGTCCGGGCTCCGGGTGCCGCTCAGATCGACATCGAATTTCTTCGAGGTCGCAGCGGAGAGGTCAACTGGGCAACGCCGGAATATGCGCGGATTCGTGCTGGCTTGCCCGCCTTGCTGGATGGATCGGCAGCGGAGCATTCGCTAAATCAGGCGCTGTCGCTGGCGAAGGGCAGCGGCGCCCACGCCTGGGAGGTCAAGATTGCGATCGATCTGGCGCGCCTGCTGATCAATGAGGCGCGCGTCGATCAGGCGCGGGAAATCCTTGGTTCCGCGCTTTCGAGCCTGCCTGACCCCACCGGCCCGCTCGCCGAGCAGGCTCGGAGCCTGATGGCCGGCTGCGGCCCAGGTTAATTGGCTCCGTAGGCCGAACCTTTCCCACGCAGCTTTTCAGACGTCTGAAATTCACCGTCATAGCGCCTGAACGACTTAACCGACCATTCTGTCCCGAACCACATCGGGACGCGCTTGAATGGCCGAAATAGTCGCAGTTTACGCAGTGCCGCATACGCCGAGCTTTGTTGCGGACGTTCTGCAAAATGGCGATCGGTCCGAAACGGCGCAATTTTTCGCGAAAATCCGCCAGCATCTCGCGAGTGCTCGGGCAAACCTGATCGTCACCGTCAACAACGACCATTTCAACACGTTCTTTCTCGACAATCTGCCGACGTTCGCCATTGGCCTGGCCGACCGAACCGCGGGGCCAAACGACCAGACGCCGGGCATGCCGTGGTACGACATCGAGGTTGATGCGGAAGCAGCCGCACGCTTGCAGCGCAACTTCTTCAATGATGGGTTCGATTTCTCATCGACCCAGGAATTTCAAATCGATCACGGAGCGCTCGTTCCGCTCCACTTCATGACGCCAAACATGGACCTCCCGATCGTCCCGATCTTCGTCAATTGCGTCGTACCGCCACTGCCCTCAGCCGCGCGCTGCTACAACCTCGGTCGTTCCCTCGCAAACGGGATCCGCGCTTTGAGCGGCCGCTATGAGGCATCGCGCGTCGCGATCGTGACCAGCGGATCGCTTAGCCTCGAAATTGGCGGACCGCGCGCATTCGAAGGCAAGACATTCGGTGTTCCCGACCCCGATTGGGCAACATGGATTCTGGGCTGCGTTAAGTCAAAAGACCATCAGGCCTTGATCGAGGCCGCGACAGAAGCCCGGATGCTTGAGGCCGGCAACGTTGCCGGTGAACTCCTGAACTGGATGATTGCGTTGGGAGCCGTAGGCATGTCGTTGCCCGACATTCTTATCAACCAGCCCGAACTGGGCAATGCCTTCGCGGCATGGTCGGTAGGAGCACAGTCATGAAGGGGTATCTGGTCAACAAGTTCTGCCGACGCGTGCTCCACGACAAGGATTTTCGGAAGCTTGCCCTCAAAGATCCATCTACGGCGATCTCCTCGATGCCTTTCAGCAAATCCGAACGCGACGCGCTGCTAAACGGCGACGTCGCGGCGCTTTATCACGCTGGGGCATCCGCATTCCTGTTGCTGATTTTGTGCCGCTTCGAAGTGTTTGGCCTAACGCTTCCAATCTTCAACGGACGCATGCGAGCGATTTCGCCGGATCAGCCGAAGCCGTTTCAAGAGAAATAGAGCGGACCAAAGCCGCCTGCAGTGAAGCATCCGTTCGCCATCGGCGAACCCGGGGAGGAAAGATAATGACAAGCACGACTGGAGCGATCGGCCCGATACAGAAACGGGCGCTCCTCAGCAGTTTCATTGGTTGGATGTTCGACGGTTTCGAGACAAGCACGCTGATCCTCGTAGGAGGCGCGGCGGTTCTGTCGCTTTTGCCCGAGCACGGAGCCGATCAAGTTCGCGTCTCGGTCGGCGCTGCTCTCAGTAGTACGCTGATGGGCTGGGCCGTTGGCGGCACGATCGGCAGCATCATGGCCGACTACATCGGCCGCAAAAAGATGCTGATGATTTCGATCGCTGGCTATTGCGCCTTTACGGCGTTCACTGCCTTAAGCAGTACAGTCACGATGCTCATCGTTCTCAGGTTCCTGACAGGAATGTTCTTGGGAACGGAATGGAGCACCGGGACGGCGCTGGTCGCCGAGACCTGGCCTGCGTCGGCGCGGGCTAAAGCCCTCGGGATCATGCAGTCCGGCTACGGATTTGGATTCTTCCTTGCCGCCGGCCTTTGGCTTGTGTTGCAACCCATCGGAGGACCCGATGCATGGCGATGGATGTTCGCGGTCGGCATCCTGCCAGCCCTTCTTCTGATCTACATCAGGCGGAGCGTGCCTGAATCCAAACTATGGCTTGAGGCGGTTCACGATAGCCCAGTCGACTCAAAAGGAAGCCGCCGGTTGACCGTGGTCGAGATGTTCGATGAATCGGGTTCAACCCTGCGCGTACTCGCGGTGCTGTTGATGGCGTCGATTACCGTCGCCGTCTTTTACGGCATATCGGCGCTGACAGGTCCGTATATCGGCGGTCTGGCCGCCAAACAGGGCCTCTCCGGTCCCGCATGGGCAAGCATCAGCGCGCTCGTCTATAACGCCGGCTCCGTTCTCGGTTACGTGACCGCGGGCTTTCTGGCCGAGGCGATCGGCCGGAAGCCGTATATGTACATCTCGTTCTGCGGCGCGATCCTCTCGGGGCTGCTGATGTAATTCGCGCCACAAAATCTGAGCGTTTCGCTTGCTTGCGTTTTCGTCCTTGGCACGTTCACGCTCGGTATCTTCTCGTGGATGCCGATCTATCTTCCCGAGCTCTTTCACACGCGCGTGCGATCCACCGCGTCCGGCCTGATCTTCAACCTCGCCAGACTTGTCGCTTTTCCGCTGCCCTGGCTGACCGCGTTTCTGTTTTCAGAACTCGGCGGCTACCGACCGACCGTGCTGATCTTGACCCTTCTTTACGCCGTCTCGATCGTGACGCTGAGCCTGCTTCCCGAGACCAAGGGCAAGCTGCTTCCGACCTGACTTCATCATCCACCGCTTCATCGGAGAATAAAATGGACCTCGGAATAGCCGGAAAGGCCGCGATCGTAACCGGAGCGAGCACCGGCATCGGATTTGCCGTCGCACGAGAACTCATCTCGAACGGCGTGGCGGTCGTGATCGCAGCGCGTGATCAGGCACGGCTCTCGCACGCAAAGGAAAGCCTGCTCCGCACTCCCGGAGCCAAGGTCGTTTCAGTCGCTATCGACGTCGCCTCGCCGGACGCGGCGCGCATGCTGGTTGATGAGGCCCTCGCCGCTTTCGGATCCATCGACATCCTGGTCAACAATGCTGGTCGGGCTCACGCCGGCGGCTTGTTGAATTCGAGTGATGAAGACTGGGCGGATATGACCGCGGTGAAGCTCACCTCTATGCGGCGTCTTTGCAGGGAAGCCATCCCGCATATGCAGCAGAAAAGATGGGGCCGCATCGTGAATATGTCCTCCATCGGAGGAATCTATCCGAATCCAAAACTCTTCGTCTCGCACGTCCTCAGTGCAGCTATCAACAATCTGACCAAATCGCTTGCGCTCGAGGTGGCAAAAGACGGGATTCTCGTCAATGCAATCGGAATAGGAGCTGTCGCGACGGACAATTGGGCCAACAACATGGTTCCCGCGGTCCGAAAGAGTCGTCTTGAGATGAGCTCGCTGAGCGACGACGAAGTGCTGGCCCGGATTTCGGCCGAACTAACCCCAGTCGGCAGAGCTGGCACACCCGAGGAAATCGCGGCCATTGCAGCCTTTTTAAGTTCAGCGCGGAACGGCTTCGTAACAGGCGACACAATTGAGGCTTCCGGTGGCGCAGACCGATTCATGTGATCGGATGAGCTCGCCAAAAGGCGGTAGCTTGCCAGTGAGGACGGTTATGACGTCAATGCTGCACGGCCGATTGTCCGGTTTTGCTGGAAGCGTTGGTTTGGACCGCCGAATTGACTTCGGAATTTCCGAATTGCGCTTGACGTCTCGGTAGACACAGGAATATAGCGATTCGCATCCCGCTGCCTCTCGAGGGGCGTTTCGCGATCGTCACGGACGTTGGCGGCGGGATGCGGTGGACGTTGATGGCGCATTGACGAGCGCGCCAATCGGCGGACGGCGAAGTCGTGGCGTCCTGATATCTCGACGCTGGTATCAACCGGCCGATGATGCTGAAGCATCACGGCGGGGATGGTGGCAAGAAAGCCCGATCACCAGGGAGACCACGAAGGAACCCGTTAAAACCATTGCGCGGGGAATGCCGGATGTTTCCGGCGTGACCGTGGTGACTAACGCGCGTGTTTTTTACCACCACGCGCGGCTGCGGGCGCGACCGGCGCCCGGCATTCCCTGCGCCCTCTGATTTCTGAGGGTACTGCTTGGGCAAAACCCGGACGTATTGCGCCGCGGGAATGTGGAAGTGTGACTCGCGCCCACCCTTCGAGACGCGCGCTTTATTTGCACCATTCGCAACGGCCTCGCAAAGCTCGGCCTGCTCGGGTGCGCGCGCTCCTCAGGATGAGGTCCTTCTTCCTCGTGGTGAGGAGCGCGCCGGAGGCGTGCGTCTCGAACCATGAGGCCGGGCTGTTTGACAATTGAATCGGAAGTGCATTACCGCGACGTGTTGGCTCGTCCGGCTATGGCGCTCTTGTCAGCGCCTAGTTCGCCAGACTGCCGAGCTTGGCGCCAATCGCGATCACCAGCATCACCCCGCCGGCATAGCCCAGATATTCGGGGTTATGGCAGAAGGTCTGCGACAGCGAGCAGACCTGGCTCGCCCAATCCGTGCCGATCGAAATCTGGTTGGCCGCCTGCCAGAACAGGAATCCGGCGCCGCCGAGCAAAAGCGCAATCAGAAAGCAGATACCCGCCATGTAAAGGCTCGCAGAGTTCGCTCATCCGGAAACGAAATCGATTCGTCACCATTGGGGCAAACTATGCGCGCGCGTTTCCCAAAAGTAATTTCCGGGAAACTACGTGGTGGCAGGGATTGGCCGCGCCACCACAGAAATCTATGGAAACTATTCTTCGTCCGGCTTCTTGCCGCCGATGGTCTTGAGCTTGGCGAAGACCGCATCGACGTTGAGGTCGTCGCGTTGTTTCTCCGTCGGCTCGTACTCCGGCTCCTTGCGGGTAGTCTCGGAGGCCGGCAGCAGCGTCGGGCCGCCGTGACCGATGTCGGTCGGCTTCTCCTTGGCCGCGCGCTGCACCTCGAAGTCGAGTTCGATCTGCGAGCAGAGGCCGAGCGTCACCGGGTCCATCGGGGTCAAGGTCGAGGCGTTCCAGTGGGTTCGGTCGCGGACGCTGGCGATCGTGGTCTTGGTGGTGCCGACCAGACGCATGATCTGGGCGTCCTTCAATTCGGGGTGGTTGCGCACCAGCCACAGGATCGCGCTCGGCCGCTCGTGCCGGCGCGAAACCGGGGTATAGCGCGGGCCTTTTTTCTTGGCCTGGGGCGGCAGCGTCACCTTGCTCTCGGCGATCCGGAGCCGGTAGTTCGGGTCGCCTTCGCCCTTTTCGATCTCGTCGCGGGTCAACTGGCCAGTCGAAATCGGGTCCATGCCCTTGATGCCCTGGGCGGCATCGCCGTCGGCGATGGCGCGGACCTCGAGCGGGTGCATTTTGGTGAAATCCGCCACCTGATCGAAGGTCAGGGCGGTATTATCGACCAGCCACACGGCAGTTGCCTTCGGCATCAGCGGTGCATTGCTCATGGCAAATCTCCTTTGCGCTTCGCCCACCTCCGGGAGGCGAAGCCATGGTCATCAATGATGACGGGAATTACGCTCCTTATATGCCGTTCGCGGTCGCAAGCGCAATGGGTTGCTCTTGACAGCGCCCAAAAGCCGTCCCAAGTCCTTGGCTGGAATTCCCTTTGAATAGACCGCTACGCGACCCTTTCGGCCATGGTTAAGGCCTGGGGCCGATCCGGTCCGAGGCCGCCTTATGCCAGCCAAACCACCGCTGAAAATCGTGCTTTGTTCTCCGCGCGGCTTCTGTGCCGGCGTGGTGCGGGCGATTGATACCGTCGAGCGGGCGCTCACGATCTATGGCGCCCCGGTGTATGTCCGCCACGAGATCGTCCATAACCGCTACGTGGTGGACAGCCTGAAGACCAAAGGGGCCATTTTCGTCGAGGAACTGGCCGAAATCCCGGACAATACCAACGCGCCGGTGGTTTTTTCGGCTCACGGGGTTCCGAAGTCGGTCCCGGCCGATGCCCGCGCCCGCAATTTCTTTTCGCTGGATGCCACCTGCCCGCTGGTCACCAAGGTTCATCGGGAGGCGGCGATCCATTTCAAGCGTGGCCGTGAAATCCTCCTGATCGGCCATTCCCATCACCCGGAAGTGGTCGGCACGCTCGGCCAATTGCCGCCAGGCGCCGTGACGCTGATCGAAACCGCGGAAGATGCGGCGACCTTCACCCCGAAGGATCCCGACAATCTCGCTTTTGTGACCCAGACCACGCTGTCGATCGACGACACCGCGGGAATCGTCGCGATCCTGAAGGGACGGTTTCCAAATATTTCCGGCCCTCACAAGGAAGACATCTGCTACGCCACCACCAACCGCCAGCTTGCGGTGAAGAAGGTTGCGCCCGTGGTCGATGCCTTGATCGTGGTCGGTGCGCCGAACTCCTCGAATTCGCAGCGCCTGCGCGAAGTCGCCGAGCGCGAAGGCTGCCCGATCGCGATTCTCGCGCAACGCGCCAGCGACCTCGACTGGTCGCGGTTTGACGGCATCAAGAGCCTCGGCATCACGGCGGGCGCTTCGGCGCCGGAAGTGATCGTCGAGGAGATCATGGGCGCTTTCGCCGAGCGCTACGAACTGCACGTCGAGACGGTGTCGGCCGCGGAAGAAAACGAGTTCTTCCCGCTGCCGCGATCGCTGCGGCCTGACGCTGCGGAATAACATTTAATCAGGATATCGCTCATGGCGGTCTATACCGACGTCGCCGCCGACGAGCTTGCGGACTTCCTGAAAAATTACGAGATCGGCGATTTGTTGTCCTACAAGGGCATCGCCGAGGGCGTTGAGAATTCCAACTTCCTGCTGCACACGACGCAGGGTTCATTCATCCTGACGCTGTACGAAAAGCGGGTCGCCAAGGGCGATCTTCCGTTTTTTCTTGAACTGATGACGCATCTCGCCTCGCGCGGGGTGAATTGCCCGCAGCCGGTGCAGGACAAAAGCGGCGAGGCGCTGCGCACTTTGGCCGGCCGGCCTGCTGCGATCATCACGTTTCTGGAAGGCATCTGGCCGCGCAAGCCGAACGCTGTCCATTGCGCCGGCGTCGGCAAGGTTTTGGGCGAGATGCATCTGGCGGGCGCCGATTTCAATATGTCGCGCCCCAATGCGCTGTCGGTTTCCGGCTGGCGGCCGTTGCTCGAACAGGCGGCTTCACGCGCCGACGAGGTCCAGCCCGGTCTGCGCGCGTTTCTATCGGACGAACTCGACTATCTCGAAAGCAATATCTGGCCGAAGCATTTGCCCAATGGCGTCATCCACGCCGATCTGTTTCCAGATAATGTCTTCTTCCTCGATGATCGGGTGTCGGGCATCATCGACTTCACCTTCGCCTGTACCGACATGCTCGCTTATGACGTCGCGATCTGCCTCAACGCCTGGTGCTTCGAGAGCGATTGTTCGTTCAACGTCACCAAGGCGCGCGCGCTGTTGTCGGCCTATGGCCGCGAGCGGCAACTCTCAAAAGACGAAGAGGATGCGCTGCCATTACTGGCGCGTGGCTCGGCGCTGCGTTTCCTGCTGACGCGCCTGGTCGATTTTCTCAACGTGCCGAAGGGCGCGCTGGTGCGCCCGAAAGATCCGCTCGAATACGTCCGCAAACTGCGCTTTCATCAAAGCGTGTCTTCGATCCGCGATTACGGCGTGCTCGCCTGAAGGAAGATAAAGTGAGTACGCTTCCCACGGTCATCATCCACACCGACGGCGCCTGCTCGGGCAATCCCGGCCCGGGCGGCTGGGGTGCCATTCTCAAATTCGGCGACGTCGAGAAAGAGATGAAGGGCGGCGAGGCCCATACCACCAACAACCGCATGGAGTTGATGGCGGCGATCTCGGCGCTGGAAGCGTTGAAAAAACCCTGCTCGGTCGATCTTTACACGGACAGCCAGTATGTCCGTCAGGGCATTACCGGCTGGATTCATGGCTGGAAAAAGAACGGCTGGCGTACCGCCGACAAGAAGCCGGTCAAGAACGTGGAGCTGTGGCAGCGGCTCGATGAAGCGCTAAAGCCGCACGAAGTACGCTGGCACTGGGTCAAGGGCCATGCCGGCCACGACGAGAATGAGCGCGCGGATCAGTTGGCCCGCGACGGCGTCGCGATGGCAAGGTTGAAGGGGTAGTCAGGCAATCGAGGCGGGTTCGTTACCCTCTCCCCTTGCGGGAGAGGGTGCCCGAAATGCGAAGCATTGAGGGCGGGTGAGGGGTTTTCTCCGATGCGAAACCTCGACCCCTCACCCGGCTCTAATTTCGCTTTGCTCATTCTCGCCACCCTCTCCCGCAGGGGAGAGGGTAAAGCGAGCGCCTCAGCTCAAAGCTGCCCGAGCAGCGTATCGCCGCCGGAAACCTCGACCTTGCCGGGAGCGGCCTCGAGGTTGAACTTCTTGACGACGCCGTCTTCCACCAGCATCGAGTAGCGCTTGGAGCGAATGCCGAGCCCGTTGCCGGAAGCATCCAGCTCCATGCCGATTGCCTTGGTGAATTCGGCGTTGCCGTCGGCCAAGAAGATGGCTTCGTCGCGCTCGTCGGTGTCGCGCTTCCAGGCGTTCATCACAAAGGCGTCGTTGACGGACACGATCGCGATCGTGTTCACGCCCTTGTCCTTGATGGCATAGGCGTTGAGGAAAATGCTCGGCAGATGCATCTTGTGGCAGGTGCCGGTATAGGCGCCCGGCACGGCGAACAGCGCGACCTTCTTGCCCTTGAAGATGTCATCGGTGGTCTTTACCTGCGGACCTTCCGCCGTCATCACGCGAAACTTGGCCTCGGGCAGCTTGTCGCCAACTTTGATCGTCATCGTCACTTCTCCTCAAATGATGCGGATGTTCGTTTGACCGGCGTATTCCGCGGCACAATATTCGTAAGGAACCCGAAACGGCAACAGGCTGGCCCATTCACCGTTCCGTCATCGCGTCATACCCCTAGCCGGAAAACCCGCCGCCGTCGAGAAAGGCTTGCTCCTCCGGCGTCGTGGCGCGGCCAAGAATGCGGTTTCGATGCGGAAAGCGCCCGAACCGGCGGATGATATCCGCATGTTCCTCGGCATAGCGGAGGTTTTCCGCATCGTCGTTGGCGCGGAACAGATCGACGCAGCGCAACTGGTCGGCCAGATCCTCCGAATGCATGAATGGCAAATACAGGAATTGCAGGAGGCGTGCTTCAATGCGCTTGTCGGCGCCACGGCCGAGCGCGCGGTCTGCGACGTCGCGCGCGAGAGCGTCGCTTGAAAAAGCCTTGGGGGCGCCGCGAAACATGTTGCGCGGGAATTGATCGAGCAGGATGACCAGCGCCAGCGCGCCGTCATCCGTCATCTCCCAGGACGACAATTCGCCCGCGGCACCCTTTTGCCAAAGGGCGAGAAATCGCTCACGCACGCCGGCGTCGAAGGCATCGTCGCGCTTGTACCAGCGCTCGTCTCCTGCCGCGCGCCAGAAGCTAAGGACGTCGTTCGGCTCGAGCTCACCAACGCCGGTCATCGCACGATGCGCCGACTTGTTTGCTTTTGCTTAAGCCGCCGCGGCCTTGGTCTCCTCGCGCAGTTCGCGGCGCAGGATCTTGCCGACATTGGTTTTCGGCAGCGATGTTCTGAACTCGATCTGCTTCGGCACCTTGTAGGCGGTGAGCTGGGTAGCGCAGAATTTGATCACATCCTCGGCGGTGAGGCTCGGGTCCTTCCTGACGATAAAGGCCTTGACCGCTTCGCCGGACTTCGCGTCCTGCACACCGATCACGGCACATTCCAGTACGCCCGGATGGCTTGCGATCACTTCCTCGATCTCGTTCGGATAGACGTTGAAGCCGGAGACGAGGATCATATCCTTCTTGCGGTCGACGATCTTGGTGTAGCCGTCAGCACTCATCACGCCGATGTCGCCGGTGCGGAAATAGCCGTCCGCCGTCATCACCTTGGCGGTCTCGTCGGGCCTGTTCCAGTAACCAGCCATCACCTGCGGCCCCCTGGCGCAGATTTCACCGGGCTGGCCGAGCGGCACTTCGTTGCCGTCGTCGTCACGGATCGACAGCCAGGTGGAGGGAACGGGAAGGCCGATCGAGCCGGAGAAGCGGTCGGCGTCGGCCGGGTTGCAGGTCAGCGTCGGCGAGGTTTCCGACAGGCCGTATCCCTCCGACAGCGCGCAGCCGGTAACCGCCAGCCATTTTTCCGCGACGGGCTTCTGGGTCGCCATGCCGCCGCCGAACGAGGTCTTGAGCTTTGAGAAGTCGATCTTGTCGAAGCCGGGCGTATTCAAAAGCGCATTGTAAAGCGTGTTGACGGCCGGGAAGCTGTTGATCTGGTATTTCGACAGCTCCTTGATGAAGCCCGGCATGTCGCGCGGATTGGGGATCAGGAGATTGACGCCGCCGGCGCGCACTGCCAGCAGATAACAGGCCGTCAGCGCGAAGATGTGATAGAGCGGCAACGCGCAGACGATAAAGAGCTGATCGACGTGCGGCGGCTTTTTCAACGCCGGCTGCAACCAAGCATCGTTTTGCAGCACATTGGCGAGGATGTTGCGATGGAGTAGCGTCGCGCCCTTGGAGACGCCGGTGGTGCCGCCGGTATATTGCAGAAAGGCGACGTCGTCAGGCATCAGCCGGGGCTTCTGAAACGTCATGGTCCGGCCTGCGGCGATCGCATCGTTGAAAGAAACGGCGCGCGGAATCGAATAGGCCGGCACCATCTTCTTTACTCGTCGCACCACGAGATTGACCAGCACGCCCTTGAGGCCGAGCAGATCGCCCATGCTGCCGACGATGACATGCTTGAGCTGCGTCTTGCCCATCACCTGCTGCACGGTGGTGGCGAAATTTTCCAGTACGATAATCGCCTCGGCGCCGGAATCCTTCAGCTGATGTTCAAGCTCGCGCGGCGTATAGAGCGGATTGACGTTGACGGCCGCATAGCCCGCGCGCAGCACGGCGGCGGTCGCAATCGGATATTGCAGCACGTTCGGCATCATCAGCGCGACGCGGGCGCCCTTTTGCAGACCCTTGCTCTGGAGATAAGCGCCAAGTGCCAGCGACATTTCGTCGAGGTCGCGGTAGGTGATGGACTTGTCCATGCAGATGAAAGCCTTGCGCTCTCTGAATTTTGCAAAGCTTTCTTCCAACAATTCAACCAGGGATGAATATTGGGTCACATCGATGTCGGCGGGCACGCCGGCCGGATATTGTTTGAGCCAGATGCGCTCCATGTCACTTTCCCTCTCGCTTCGCTTCCCTTGCATTGTGCCCGCTCATTGCGACGGGTCATCTTCATTTTTGGGCGATATTGAGCGTTGCGGCTGCCGATGGCAAGCCGCCGTCATGCCGAACAGGACGGGTCACGAAAAAGTTGCCGGCCCGGAAAGGGGCGTTGGACCTGCCGCTCAGGTAGCGTCAGGCTTGGGTTTGGCCGGCTTCGCTGCCGCCTTGGGTTTGGCCGGCTTGTCGGCTGTCGCCGGCTTCTCAGCAGTCTTGGCTGCCGCATTCGCGTGCTTGGCCGGCTTGCCCGTATCGCCGGCCCCCGCCTCGGGAGGCTTTTTGGCAGCGACATGCGTCTTCTTTCCGCGATGCTTCGCCGCCGCCTGTTCTTCGGCGGTATCGGCTGCAACCGCCGCAATCAACGCCGCCCCGGTGCGGGTCGGTCCGGTATAGACGGGAATTGGTTCGGAGGCTGCCGGTGCTGCCGCGAGCAACTCCGACGGCTTCAGGGCCGGCCCCTGACTGCCCGTGGCGAAGAAGGCAAGTGCCGGCGAGCTACCGGAGGCGCCGCTGCTGACCGTCGTATCATCTTCGTCGCTGGCCGGCTTGTGCCGTTTGCCGCTGCACATCTCGTCGCGCAGGTCCGGCGGCGAGGCATCGATCGGCACGAGATTATCGACGGTCCCGAGCGAAGGGCGCAGCCATGTCAGTGTGTCGTTGGAGAAGCCGCGCTCCAGCATCTGGACGGCTCTCACGGCGCGCGCCTGACCGGACGAAGCGCCGAGCACCACTGCAATCAGCCGCTTGCCGTTGCGGGTCGCGGACGCCACGAGGTTATAGCCGGACGCACAGATGAAGCCGGTCTTGAATCCGTCGGCGCCGGGATAGCGTCCGATCAGCTTGTTGAAATTCTGGGTAACCCTGCGGCCGTAGCGGATCGAGGGAATGTGGACGAAATATTCGTATTCCGGCAGATCATGAATGATCGCCCGCGCCAGGATCGCAAGGTCGCGCGCCGAGGTGACATGCCCATCGGCCGGCAAGCCGTTCGGATTGACGAAATTTGTTTGCGTCATGCCGAGCCGTTGCGCGTTCTGGTTCATCAGCTCGGAAAAGCCGTCGATCGAACCGCCGACACCTTCGGCCAGCACGACGGCCATGTCGTTGGCCGACTTCACCATCAGCATCTTGAGCGCGTTATCGACGGTCACTTGGGTGCCCGGCCGGAATCCCATCTTCGAAGGCGACTGCGAGGCTGCCGTCGGAGATACCGTGAACAGCGTATCGAGGGTGATGCGTCCCTCCTTGATCGCCTTGAGCGTCACATAGGCGGTCATCATCTTGGTCAGAGAAGCCGGGTACCATGGATTGGTCGCGTTCTCGGCTTGAAGGACCTTGCCGCTCTCGGCTTCGACGAGCAGCAGAGCTTCGGCGTTCGCCACACCGATGCTGGACAGCGTGAAGGCCGATACAACAGCGATCAAACGCAGCGGCGATTTGAAAAGCGACGGGCGATGAAATTGCACTATCCGATTCCGGTCCTTTGAGACCCGCCTTTGAGATGAAAGGAGGCCTTCGCGATGTGATGTCAGGGTTTCAAGCGTGTCCGGCGGCAGCCGCCAACCTATCCGGCTCGCTGCGGGGGCTCAATAACTAATTCAACGGTGAACGAGGCCGAATTTCGACGATACTTCAATCTTGACGCCGGCGTGAGGTGTTTTCACGGCGCCTCGAGGCTCGCACGAGCGCTCTCTTGCACCATGAACTGAGCGCGAGCCAATTCCGCAAAACGGCCGCCTTTCGCGACAAGTTCCTCGAAAGTTCCGCTTTCGATCACACGCCCGCCATCAAACACCAGGATGAGTGTGGCGTTGCGAATGGTCGAGAGGCGATGGGCGATCACGAAAGTGGTGCGTCCCTTCATCACCTCGTCCAGCGCGGCGTTGACCTTGGCCTCGGTGACTGCATCGAGCGCGCTGGTCGCCTCGTCGAGAATCAGGATCGGCGGATCCTTCAACAGCGCGCGTGCAATCGACAGCCGTTGCCGCTCGCCGCCGGACAGCATTCGGCCGCGCTCGCCGACCTTGGTGTCGAAGCCGTGCTCGCTGCGTTCGATGAATTCGAGTGCTTGCGCGCGGGCAGCCGCGAGCCGCAATTCCTCGTCGGTGGCGTCCGGCTTGCCGACCCGCAGATTGTCGGCGATCGTCCGGTCGAACAGCAGCGCTTCCTGAAACACCACGCCGATATTCCGCCGCAATGCCGTCAGCGTCAGGCCGCGCACGTCCATGCCGTCGATCTTGATGAAGCCGGATTGCGGATCGAAAGCGCGATGTAATAGCGCAATCGCGGTGGACTTGCCGGCGCCGGTCGGGCCGACAAGCGCGATGGTCTGGCCGGGCAGCGCGGCGAAGGAAAGATCTTCGACCGCCGGCCGCTTGCCGTCGTAGGAGAACGAAACGTCGTTGAATTCGACCAGCCCCGACAGCCGTCCGGTATCGATCGCGTCCGGCCGGTCGCGGACGGCGGGCACCGCATCGAGCACGTTGAAGAACTCGGCAAGGCGCGGCGCCTCCATGAAGACGTTGTTGATGAAGCTGACCACCTGCTCCAGCTTCTGGATCAGCATGGTGGCGAAAGAGACGAACATCACGATCTCGCCGACCGAGGTCTGGCCTCGTTCGTGCAGTACGATGCCGACGGTGAAGATCGCCAGAATCGTGATTGTGGTCGATGCCCGCGTGATCACGGTGACCAGCGCCCACCACGACAACACCGGCATCTGTGCCGCCAGCAATTTGTCGACGACGAAACGCACGCCCTGCACCTCGGCATCGACGCGCACGAAGCTCTGCACCAGCGCGACGTTGCCGAGCGCATCGGAAGCGCGCGCCGAAAGATCGCCGTAATAGGTCTCGACCTCGCTCTGCATGCCGTAGGTCTTGCGTACCACCATCGTCGTCAGGACGGTGAACACCACGCAGAGCCCGAACAAAAGGATCGCCAGCCGCCAGTTGATGTAAAACGCCAACGGCAACAGCACGACCAGCGACAGGATGGCTGCGAAATGCTCGCGGAAAAATCCGAGCCACAGCCGCCACAGCGCGTCGGTGCCGTTGATCATCACCTTCATCAGCCGTCCCGAATGGGTGCCGGTGTGGTAGGTGAGCGGCAGTTGCAAGATATGTTCGAAATAGCTCGTCAGCACCGCCTGACGCCGGCGATGCGACAACCGATCGGCTTCCAGCGCTACCCAGGCGCTGCACAGGATCGTGAACAGGCCGAAGGCAGCCCAGGCCAGAAGCATCGGCCAGGCGGGCGAGGAGCCCAGCGCACCGCCGGCGGGCTTGCCGGAGAGCGTATCGACGATTTTGCCGAACAGCACCGGCTCGGCGAACTGGGCGGCTGCAAGCAACAGGTTGGCGCCGGCCAGGATCCAGCCAAGCCGTGCTTCCTTGCCGAGCAGTTGGAGCACGCGCAGATAGAGGCGAGGCAGGGACATGCGATTTAAGCACCAGGCGAGCGACGATGACAATCGTCGACCGGCCTATCTTAATCCGGGAGCGGCGCGAAGATATAGTCTCGGGTTAGGCTTTTGCTCAGTTGATCAGGCGATCGGCGCGGGGCGGGCAAGAAACGGTCGTCGAAAATATCCGCGGCCGTGGGATGCTTTTCGAATTTGAAGCCTTCACCGACCTGATCGATCGCGTGTTCGAGCCGGGCCGGATCGACG
This sequence comes from uncultured Alphaproteobacteria bacterium, assembly GCA_963748805.1. Classification (GTDB taxonomy): domain Bacteria; phylum Pseudomonadota; class Alphaproteobacteria; order Rhizobiales; family Xanthobacteraceae; genus Bradyrhizobium. Next base: position 54,775 of record CAVVLH010000113.1, on the reverse strand, counting down.
CCACCGAGGCCGTTGCGATTGACTTCGTCGGTCAGGATGTTGTCGCGGACCACCGCGTGCAGCCGTTCCAGCTCCAGCTCGCGCGAGCCTTCTTCCATCCGGGTCAGAACCTGGTCGACCGCATGGCCTTCGTCGCGGATGGTGAGGTTGGTGCCGGCAATCACGGCGCGCACGAAGCCCTTTACGGCGTCCGGCCGTTTGGCGGCGAATGCCGGATTGACGATCACCGCAAAGCCGTAGGCCTCGCAGCCGTAATCGGCGAAGCGCAGCACCGCGAGGTCGTCGGCGGGAACGCCGCGATCCCTCAGGTTTATGGCGGACTGGTAGGAAAATCCGGTGACGGCGTCGACCTGGCCGGCCGACAGCATCGGCTCACGCACCGCGGCGCTGATCCGGCTTTGCTTGACGTGGTCGAGATTGATCCCGTTGTGGTGCGCTAGCGCCGGCCACAGCCCGGCCGACAGGTCGCCGTCGGCGATACCGAGCGTCTTGCCCTCGATGTCCGAAAGCGCGTGGATGCCCCGGCTTTTGCGGGCGACGATGGCGTAGGGCGCTTTATTGAACAGCACGAACACCGCCTTGACCGGGGCCGCCGCCTGGCTGCGAAAACGGATCAGCGCGTTGATGTCGACGACGGCAAACTCGCTGGCCCCGGAAGCAACGCTCGCGATCGCCTCCGGCGATCCGGCGGCGATTTTGGTTATGACGGCCAATCCTTCCGAGGAAAACAGCCCGTCGGTCATGGCGACGACGAGCGGGGCTGAGCTGGCGTTGATAGGGCGATCGAATGAGAGCGCGACCGTGAGCAGGTGAGGGTTCTCTGCGGCATGCACGTTCAGGCCGGCAAGACAGACTGCCGAAAGCCAACAGGCAATAAGGGTCCGAATGACGCGCATTGGAAGCCAATTGCTGCGCCGGATATGTCGGTTTCATGACACCTTTTCCGGCCTTTGTTTCATTCTGCCAAGGCCAACCTTAACCGCAGATGAGCGGCGATGGTTACCGTCCGGTGTCCGCTTTTACGAAGTTCGTGCGACACCTCGGCAGGCACCTTCCGGCCGTAATATTACGGCCGTGACGCGGCCGATCGAAGCCGATATGGCTTGCCCGCGCAAGACAATCAGGCGGCCCGGTCCCGCCGCCTGCCGTTTTGCCGGACCTCGAAATCTCACGACCCGGTTAAGCCGCTGGTCACCGTGGCCGGTGGTTTTCCTGCAACTGTGAGGCCGTTAACACGCCGGCGAAGCGTTTGGATTATCTTAAGACGCATGAGTGATTTGCTCGAACGGCTTTACCAGGCGGTCATCGCGGCCAAGGATCTCGATCCCTCGGTCTCGCGGACGGCACGGCTGTTTCAGCGCGGCCCCGACAAGATGGCCAAGAAGCTCGCCGAAGAAGCCATCGAGGTCGTCATCGATGCCGTCAACGGCAAGACCGATGCCGTCATTCGCGAGAGCGCCGACCTGCTCTATAATCTGACGGTGCTGTGGGTAGCGGCCGGCGTGCGTCCCGCAGATGTGTGGCGCGAGATGGAACGCCGCGAGGATCTGCTTGGCATCGCCGAGAAAATGCCGAAGACGCCGGTCAAGGTTCCCTCGTCCCGGCTGACACGGCGGCCAATTGTCGCGCTCGAAGGCCGGGCCCTGCGCAAGCGCCACTGATTTCCTTGCTTTTCCGGCATGGACAAACGCGCAGCGTGGTGGTTCATCGCGGCATGCTCAGACGTATCTATGATTGGTGTATCGCCTCCGCCGACAAGCCCTATGCCCTCTGGATCCTGGGTGCGGTCGCTTTCGCGGAAAGCTCCTTCTTTCCGATTCCTCCCGACATCATGCTGCTGCCGATGTCGTTGGCACGGCCGGCCCGGGCGTGGCTGTTTGCGACGCTTTGTACGATTGCCTCCGTTGCCGGTGGTGTGCTCGGCTACGCCATCGGAGCGCTACTCTATGATTCGGTCGGGAGTTGGCTGATCAATCTTTATCATCTCGGCGACAAGGTCGATGCCTTTCGCGCCTCCTATGCCGAATGGGGCAGCGTCATCATCCTGTTGAAGGGATTGACGCCGATTCCCTACAAGCTCGTCACCATCACCTCGGGCTTCGCCGGCTACAATATCTGGCTGTTCATCCTGTGCTCCATCATCGCCAGGGGCGGCCGTTTTTTCATCGTTGCGGTTGTGCTCAATCGCTATGGCGATGTGATCCGCGCCGAAATCGAAAAGCGCATGGGCCTGTGGTTGACCGCGTTCGTGATCCTGCTTGCCGGTGGGTTCGTCATCGCCATCAAGTTGATCTGACGCTTTGCCGTCCGATTGCTCCGGGCTATCCTGCCCCCATGCGTGATCGATCCGCCTTCCAGGCATTGCCGCGTCCGCTTCTCGCAAGGATTGCGGTAGTCGCATTGGTATGGATGACCGCCGTTACCGCCGGCTGGCCGCAGACGGCCGCTCCACCTCCGGCTCCATCGCCGGAGCAGACAGCGCCGCAGCCAGCAGCGCCGCCGGGTGGAACGGCAACGGCACCATCCACTCCGGAAAATCCGGGCTTGTTCAACGAAATGGGCAAGGTGCTGGAAAAATCGCTGTCGATCTTGCCGACGCTGAAAAGCACAGGCGAGACACTTGACGATCTCAACGCGCGCGCCAAGGACGCGGCCAAGAATGCCGGCGAAGGCCTGTCGCGGCTCGCCACGCCGTCTTCCGTGGCCGAAGGCCGCATCAAATGTCCGGTGTCGGCCAACGGCGCCTCCGATTGCAAGGTGGCGGCCGACAAGCTCTGCCAGGCCAAGGGTCTCAAGGAAGGCAAAAGCCTGACGACGGATTCGGTGGAAGCCTGTTCGGCGAAGGTCTTGATCCCGGGTCGGACCCGCAAGCCGGACGACTGCCGAACCGATAATTTCGTCACCCGCGCATTGTGCCAGTAGTGCGTCGTCGTCTGAGAAAGCGCGATTGCTTTCTTGAGATGATGTCTGGCATCTTTGATCTTCTCCGGGTGCAGGAGGATTTCCCGTAGCCCGGAAATACAAGGATTTCGCTGATGTCGATGCCTGCTTTGTTCAAGGGCCGTCTTTCGCTTCCCGCAATCGGGGCGCCGCTGTTCATCGTCTCGGTGCCAGATCTCGTGATCGCCCAATGCAAGGCCGGGATCGTTGGTTCGTTTCCGGCGCTGAATGCGCGGCCGCCCGAATTGCTCGACGAATGGCTGACGCGGATCCGCGCAGAGCTGGCCGCCTATGATGCGGCCCATCCGGGGCGGCCGTCGGCGCCGTTTGCGGTCAATCAGATCGTGCACCGGTCGAACAACCGCCTCGAACATGATCTTGCGCTCTGCGAGAAGCACAAGGTGCCGGTCATCATCACGTCGCTGGGCGCGCGCGAGGAGGTCAATCAGGCCGCACATCGCTGGGGCGGCATCGTGTTTCACGATGTGATCAACCAGAAATTCGCCCACAAGGCGATCGAAAAGGGCGCCGACGGCCTGATCCTCGTCGCGGCCGGCGCCGGCGGCCATGCCGGCGTGATTTCGCCGTTCGCCTTCGTGGCGGAGACGCGGCGATGGTTCGACGGCCCGATTGCGCTGTCGGGGGCCATCGCCAATGGTCGTGCCATCCGCGCGGCGCGACTGTTGGGCGCGGACTTTGCCTATATCGGCTCGGCCTTCATCGCCACCAAGGAGGCAAATGCTGTCGAGCGCTACAAGGAGATGATCACGACCTCGAGCGCGGAAGACATCGTTTATTCCAACCTCTTCACCGGCGTGCACGGTAACTACCTGAAGCCATCGATCCTGGCCGCCGGCATGGACCCGGAAAATCTGCCGCAATCGGATGCCTCGAAGATGAGTTTCGGGACCGACGATTCCGGCGAGCGCGTCAGGCCAAAGGCCTGGAAGGAGATCTGGGGTTCAGGTCAGGGCATCGGCAGCCTCGACAAGATCGTGCCGGCCGCTGAACTGATCGCGAGCTTCAAAAATGAATATGACGAGGCCGTCGACCCGCCGCTGTAACGCTCCACGTCGCAGATAAAGCACCCTCAAGTCTGACCTATCGTCTGATCTGCTGCCGTATTCGCGGTGAGGTCGGCCATTTAACCGGCTATTAACCACGCTCCCCCAAGATTTATCTCCAGGACGCCCCCGCAGGTTTGCGCGGGCAGGCGAGGTGGCCGTTGCGGGTGGTGTGACATGGATTTCGAGACGCTGTTTGAAAAGACGCCGGCGACCATTGAGGAGATCAAGCGCCGGGTCGCTTACGCCCTTGAGCGTCATCCGCTCTGCCGCCACGTGAAATTCGACGTCGTCGGTATGCCCCGCTCGGTCAGGGGCGGAAACTGGACCATCACCTGGCAGACGGTCGCGCCCGATGCGCTATGGGAGGCCTCCGATATCGTCGCCGATATCCAGCAGGCCTACGAACTCGTCGCCGCCGCCTGATCCCTTGACCGGCCGCCGGGGCAGATAGTCACCGCGGTGGCACGGTTAAGCCTTATTTCCTCCCCCGTTGTCGGGAAACTGAGACCTACACGCGGCCAGACCCGCTGTGAATGTCAGGTCCAGGTCGTTCGTAAATCGAGTTGTTCGCAGATGGAGAGTTCCCTGTCGAAAGCCATTACGATTATTGCCCTGACCGGCTTTCTGATTGTCGGCGCCGCCGCAGCTGCCATTCTGGGCCGCGAGAGCGTGCCAGCGGCGGCCGCGATGGTGGAACCATCCGCCATGGTGCAACGGGTCGTATCCAACCGGGACAGCAAGGGCGACAAGCTGACCGTGGCCTCAGCTACGCCCGATTCCGTGGAACCCGCGCAAACCGATTCGATCCCGAACGAACCGTTGCGGCAGGCTTTTGCAGCAACGCCATCGGCCGATATCGAAGGGCTCAAGGTGGCCGATCCGGCAGGGTCGCCGGCGCCGCCAAAGCCGAAGGTCGCCACCAAGCCGCCGGTCCAGAAATCCTACGCCTTGTTGAGCGATGCGCAGATCGCCGGCATCAAGGAACGGCTGAAGTTGTCGCCGTCCCAGGAATATTATTGGCCGGCGGTGGAGAATGCGCTGCGCGCGGTGGCCCACAGGATTTACACCTCCCGGCAGGCCGACCCCGCTAACGCCGCCACCGTGCCGATCGACCCTGAAGCGGCGGAAGTCCAGCAATTGAAATCGGCGGCGATGCCGCTGTTGTTTCAGTTGCGCGAAGATCAGAAGCGCGAGGTACGCTCGCTTGCCCGCCTGATCGGATTGGAGAAGGTCGCGGCGGCGATCTGAATCGATCTCCGCCGGTGGAAAGCTCAGGCTGCGATCTCTTCCTCGACCGAGGCTTCCTTGACCGTGCGATTGCGGCCCGAACGCTTGGCCTGATAGAGCGCGCGATCGCACCGCTCGATCATGCCGTCGGCCGACTCGGCCATGCGGAATTGCGCCACCCCGATTGAGACCGTGACGCTCGATATTTCCTCGCCAGTGGCGCGGCGGGTCAACCGCGCTTCGCCGATGCGGCGGCGGACGCGCTCGGCGACCTCGGCGCAGACATCGAGGGTTGCGCCCGGCAGCACCGCGATCAGTTCTTCGCCGCCGTAACGGGCGGCGAGATCGCAATCGCGGACACTTTCCTGCAAGACCCTGGCGACCAGCCGGAGAACCTGATCGCCGACCTGATGGCCGTAGCCGTCGTTGAACTTCTTGAAATGGTCGATATCGATCATCAGGATGCTGAGCGGCGTTCCAGCCTCCATCGCCGTGATCTGGGCTACGCGCAGGAATGCCTCGAGCGAACGTCGGTTGGCGAGCCCGGTGAGCGGGTCGGTGTTGGAGTGCTGCTCGGCGAGTTTCAGCGAGTCCCTGATCTGATCGAGGTCTTTCGTGGTGCTGAGGAAGTTCGCCTCGAGCGCCGAGGAACGCGACGTCGCGTTCGACAGCTCTTTCAGCAGCTTCTCGATGATCGGCCGTGGATCGGCCGTGGTCTGGCATTCCGATCTGACTTCGCCCAGGCTTTCCATCTGCGAACGATTGTCGGAAATGGCGGTTGCCAGGAAATCCTGCGCGCTGGCGATCACGCCGTGTATTTGCTCAGGGAATTCCTCGACCGCGCTGAGGTCGTGCTGCGGCTTGATATAGGTGACGTAGAGATCGCGATTGACGACGGAATCGAACTTCCGTTTGTTGGCGATCAGGATGTCGATGGTTTTTTTCAGCGTGAGCGAGCCGCCCATCGTGTAGTGAAACCAGACGGAAAAATTATCTGGGGTCGGCGGCACGCGGTGCTGCGCCATGAAGCCGTTGGCCCGATCCGCAATCGTCGTCGCGTAATCGAAGTCAATCTCGTCAGGCGCGCTGGTCATTCCTTCGGTCCACCCGCCCCTGATCGCCGCGGTTTAAATCGTGGAAGCTTGTTTGTTAATTTTGAGTAAGGGATTTTGGATCAGGCAATTGCGATGAAAGTGTAGCCCTTACATCTAAAGGATGGTTTAAACATAACTCTCACAGCGCGTTAGCGGCGGTTAAACACGCCGAAAAGCGGTCAATAATGGTGAAAATCGCGGTTTGCGGCAGTGACTTGACCCTTGCTGCGCCCGCCGTCACCCAAAAAGAGAAGGCTGCAACCGCAGCGCAACAAATCCCGGCTTGGAAAACAGGCCGCCCTGTTTTTATTGCGCTTCTCTCGCGCAACCAATTGAGGCCTCCATGAGCATGCGACGCGAACACGACCTGCTGGGCGACCGGGACGTCCCGGTCGAGGCCTATTACGGTGTCCACACCTTGAGGGCGGTGGAGAACTTCCCGATCACCGCAACGCCGATCTCGATCTATCCCGACCTGATTACGGCACTGGCCTCGATCAAAATCGCGGCGGCTCGAAGCAACCGCGACCTCGGCCTGCTTGATGCGACGCGGGCCGATGCCATCATCGCCGCCGCCGAGGAAATCAGGGCCGGACGGCTGCACGAGCAGTTCGTGGTCGACGTCATCCAGGGCGGCGCCGGCACCTCGACCAACATGAATGCCAACGAGGTCATCGCCAATCGCGCGCTGGAATTGCTCGGCCGGCAGAGGGGGGACTACAAATTTCTGCACCCCAACGAGCAGGTCAACATGAGCCAGAGCACCAACGACGTCTATCCGACGGCGCTGAAGCTCGCGGCCTATTCCGGCATCATGCGCCTGGTCGAGGCGATGGCTGTGCTGCGCCAGGCGTTCGAGGCGAAGTCCGAGGAGTTCAAGGACATCATCAAGATGGGCCGCACGCAGTTGCAGGATGCCGTCCCGATGACGCTCGGCCAGGAGTTCTCGACCTATGCGGTGATGCTCGGCGAGGACGAATTGCGGTTAAAGGAAGCCGTCCTTCTGGTGTGCGAGATCAACATGGGCGCGACCGCGATCGGCACCGGCATCAATGCCCACCCCGATTATGCGCGTCTGGTTTGCCAGCATTTGCGCGACGTCACCGGCATTCCCGTGGTCACCGCCTCGAACCTGATCGAGGCGACGCAGGATTGCGGCGCCTTCGTGCAACTGTCCGGCGTCCTGAAACGCGTTGCGGTCAAGCTGTCGAAGACCTGCAACGATCTGCGCCTGTTGTCGTCGGGCCCGCGCGTCGGACTGAACGAGATCAACCTGCCGCCGATGCAGGCGGGCTCGAGCATCATGCCCGGCAAGGTCAATCCGGTGATCCCTGAAGTCGTCAACCAGATTGCTTTTGAAGTCATCGGCAACGACGTCACGGTGAGCTTTGCCGCCGAAGCCGGTCAGTTGCAGCTCAATGCTTTCGAGCCGATCATCGCGCACAGCCTGTTCAAGAGCGTCAACCATCTGCGCGCCGGCTGCCTGACGCTGGCCGAGCGCTGCGTGAAGGGCATCACCGCCAACCGCGAGCATCTGCGCCGCGGCGTCGAGCGCTCGATCGGGATCGTTACCGCGCTCAATCCCTATATCGGCTACGCCAATGCGACCGAAATCGCGCAGCAGGCGCTTTTGACCGATCAAAGCGTCTACGATCTGGTACTCGCCAAGAAGCTTCTGACCCGCGAGCAACTCGACCAGATCCTTCAGCCGGAGATCCTGACCCAGCCGCACTCGTTCGGCACCGCCACGGCCACCGCGCAAACCCACCCGCTCAGCGTCCGCCGCGACCAGACCGACTGATTTTTCTGTCACCTGATGAAAATTTAGACTGGCGCACCGCCCGATTTCCGGCCGAGGTCAACGGCTTCCGGATTTGCGGTTGCGCCCGCAGCGCGATAGTCTGCCGCCAGATAAAAAGCCATGGATAGCCAAAGCCATGGAGGGCCAAGAACAATGGATCGAGGGAGGTATCTATGCAGGAGTTGACGCCTGAAACCATCACGCAAGCGGTGCTTGACCAGATGGCCTCAACGCCCAATCCGCGCATGAAGCAGATTATGGCTTCCGCCGTGAAGCATCTCCATGCCTTCGCCAAGGACGTCAACCTGACGCCGGCGGAATGGCTCAAGGGCATCGCCTTCATGACCGCGGTCGGGAAAATCTGCACGCCGGCGCGGCAGGAATTCATCCTGTTGTCGGATACGCTCGGCCTGTCAGCACTGGTCAACGGCCTGCATGACGAGACCGCCTTGGAAGAGGGGACGAACACCAGCCTGCTCGGTCCGTTTTACCGCGAAACCACGCCGCATCTGGCCGCCGGCAGCCAGATCGCCAGGAATGCCGATCCGGGCACAGAAATCATTCTTTACGGCCGTGTGACGGATGTGAACGGCAAGCCGCTTGCCGGCGCCACTGTCTCGCTCTGGCAGACCAGCGCCACCGGCCTTTATGACATTCAGGAAGATCCCACCTCGGTCGACTATCGCGGCATCTTCACCACCGACGCCAACGGCCTCTTTCTGGTGCGCACGGTGAAGCCGCTCGGCTATTCGATCCCGATGGATGGACCGGTCGGCGAGATGATCACGGCGCAGCGGCGTCACGGCATGCGGCCGGCGCATATTCATTTCCTGGTCGGCGCGCCCGGTTATCGCGAACTAGTGACGGCGCTTTATCTGCGTGACGATCCACATCTGGCTGACGACGTCGTGTTCGGCTCGTCCGGCGATCTGGCGGTCGATATCCATCCGAAGGACCCGGAATGCCCGATTCCGGGCCTGCCGAGCATCCGCTTCGACATGCGCCTGTCGCGCGAAACCGCGGCCGACCGGGCCGGCGGACGCGTCGGCGCCGATCCGGCCGCGATCCTGAAGCAGCCGGCTTGACCAAAGCCAGCAGCACTATGCGACCAGAGTTGGGTTGTGGCCGGGTGCGCCCTGGCCTTAAACCTTGGGTGACATCTTGATGTTGTCCGCGGACAAGGGCCGAAGAAACCCGCGCCGGCAACTGAAAACATAAGAACGGGACACAAGGGGAGGAACGATGAAACGCAGAACGCTTCTTGGCGCGGCAATCACGGTCGCCGGGCTCGCGATGATCTCGGCGGCCAATGCTCAACAGCCGCCGATCAGGATCGGCATGTCGATGGCGCAGACCGGCGGTCTCGCTGGTGGCGGCAAGGCCTCGCTGCTCGGCACCGAGATCTGGCGCGACGACATCAATGCCCGCGGCGGCCTGCTCGGCCGCAAGGTCGAACTCGTGGTCTATGACGACAAGTCGAGCGCTTCCGAGACGCCGGCGATCTATTCCAAGCTGCTCGACGTCGACAAGGTTGATCTCTTGTTTTCGCCCTATGCGACCGTGCCGACCGCGCCGATCATGCCGCTGGTCAAGCAACGCGGCATGGTGCTGATCGGCAACTTCTCGTTCCAGGTCAACAGCAAGGTCGGCCACGACATGTGGTTCAACGTGGCGCCGTGGGGGCCGGCCAATTCCTGGGCGAACGCGTTTCTCGATATCGGCCAGAAGGCCGGGGGCAAGACGGTGGCGCTGCTCACCGCCGACCAGGAGTTCGCGCAAAACCTGGCGACGACCGCGCGCGAAGTCGCGACCAAGCGCAACATGCCGATCGTGTTCGATCAGGCCTATCCGCCGAATACGGTTGAATTCTCCGGCATCATCCGCTCGCTTAAGGCCGCCAAGCCCGACATTGTCTATGTCGCGTCCTATCCGCCGGATTCGGCCGGCATCCTGCGCGCCATCAATGAGATCGGAATCGGCGACAACGTGAAACTGTTCGGCGGCGGCATGGTCGGCCTGCAATTCGGCCCGGTCATGGAGAACCTTGGCTCGCTGCTCAACGGCGTCGTCAACTTCAACACCTGGCTGCCCGAGCCCAGCATGTACTATGACGGCACCAAGGCGTTCTTCGAAACCTATTCGAAGCGTGCGATCGAGGCCAAGGTCGATCCGCTCGGCTATTACCTGGCGCCGTTCGGCTACGCCGAAGGCCAGCTGATCGAAGCCGCGGTCAAGGCCACAGGCTCGCTCGATCAGAAGGCGATCGCGAAATATCTGCACGAAAACGAGGTCCAGACCATTGTCGGTCCGATCTCGTTTGCGGCCGATGGCGAGCGCAAGGTGACGGCGACGCTGCAAGCGCAGTTCCAGGGCATCGTCGACAAGAACATGGACCAGTTCAAGAAGTCCGGCAAACAGGTGATCTTGTTCCCGGAGAAACTGAAGTCCGGGGAATTCATCACGCCTTTCGAGGCCGCGCGTAAGTAACTTCTCGCGGACAGGCTGAGAAGGGTCAAGGGGGCCGAATTGTTTTCGATGGACCTGCTGCTCGACGCGGTGGTGACCGGCGTGCTGCTCGGCTGCTTTTATGCAGCCGTCAGTATCGGGCTGTCGGTCTCCTTCGGCCTGCTCGACGTTCCCCATGTGGCGCATCCCGCCTTTCTGGTGCTGGCGTCCTACGGGGTCTATTTCCTCAACGACAGCTACGACATCGATCCCCTGGTGGCGGGACTTCTGATCACGCCGCTGCTGTTCGTGTTCGGGCTCGTCGCCTACCGGATCTATTACGAGACCTTCGAGCGCCGCGGCACCGATGCCGCGGTGCGTGGCATTGCGTTCTTCTTTGGCGTCGCCTTCATCATCGAAGTGCTGATCATCCTGCATTTCGGTGTCGATCAGCGTTCGGTCACGGCCTCTTATATCGGAAAATCCTGGCGCTTCGGCGACATGCGGATTCCGCTTCGCCTGATGGTCGCGTTCGCGGTCGCGACCGGGTTGACGGTTTTGCTGGCGGCCTATCTGTCGCGGACCTTCATGGGACGTGCGATCCGAGCGGTGGCGCAGGATGAAGAAGCGGTGCGGCTAATGGGCGCCAACCCGGTTCGCATCAAGCAATGGGCGTTCGGGATTGCGACCGCGGTGCTCGGCATTGCGGGCGCGCTTCTCATCATCGTGGCGCCGGTCGAGCCGACGCTGGATCGTGCCTATATCGGACGGACCTTCTGCGTCGTGGTGATGGCGGGGCTCGGCAGCATGACCGGCACGCTGATCGCCGCCATCATCCTCGGTGTTGCCGAAACCATCGTGCTGACGATGTTCGGCGCGTCCTGGGCGCCGGCGATTTCCTTTGCGCTGCTGCTCGGCGTTCTGGCCGTCCGGCCGCAGGGTTTGTTGGGCAGGCGATGATGAAACGCGGGAGCATCGCTTTCTGGGGCACCGCGGTGCTGTTTCTCGTCGCCGTGCTCGCGGCGACGCAGCTTGTCGCCAATGAATATCCGTTCTTTGCGGGCTATGTGATCCTGCAGTTCATCGTGCTGTCGGTAGCCTGGAGCATTCTCGGCGGCTATGCCGGCTACGTGAATTTCGGCACCAGCGCGTTCTTCGGCGTCGGCGTCTATACCGGCATTCTCCTGTTCAAGGCCGCGGGCGCGCCGCTCTATGTGCAGATCGCCGCCGCGGCGCTGGTCGGGGCTTTCCTCGGCTTTGCGGTTGGGCTGTTGACCCTGCGCATGCAGGGCATCTTCTTTTCGATCGCAACGATTGCGCTGACGATCGTGATCGAGACCACAGTGACGAACTGGCGTTTTCTCGGTGGTGCTGCCGGTATCCAGATTCAGCGGCCTCCCGTGACCGCGCCATTCCATAGCTATGTGCAGATGCTGGTGTTCGTTCAGGCCATTCTCGTGGTGCTGGCGGTCGCGATCGCGCGCTATATCCAGAATTCATGGATCGGCCGCGGCCTTCAGGCGCTCAGGGATGACGAACTCGCCGCCGAATGCACTGGCGTGCCGACGCTGCGGTTGAAAATGGTGGCTTGCGTGATTTCAGGCGCGCTGATGTGCGCGGCCGGCGCGCCGGCGGCGATGTATCTGCAATATGCCGACCCGGCCTCGGCCTTCAACCTGAACTACTCGGTCTCGGTGCTGGCGATGGCACTGATCGGCGGCACCTCGCACTGGATCGGGCCCGTGATCGGCGCCATCCTGCTCGGCGTCACCCAGCAGCTCCTGGCCGTCACGATTTCCTCGGAAGTGAACGTGCTCGTGCTCGGCGTCATGCTAGTGCTGTTCGTGGTCGCAGCACCCGAGGGCATCATCGGGCTGTTTCGCAAGAGCCGCCGCGCGGAGAGCAAGACATGACGTCCGCGCCCGCTGCCGAACTCCCGTTGCTGCGGATCGAGGGGCTGACCAAGCGCTTCGGCGGCTTCACCGCGCTCGACAATGTCAGCGTCGATATCGAGGCGGGTGAACGCTTCGGCCTGATCGGTCCCAACGGCTCCGGCAAGACCACGCTGATCAACTGCATTTCCGGCGCCTTCCGCACCGAACCCTCGACCGTGATCTTCGGTGGCGAGGACATCACGCGGCTGGCGCCGCACGTACGCACGCGGCGCGGCATTGCGCGCAGCTTCCAGATTCCGCGCCCGTTCAAAAGCATGACGGTGATCGAGAATTTGATGGTCGCCGCCGATTTCACCAGCGCAACCCATCTTCGTCTCTCGGCCGATGATCATCGCGACAGCGCGATGGCCATCCTTCAACAGATGGGCCTTGCGGCAAAAGCCGACGCGCGGGTCACGGGCTTAAGCCAGGTCGAGCTGCGCAAGATGGAACTGGCGCGCGCGATGGCGACGCGCCCGAAACTCTTGATCTCGGACGAGGCGATGGCGGGGCTTTCCGGCTCGGAGGTCGACGAAGTGCTCGATCTTCTTATCAAGCTTGCCGGCGAATCCATCACCATCATCATGATCGAACACATCATGCAGGCGGTGATGCGGTTCTCAGAGCGCATCATGTGCCTCGATGCCGGCAAGATCATCGCGATCGGCCAGCCTTCGGACGTCATGGCGAATGCGCGGGTGCAGGAGGCCTATCTTGGCACTTAGCCTCGCGATCCGCGATCTCGATGCCGGTTACGGCGCAGTGAAGGCGCTGCGCGGCGTTTCGCTCGACGTGACCACCGGCGAGACCGTTGCACTGCTTGGCACCAACGGCAACGGCAAGAGCACGCTGATGAAGTGTATCATGGGTCTGGTGCGGCCTTGGCGTGGCAGCGTTTTGCTTACTCTCGACGGCACCACTCACGATCTCGGCAAGATGTCGACCGAGTCGATCGTCGATCTCGGCGTGGCGCTGGTGCCGGAAGGGCGGCGGCTGTTCCCGCGGCTTACGGTTTCCGAAAATCTGATGCTCGGCGCCTTCCGCCGCGCGGCGCGGCACGACATCAATCGTAATCTGGCGCTCGCCTACGACGCGTTTCCGGTGCTGAAGGAACGCGCGAATCAACTCGCCGGCACCATGTCGGGCGGACAGCAGCAGATGCTGGCGATTGCCCGCGCCATGATGTCCTCGCCGCGATTGCTGTTGATTGACGAGCCTTCGGTCGGGCTGTCACCGCTTCTGGTCTCGCAGATGATCAGCAAGATCGGCGAGCTCGGCGAGCGTTTCGACCTGACCGTGATGTTGGCCGAGCAGAATTTCAATCAGGCGGTGCGGATCGCCGACCGCGGCTATATCATCGTCCACGGCGAGATCGTGGTCGCGGCCAATGTCGCCGAATTGCACGGCAACGACATCGTCAAGCGGCTTTATCTCGGCGGTGCCGTATGACCGAACTCTTTCCGTCCACCTCTGCCCGATGGGGAGAGGTCGGATTGCGAAGCAATCCGGGTGAGGGGCCGCAGCTCTTTCGAGAGACCGTAACCCCTCACCCCAACCCTCTCCCTTAGGGAGAGGGAGCACGCTTCCGTCGCGGTTGCTACCGATGTTATCGCGCGCCAAGGAGTCCAGTATGACCGCCAAACTTCTGCCCACCACGGTTGTCGGCAGCTACCCGCAGCCGGAATGGCTGGTCGATCGTCAGTTGCTCTCGAAGGGCGTGGCGCGGGTGCGCCTCGATCTGTGGCGGGTCGCCGAGCCGTGGCTTGAGCAGGCGCAGGACGATGCGACGCTGCTGGCGATTCGCGACATGGAGCGCGCCGGCATCGACATCATCACCGACGGCGAGGTGCGTCGGGAAAGCTATTCCAACCGTTTTGCGACCGCGCTTGAAGGCATCGCGTCCGGCAAACCGGGCGAGGTGATGTCGAAGGCCGGTCTTGCGACCGCCGTGCCGCGCGTGGTCGGCCCGATCCGCCGCACGCATGCGGTCGAAACGCGCGATATGGAATTCCTGCGCGGCAACACCGAGAGGATGGCGAAAATCACGCTGCCGGGTCCGTTCACGATGAGCCGGCAGGCGGTCAACGAATATTATAAAGACGACGACGAGATGGTGATGGATTTTGCCGCGGCGGTGAACGCGGAAGCGCGCGATCTCGAAAAAGCCGGCGCCGACGTGATCCAGCTCGATGAACCGTGGCTGCGCCAGGACCCGCCTGCCGCCAAACGCATCGCGGTCAAGGCGATCGACCGCGCGCTTGAAGGTCTGAAAGCGACGACGGTGATACACCTCTGTTTCGGCTATGCGGCGGTCGTCAAGGGCGAGAAGCCGGTCGGCTATTCGTTTCTCGGCGAACTCGGCGCCTGCAAGGCGGACCAGATCTCGATCGAGGCGGCGCAGCCGAAACTCGATCTCGGCGTGCTCAGGGATCTGTCGCCGAAGAAGATTATGCTCGGCGTGATCGATCTCGCCGACCCGAACGCGGAAACCGCCGCCGTCGTGGCGGATCGCATTCGCGCCGCGCTGAAAGTTCTTCCTGCCGGTCGGCTGGTGCCCGCGCCGGATTGCGGCATGAAATACCTTCCGCGCGAACTGGCGTTTGCCAAACTGAAGGCGCTCGCCGATGGGGCCGCGATGGTGCGCGCGGAGCTGACGTAGAGCATGATCCGGAAAAGTGTGTAGCGGTTTTCTGAAAAGATCATGCTCAATCAAAGGAAGCGCGCCTATTGTTTCGGATTGGCGCCAATGCCGAGAGTGTCAACGTTGATACCGGACGCCGCGTCCAGCTCCGCGGCCGTAATCGGCTGATCGACAACGAATAGATAGCAACCGGCCGAGACGACGCCGATCAAGGCACCGACGACCAGCGCCGGCACGAACGAGCCGGTGTTCTGCACGATCAGGCCGGTCACGGTCGGCGCCAGCGCGCCGCCGAGATAGCCGCCGAAATTCTGCACCGCGCCGATCGAGGCGGTACAATTGGTCGGCACTGCGACCGAACTCAGCGCCCAGGCGCAGGTCGAGGTCACATAGACCAGAAACAGCGAGACCGAGATGAATGCGATCGCCAGCGCATTGCTGGAGACGTAAGCGGCGGCGACGGTGCAGATGGCGGTGCCGAGCAATGCGATGGCGGCCGGATAGCGCCGGCTCCGGAGCGGCTCGACGCCCCGGCGTACCAGGATGTCGGCGATGTATCCGCCGAGCACGCCACCGACGACACCGCAGGCGAACGGAACGGCCGCGGCCCATCCGGTATATTTCACGCTCATATGGCGTTCGATTTCGAGATAGCCGGGCAGCCAGGCGGTGTAGATCCAGGTGAGGTAGATGCAGCCGAAATAGCCGAAAATCATGCCCCAGGTGGTGCGAAAGCGGAACAGCAGCTTCCATTCGCCAAAGGTGACCTTGGTGCGCTGGCCCGGCGGATCGCCTTGGGTCCGGTAGGCGTTTTCCGGCGCCGTCAGAGCGAGTTCGCCGGGATTGCGGTAGAGCAGAAACCATAACGCGGCCACGATCAGCCCGGCGACGCCCATGATTACGAACATCGTGCGCCAGCCGAAAGAGAGCATTAGATAGGTCAGCAACGGCACGGCGATCGCGGTGCCGAGCGAGGAGGCGCAGTTGAACACGCCGGTCGCGAGCCCACGGTCGCGCTGATTGAACCAGTCCCGCACCACGCGCGCGCCGGTTGGAAATTGCGGCGCTTCGCCGACGCCGAGCAGGACACGGGCGCCGAAGAACTGGGTGAAATTCTGCACCATGCCGCCGAGAAGTTGCGCGAGCGACCACAGGCTGAGGCCCATGCGTCAGCAGCAGGCGCGGCCCCAGCCGGTCGACCATCGCGCCGGTCGGCAATTGCGAGAACGCATAGGCCCAGAGAAAGGCGGAGAGCAGATAGCCCATTTCGGCGATGGAAAGTCCGAGTTCCTCCCGGATCAGCGGATTGGCGACCGCCAGCGTCGCGCGGTCGATGTAATTGACGACGCCGGCAACGACCAGCAAGGCCAAGGCGATACGCTGAATCGATTTAAGACGCGGCGTCGCCGGTTCCATCCCGGACATGATTTCCTCTACTTCGTTTGTCTCGCGTTATTTTGTGAGGGAAGCAGTAGCGGCCGCGTCGGCCCCGATCCATAACGGTGCGCGCCGGGCCTGATGTGCAATTTCGCATGGACCGGCGGCAGCGGAATCGTTACATCAGATCGCGGCGGTTCTCTCAACGCCAGGCGGCGCTCCCTTCGCCGCTGCCGCCAGTGCCTGGCGCGGTCGAGATAGAGATAGACGACCGGGGTGGTGTAAAGCGTCAGGATCTGGCTGACGATCAGCCCGCCGAAAATGGCGATGCCGAGCGGTTGGCGGAACTCGCTGCCTTCGCCGAGTCCGACCATCAGCGGCACCGCGCCGAACAACGCGGCCATGGTGGTCATCATGATCGGCCGGAAACGCATGACGCAGGCCTCGAAGATGGCGTCCGCCGACGACAGCCCGCGCTGGCGCTCGGCGTCGAGCGCGAAGTCGATCATCATGATGGCGTTCTTCTTCACGATGCCGATCAGCAGGATCACCCCGATCATCGCGATGATGTCGAACTGGGTGTGAAAAATCATCAGCGCGAGCACCGCACCGACGCCTGCCGACGGCAACGTGGAAAGGATGGTAAGCGGATGAATATAGCTCTCGTAGAGCATACCGAGCGAGATGTAGATGGTCGCGAACGCCGCCAGCACCAGGAACGGCTCGTTCGCCAGCGATTGCTGGAAGATCTTGGCGGCCCCCGCAAAAGTGCCGTGCATGCTGGCGGGCATGCCGATCCGGCTCATGGTCGTCTCGATCGCGGCGACCCCGGCGCTGAGCGCAACACCCGGCGGCAGGTTGAAAGAGACAGTGGTGGCGACGAAGAGGTCCTGATGGCTGACGGTCAGCGGCGTCTGGCCTTGTGTAAATTGTGCGACGCTCGAGAGCGGAATCATCGTCTCCGAGCTGGTCGAGACGGCCGTTCCGGTCGATGACGCTCCCTTGCCGGAAGCGCCGATCGAGTTGGTGGCGAGATTGCGCACCGCATTGGCCGCGACCGCACTGATCGAATTCTTCTGCGAAGACGACGTGATCGTTCCGGCCACCGCGTTGGTGGTTTGCGAGCCGGTCGCGGGGCCGCCCGCGGTGCTGACATAGACGTCCCGCAAGGTCTGCGGATTTTGCCAATAGGCAGGCTCGACCTCCATGATCACATGATACTGGTTGCGCGCAACATAGATTGTCGAGACTTGCCGCTGCCCGAACGCGTCATACAGCGTGTTGTCGATCTGGCTGACTGTAATGCCAAGCTGGGCGGCGGAATCGCGGTCGATCACCAGATTGGATTGCAGGGCCTTGTTCTGCTGATCGCTGCTGACGTCGGAGAGGGCCGGATTGGATTGCAGCGCCGCGACCAGCTTTGGCGTCCATTCGTTCAGTTCGTCGAAAGTCGCGCCCTGCAGCGTGTACTGATAGGCCGCATTGCCCGAGCGCCCTCCGGCGCCGAGGTCGCCGACCGATTGCAGGAACAGCGTGGCACCGGCCACTGCGGCGAGGTTGCCGCGCAACCGCTCGATCACCCGATCGGCCGGCAACTGACGTTCGCCAATTGGCTTCAGCGATGCGAACACCGTGCCGGTGTTGGTCGCGCCGCCGGGGCCCGGACCGCTGCCGCCGGTGAAACCGACGGCGGTGTCGACCGCCGGATCGCTTTTGACGATGTCGATGAACTGGGTCAGCTTCTGCCGCATCAGCTGAAACGAGGTGCTTTGATCGGCCTGGATCGAGCCGATCAACAGTCCGGTGTCCTGCTGCGGCACGAAGCCTTTCGGCACGACGCCGTAGAGATGGAAGTTCAGCCACAGCGTCGCGGCCAGGATCAGCATCACCGACAGCGGGTGACGCAGCGCGATCGCCAGTGTCCAGCGATAGCCGCTCAACATCGCCTCAAAGACCCGCTCGCTGATTTGATAGACGCGACCGTGCGCCTCGCCGCGATTCCGGCGCAGCAATACCGCGCACATCATCGGCGTGGTCGTCAGCGAGACCACCAGTGAGATCGCGATCGCAATCGTGATCGTCATGGCGAATTCGCGGAACAATCGGCCGACCAGGCCGCCCATCAGGAGGATCGGGACAAAGACCGCGACCAGTGACACGCTCATTGACACGACGGTAAAGCCGACCTCACGGGCGCCGATCAGCGTCGCATCCAGCCGCGACATGCCGGCATCCAGGTGGCGGGTGATGTTTTCCAGAACGACGATGGCGTCGTCGACCACGAATCCGGTCGCGACCGTTAACGCCATCAAAGAAAAGATGTCGAGGCTGTAGCCCAAGAGATACATTACGGCGAATGTCGCGACCAGCGACACCGAGACCGCAACCACGGGCACCAGCGTCGCGCGCGCATCGCGCAGGAACGCGAACACGACGAGGATCACCAGCGCGACGGTGATCAGCAGCGTGATCTCGACGTCCCGTAGCGAGGCGCGAATCGTCTTGGAACGGTCGACGGCGAGGTTGATGTCGATGGCGGGGGAAACCGAGGCCTTGAGCTGCGGCATCAGCGACTTCACGCGGTCGACCATCTGGACGATGTTGGCGCCGGACTGCCGGTACACGATCATCATGACCGCCGGCTTGCCGTTGGCGAGCCCCACGGTGCGCACGTTTTCGACGGAGTCGATGACGTCGCCGACGTCGGCCAGGCGCACCGGCGCGCCGTTGCGGTAGGCGACGATCAGCGACCGGTAGTCCGCAGCCTTGTTGGCCTGGTCGTTGGAATAGATCTGGTAGCGCTGGTCGTGGACGTCGATGCCGCCCTTCGGGCTGTGGGCGTTGGTGCTGCCGAGCGCCGCGCGGATGTCTTCCAGGCCAATGCCGTATTTGTAGAGCGCCGGCGGCAGCAGTTCGACGCGCACGGCGGGCAGCGAGCCGCCGCTGACGGCGACTTCGCCGACGCCTTCGATCTGCGACAGCTTCTGGGCCAGCACGGTCGAGGCGGCGTCATAAAGCTGGGCGGGCACTAGCGTGTCCGACGTCAAGGTGTAGATCAGGATCGGCGCCGAAGCCGGATTGAACTTGCGGTAGGTCGGATTGCTCCGCAGGCTCGCCGGGAGGTCGGCGCGCGCCGCATTGATGGCGGCCTGCACGTCGCGCGCGGCGCCGTTGATATCGCGGCCGATGTCGAATTGCAGATTGACGCGGGCGGAGCCCAGCGTGCTGGTGGACGTCATTTCCGTGACATTGGCGATCTGGCCGAGGTGACGCTCGAGCGGGCTTGCGACCGTCGTCGCGACGTCCACCGGGCTTGCGCCCGGCAAGGTCGCCTGCACCGAAATGGTCGGGATATCGACGTCCGGCAGCGGCGAGACCGGCAGCTTGAAAAACGCGATGGTGCCCGCCACCACAAGCCCAAGCGACAACAGCGTGGTGGCGACCGGGCGGCGGATAAAAGGCGTGGAGAGATTCATAAAGCTGCGATCGAAGCCGTTGCGGATCAGCTTCTATCTGGCAACGTCTCCATAAAAAAGGTTACAAATGTAACATAATGTCACACGGCCTCGCCACACGGCTGCCCTAAATCAGGACACGAAGAGCGGCTTTCGCCAGTGTCCCCCGTACTTGCGCAGGGGGTGATGAACTTGATAGGACGCCGTTATGGCGCAAAGTCACGAAATGGCCCGATGAGCCGCAACCGATACAGGCAGCCTGTCACGTTATGCTTGAGCGCGGCCTTTGCTTTGCTCTTCGTGGCATACGCGAAGGCCGCCGATTTGCCGGCACGCAAGCCCGGTTTGTGGGAGGTCAAGACCACCATCGACGGCCACGGGCGCGCGGTCACGGTGCAGCAATGCATCGATGCGGCGACCGATCAGATGCTGCAATCGAACACCGGTCCGTTCTCTGCGGCGGCCTGCCCCGAGCGTGAGGTGAAGAAGTCGGACAACGGGATGACGATCGACTCGCGCTGCTCGTTCAACAACAAGGCGGCAAGCGCGCACGCAAATATCACCGGCAGTTTCGACAGCGTCTATACCATGACGGTGACATCGGAAGGCGCCGATTTGCCTGCGATGACGATGACGAGCGAGGGCAAGTGGCTCGGCGCCTGTGCTGCCGGCCAGCAGCCGGGCGATGTCGTCATGGCCAACGGCGTCAAGGTCAACATACCGGAGTTGCAGAAGCGCGCGCTGGCGCCGGATCCATTGCAGCCGGGCAAGTAGGTTCGTCGCGGGATAGCGATCATGCAACATGACCCGGTACGATTTGATCAGGAATTGGGATGGATCGGCTGACCAGCCTGACGGCGTTTGTCCGGGTCGTCGACAGCGGCGGATTTTCCGCCGCCGGCCGCCGCCTCAACATGTCCACCGCCATGATCAGCAACCATGTGCACGCGCTCGAGGAGCGTTTGGGCGTGCGGCTTTTGAACCGCACCACGCGCAAGGTCAGCCTGACCGAGGCGGGCAAGGCCTATTACGACCGTTGCACGCATATCCTCGCGGACCTGGAGCAGGCCGACGATATCGCCGGCGCGCTGCAGTCGACCCCCAAAGGCACGCTGCGCGTCTATACCGTGACCAGCATGGTCCCGCTGGTGTCGTCGGTCGTCACCGAATTCCTGACCAGCTATCCAGAGGTCAGTGTCGAACTGACGATGGGAGAACGGACCGTCGACCTGATCGACGAGGGATACGATATTGCGATCCGCCTGACGCCGCCGCCGGACTCCAGCTCGATCGTCCGCAGCCTCGCCGCCTGGCGGCATGTGCTGTGCTGTTCGCATGATTATCTCGAAAAGCACGGGCGGCCGGAACAGTTGTCCGATCTGTCCAGCCATAATTGCCTGCGCCATGTGCTCTATCCTTTCGAGGATGGGTGGCATTTCACGGATCGCAGTGGCGCGACTGCGTCGGTGAAAGTATCGGGCAATCTGGTCACGAACAGCGCCGAGATGCTGCGGGTCGCCGTCCTTCAGGGCATGGGCATTTGTCTCGCCGCAGGATTCCTGGTGCATGATGATCTCAAGGCCAACAGGCTGGTGCGCCTGTTGCCGGAATATCGGCCCGTCGAGCTGTCGATGATTGCGATCTATCCGCATCGTCATCAACTATCCGTGAAAGTCAGAACCTTCATCGATCTTCTTGTGCGGCGCAGCGCCGAACGCAAGAAGTTGATCGATCCTTTTTCCTGACAATCATGATCGTTCGCGCCCCGCGTGGGCGTTTTTCAAAGCATCGATTATCAAGCAAGATAGAACAATCTGTTTCACCTTTTGGGTATTATCGTCTGACCCGGCCACGATTATCTGTGACTGACACGAGGCGATCTTGCTTCGCAAAATAGAGACCGGGAGATACCACCATGAACAAGATGAGCACGCGCATCGCCGCATCAGCCGTCTCAATGCTGATCGCTGCGTCGATGATCCAATCCGCTGCGGCGGGAGAACGCACCAAGAAGCACCACGTCGCCGCGACAGCGAACGAACAGGTTCGCAACGCCAACGCGTCGGCCGTGCCGTTCTACGTCAACAGAAGCGACTCCGGATACTTCCCGGACGAGGCTCTGTCCGCTCCTGCCGGCCGCTGACGTCTGCGCTCTCTGCACCCAAGGAAACAGCGGCCAGTCATGGACTGGCCGCCGTTTTATCGTGCGAATTTGTGCGCCCTCTTGTGAGGGCGCGACAACGCATCAGCTTCGCGGCAAGCTATTCTAGCCCGCGCCGACCTTCTTCTTGCGATAAGCCAGATGCACCGCGCAGTTGCAGCCCGGCGGATGCGACGACAATTCTTTCGCCTCGACATCGTTGGCGGGCTTTGCCGAGAAAGACGTCTGTGTCGATGTCGCTTCCTGGACGCTGCGACCCTGCGCAGACTGGTCTTGCGCCGGGATGTAGTTCAGGACCGGCGCCAGCCAGCGTTCGGTCTCCTCGACACTGAAACCCTTGCGCGCGGCGTAGTCCTCGACCTGATCGCGCTCGATCTTGCCGACACCGAAATAGAAGCTTTCCGGATGACTGAAATAAAGCCCGGAGACGGACGAGCCCGGCCACATCGCAAAGCTTTCGGTCAACGTCACACCGGCGGTGTTCTCGGCATCAAGCAGTTTGAACAACGTTGCCTTCTCGGTGTGGTCGGGTTGCGCCGGATAGCCGGGCGCGGGACGAATGCCCTGGTATTTTTCGAGGATCAGATCGCCGGCGGCGAGGTCTTCATCCGGCGCATAACCCCAGAATTCGCGCCGCACCCGGGCATGCATGCGCTCGGCAAAGGCTTCCGCGAGGCGATCGGCCAATGCCTTGCACAGGATCGAGGAGTAGTCGTCGTTGGCATTCTTGAAACGGTCAGCCACCACATCTTCGCCGATGCCGGCGGTGACCACGAACGCGCCGATATAATCCGCGACGCCGCTGTCGCGCGGGGCGATGAAGTCGGACAACGCGGAATTGAAGCGCCCTTCACGCTTTTCAAGTTGCTGGCGCAAGGTGTGCAGGGTCGCGATCGGCTTGTCGCGCGCCTCATCCGCGTAAACCAAAATGTCATCACCTTGCGCGTTGGCCGGCCAGAATCCGATCGTGGCCTGCGCGGTGAACCATTTCTCATGGATGATGCGGTCGAGCATCTTGCGTGCATCGTCATAAAGCGATCGGGCGACTTCGCCGACGGTGGCGTCGTCGAGAATGGCGGGAAAGCGCCCCGTCAGTTCCCAGGTCTGGAAGAACGGCGTCCAGTCGATATATTCGGCCAATTCGGCGAGGTCGTATTCGCGAAACGTCTTGATGCCGAAGAAGGCCGGCCGTTTCGGCGGCGTCTTGGAAAAATCGATTGCGACCGCATTCTTGCGCGCGTCCGCAAGCTTCAACCGCTTCTTGTCGGCCTGCGCGCGGAAATGCGCCGCCGAAATCCTGGCATATTCGGCCCGCACCTCTGCGGCATAGGCCGTGCGCTTTTCCGGCGACAACAGCGAGGAGGCGACCCCGACCGCGCGGCTCGCATCATTGACATGCACCACCGGTCCGGAGCGGTAGTTCGGATCGATCTTGACGGCGGTGTGGACGCGGCTCGTGGTGGCGCCGCCGATCAGAAGCGGAATGTCGAGACCTTCGCGCTGCATTTCGCCGGCCAGAAAGCTCATCTCGTCGAGCGACGGCGTGATCAGGCCGGAAAGGCCGATGATGTCGGCATCCTCGCGCTTGGCGGTCTCGATGATCTTGGTGGCCGGTACCATCACGCCGAGGTCGATCACCTCGAAATTGTTACATTGCAGCACGATGCCGACGATATTCTTGCCGATGTCGTGGACGTCGCCCTTGACGGTGGCGAGCACGATCTTGCCGGCGGCGTTGCGGCCATCGCTCGCGACGCCGTTGGCCTTGTTTCGCGCCTTCTCTTCTTCCATGTACGGCATCAGATAGGCGACCGCCTGCTTCATGACCCGGGCGGACTTCACGACCTGCGGCAGGAACATTTTTCCGTCGCCGAAGAGATCGCCGACAATGTTCATGCCGGCCATCAGCGGCCCTTCGATCACATCGAGTGGACGCTTGGAGAGCTTGCGCGCATCTTCCGTATCGGCATCGATATATTCGGTGATGCCGTGCACCAGCGCGTGGCTAAGCCGCTTGTCGACCGGCCATTCGCGCCAGGCGAGATCCTGCTCCTGGGTCTTCCGCTCCTTGCCGCGGAATTTCTCGGCGAGTGCCAGCAGGCGTTCGGATGCGCCCGGATCGCGGTTGAGGATCACGTCCTCGCAGGTCTGGCGCAGTTCGGGGTCGATGTCATCATAGACGATCATCTGCCCGGCATTGACGATGCCCATGTCCATGCCGGCCTTGATGGCATGATACAGAAACACCGAATGCATGGCCTCGCGGACCGGCTCGTTGCCGCGGAACGAGAACGAGAGATTGGAAACGCCGCCGGAGATGTGCGCGTGCGGCAGGTTCTGGCGGATCCAGCGCGTCGCTTCGATGAAGTCGACGCCGTAGTTGTTGTGCTCCTCGAGGCCGGTCGCGATCGCAAAGATATTCGGATCGAAGATGATGTCCTCCGGCGGGAAGCCGATGCGCTCGACCAGGATGTCGTAGGCGCGCTTGCAGATTTCGGTCTTGCGCGCAAAGGTGTCGGCTTGCCCCTTCTCGTCGAAGGCCATCACCACCACGGCTGCGCCATGGCGCTTGGCGATGTTGGCTTCGTGGATGAATTTTTCCTCGCCCTCTTTCATCGAGATCGAGTTCACCACCGGCTTGCCCTGCACGCATTTCAGGCCGGCTTCGATCACGTGGAATTTCGAGGAGTCGACCATGACCGGCACGCGGGCGATATCGGGCTCGGCAGCGACGAGGTTGAGGAAGGTTACCATTGCCGCTTCGGAATCCAGCAGGCCTTCGTCCATGTTGACGTCGATGATCTGCGCGCCGTTCTCGACCTGATCGCGTGCCACCTGGAGCGCAGCGGTGTAATCGCCCGCCGTGATCAGCTTGCGGAATCGCGCCGAGCCCGTGACGTTGGTGCGCTCGCCGACATTGACGAAGGGGATGGCGGGCGTCAGCTCGAAAGGCTCGAGGCCGGAAAGCCGCAAACGCGGTGTGATGTCCGGGATGACGCGCGGTCGGTGCGGCTGAACTGCGGCTGCAATCGCGGCGATGTGGTCGGGCGTGGTGCCGCAGCAACCGCCGACGACGTTGACGAGGCCGGCGGAGGCAAATTCGCCGATCAGTCGCGCCATATATTCCGGGCTCTCGTCGTACTGGCCGAATTCGTTGGGCAGGCCGGCATTGGGATAGGCGCACACCAGCGCGTCGGCGACGCGGCCAATGTCCGCGATGTGCGCGCGCAGATCCTCGGCGCCGAGCGCGCAATTGAAGCCGATCGTGATGGGTCTCGCGTGACGTACCGAATTCCAGAACGCTTCCGGGAGTTGTCCCGACAACAGGCGGCCGGATTTATCGGTGATGGTGCCGGAAACCATCACCGGCACGTCGATGCCGCGCTCTTCCGCGATCTCGGCAATCGCGTAAAGCGCGGCCTTGGCATTGAGGGTGTCGAAGATGGTCTCGACCAAAAGCAAGTCGGCGCCGCCGTCGAGCAGGCCGTTGATCTGTTCGCCATAGGCCTTGCGCAAATCGTCGAAGGTGACGGCGCGGTAGCCAGGATTGGACACATCGGGAGAAATCGAGGCGGTGCGGTTGGTCGGGCCGATGGCGCCGGCGACAAAGCGCGGCTTGCCGTCTTCGGCGCTGACGCGGACCGCAGCCGCACGCGCGAGCTTTGCTCCTTCGAGGTTGAGCTCGTAAGCAAGGTCCGACATCTCGTAGTCGGCCTGCGCGATCGAGGTCGAGGAAAAGGTATTGGTTGCAACGATATCGGCGCCGGCGCGCAAATAAGCGGCGTGAATATCCTCGATCGCCGTCGGCTGGGTCAGGATCAACAAGTCGTTATTGCCTTTGACGTCGCGGTGAAAGTCGGCAAACCGCGCGCTGCGAAAGGCAGCTTCGTCAAATTGCAGCGCCTGGATCATGGTGCCCATGGCGCCGTCGAGCACGAGAATGCGCTCTTTGGCGGCGTTGAGGAATGCAGTGCGTTTCGAGGAGACGGGCAAAACCATCGATCAAGCCGCCTTTTGCGCGCCTGCGGGGCGGATGCCGAGCAGATGGCAGATCGCAAAGACGAGATCGGCGCGGTTCATGGTGTAAAAATGAAAGGTATCGACGCCGCGCTTACTGAGCTTCTGCACTTGCCCCGCGGCGACGGTTGCGGCCACGAGCTTGCGGGTCTCGGTGTCGTCGTCGAGTCCATCGAATTTTTCCGCGAGCCAATCCGGCACCGTGGTGCCGGCGCGGGTGACGAAGTTTCTCGCCTGCTTGAAATTGTGCATCGGCATGATGCCGGGCACGATCGGGATATCGATGCCTCGGGCGCGGACCCGGTCGAGGTAGCGGAAGTAAAGGTCGTTATCGAAGAACACTTGCGTGATGGCGCGCGTGGCGCCGGCATCGACCTTGGCTTTGAGGCCATCGATATCGGCGTCGAAGCTGGCGCTTTCGGGATGCTTTTCCGGATAGGCCGAAACCGAGACCTCGATGTCCGGAAATTGCCTCTTGATGCCGGCCACAAGCTCAGATGACGTCTGATAGCCGTCGGGATGGGTCGTAAACGGCGTGCCGATGCCGCCCGGGGGATCGCCGCGCAGCGCCACGATGTGGCGGACGCCGGTCTCGTGATAATTGGCGACGATGTCGTCGATCTCGCCGCGCGAAGCTCCGACGCAGGTCAGATGCGCGGCCGGCAACAGTTCGCTCTCGCGGAGAAGGCGGGCAATGGTGGAATGGGTGCGCTCACGGGTCGATCCGCCGGCGCCATAGGTCACGGAAACAAAGCTTGGCGCGAGCGGGGCCAGGCGATTGATGGTCTCCCACAGGCTCCGCTCCATCTCCTCGGTCTTGGGCGGGAAGAATTCGAAGGAGATCGCCGGCTGTTTGGTCGTGCGAGGTCCGCTGGAGGCAACTGGGGTGGCTTCGCTCATGGTACTCAATCATCTCCGCGGCAAACCTGAAGCCATGCATGGCGCTGGTTCTGAAAGCGCTAAGATAAGCGAAAAGACGTGAGCCAAATAGCCCACCGAATATGGGAAATTGCCCACTTACGCTATCTATATCGGAATACTTCTTATGATTATATAAGAGTGGGCGATTGTAGGTACGGTATATATTGTTGTATTTATGGATAAAATTCAAAAATATCGGCCAGAATAGAGGTGGGCAAGATAAAGGTATTAATAAATATAAAACGACGTGCCCATCTGATCCAGCCGGCCAGCTGCCGGGCAGACCTTCAAAAGCCGTGTGTGAACAGCGGTTGTACCGTTGGACCGCCGCATTAGGTTTATGGCCATGATTCCTCTCTCCGTCCTCGACCTTTCGGTGGTTACGTCCGCGACCAAACCTGCCGCGGCGCTCCGCAACAGCATCGACCTTGCCCGCCATGTCGATGCGCTCGGCTTTACCCGCTACTGGCTCGCCGAACATCACAACCTCGCTTCAGTCGCGAGCCCCGCGCCTGACCTCATGATCGGCCAGATTGCCGCGGTGACGAAGAACATCCGCGTCGGCTCCGGCGGGGTGATGCTGCCGAACCACGCGCCGCTGATGGTGGCGGAGCGTTTCAAGATGCTGGAGGCGCTGTTTCCGGGCCGGATCGATCTCGGGCTCGGCCGCGCGCCCGGCACCGATGGCGCTACGGCTCACGCGCTGCGCAGCCGGCTCGATCGCCGCGAGGGCGATGACTTCCTCGAACGGCTGCATGAACTGACGTTGTGGGAGACGCGCAACTTCCCGCCCAATCATCCCTTCAATCAGGTCGTGGCGATGCCGGACGACACCCCGCTGCCGCCGATCTGGCTGCTCGGTTCGAGCGATTACAGTTCGGAGCTGGCGGCCCAGGTCGGCATGGGCTACGCGTTCGCGCATCATTTTGCGTCCTATGACGCCGTCGCCGCGATGACGAACTATCGCGCCCATTTCAAGCAGACCGGCTGGCGCGAGACGCCCTATGCGATTCTGGCGGTTGCGGTCGTGGCCGCGGAAACCGATGCCGAGGCCGAGCGGCTTGCTATGTCGATGGATCTCAACCGGCTGCTGCGCGATCGTGGCCAATATATTCCGCTGCCGAGCATCGAGGAGGCGCAAGCCTATCCTTACACCGATGCCGATCGCGCTGCGATCGCGCGCAACCGCTCGCGCCTGTTTGTCGGCAGCCCCGCAACGGTGATGCAAAAGCTAGAGCCGATGATCGTAGCCAGCCAGGCCGACGAACTGATGGTGATTACGGCGGTTTTTGATCACGAGGCGCGGAAGAAATCGTACAGCCTGCTGGCGGACGCGTTCGGATTACGCGCCCAAGCGGCGGCGTAGTGGTTTGCGGTCATTCCGGAGCGATGCATCAGCATCGAACCCGGAATCTCGAGATTCCGGGTCTAGGTCCGGAGCCTGTCATCGGGCGGGCATTCGCGCGACCCGTTGGGACCATCCCGGAATGACGATTAGTCCGGTTGCTCGCTAAAGGTGGCGCGGAACGGATGCGCCGGATAGACCCCGACAATGCGGAATTCGCGCGAGAAGAATTTCAACTCCTCAAGCGCGAAGGCGAGCCCCCTGTCGTCGGGATGGCCGTCGACGTCGGCATAGAACTGTGTGGCGAAGAAGTTGCCGTCGACCATGTAGCTCTCGAGCTTGGTCATGTTGACGCCGTTGGTGGCAAAACCACCCAGCGCCTTGTAAAGTGCCGCCGGAAGGTTGCGTACCCGGAAGACAAAAGTAGTCACCAGCGGCCCCGAGCCTTGCTTGGCCCAGACGGCTTCGCGCGCCAGCACCACGAAGCGGGTGGTGTTGTGGGTCTCGTCCTCGACGTCTTCGGCCAGAATATCGAGGCCGTAAATCTCGGCCGCGAGTCTCGGGGCGATCGCGGCGCAGGTTTTGTCGCCGCGGTCCGCAATGATATGCGCGCTGCCGGCGGTGTCGCCCGCCACGATCGGCTTGATGCCAAGTTTGCGGATGATGCGCCGGCATTGTCCGAGCGCGTGGACATGGCTTTCGACCGTCTTGATGTCGCCGATTTTAGCACCGCGCGGCGCCATCAACTGGTGATGCACCGGCAGGAACCACTCGCCGACGATGAAGAGGCCGGACTGGGGCAGGAGATGGTGAATATCGGCCACGCGGCCGGCGACCGAATTCTCGATCGGGATCATGCCCAGATCAGCCTCGCCCGAGGAGATCGCAGCCAGCGCGTCCTCGAAGGTCGGGCAGGGCAGCGCTTCGGCGTCGGGATAGGCCTCGGCGATCGCGATATGGGAATTGGCGCCCGGCTCGCCCTGGAATGCGATTTTCATGATCTTGGTCGACTTGGTCATGGCGCCTTGTACCAGTCGCTCAGCTTTTCGCCAGTAGGTGCCGTGTGGCCTCAAGGTCGGCCGGCGTGTCGACGCCGCGCGGCACGGCATCGACGATCCCGATGTCGATCCGCATTCCCGCCTCCAGTGCCCGCAACTGCTCCAGCTTCTCCTGCTGCTCGAGCGGCGAGGGGGGAAGTCGGACGAAGCGTTCCAGCGCGGGGCGGCGGTAGGCGTAGAGACCGATGTGATGGTAGCGCGGTCCCTCGCCGTGGGGCGCGGTCGCGCGGGTGAAATAGAGTGCGCGCAGCCGGCGTGGGCCGATCGGCGAGCCGACCGCCTTCACGACGTTGGGATTAAGCGCTTCTTCCTCGGTGTGGATTTCCGCAGCCAAGGTCGCGATGTCGACCTCGGGGTCTACCAGCGGCGCCAACACCTCGCGGATATTGGCCGGGCTGATGGTCGGAAAATCGCCCTGCAAATTGATAACGATCTCGCTCTCGCGGCCGGGATCGAGCGAGCTGAGCGCCTCGAAGATACGGTCCGAGCCGGATGGATGGTCGGCGCGGGTCATGACGGCCTCTCCGCCGTGCGTTTTGACCGCTGCCGCGATCTCGGCCGTATCGGTTGCAACCGCCACCCGGCCAATTCCGGCGGCTTCGGCGCGGCGGAGCACATGGACGATCATCGGCAGGCCGGCCATCTCCAAGAGCGGCTTGCCGGGCAGGCGCGTGGCGGCCATGCGGGCAGGAATCAGCACCAAAATACGGGGATTGGTCATCAGAACGCGGTCTGGCCAAGCGGCCGGAAATAATGGGGGATGGGTCAAAAGCCGAGACGTTTATACGGGTTGCCAGAGCAGGGGCAAACCGATATCTCATCTCCGCTCAGGGTGCGCCGCGAAAGCCCGCTTCCTTGGCGCCTATCGCGGCCGTTCTCGCCGGCCAAAAGTCGACATTTCCGGCCCGGAGCCTGATCCACAATGGACTCCTTCGAACTCAATAAAATTCTCGGTGCCGTTCTCGGCACCTGCCTCATCTTGCTGGTGACGAGCTTTGCGGCCAGCGCGCTTTTCGCTCCCAACAAGCCGGAAAAGCCCGGTTTCGAGATCGCCGTGAAGGAAGAAGCCGCGGGCGGCGAAAAAGCTGCTGCGGCTGCGCCGGCCGAGCCGATCGAGAAACTGTTGCAGACCGCCTCCGTCCAGAAGGGCGAGCAAGCGGCCAAGAAATGCGGCGCCTGCCACGACTTCACCAAGGGCGGCCCCAACAAGGTCGGTCCGAATCTCTACGGGATCGTGGGTGACGCGAGGGGCGAGGGCCGAGGGTTCAACTTCTCCAACGCGATGAAGACCATGGGCGGCACCTGGACCATCGACGACCTCAACAAGTTCCTCACCAACCCCAAGGGGTTCATGCCAGGCACCGCGATGGGCTTTGCCGGCATCCAGAAGGACAGCGAGCGTGCCGACGTGATCGCTTACCTGAACTCGCTTTCCGATAGCCCGAAGCCCTTGCCGACCGCAGCAAAGTAACTGCAAATTATTCGGGCATGATTTGACGGCCGGGTTCAACCCCGACCGTTTCGCGTTCCGGCCTTAAGGTCCTGTTCGGTTCCTGTTCCAGTTCAGCCAGAGCCCGGTCAGTCTCGCTATTGTTACCGCGGCCTTTCGCCCCACGGTCGGCATTATGATGAGCAAAAAGCAACTTAATCGGCCGAAACCTTGCCCTATACTGCGTTCGGGACAGCGCGAACCAAACACAGGATTCTCCTTTGGCCCTTAACCGAAGACATCTTTTAAAAGGCAGCGCGCTTGCTGCGATTGCGCCGGCGCTTGGCACGGCTTCCGGCTTTACGATCGTCAGTTCCGCTGAGGCGCAGACCGCCGCCGAACCGGTCTGGCGGCATGGGCTGTCACTGCTTGGCGACCTCAAGTATCCCGCCGACTTCAAACGCTTCGATTACGTCAATCCCGACGCCCCGAAAGGCGGAGTTGCCCGGATGATATCGCTCGGGACCTTCGACAATTTCAATATCGCGGTGGCGGGCATCAAAGGCTCGCTCGCCCCGGCCGGTGGGTTGATCTACGAAACGCTGATGGAGAATTCGCTTGACGAAGTCGGGACCGAATACGGTCGGCTCGCTGAAGCGGCGCGTTATCCCGGCGATTTTGCCTGGGTGACCTATCGTTTGCGCGAGGCCGCCCGCTGGCACGACGGCAAACCGGTTACGCCGGAAGATGTCATCTATTCGTTCGAGATGCTGAAAAAACTCAGCCCGATGCATGCCTCCTATTATCGCCATGTCGCGAAGGCCGAAAAGACCGGCGAGCGCGAAATCAAGTTCACCTTCGATTCACCGGGAAATCGCGAACTGCCGCACATTGTTGGCGAGCTTCAGGTGTTGCCCAAGCACTATTGGGAAGGCACCGACAGTCAGGGCCGCAAGCGCGATATCTCGCAGACGACGCTAGAGCCGCCATTGGGCTCCGGTGCCTATCGTATCAAGGATTTTGTCGCCGGCCGCTCCGTGAGCCTCGAGCGCGTCAAGGATTATTGGGGCGCCAATCTTCCTGTCCAGGTCGGGCAGAACAATTTCGACGAATTGCGCTTCGAGTTCTTCCGCGACAACGTCGTTGCGCTGGAAGCCTTCAAGGCGGATCAGGCGGACTGGATTGCCGAAAACTCGGCCAAGCAATGGGCGACCGCTTACGATTTCCCGGCGATGGCCGAGAAGCGGACCATCAAGGAAGAGTTTCCAATCAACGATTCCGGGCGGATGCAGGCTTTTGTTCTCAACTTGCGCCGCGATCAGTTCAAGGACGCGCGCCTGCGACGTGCCTTCAACCTTGCCTTCGATTTCGAGGAAATGAACAAGCAGCTGTTCTTTGGGCAATACACACGTATCAGCAGCTATTTCCACGGCACAGAGTTGGCTAGCTCGGGCCTGCCTCAGGGACAAGAACTCGCCATCCTCGAGACAGTGCGTGACAAGGTGCCGCCGGAAGTGTTCACCACCGCCTACCAGAATCCCGTCGGCGGCAATCCTGATGCGGTCCGCGCCAATTTGCGGGAAAGCGCGAGACTGTTGAAAGAGGCGGGCTACGAGGTCAAGGACCGCAAGCTGGTGGATGCGGCCGGCAAGCCCGTCACGGTCGAAATCCTGGTTCAGGATCCCGCCTATGAGCGGATTGCTCTGTTCTATAAACCGTCGCTGGAGCGCATCGGCGTGACGACGTCGATTCGCATCGTCGATGACGCGCAGTTCGAAAACCGGCTGCGCAGTTTTGATTTCGACATCTTTATCCATTCCTGGGGAGAGTCGCTTTCGCCCGGCAACGAGCAGCGGGAGTACTGGGGATCGCAAGCTGCCGACACACCCGGTTCGAGCAACTACGTCGGCATCAAGAATCCCGCCGTTGATACCCTGATCGACAGGGTGATTTTCGCCAAGGATCGCGCGGAACTGGTGGCCGCGACGCGGGCGCTGGATCGTGTGTTGCTGTGGAATTTCTACGTCGTACCTCAGTACACTTATCCCTTCGCGCGCTACGCGCGGTGGGATCGCTTCGGCCACGCCGAGTTGCCAAAATATGCCCGTTCAGGCCTTCCATCTCTGTGGTGGTTCGACGCCGAGAAGGCCGCCAAGATCGGCAAGAGATCTTGAAGGATTTTTCGCGCATGGCGTTTCTCTCTCGCCGGCATGTGCTCGGTCTTGGCGGCAGCGCTCTTGGCGCCGGCGTTGTTAGCGCATCCTGGTTGCGGCAGGCCGTCTCGGCCGAAATGGGCACGGAGGCCCACGGACTCTCGGTGTTCGGCGACCTGAAATATCCCGCCGATTTTCAGCACTTCGACTACATCAATCCGGCCGCGCCGAAAGGCGGCACATTTTCGCTGATCCCCTCGGTTCGCTCCTACAACCAGTCCTATCAGACCTTCAACTCCTTCAACGCCTATATCCTCAAAGGCGAGGGGGCGCAGGGCATGGACATGACGTTCGCAGCCCTGATGGGGCGCGCCGGCGACGAACCGGACGCGATGTACGGGCTGGTGGCGAAATCAGTGCGGATTTCGCCGGACAAGTTGACCTATCGCTTCACGTTGCGCCCTGAGGCGCAATTCCACGATGGCTCCAAACTGACGGCGCAGGACGCGGCGTTCTCGCTGATGACGCTGAAGACCAAAGGGCATCCGCTGATCCTTCAGCAAATGCGCGACATGGTCAAAGCGGAGGCCGTGGATGACGCGACTCTGGTCGTTACTTTTGCCGAAAAGCGGGCGCGCGATGTGCCGCTCTATGTCGCAAGCCTGCCGATCTTCTCGAAGGCCTATTACGGTACGCGGCCGTTCGATGAATTGACGACCGATATTCCGCTCGGCTGCGGCCCCTACAAGGTCGGACGATTCGAGGTCAACCGCTTCGTCGAGTTCGAACGGGTCAAGGATTGGTGGGGCCGCGATCTTCCCGTCGCCCGCGGCAGCTATAACTTCGATATCGTGCGCTATGAATTTTACCGGGACCGCGACGTCGCCTTCCAGGGTTTTACCGGGCGGAATTATCTCTATCGCGAGGAGTTCACCTCGCGGGTCTGGGCGACGCGTTATGATTTTCCGGCGGTGCGCGACGGCCGGGTCAAACGCGAAATCCTGCCGGACGAAACGCCGTCCGGAGCGCAGGGCTGGTTCATCAATACACGCCGCGACAAATTCAAGGACGCGCGCGTCCGCGAGGCCCTGATTCAGGCGTTTGATTTCGAATGGACCAACAAGACCATCATGTATGGCGCCTATGCGCGCACCCATTCGCCCTTCCAGAATTCCGATATGGTGGCGAATGGCCCGCCGTCGCCGGAAGAGCTCAAACTGCTCGAGCCGTTTCGCGGTCAGGTGCCGGACGAGGTCTTCGGCTTGCCGTTCGTGCCGCCGGTCTCGGACGGATCGGGGCAGGACCGCGCGCTGTTGCGTAAAGCCCAGCAATTGCTGCAAGACGCGGGCCTGCCGATCAAGGACGGCAAGCGGCTATTGCCGAGTGGCGAAATCTTCCGGATCGAATTTCTTATCGACGAGCCTTCGATCGAACCGCACCATGCGCCTTACATCAAGAATCTCGGGACCCTCGGGATCGAGGCGAGCTTGCGCCTCGTCGATCCCGTCCAGTATCGCGCCCGTGTCGAGGATTTCGATTTCGACATGACCATCGAACGCTTCAGCATGTCGGCGACCCCGGGCGACGGCATGCGGCCGTTCTTCACCTCGCAGGCGGCAAAGACCAAGGGCTCCTACAATCTCGCCGGCATCGCCGATCCGGTGATCGACGCACTGGTCGAAAAGGTTCTCGCCGCCGACAGCCGTGCCGATCTGACGATTGCCTGCCGGGCGTTCGACCGGGTGTTTCGCGCCGGACGCTACTGGGTGCCGCAGTGGTACGCCAACACGCACAAGCTCGCTTATTGGGATTTGTTCGCGCATCCCGAAAAGCCGCCGCGTTACGCCTCAGGTGTCGGCGCGCCGGACAACTGGTGGCAGGACGCCGGCAAGGCGGCCGCGGCCGAGCAGGCGAAATAACGCATGGGCGCCTATATTGCACGCCGCATTTTATTGATGGTTCCCACGCTGTTGGGAATCCTGTTCGTGTCTTTTGTGGTGGTGCAATTCGCGCCCGGCGGCCCGGTCGAGCGGGTGATTGCGCAGCTTTCCGGCGCCGATACCGGCGGCACGTCGAGGATCTCAGGCTCATCGGGCGGCGACTTCGGGGCGCGCAGCCAGGTGGGCGTGTCGTCGGATGCGGTCGGTTCCAAATATCGCGGCGCGCAGGGGCTCGATCCGGATTTTATCAAGAGCCTGGAGAAGCAGTTTGGCTTCGACAAGCCGGCGCCGGAGCGATTCCTTCTGATGGTGTGGAATTTCTCACGGTTCGATTTTGGCAAAAGCTATTTTCGCGACACCAGCGTGCTGCAATTGATCAAGGAGAAACTGCCGGTCTCGATGTCGCTCGGCATCTGGATGACGCTTTTGACCTATCTGATCTCTATTCCGCTCGGTATCCGCAAGGCGGTGATGGACGGTTCGAAATTCGACACCTGGACCTCGGCGGTGATCATCGTCGGCTTTGCGATACCGGGATTTCTGTTCGCGATCCTCCTGATCATCCTGTTTGCCGGCGGCTCCTTTTTCAACATTTTTCCGTTGCGCGGCCTGACGTCGGACGGCTGGTCGCAGTTTCCCTGGTACTGGAAAATCATCGACTATTTCTGGCACATCACCCTGCCGTTGATATCGATGGCGCTCGGCGCCTTCGCCACCATGACGTTGCTGACGAAGAATTCCTTTCTCGATGAAATCCGCAAGCAATATGTGATGACCGCGCGCGCCAAGGGATGCAGCGAGCATCAGGTGCTGTACAGTCACATTTTCCGCAACGCGATGTTGATCGTGATCGCGGGATTTCCCGGCGCTTTCATTCATGCCTTCTTCTCCGGCTCGCTGCTGATCGAAACCATCTTCTCGCTCGATGGGCTCGGCCTGCTCGGTTTCGAGAGCGTGCTCAACCGCGATTATCCCGTGGTGTTCGGAACGCTGTTCATCTTTTCGCTGGTCGGTCTCGTCGTCAATCTGATCTCGGATCTCGCTTACATGTGGGTCGACCCGCGGATCGATTTCGAGGCGCGGGAGGTCTGATGACGATCACCAGCGCGCCACCTTCCGCGCCGCCTCCGGTCGAGACCACGACCCAGTCGCCGCTGGGCGCGGCGGTTCCGGCGACGCGCCACGGGCTCGGCATTTCGCCGCTTAATCGGCGTCGCTGGCAGAATTTCAAATCGAACCGCAGAGGCTATTGGTCGCTGTGGATATTCCTGTTCCTGTTCTTCGTGTCGCTGTTCGCCGAGCTCATCGCCAATGACCGGCCGTTCTTCATCAGGTTCGATGGGCACTCGTATTGGCCCGCTTTCGTCAGCTATTCCGAGACGACCTTCGGCGGCGATTTCGAAACCGCGGCTGACTATCGCGATCCCTATTTGCAGAAGCTGATCGCGGAGAAGGGTGGCACGATCATCTGGCCGCTGATCCGCTATTCCTACGACACGCACAACCTCGACCTTCCGACGCCCGCACCGTCGCCGCCGACCTGGATGCTGACGGAGGCGCAGTGCAAGGAGGTTGTGGAGAAAAAGGGTCTCAAGAGTTGCCGCGACCTCGAATATAACTGGCTCGGTACCGATGATCAGGGCCGCGATGTCGTTGCGCGCCTGATCTACGGCTTTCGCATCTCCGTGCTGTTCGGCCTCAGCCTGACCATCATCTCCTCGATCATTGGCGTTGCGGCGGGCGGGGTGCAGGGGTATTTCGGCGGCTGGATCGACCTGACCTTCCAGCGCCTGATCGAGGTCTGGACCGCTATACCTTCGCTCTATCTGCTTTTGATCCTGTCATCGGTGCTGGTGCCCGGATTCTTCGTATTGCTCGGTATTCTCCTGCTGTTTTCATGGGTGTCGTTGGTTGGTCTGGTGCGCGCCGAATTCCTGCGCGGCCGCAACTTCGAGTACATCCAGGCAGCGCGGGCGCTCGGCGTTTCCAATGCCGTCATCATGTTCCGCCATCTGTTGCCGAACGCGATGGTGGCGACGATGACGTTCCTGCCGTTCATCGTCTCCTCGTCGGTGATGACGCTGACCGCGCTTGATTTCCTCGGCTTCGGGCTGCCGCCGGGATCACCATCGCTCGGCGAGCTGCTGTCGCAAGGCAAGGCCAACGTTCAGGCGCCGTGGCTCGGTTTCACCGGCTTCTTTGCGGTCGCGATCATGCTGTCGCTGCTGATTTTCATCGGCGAAGCCGTGCGCGACGCTTTCGATCCACGCAAGACGTTCAGGTGAGCGAAGCCATGGACGCCATCAACCAGCCCTTGCTCGATGTCCGCGACCTGTCGGTGGCATTTCACCAGCCGAGCGGCGACACCATCGCGGTCGACCATGTTTCATTTTCGATTCCGCGCGGACAATGCGTGGCGCTGGTTGGTGAATCCGGGTCGGGCAAGTCGGTCAGCGCACTCTCGGTTTTGAAGCTGCTGCCGTACCCGACCGCCTCGCATCCTTCCGGCGTCATTTTGTTCAAGGGCCGCGACTTGCTGACGATGTCGGAGCGCGAGATGCGGGGCATTCGCGGCAATGACATCTCGATCATCTTCCAGGAGCCGATGACCTCGCTCAATCCGCTGCATACGATTAAGTCGCAGATCTGCGAAATCCTGCAACTGCATCAGGGCGTCGGCGGCCAGATGGCGCGCTCGCGCA
The DNA here is from genome assembly GCA_963748805.1 of uncultured Alphaproteobacteria bacterium. Lineage (GTDB taxonomy): Bacteria > Pseudomonadota > Alphaproteobacteria > Rhizobiales > Xanthobacteraceae > Bradyrhizobium. Next base: position 17,068 of record CAVVLH010000113.1, on the reverse strand, counting down.
CGCTGGAGCTACTGACCCAGGTCGGTATTCCCGATCCGCAAACACGTCTCAGGAGCTATCCGCATCAGCTATCCGGCGGTCAGCGCCAACGGGTGATGATTGCGATGGCGCTCGCCAACGAACCGGATCTCCTGATCGCGGATGAACCGACCACGGCGCTCGACGTCACGGTGCAGGCGCAAATCCTGGCGCTGCTCGCCGACATCCGCAAACGGCTCGGTATGAGCCTGTTGTTCATCACCCACGATCTCGGCATCGTGCGCCGCATCGCCGACGTGGTTTGCGTCATGAACAGCGGCAAGATCGTCGAGCAGGGGCCGGTCGAAGAGGTCTTCACCGCGCCGAAACATCCCTATACCCGCGCGCTGCTCGCCGCCGAACCGAAGCCCGATCCTGCGCCGCCGCGGCCGGAGTCTCCGGTCGTGATCGCAACCGACGATCTGAAGGTCTGGTTTCCGATCAAGCGCGGCCTGCTGCGCTCGACGGTCGGCCACATCAAGGCCGTGGACGGCGTCAGCCTCAAGGTACGCAAGGGCGAAACGCTCGGCGTCGTCGGCGAATCCGGCTCCGGCAAAACCACGCTCGGCCTCGCGCTGTTACGCTTGATCTCTTCCGATGGGCCGATCGCGTTCTTGGGGCACGGAATCCAGGGCTTGCGCTTCAAGGAAATGCTTCCCTACCGCCGCGACATGCAGATCGTATTCCAGGATCCGTTCGGCGCCTTGAGTCCGCGGATGTCGGTCGGCGACATCGTCGCCGAGGGGCTGAGCGTGCACCAGAAGTCGCTCTCGCAAACCGAGCGCGAAGCCCGCGTGATCCAGGCGTTGCGCGACGTCGGTCTCGATCCGGCGACGCGGTTCCGCTATCCGCACGAATTCTCCGGCGGCCAGCGCCAGCGCATCAGCATTGCTCGGGCCGTGGTGCTGGAACCGAATTTCGTGGTGCTGGACGAGCCGACCAGCGCGCTCGATATGCTGTTTCAGGCCCAGATGGTCGATCTGTTGCGCGAATTGCAGCGCCGGCGCGACCTGACCTACATGTTCATCTCGCACGACCTGCGCGTGGTGGCTTCACTCGCCAGCCACCTGATCGTGATGCGCGACGGCAAGGTGGTGGAAGAAGGCGCAGCCGCCGATTTGTTCAAGCGACCGCAAACCGACTATACCCGGGCATTATTCGCGGCCGCCTTCCGCCTGGAAGCAGCCAGTGATGGCGCCGTCAGGGAATAGCTTTTTCGAGCGTAGTGATAAGAAAACGCGTCAAAACCAAAGGCTCCGTGTGAGAGGCGCTATCCTTCGGCGCGAAGTTGCTCGATGGGCGCGCGTCCGTTTACCGGAACATTCCAGATATCCTCGGCATATTCGGTAATGGTGCGATCGGACGAGAACCAGGCCATCCGGGCGACGTTGAGAATGGAGGCCCGCGTCCATGCGGCCGGCGTCTGCCAGCGCGCGTCGATGCCGCGCTGCGCGGCATAGTAGGAATCGAAATCCGCGCTGACCATGTAGTGGTCGAGATGGCGCAGCGCGTGCGCGATCGATTCGAAGCGGCCGGGATCGTCCGGCGAGAATTCACCGCTGCCGATGGCGTTGATGGCGCGCGAGAGCGCGGGCGAAGCCCGGATCACGTCGGTGGCATCGAGCCCCTGCTTGCGCCGCACCACGACGTCCATCGCCTCCATGCCGAAGATTGCGATGTTCTCCGCACCCACGTGATCGCGGATTTCGATATTGGCGCCGTCGAGCGTGCCGATGGTGATCGCGCCATTGAGGGCCAGTTTCATGTTGCCGGTGCCCGAGGCTTCCATGCCCGCGGTCGAAATCTGCTCGGAAAGGTCGGCGGCCGGAATGATGACTTCCGCAAGGCTGACATTGTAGTCGGGTAGGAACGCGACCTTCAGGCGGCCCGCGACCACAGGATCGTTGTTGACGACCTCGGCGACATCATTGATCAGTTTGATGATCAGCTTGGCGTAGCGATAGCTCGCCGCCGCCTTGCCGGCAAAGATCTTGACGCGCGGCACCCAATTGCCTTGCGGATTATCCTTGATCGCGTGGTAAAGCGCGATCGCCTCCATGATGTTGAGCAGCTGGCGCTTGTATTCGTGGATGCGTTTGATTTGCACATCGAACAACGCGGCCGGGTCGACCTTGATGTTGATCTTTTCGCCGATCAGGCGCGCCAGCGCGATCTTGTTGTGGTGCTTGACGTTGCGGAATTTTTCCTGAAACGCGGCGTCGCCGGCGCTCTTTTCAAGCAGTTGCAGCCGGGTCGGATCGTCGAGCACGGCTTCGCCGCAGGCTTCGCGCAACAGATCGGTCAGCTTCGGATTGGCCAGCATCAGCCAGCGGCGGAAGGTAATGCCGTTGGTCTTGTTGGTGATGCGGCCGGGATAGAGATGGTTGAGATCGTGGAATACGGTCTCTTTCATCAGATCGGAATGCATCGCCGAGACGCCGTTGATGCGATGGGAGCCGACGAAAGCCAGTTGCCCCATCCGCACGCGCCGGCCGGATCTCTCGTCGATCAACGAGACGGAGGCGCGAAAATCGACATCGCCGGGGCAACGCTCCTCGGCGAGCGCAAGATGGGCTACATTGATGCGGTAGATGATTTCCAGATGCCGCGGCAACAGCCGCTGGAACAGTTCGACCGGCCAGGTCTCGAGCGCTTCCGGCAACAGCGTGTGGTTGGTGTAGGACAGCGTATCGACCGTGATCTTCCACGCGTCGTCCCAGCGGATGTTGTGCAGGTCGACGAGAATGCGCATCAACTCGGTGACGGCAAGGCTCGGATGGGTATCGTTGAGTTGCACCGCGACTTTCGCGGCGAGACCGCGTATCTGCCCGTCCGCCGCCAGATGACGCTTGACGAGATCCTGAAGCGAGGCCGAGACGAAGAAATATTCCTGGCGCAGCCGGAGCTCACGGCCCGCCGGGCTTTCGTCGTTCGGGTAGAGAAACTTGCAGATCGATTCCGCGCGTGTTTCCTCGGCGGCTGCGCCGACGTAGTCGCCGCTGTTGAAGACGTCGAGCCGCAGCGGATCGGGCGAACGCGCCGACCACAGGCGGAGTGCGTTGACGTTCTGGCCGCGCCATCCGACGATCGGGGTGTCGTAGGCGACCGCCTGCACGGTTTCCGACGGATGCCAGATCGCGCGATCGCGTCCCTTGGCGTCGACATGTTCGACACCACCGCCGAAATGGACGTGATAGACCACCTCAGGCCGCTGGAATTCCCAGGGGTTGCCGAAGCTCAGCCACTCGTCCGGATATTCCTTCTGCCAGCCATTGTTGATGATCTGGCGGAACAGGCCGAAATCATAGCGGATGCCGTAGCCGATCGCGGGGATACCCAGCGTCGCCATGCTTTCCATGAAGCAGGCGGCAAGACGGCCGAGGCCACCATTGCCGAGCGCTGCGTCCGGCTCGCACTTGCGCAACTCCGAGAGGCCGACGCCGAGATCGCCCAGCGCCGCGTCGAACAGCGCCAACAACCCCATGTTGTTCAAGGCATCGGAGAAGAGGCGCCCGATCAGGAATTCGAGCGAGAGGTAATAGACGCGCTTGCGGCCGGCGTCGTAGCTCATCTTCTCGGCCGTGAGCCAGCGGTGCACGATGCGGTCACGCAGCGCCAGCGCGGCTGCCTTGTACCAGTCGTGCTTGGTCGCCATGCCGGCGTCCTTGCCGATCGCAAGGCGGAGCTTGGCCAGAATGGCGCTCTTGATTTCCGTCAGCGCCAGTTCGTCGATGGAATCCGGCGCCGAGAAAACTGGGATTGTAGGCTCAGACAAAATAAAACCCCCGCGACTGCCCCACGATACAGCACCTTGCACCGGGATCGAAACCCCGGCTTTTACTGTGCGACAGTTGCATGAATTTCATGCAAAGACCGGGCCGATTTAATGGGCTGATGCCTGACCCGGCCTATGGATCGTCGCCGTCAATAACGTTTATTCCTTCGTCACTTAAGGCCGTCAGCACGGCCTCGATGTCTTCTGGTTCGGTCATGGCAGAGGGCCATATCGCGTCGAGCTCACCGAAAGTCACGAAGCCGTTCCGACGAGCTAACTCGATGGCTTTTCGGACGACGTCGCTTCTCGGCATTTTTCGCTCCTTCCAGAAACTACCTCTCTACCAAAGGGCAGAGTCTCGCTTTGGCTGGAACAAATTAAGAACACTTTAGCAAGTCTTTGATATATCATAGTGATTCGAGATATCCTGACACAACATCTATGGTCTATCCGAGATTTCGAGGACTACATGTCCACCATCGCCTTCGATCAATTCGCGCTCACCCGCATCGCTGACTTCGCCCGCTCGTTGTCGCGGCTGCATAAAACCTCGCGCCGTCAGCTTGTGGATGACGACGCGATCGACCGGGAATTCAACGCCGTCTGCCAGTCGGTCTGGGGTTACACCACCGACGACATCAGCGACGATCTGTTTTCCGACGCCGACCACGTCTTTCTGGATTCGCTCGATGAGGCGCAGGCGCGCCTGTTCGCCGCCGAACAGGGCTATGACCTCGTGGATGACGAGGGCATGCTGACGGACTGGTGGGGCTATTGCTGGATGATCCTCGCCGAGAAGCGCGGCCTGCTCACGCCGGACAACCGCACCGCCGCGCGGGCCCAGATCGAGGAGAAGTACCGCGCGGCACCGAACGTCATCGGCGTCATCGTCGGGCGTTGACGGCGCGCGTCTGCGCGTCACCGTGAGGCTGAACTAGCCGTCAGTTCAATTCCGCGCGCTTGGCGCGCACGCGCGGTTTCGGCGCTGGTGTGATGGATGCTGTCACGTCGCTGTTCGTATCCAGCCGCGGGGCTTCGTTATCGATCGCTTCCGCAGCAACCGGCGCCACCTTCATTTCGCCGAGACGGGCGCGGACCTCGGCCGTCAGGCCGGGGAAGGAGGCAACCGGGGTAAATTCCGGGTTCTGGTTATTGCCGACCTTGATGCCGGAATAGGCCACCAGCCCATCCGTGGTGGCGATCACGTCGCCCGCGCGCAGCGAAGCATCCAGCGTCAGGTCGACCGGCGCAAGGCCGGCGGCATCGCGGCCGTTGCAGGTGCAGTCGGCGCGCAGCGCCTTTCGATAGGCAAAGGCGTTTTCGCTGTCGGCGTAGCGCTCGCCAGTCGCGCTCGTGGCGCCGTCGATGTTGCTGCCATAGAAGACCTTGGTTGGGCTGGCCGGACAGAAGGCCTGACACATCTGGATCGGCGAAGCGTTGCTGCGCGTCAGCGGGAAATACTTGCCGTCGCAGCTTCGCACGCAGAACGCGGGGCCGCTGCCGGAAGCCACTTGTCGCGGCGCGGGAGAAGACTGATTCTGCTGGAAAGGGTCGGCGAAGAAATTCGCCTGTGGCGACGGCGCCTGGCGCTGCTGCTGTTTCTGGATCCCGCCGAAAAACATGTCTAACAGGCCTTCGGCGGCGACTTCTTGCGGCGCAAGAAATGCGCTGGCAAGGAGGATGGCGGCCACAGGAATCTTGCGACGCCGCCGGCGCTGATCGGTCAACTCTGTACGCAACGCTCACCCCACCCGACGCCAGGATCTTAAGTCGGCAGTAACTCACTGCCCGGCGTCGTCGACATTAATGCGGGATGGTAAACGAGCTATGAGCAAGAGCGCGGGAGCGACAAAGAAAACCCGCGCAAGAGCAGGGAACGGCGAGAAAAGAATTTAATCCTTCAGATATTCGCTCGCCCGGAACAGCCAGCGGAAGGCGAGGCCGGCCTGCGTAAAGTTTTCGACCGCGCCTTCTTCGCGGTCCACCATGGTGAGCACGAGGACGACTTCGCCGCCGGCATCGCGCACCGCCTCGACCGCCTTCAATGCCGATTCGCCGGTCGTGGTGACGTCCTCGACGATCACCACGCGCTTGCCTTGCAGGCTCTCGTTTTTGGTCAGGCCCTCGACTGCCAGTCTTGCGCCGTGTTCCTTCGGCTTCTTGCGTACAAAGAAGGCCGCGATCGGATGGCCCTTGAGCCAGGAGAGCTGAGCAACCGCGCCGGCGAGCGGGACCGCGCCCATTTCCAGGCCGCCGATATAGTCGAGGCCGTCGTCCTTCAGCGCCTCATAAGTCAATTCGGCCAGCAAGGCGGCGCCTTCCGGATCGAGCATCGTCGGCTTGAGGTTGAAATAGAAATTGCTCTTGCGCCCGGAAGCCAAGGTAATTTCGCCGCGCCCGAAAGAGCGTTTGCGAATGATCTCGACGAGGCGGGCGCGGGAAGCGGATTTGGACAAACGTGATCTCCGGTATGGGAGGCGCAATTTATGCGTGGACGGGCGCCATATCCAGAGCGGAACCCTCACCGTCAACAGCGCACAGCCGGGCCGGTGCCGCTAAATGGCGAAGTCCTGGCACCCCAAATCAGCAAGGGGGTAGGCGTGCGGCGGCATTTCCGGCGGCTCGGCACGATGCTACAGACACGCTCCTTCCCAACGCCCTAGGAACCGTCGATGACCATCGAACTGCACACCTGGAATACGCCGAACGGCCGCAAGATCAGCGTTGCGCTCGAGGAAATGGGGCTGCCTTACAAGGTCGTTCCGGTCAATATCAGTAAGGGCGAGCAGATGGCGCCCTCGTTTCTGGCGATCAGCCCGAATAACAAGATTCCGGCTATCGTCGATCCCGACGGCCCCGGCGGCAAGCCTGTCAGCGTGTTCGAATCCGGTGCGATCCTGCTTTATCTCGGGGAGAAGACCGGGAAGTTCTTGCCCGTGCCTTTGGCCGAGCGCATTCCGGTCTATGAATGGCTGATGTGGCAGATGGGCGGCTTTGGGCCGATGCCCGGGCAGGTGCACCACTTCATTGCGCTGGAGAATGAGCAGGACCGCGCCTATGGCCTAAAGCGCTACATGGCCGAGACGCGCCGGCTTTATGGCGTGCTGGACCGGCGCCTGGCTGATCATGAATTCGTCGCCGGCGCGCTGTCGGTTGCCGACTTCGCGATCCTCGGCTGGGCCTGGCGGCACGAACGCCACAAGGTCGCTTTCTCGGATTTTCCAAATGTCGGCCGCTGGTACGACGCGATGATGGCGCGGCCAGCCGTCAAGCGCGGTATCGAAGCGAAGCTGGACTAAGCCCGCCGGGTTTCCAGCGCCATCCGCACCGCCAGTCCTGCGAGCACCGTGCCCATCAGCCAGCGCTGCGCCAACAGCCAACTCGGGCGCGTGCCCAGGAAGCTTGCGATCGATCCGGCGGCGAGCGCGATCATGGCGTTGACGCTGACGCTGATCACGATCTGGATCGCCCCCAGCACGACCGACTGCACCAGGACGCTACCGGCCGCCGGATCGATGAATTGCGGTAGCAACGCCAGATACAGCATCGCGATCTTGGGGTTGAGCAGATTGGTGACGAATCCCATGGCGAATAATTTGTGCGGACCGTCGACCTTGAGTGTCTTGACCTGAAACGGCGAGCGACCGCCGGGCTTTAGTGCCTGCCACGCCAGCCACAGCAAATATGCGGCGCCCGAAAGACGGAGCGCATCGTAGGCATAGGGTACCGCGAACAACAGCGCCGTGATGCCGAATGCCGCGCACAGCATGTAGAACACGAAGCCGAGCGCAACGCCGCCGAGCGATACGATGCCGGCCGCTGGCCCCTGCGTAAGCGAGCGCGAGATCAGATAGATCATGTTCGGGCCAGGGGTCAGCACCATGCCAAAGGAGACAAGGGCAAAGCCGAGCAGGGAAGCGAGATGAGGCATGGCGGACCTGTGATTGAGTATTTTGCGGGATAGCGCGCATCGGCCCGCGATGCCAGTTCGCAAATGGCATGGATGATGGTCGAATATTTCAGGGAGGGCGTGGCTGATGGCCTGACGTCCCCTAATCCAGCCGCTTGATCGCCGTGACCTCGCTGCCGGCGGCCTTGATCCGCGCCATCGCTTCCTGCGTGCGCTCGATGGTCGTGGTCATATGATAGGCATTGGCGTGAACGATGGTCTCGGCGTCGCGGGCCATCGCGACATGGCCTTTCCAGAAAATCAGATCGCCGCGTTTGAGCTTGTTCGTGTCGCGCGGATCGAGTTCGCGGCCGAGCCCCTCCTGCTGCATGTCGCTGTCGCGCGGGCAGCCGGTGCCGGCGGCGGTGAGCGAAACCTGGACCAGCCCCGAACAATCGATTCCCAGACTGCTCTTGCCGCCCCAAAGATAGGGCGTGCCGACAAATGCCTCCGCGACCGCGACAAAATCAGGGACATGGCGATCGATCAGGTCGAGATGCTGCCGCGGCAGGTACCAGCCCTCGCGCGTGACCGCAAAGGAGTTTTCCTCGCGCAGCACCGTCAGCAAACTCCCCATCACAAGAGTTTCCACCGGCGGCAGTTTGATCGAGGCGCCCGGAAAGGCGAAGGTCCGCAAAGCTGTCACCTTGTGGGTTGGTCGGCCGGTTGGCTTTTTCAGCGCCTGATCCGGCAGCCAGCCGACATAGCCGTCGCTGCTGAGCTGGCCCCAGGCCCAGCCTTCATCGTTGCGGTCATAGATGGTTGCGCGCTCGCCCTTGAGCGCTTGCGTCGAGAGCTCCGCGTCGGGAGATGGGGCGCGACGAAGCGGCGCCAGCGCATCCGAGATTTCGAATTCCTCGCCGTTGACAAAGCGGGCTGCCTTGACCTTGCCTTCGAGGTATTTCGCGGCAACGTCAGTTCTCGCCGGCGTAGCAATACGCAACGGAACCAGTAGGTACGGGAAGGGTCCACGTATTGCTTGTATGGTCCAGACCACATCTGCTGCCGTCAGCGGTTGACCGTTCTGGAAGCGTACGCCATCACGCAGATGGGAAGATCCACGTCCGCGCATCCGGCTGCTCCCACCGCGTCGCCAGCCATGGCTGCAGGTTGGCGTGCTCGTCCTTCTTCACCAGGGCGTCGAAGATGAGCGCACCGACCCGCTCCGACTGCGCATCCGTTCCCTGGCGCGGATCAAGGTTATTCGGGCTCGACTCGATCAGGACTACGACCGTGCTCGCATCCTCGCGCGGCGCGCGGCATCCCGTGGCCAGACAGCACACCGCGAGCAGCACGCCGGTCGAGATGCGCACGCTCCACCGCACCCAAGACGCGTATCGCCCTATCGTCTCGACGGCTTTCTCGTCGCTCGGGTGTTTCGACATGTTCCTTCCCATTTCGAAGGGGTGCCCCCCTGGGGGTTACCCAGGTTAAGGGTGCTTTGATTCGAATTGCTTGCGAAAATTATGACCGCTAAAATATTGATTCTAAGTTACTTACATGTAAATATTAGACAATAAAGGACTTACGGGCAAACTATTGATACTCAATCGCTTGCATTCCAAAAGATTGATGCCATGCCTTTTGCACGGGCAATCTTATCTTTAGAATAGCAAGCTGGATGGATCAAATCGGCACATTTCTTTTTGGGTAGAAGTGTTTTGGTTTGTGTAGCTTGGGTGGAGTTTTGGGGCGGGCTGGGGTTGACACCAGCTGCACTTGAATCACAGCGTCACCTTCCCCAGCACCACCGCCCGTTTCGCTCCTGTCGCCGCCGGCACGTTCCCCGGCAGACCATGCCACGTCAGCCATCCCAGCAGCGCAAACGCCACCGCCTCCTTGGCCTGAGCGGGAACCCCCAGCTCCTCCATCAACCGCACCTTCACCCCCAGAGCGGTTCGAGCCCTGCCCTGAGCATCCCCATCAGCGTCGCGTTCTTCGCCCCGCCGCCCGCCACCACAAACTCCGTCTTCGCTCGCGGAGCCGCCTGCTCCAGATGCGGCGACACAAACCGCCGGTACGCATCCAGCACCGACTCCGCCGTCAGCGCCGTCGCCGTCGCGATCACATCCGCATCCGTCGCCCCAGCCTCCCGGCACAGCGCGAGAAACCGCTCGGTGAACGCGTAGCCAAACTGCTCCCGCCCGCACGACTTCGGCGGCAGGGCGGGAAGTACGCCTCCCGCAGCACGCTCTCCACCACCTCCCGGAGCACCCGTCCCGAGCGCGCCACCGCCCCGCCCTTATCGAAGGGCTTGCCATATAACTGCTGCATGCAACGGTCGATGACCATGTTCGCCGGCCCGGTATCGAACGCCATCACGTCATCAACCCCGCGCCAGCCGGAATCGCCGTCAGGTTCGCGATGCCGCCCAGATTCTGCAGCACGCGGCTCACCTTCGCCGAGCGGAACATCGCATAGTCGAGCATCGGCACCAGCGGCGCTCCCTGCCCACCGGCCGCCAGATCCGCCGGCCGAAGTCCGACACCACCGGCACCCGCAGCCGCTCGGCGATCACGCTGGCCTCGCCCATCTGCCACGTCGCCCGCACCGGCGCACCAAGATATCTCTCCGCCGCGCCTGGTGATATACCGTCTGCCCATGACACGCCACCAACCCCAGCGTCCGCGCGCTCGCAGCTTCGAATCTCCGCCTTGCCTTCCACGCACTCCGCGTACACCGCCGCCAAGCCGCCAGTGCAGCCGGCTCATCTCCGCCGCGCGTGATCGCCTCGCCCTCCATCACCTGCAGCACCGCTGCCCGCACCGCCTTGGGATAGGGAAATCCCACATGCCCCAGCAGCTTGATGCGTGGCGTTGCCCCGCTCGCCGCGCCCCGGCGCGATGCGGCACACCGCCACATCCACGCCATCGGCCGAGGTCCCGCTCATCACCCCGGCCACCACCATCGTCTTCGGAGCCCGCGCCGGGGCGGTCATCCCTTCAGCTCCCGCTGCAGCTCCGCCAGCAGATTCAGCGCCTCGCGCGGCGTCATCTCATCCACATCCACCTCGCTCAGCCGGTCCACGATCCGCTGCGAGAGCGGTGTGAACATCGTCATCTGCAACTGCGGCGCGTGCGCCACCGCGGCCTCCCGCACCTGCTGCGTCTCCGCCCGTTCATGCAGCTTCAGCACCTCGCGCGCCCGCGCAATCACCGCGCTCGGGAAGCCCGCCAGCCGCGCCACCTCGATGCCGTAGCTCTTGCTCGCCGGGCCTGCCTCGACGGTATGCAGAAACACGATCCCGTTCGCCGTCTCCTTCACCGTCACGCGCAGATTCTTCAGCCGCGCCAGTCTGTCGGCCAGCAGCGTCAGCTCGTGATAGTGCGTCGCAAACAGCGTCCGCGCGCCGATGCGGTCATGCAGATGCTCGACCGTCGCCCATGCCAGCGACAGCCCGTCGTAGGTCGCCGTACCGCGCCCCATCTCATCCAGCAGCACCAGCGACCGGTTCGTCGCCGTATTCAGAATCGCCGCCGTCTCCGTCATCTCCACCATGAACGTCGAGCGCCCGCGCGCCACGTTGTCGCTCGCGCCGATGCGCGTGTAGATCCGGTCCACGAGCCCCAGCCGCATCCGCTCCGCCGGCACAAAGCAGCCGCACTGCGCCATCATCACCAGCAGCGCCGCCTGCCGCAGATAGGTGCTCTTACCGCCCATATTCGGTCCGGTGATCAGCATCACCGCCGGTCCCGCGTCGGCGTCAAGTGCAACCGAGTTCGGCACAAATCTGCCGCCGCCCGACTCCTCCAGCCGCCGCTCCACCACCGGGTGCCGCGCCTGCACAAACTCCAGCGCGCCCGACTCCTCCACCTCCGGCCGTACCCATCCACGCAGCGCCGCCATATGCGCAAAGCACGCCAGCATGTCGATCTCCGCCACCCGCCGCGCCGTCTCCCGCATCCGTCCTGCGGCCTGCAGCAACTCCTGCCGCAGCTCGGCGAAGATGCCGCCGCTCGATCTCGCCCGACCGCTCCTGCGCGGTCAGAATCTTCGTCTCGTACTCCTTCAGCTCCGGCGTCGTGAACCGCTCCGCGTTCACCAGCGTCTGCTTGCGCTCATAGTCCGCCGGCACCGCCTTCGCATTCGCCTTCGTCACCTCAAGGTAGTAGCCGAAGACCGAGTTGAACCGCACCTTCAGCGAGCCGATCCCGGTTCGCTGCCGCTCCCGCTCCTCGATCGCCACCAGTGCCTGCCGCCCCGAGCGGCTCAGCTCGCGCAGCTCATCGAGCTCCGCATCCACGCCCGCGCGAATCACTCCGCCATCGGCCAGCGACACCGGCGGCTCCTCCGCAATCGTCCGCGCAATCAACTGCGTGCAGATCCTCGAGCGCGTCCATGCTGCCGCCCAGCTCGCTGCCAACGCGTGCGCCGTAAAGCGCTGCGACGGCGGCCTTCAGCCCCGGCAGACAGCCCAGCGTTGCCGCCAGCGCCAGCACCTCGCGCGGCCCCGCCGAGTCCAGCGCGATCCGCCCCAGCAGCCGCTCCAGGTCCAGCACCCCATCCATCGCCCGCCGCAGCTCCTCGCGCCGCCGCAGATCGCCGTGCGCCTCGGCCACCGCCTCCAGCCGCGCCTCAATCTCGGCCAGCGCGTTGGAAGGCCGCAGCAGCGTCGCGCGCAGCAGCCGCTTGCCCATCGGCGTGCAGCAGGCATCGAGCGTATAAAACAGCGTCGTCTGCGACCGACTCGCCCGAGAACAGCGGCTCGACCAGCTCCAGGTTGCGCACGCTCACCGCATCGAGCTCCAGACACGTCGACCGCTCGTAGTAGCGCACCGCGTCCACATGCTCCAGCCCGCCCTGCTTGGTCTTCTGCATGTAGTGCAGCAGCGCGCCGGCGGCCACGGCAGCGGTCTCATGTCCGCCCAGGCCCATGCCGTCGAGCGAGTGCACCCGCAGATGGTTGCGCAGCAGCGGCAGCGCATAGTCGGCGGTGAACACCCACTCCTCCACCGCCGTCTTGGTCCGGATCGCATCGAGCCCGCCGGTATCCTCCTCGGTATCGGCATCCGGCGCGTCGTTCAGCGCTGTTCCTGGGCAGCAGTCCACCCGCGCCGCCGCCCATCAACCCGCTCGCATAGACCAGCTCCACCGGCCGTATGCGGCCCACCTCATCGACGAACCCGGCCCACGCCGTAGCGCCGGTAAACTCGGTCGCGCGAAACTCCCCTGTGGAAAGGTCCATCAGCGCCAGCCCCACGCAGCCGTTGGCTCCCGTGCCCTTCACCGCGACGCTGGCCAGGTAGTTGCTCTGCTCCGCCCCCAGCGACGGATCGATCGCCGTCCCCGGCGTCAGCACCCGCGTCACCTCGCGCCGCACGATGGTCTTCGTCGTCTTCGGGTCCTCCATCTGCTCGCACAGCGCGATCCGGTAGCCCTTGCGCAGCAGCCGCTGGAGGTAGACCTCCGCCGCGTGGTACGGAACCCCGCACATCGGCTGCTTCTTCTCGCGATCGCGCGCCGTCAGCGTCAGCTGCAGCTCGCGCGCGACCAGGATCGCATCCTCGTAGAACAGCTCGTAGAAGTCCCCGATACGGCAGAACATCAGGCAGTCCGGATGCTGCTCTTTCGCGGCGAAGTACTGCCGCATCACCGGCGTCAACTCCGCCATGTCCACCGTCGTCACGCTGCTGCTCGTCTCACTGCTCACGCGATTCCTGTCCCATCCACACTCTATGTTCAAGACCGCAGAATACCGCACGCACGTGGAAAACACTTAACGCATCTGCATTGCATCCCTACACTGAGGAAGACATGATCCAGATCGCGCTCACCCCCGAAGAGTTCCAGTCCAAAGCCAACCAGCTCGCCGAGCAGCAGGGAATCGACGATCACCGGCAACGAGGGCATCATCGAGAAGATGGGCGTCAAGGCCAGCTACCACTACGAAAACGGCATGCTGACCATCAACATCCTGCAGAAGCCCATGTTCCTCACCGAGGCCATGTGCAGAAGCCCTTCGCTCCCTGCTCTAACGCGCAGGCTCGAGCGTTTGCCGTAGTCTTGTCGTCTAGAGTCCTGTGGCTCACCGCCCGCACGCGGGGTCGGGTTGAATCGAGCCGGTGTATTTTCAATGTTTTCCTGTGATTCTACCGCCCACCCACCCCGCCCCTGTTGGGGTAACCTTTTCCGCCCGAGATACATCTTCTAAACAAAAAGCTCGCTTTCCGGCGTACCTCGAGGAGCTTGCTAGCTCATCTGTGGAGGAAGTGACGTGGGAAGGAGTGTCTCGAATGAGAATCGCGCAAGTGGCGCCTCTCTATGAGAGCGTCCCCCCCAAGGCTGTATGGCGGAACGGAACGGGTCGTCTCCTATCTCACCGAGGAGTTGGTTCGGCAGGGGCACGACGTCACTCTATTCGCCACCGCTGACTCGGTGACAACCGCCGAACTCCGCCCTGTCTGCGACCGCGCCTTGCGTCGGAAGGGCACGAAGATCGTCGATCCGCTAGCCCATCATATCCGCATGGTGGAGATGGTCGCGCAGGAAGCCGCCTGATTCGATATCATTCACTTCCATATCGATTACCTGCACTTTCCTGTCACTCGCCGACAGCACTTCTCCGCCGTAACCACGCTTCACGGCCGCCTAGATATCCCCGATGTGGATCCTCTCTTCCGTGAATTCGAGGAGATGAACCTTATCTCCATCTCGGATGCACAACGGGCACCTATCCAGTGGGCAAACTGGATTGGGACCGTCTACCATGGCCTGCCCGAGAATCTGTACACACCTAAGGACGAACATGGGCGATATCTCGCCTTTCTGGGAAGGATCTCTCCGGAAAAACGTGTCGACCGGGCCATCGAAGTCGCGCGGCGAGTGGGCATGCCGATCAAAATCGCAGCCAAGATCGACGCCGCAGACCGGGAATACTACGAAGCGAACATTCGCAAACTCATGGACGATCCCTGGTCGAGTTCTGGGCGAGATCGGGCAGCAGGAAAAAGGGAGTTCCTGAGCAATGCCTATGCCCTGATGTTCCTGGTCGATTGGCAGGAGCCGTTTGGTCTGGTCCTGACTGAAGCCATGGCATGCGGCACTCCGTCATTGCCTACGGCCTGGGTTCTGTCCCAGAGGTGATCGATGACCGAGTGACCGGATTTATCGTCGATAGCTTGGACGATGCGGTTAAGGCCGTCGAACAGATCGCAGCTCTGATCGCCGCCTGATCCGTAACGTCTTCGAAAACGCTTCAGCGCCCGCAGAATGTGCTGCGACTATGTGACGATCTATCGGAGGATTCGATCGAACTCCCCTGAGTTGCTCCTGGGGGAGCCGCTCTCCTTCGCTGCATGATTCGGAGGATCGAGGGTATGACGGCTCCATCTTTCGCAGTCGGATCTCATCGAAGTCGGACAGCAGTTCTATATCCGTGCCGATTCCTCGCTTGCCGATGGCCGTACCCTAGTCCTATTGCACGGCGATACCTTCGCCATCTTTGACCGCTATGGGGACGTTCAGCCAGTGGGGCCTGGGCAACAGGGTCTGTTCCATGAGGAGACCCGTTATCTTTCGCGGCTTGAACTGCGTATGGGTGGATATAAACCACTTCTATTGAGCTCGACGATACGCGAGGACAATGTCACACTGTCTGTAGATCTGACGAATCCTGATATGGAGCTTCCTTCCGGCGACTTATTGCCCCGCGGAACACTGCACTCTACCGCAACAAGTTTCTTGCGAATCGTACGTGTTTCGAGCGAATCACCGTGCGCAACTTCGGACCAAAGCAAATCTGACCGGAGTTGTCCTTTATCTTTGCGGCGGATTTCGCGGACATCTTTGAAGTGCGCGGACAAAAGAGAAAGGATCGCGGCCGATATCTGCCAGAGGAGATGGACTCCAGCAGCCGTGCTCGCGTATGAGGGCCTCGATCAGATCCTCCGCCAGACCTACATCCGATGCTCCGGACCGCGCAGTGTCATTGCCCCCGGCAGTATGACTGTCGCGCTCCATCTTGAACCTCAGCAGGAGATCGTCTTTTCCTTCGATATCATCTGCCGCAACGGCGGCACGCTGCCCCGTCCGGTCGGCTTCGAGGAGGCCTTGCTGGGCATTCAGCAGGAGTGCAACTCCTCCCCCCTGGAAGCCGTCGAGGTTTATACCTCCAATGAGCAGTTCAACGATTGGCTGAACCGTTCTCGCGCCGATCTCAGCATGCTGTTGGTCGAGACCAAGTTCGGCCCTTACCCTTACGCCGGAGTTCCCTGGTTCAACACCCTCTCGGCCGCGACGGCATCATCATCGCGCTGGAACTGCTGTGGTTGGCGCCGGAGCTCGCCAAGGGAGTGTTGTCCGTATCTGGCCACGACCCAGGCCACGAGGTGATCCCGAGCGGGATGCGGAGCCCGGAAAAATCCTGCATGATACCGGTAGGGGGAAATGGCGATGCTGCACGAGGTGCCCTTCGGGCCTCTATTACGGCAGTGTCGATTCCACGCCGCTGTTCGTGCTGCTGGCAGGAGACTACTTCGCGTGCACGGCGGACCTCACCTTCCTGCGGAGCTCTGGCCGAATTCTCGCAGCACTGGATTGGATCGACCGTTACGGCGATCGCGACGGCGATGGCTTCGTCGAATATCCCCGCAAGACCGAGGACGGCCTGCTGCATCAAGGCTGGAAAGACTCCCAGGACGCCATCTTCCATCACGACGGTAGCCTGCTCGAAGGCCCATTGCGCTGTGCGAGGTTCAGGCCTACGTCTTCGCCGCGACGCTGGCATGCGGACTTGCCGCGATCTTGGGTCAAGTACCTTGCGCTGAGGCTGCGGTCAGGGCAGAGGCGATACGGCACGCTTCGCGGAGGCGTTCTGGTTCGACGAGCTGTCCATGTTTGCCCTGGCCCTCGACGGCGATAAGCGGCCCTGCCGAGTCCGGTGCTCCAATGCCGGCCAATGCCTCTTTACGGGCATCGCCTTTCCCTCGCCGGCGGCGCGGACCGGAGTCCCTGGTTGAGCCGGAGTTCTTTTCCGGCTGGGGGGTTCGCACCATCGCGGCTTACGAGAAGCCGCTATAACCCGATGGCCTATCACAATGGCTCCGTTTGGCCGCACGACAACGCTTTGATCGCCTTCGGAGCCAAGAATCGTCGTGAAAAAGAGGTCGCGCTGCGGATCCTCACTGGGATGCTGGACCTCTCGCTTTTCGTCGACCTGCATCGTCTTCCGGAGCTGATCTGCGGCTTTTCCCGGCGAGAGGGCAAGGGACCCACGCTCTACCCGGCTGCCTGTGCGCCGCAGGCATGGGCCGCGGGCGCGGTTTTCATGGTGCTGCAAGCCTGCCTTGGGCTCACGATCCACGCTCGGAGGCCGCAGATCTGCCTCT